>JAMOZY010000025.1 GCA_023667695.1 Clostridium sp. | reverse complement strand
TCTATTTAATTCCTACAGTAAATTTACGCTATCTCCGTAGAAAGTAATGATTGAATGCGGGATTTGATTATGATAAAATTCTATTTATAATGAGTGATTATGCAAAATAGCATGGGAAAGCAGGATGAGAGAAACAGGAATGAAGCAGGAACCGGAAATTATAATAAAACAGTTTCATACAGATGTGATTCAGCTCACGAATGCAAATGAGAATGGAATCCGGGTTTTTATTTGCGAGGATGAACTGGAACATGCAGAGCAGTTAGAGGAGATTCTGAAGAAGCTGCAAGGTGAAATCAGACTGACCGTTACGATTTATACTTCCGCCAGAAATCTGCTGCTGGAAATGATGAATCCGGAACAAGGAACGGCATCCCTTCCGGATGTGGTTTTTTTAGATGTTGAAATGCCGGATATGGATGGTATCACCCTTGGGAAAAAGGTACGGGAGCTGGTTCCGGAATGCTTTTTGATTTTTACCACGGCTTATGCGGAATATGCGATAAAGGGATATGAAGCACAGGCATTCCGGTACCTGTTAAAGCCAATGTCGGAAGAAATGATTCGACAGGTTATGAGACATATTCAGGAGCACTTACGACAAAAAAAGAAGCTGTTGATTAAATCCTCTGACCGGGAGCAGATTCTATCCCTCCAGGATGTGATTTATCTGAGTGCAGAGGATAAATACACGATACTCTATACAAAAGAGGGACATTTTATTGACCGCAGAGCCTTAAGTGAATACGAGGAACAGCTGCAAATGTATGGTTTTTACCGGATTCATAGAAAATATATTGTAAACGCTTATTATCATAAAGCGATACAGAAGGGCAGAGTGGCATTAAGCACCGGTACGGAGCTGCCAATCAGCCGCAGAAGGGCAGGGAATTATCATCGGGCAATCCTGCAAAATCTGGAAAAGGAGCTTTTGAAATGAGCGAATGGATATCGGTGCCGTTCAGTATTATAATGAACAGCTTTAGTGTTTTGGATATCCTGCTGATTATAAAGCTGTTCTTTGGTGTGGATATTCCTCAGCGGTATTATTGGAGAATCGGAGTGGTCTTTGGTGGATTTCATCTGCTTATGCTGCTTCTGTTCCATAAGTTCCAATGGGTAATGTTTGGACTGGTTTTGATTTATATTGTTCTGGTGGAATTTTATTTTATAAAGGAACGACGATGGCGGATTTTACTGTTTACCATTGCGGCTCTTTGTACCTATTCCCAGTATGAAATGCTGGTATCCGCGATACTGGAATATACGGGAATTCTGCAATATGATGTTTCCTTTGGAGAATTTCCCCTTTTTTCCATGCTGGAAACCATAGTTATATTTGTGATTCTGGCTGTCCTTGTTTCTATTCTGGAGCGTAAGCATCCACTGGTTCCGGTGAGTACAGGGGGCATGCTTCTGCTTTTTGTCTTTTCCGTCCTTTCCCCGGCGTTCCTGAGCATATTGAGTGCAGTCGAAGAGAATCTGCAGAATAACGAATTTACTTTGGTATGCATTTGCTTTATGCTTGTATTGAATGCCGCCGTATTATATGGGATTGTATATCATAATGCTTCCGGGTTCTATAAAAAATTATCGAAAAACTATAAGCAGCAGTTTGATTCGGAATATGAATTTTTCAAAGGCTATAAGGAGGAGCAGCAGGAGGTGATACGATTCCGGCATGACTGGAAGAATCATATGCTGTTATTGCAATCTATGCTGGAGGAAAAGGAATATGAAAAGGCACAGCAATACTTTGCTTCTTTATCGGAAAAGAGTGGGAAGGGTTCCTATCAGGCTTTGTCCGGGAATGAGATTGTTGACATGATTTTGGGAATAAAAATGGAGCGGATGGAGCAGTCAGGCATTTCTGTTTCCTGTGATGGCAGTTTAGCATCCCTGGGATTTATGGAGCCTATGGATTGTTGTATCCTGTTTTCCAATCTGATTGACAATGCCATAGAGGCAAACGAGTCCTATACGGGAACCCGCTATATCTCCATTCATGGCGTCCAGCATCCCGGTACTCTGCTGCTGGTTGTGGAAAACCCTACAGGACGTGAGGTACGATGGGAGGGTGAGCAACTGATATCCACCAAGGAAGCGGGTGAGGCACATGGAATCGGAAGTCAGAATGTATTGGAAATCATTCATAAATATGCAGGGGAATGTTCTGTGACAACAGAAGAGCATCTTTTTTTCATTAAAATCCTGTTTTCCATAGAGCCAGCATGACCGTTTGTCGCAAAATGAGTACCGTTTATCGTAAAATAGTGAGTGCGGATTCGTCATATGTTACAATTAGGATATCACAAAATGAGGAGGAAGGAATCGTGAAGGATAGTATCACAATTAAAGCAAACCAAAAGTATACAACGGAGGAATTATTTGAAAAGATTAAGGATTGTTCCTTTACAGCCGGGACACCGGAATACAAAGAGGTGGGAATCATGAAGCAGATTAAGCTTCCGGCAGTGGGACGGTATTGCATTAAGATTATGAGTGCCGGAGCTAAGATTTCCCTTATGATTTTTGAAGATATGGGACAGACCGGTACTTATGTAGCCAATGCCATGATTGGAAGCAAGCTGGGAGTTTTTGCCAAGGCATTGGATCAGGACAAGAAACCATCCCAGGAGCTGCTGGAAAAGACGGCAATGGAACTGAAAGGACATTTAGGAATATCATAAAAGGAACCAAAAAGAAAGCTTCGGCTTTCTTTTTTGGTAAGCTGTCGGAAAAGCGATGGACGAAGCAGTAAGATGTTCCCTATCTTTTTGGAAAAGGAAGGCAATAGACTTTATATCATGGGAGTGCTATAATCTTAATAGATGAAATATATCATAGTCTAAAGTCCGGAGAAAGCCGGATGGTTTGGTTATACCGGACAGTCACAAAGGAGGGAATGAATTTGAAACAGACCGGAACCGGAATCTTATGTTTGCTTTGCCTTTGTGTGGTATTGTCAGCATGCGGAACGGATAACGGGGAAGCGTTATCTGTCAGTCAGGAACCGACAGAGACGGAGCAGGAAGAACTGGTCACAACAGGCAGTGAGCAGGAGGACGAGGATACAGCGGAAGAAAAGACAGAGAAAACGGACGGAGCCTCCGCAACAAATGAGAATGCAGAAGAAGGAGATACCGAAGCTGAAAAAGAGAATGTGACGACAGAAGCCAACAGCGAGACGATTGCAAACTTAAATGAAGCCTTTTATGCCACAACTCTTTCTGAGGAAATAAAAGAGCGGATTACAGGAATATCCTATCCCAATTATGAGCCTTACGGAATCAGCTATGATGAGTTACGCTATGTTCATGTGCTGCATTATAATCTGGACCATGAGGTAAAGGAAGGAGAATTAATCTGTAATCAATTAATAGCAGAAGATTTGGTAGAGATATTTCAGGAACTATTTAATCAGGAATATCCCATTGAACGAATCTGCCTGGTGGAGGAATATAATGGGGATGACGAAACCTCCATGCGGGATAATAATACTTCCTGCTTTAATTACCGGGTGATTGCAGGCTCCTCCAGTCTTTCCAATCATTCCTTTGGTCTGGCAATTGATATTAATCCACTCTATAATCCTTATGTAAGCGGAGGATTTATCCAGCCGGCGACTGGAGCTGCTTATACAGACCGGAGTGGTGAGTTTCCGTATAAAATTGACCGGGAGGACCTTTGTTATCAGTTATTTACGGAGCATGGATTTACTTGGGGCGGTGACTGGAGCAGCCCGAAGGATTATCAGCATTTCGAATATGTAAGATAGGGACATAAAAAAGCTGCTACACCAATTATCTGTGTAGCAGCTTTTTGTGTAACAGCTTTTAATTGCCTTCTGCAAAAGCATCGGAATCCGGATATACTTCATGGGATTCGGAACCATTCGGTCCATCGGATAAGGAAATCTTGTTGACCTTGCCAGTGGCAGGTGTATATTCAATGTGCCAGTAGTATTCCTTATCGGTAGAAGAAACTGGAATTGCTCCAAGCTCCAGAAATGCGTAATCTGTCAGAGTCTGGGGCGGGTCGGAAATCGTACTGTCATTCCGGATATAGACATCCCCGGTATCGCTGTCCGAATCGGTGACATCCTGACCAGACATGGTAATAAAGCCCCGGGTGTAGCTTGCCTGAATCTCATCTGCTGCCTGGATATCCGTAACGCGTCTGGATTTTCGGATGTATTTTATAAGCTGAGGGACCAGAGCTGCAGCCAGAACTGCCATAATTGCAATCACAATAATAAGTTCCACCATGGAAAACCCATGATTCTTTTTGGTTGCTTTCATGAATGATACCCTTCCTTTCCTTCCCTGATAAAACATGGAATCTCTTTTTCTCAAAATAGCATATTCTCATTCATTTTTCAAGATGTCTATTGAAACGAATAAAAACTTGAATGCAGGAAATGATTATGCTAAGATGAAATCGGTAAAAACGATTCTATTATAGAAATAAAGGAGATAAGAAAATGAGTAAAAAACCGGTTGTGTTAATGGTATTAGATGGGTATGGATTAAATGATAAGGTGGAGGGGAATGCAATCGCCCAGGCAAATACCCCAGTCATGGATAAGCTGATGCAGGAGTGTCCCTTTGTAAAGGGAAATGCCTCCGGACTGTCCGTAGGACTTCCGGATGGACAGATGGGAAATTCAGAGGTTGGACACCTGAATATTGGCGCCGGCCGTATTGTATATCAGGAGCTGACCCGGATTACCAAGTCGATTCAGGATGGGGATTTCTTTGAGAATGAAGAGCTGCTGCGTGCCATTGAAAATGTCAAGGAGAATCATTCCGATTTGCATATGTGGGGACTGCTATCCGATGGAGGTGTGCATAGTCATAATACCCATTTATATGGTTTATTGGAATTATGTAAGCGGCAGGGGATTGAGAATGTGTATGTGCATCCGTTTCTGGATGGCAGGGATACGCCTCCGGCATCCGGCAAGGATTTTGTGGCAGAGTTAGAGGCAAAGATGCAGGAAATCGGTGTTGGTAAGATTGCTTCTTTGTCTGGGCGTTATTATGCCATGGACCGGGATAACCGCTGGGAGCGTGTGGAAAAGGCATATGCTTCTTTAGTTTATGGAGAAGGAGAGAAGGCAACGGATGCAGTACAGGCTATGGCAGATTCCTATGCAAAGGATGTAACGGATGAATTCGTGCTTCCGACGGTGATTACAGATGCGGCAGGCAAGCCATTGTCCTTGGTAAAGCCAAAGGATTCGGTTATCTTCTTTAACTTCCGTCCAGACCGGGCAAGAGAGATTACCAGAGCCTTTTGTGATGAGGAATTCAGCGGATTTGAGCGTCGGAACGGATTTATGCCGTTAACCTATGTCTGCTTTACGGATTATGATGAGACGATTGAAAATAAGACCGTTGCATTTAAGAAGGAATTAGTCACCAATACCTTTGGAGAATATCTGGCGGCTATGGGCAAGACCCAGTTACGTCTGGCGGAAACAGAGAAATATGCACATGTTACCTTCTTCTTTAATGGCGGCATTGAGGAGCCGAATAAAGATGAGAGCCGTACCCTGGTAAAATCCCCGGCAGTTGCCACTTATGATTTGCAGCCGGAAATGAGCGCACCGGAGGTTGGCGTGAATCTGGTAGAGGCTGTGAAATCCGGTAAATATGATGTTATCATCATTAATTTTGCCAATCCGGACATGGTTGGTCATACTGGCGTGATTCCGGCAGCCATCAAGGCAGTAGAACGGGTGGACCAGTGTGTAGGCGCAACGGTAGATGCGGTAAAGGAAGTCGGCGGCGTTTTATTTATCTGTGCCGACCATGGAAATGCAGAGAAAATGATTGATTACGAGACAGGGGCGCCCCATACAGCACATACTACGAATCCGGTACCATTTATTCTGGTGAATTATGATGATGCTTATACGCTGCGGGAGGGCGGCTGCCTGGCGGATATTGTTCCTACGCTGTTGGAAATCATGGAATTACCACAGCCAAAGGAGATGACAGGAAAGTCTTTGGTAATGAAAAAATAATTTGGAGATGTGTCATGCATAAGAAAATTGTCCGTTATGTGCTTTTGTCATTGCTTGTGTTCAGTCTGTCAGGCTGTGGTTCCATTTCATCCGGTGAGGAGGAAGAAACCGGAACCCGGCAGGAGACGGAACAGGTGACGGAAGAGAATACAAATGAAGAGGAAACGGAGAAGCCGACGACAGAGAACACTGCTTCCGAAGCAGTTGCGCAGACACCGGAGGAATTCATATCCGAACTGAATCGGTATTGTGAGCAGATGGATGCAGAACAGCTTCCGGCAGAGAAGCGATGGATTACAGCATATGCAGAAAAGGTTCTGGATGTGGTGGAAACCCTCCGGAAGGACTGTGAGGAGTATGATTCTGATTTCCAGAGCCAGCTGGACTCCTATGAGTTCCAGTTGATTTATCTGGACGAAGATGATATACCGGAGCTGGTCTTTGGACCAACGGGGTATTTTGTTAGTCTTTATGCCTATGAGGCTGGCGCGGAGGGGACAGCAGAGTCCGGAACGCTTCATCCGGTCATGGACCAATGGGGATATGGCGCAGGTGGCAATCATGGATATGACTATATTCCAAGGGAAAATGTGATACACAATGATGATGCGGACTATGCCGGTGCAGTTCACTATATCTCTTATATGAACATGAATGCAGAATATGAGCTGGATTCTTATACGGTTGAATTTGCCTGTTTGGATGAAGATGGAAACGTATTTATGGCTTCCGTAAAACAGACCGAACAGGAACCGCAGGTACACTATTACTATCTTCTTGATGGTCAGGAGCAGGAGATATCCGAGGAGGAATTCGATTCCTATCGGGTTCAAGGGGATTATGAGCGTATAACTGGAACAAAGAACAGCTTGGAGATTATGGAAGAATTATACCAATCCTATCTTACTTATTGTAAATAATTTGAGGAAGCAGTCCGATGAGGGAAAAGAAAAAACGTATCTTTGACATTATACAGATTGGAAAAAAGGATGATTTCATAAGCAGGGCATTTGATATCTTTATTGTGATTACCATTCTGCTGAATATTGGGGTCCTGTTTATGGAAACCTTTGATTCTCTGCATTCATTTGCACCGGTATTTAAAACGATAGAAACCATTACCATTTTAATCTTTAGCGTCGAGTATCTGCTTAGAATCTGGACAGCAGAATACTTATATCCGGATTCCGGCCGGGGAAAGGCAGTATTAAAGTTTTTATTTTCCTTTGATGGAATCGTGGACTTGTGTACGATTCTTCCCTTTTTCTTCCTGTCGGGCTTTGTCGCTTTGCGGATGCTGCGGGTTGTCCGGATTCTTCATTTGTTCCGGATTAATGCCTATTATGATTCCTTTCATGTAATCAAGTCTGTTCTGAAGGTGAAAAAGAATCAAATCATTTCTTCCATATTTATTATTCTGGTATTGATGCTTTTTTCTTCCCTGGCGATGTACAGTGCGGAGCATGAAGCACAGCCGGAGGCGTTTAAGAATGCATTTTCCGGCATTTGGTGGAGCATATCGACCATCCTGACCGTTGGCTATGGAGATGTGTATCCCATTACCTTTTCCGGAAGGCTTCTGGCGATTCTGATTTCTTTTTTGGGAGTCGGTGTGGTCGCCATTCCTACCGGTATCATTTCCGCAGGTTTTGTAGAGCAGTATACGAAAATACAACGCTCCGATGGAAGTGGAAGCGTGAAAGCAACCATAAAGGTTGATATCGATACCAAGAGTCCCTTCCATCGAATGACGGTAAAAGAAATTGAAAAACAGTACCATATTAATATCGTGGTGCTGATTCGAAAGGATGAAGTAGTCCTTCCAACCCAGACGACAAAGGTAAAGCAGGGAGATACCCTGATTTATCAGACGGAACAAATGTTACCGGTAGTATAAGTTTTTGTTAAAAATGGAAGAATGATAAAAAATACTTGTGTAATTTAAAAAAAGGTTATAATAAAAATATAAAAAGCAATCGCCACAGAGTGGTTGACCTTTGAGAAGAAAAAATGACAAATCAAATATATGAATGTCAGAAGTTTATGTATTTTTATTCTTCCTTCTGCACATACTTAGCAATAAAGTTTTGTGCAGGAGGAATTTTTTATGCGAGAAGTGAAAATAGTAGATGTTCATGCCAGAGAAGTCTTAGATTCCCGAGGAAATCCAACGGTTGAGGTAGAAGTAGAAGTGGATGGAGGAATCTGTGGAAGGGCCCAGGTGCCTTCCGGTGCATCCACCGGAGAACATGAAGCATTGGAGCTGCGGGATGGAGAAAAGCGTTATCAGGGACTGGGTGTGCAGAATGCAGTAACGAATGTGAATACCCGGATTGCTGACCGGATTATCGGGCAAAATGTGTTCAACCAGGCAGAGATTGACCGAATCATGCTGGAAGCCGATGGTACGGAGAACAAATCCAAGTATGGAGCCAACGCCATTCTCGGTGTATCCCTTGCCGTTGCCAAGGCGGCAGCCATCATTTTGAAGATGCCTTTGTACCGCTATATCGGCGGAGTAAATGCCAGAACCATGCCGGTACCGATGATGAATATATTAAACGGAGGAAAACATGCAGATAATACCGTTGACCTCCAGGAGTTTATGATAGCACCGGTGGGAGCGGATTCCATCAAGCATGCGATGCAGATGGCATGTGAAATCTATCATACCCTGAAGAAGATTTTAAAGGAAAAAGGGCTGTCTACTGCAGTTGGGGATGAAGGAGGCTTTGCACCGGATTTGCCAAGCTCCCAGGCCGTATTGGAGCTGATGGTAGAAGCTATTGCCCAGGCCGGATACCGACCGGGGGAAGATGTAAAGATTGCCATTGATGCAGCAGCATCTGAGCTATATGTAGACACCCAGGATTTATATTATTTTCCGGGAGAAAGTAAGATGTCCGGAAAAGAGGTTTACCGAAATGCGGAGGAAATGGTACAGTATTATGAGGATTTGGTTTCTAAATATCCGATTTTCTCCATTGAGGACGGATTAAATGAAAATGATGTCCGGGGCTGGAAGCTGCTGACCTATCGGTTAGGGGAGAAGATTCAACTGGTAGGAGACGACCTGTTTGTTACGAATACGGAACGGCTGGCGATGGGCATCGAGTCCAAGATTGCCAATTCCATTTTGATTAAGTACAATCAGATTGGTACTCTTACCGAGACGCTAAATGCGATTCATATGGCAGCCAGGGCAGGTTATAGCACCGTGATTTCCCACCGTTCCGGAGAAACGGAGGACAGTTTTATTGCGGATTTGTCCGTGGCAGTTAATGCGGGACAGATTAAAACCGGCGCTCCTTGCCGTTCGGACCGGACTGCAAAATACAACCAACTAATCCGGATTGAGGAAGAACTGGGGAAGGTATCTATATACCATATGTAAAAAACACTTGTATTTCAGGACGCCCTGTGTTAGAATACCATCTAGTTGAGTTTTTAAGAACGGAGGTGTCAATATGAAGCTTGCACTTACAATTGTATTTTTAGTTCTCGCAGTGATTATGGCAGTATTAATTTTGTTTCAGGAAGGTAAGACCAATGGTCTTTCCGGTTCCATCGGTGGCGGCTCCAGTGAGACCTATTGGAGTAAGAATAAAGGACGTTCAAAGGAATCAAAATTAATTACAATAACAACGGTTCTAACGGTTTTATTTTTTGTATTGTCGTTAGTATTAAGTCTTGGGATTATCAAATAAGTAAAAGCTGTCGTGATATTGCGGCAGCTTTTATTCTTGTTGCTGGGTATTGGCTTGTGGGGTTTTTGACATGGTACAAAAGAAATAACAGGGAGGAAATATGATAGAAGAAGAACAGTATCAGGAACGGAAAAGAAAGGTGAAGGAACTGATTTATCACCCGGAATATAAACCAATGAAATATAAGGAGCTGGCTTTCTTATTCCAGATAAAAGAAGAGGAAAAGCCGGTGTTGTCACAGATTTTGAATGAATTGCTTCAGGAAGGCTTTATTATAAAGACGCCAAGGGGAAAGTATCAGAAGCTGGATAGCGGAATGCTCTGTGGTACCTTTATTGGAAACAGCAGAGGCTTTGGATTTGTTACGGTAGAGGGAGAAGCAGAGGATTATTTTATTCCGGAAAAGCATTGCAACGGCGCGCTGCATATGGATTCTGTTTTGATGCGGGTTACCAATGACAGGGCGGAAAACGGAAGGAGAAAAGAAGGAGAAATCATTAAAATCATTTCTCATGGCATCCGGGAGCTGGTAGGCACCTTTGATCCGGGTAAGGGCTTTGGTTTTGTAATACCGGATAATGGAAAATACAATCAGGATATTTTTATTCCCAAAGCATGGACCAAGGGGGCTCAGCAGGGCCATAAGGTAGTGGTTCAGATTATGGATTTCGGCGGAAAGGATAAAAAGCCGGAGGGACGGATTGTAGAGCTGTTGGGGCATATCAATGATCCGGGTACGGATATAGTATCCATTGTAAGAGCCTATGAGCTGCCGGTAGAATTCAGTGATATGGTACTACGGCAGGCAGAGCGGACCCCGGATACGGTAGCAGAGCAGGAGCTGGCAGGCCGTAAGGATTTGCGGAGCTGGCAGACGGTAACCATTGATGGGGAGGATGCCAAGGATTTGGATGATGCCATTACCTTGCAAAAGAAGGAAAAGGGCTATGAGCTTGGCGTGCATATTGCAGATGTATCCCATTATGTGACGGAGCATTCGCCTCTGGATGATGAAGCAGTAAAGCGGGGAACCAGTGTATATCTTGTGGACCGGGTCATTCCCATGCTTCCCCATAAGCTGTCCAATGGAATCTGCTCCCTGAATCAGGGAGAGGACCGGCTGGCATTAAGCTGCATTATGCAGATAGATGCCAAGGGTAAGGTAATCAGCCATGAGATTGCAGAAACCGTCATCCGGGTGGACCGGAGAATGTCTTATACAAAGGTGAACCAGATATTAGAAGACCAGGATGCGTCCGTGATGAAGGAATATGAGGAATTTCTGCCTATGTTTCATACCATGAAGGAGCTGGCGGATATTCTGCGGAGCCGGAGGGACAAACGAGGCTCCATTGACTTTGATTTTCCGGAATCCCAGATTATTCTGGATGAAAAGGGAGTACCCGTTGATATAAAGCCATATGAACGGCTGACGGCCAATAAGATAATTGAAGATTTTATGCTGATTGCCAATGAAACTGTAGCAGAGGACTATTTCTGGCAGGAGATTCCCTTTGTATACCGGACCCATGACGTGCCGGACCCGGAAAAAATCAACAAGCTCAGCGTATTGATTTCGAATTTCGGTTATTATTTTAAGGCAGGTCCGGAGAATATTCATCCCAAGGAATTTCAGAAGCTGCTGGAGCGGATTGCGGATTCCCCGGAGGAGGCCATGATTAGCCGGCTGACCCTGCGTTCTATGAAGCAGGCAAAGTATGGAACGGTATGCTCCGGGCATTTTGGTCTGTCTACCCAATATTACTGTCATTTTACTTCACCCATCCGCCGTTATCCGGATTTGCAGATTCATCGGATTATCAAAGAGAATCTGCATGGAGGCCTGAATGGAAAGCGGCTGGGACATTATGAAAAGATACTGCCAAAGATTGCCGAGGACTGCTCCAAGCTGGAACGACGGGCGGATGAAGCGGAACGGGAAGTGGAGAAACTGAAAAAAGTCCAGTATATGTCCAAACGGATTGGCCAGTGCTTCCAGGGGGTGATTTCCGGTGTAAACAGCTGGGGCATGTATGTGGAACTGCCGAACACCGTAGAAGGACTGGTTCATGTGACGAATATGATAGATGATTATTACTATTATGATGAAGAAAAATATGCTATGATAGGAACGGAATCCGGCAAATGCTATACCTTGGGACAGAAGGTTGCCGTTGTGGTAAAGAATACGGACCGGATTTTAAAGACCATTGATTTTGTTCTGGCAGAGCCGAAGGAGGAAAGGAAACTGCAGGAATAAGCAGGATAGAGGAAAAGTGGAGGAAAGAAATGGCAAAGGAAAAGGGAAGCCGTTTAATCGCAAACAATAAAAAGGCATACTTTGACTATTTTATCGAGGATACCTATGAAGCTGGGATTGCTCTGGCAGGTACGGAAGTAAAATCCCTTCGCATGGGTCATTGCAGTATCAAGGAAGCCTTTGTAGGGATTGAAAACGGAGAGATTTATATTTATCATATGCATATCAGCCCCTATGAACGGGGAAATATCTTCAATAAGGACCCGCTGCGTACCCGGAAGCTGCTGCTTCATAAATCAGAAATCAATAAGCTGATGGGACAGGCAAAGGAAAAGGGATATACCATCGTTCCCTTAAAGGTGTATTTTAAGGACAGTCTGGTAAAGGTGGAAATCGGTCTTGCCCGGGGCAAAAAGCTGTATGATAAACGACAGGACATTGCGAAAAAGGATCAGAAACGGGAAGCGGAAAAGGAATTTAAAATCCGAAATCTGCAATAGAACCCAATGATAACAGTTCTTAAAATTTGCGGAATGGGCTGGACAGATGGAAAAAATATTGTATAATGACTGTTGGAAATATGTTCGAAGGAACGACTGTAAGCAGTATAAAAGGAAGGTACTGATATGAGCCAGGCAAAGGTAGAACGACATAAGTATGAAAAGAAAAACAGAAAAAAGCTCCAGAAAAAGCAGAAAATAAAAAGTCTGCTCTGGGTGTTTGCCGGCTGTATTGTCCTGGGAGGAGGATTCGGATTCCTGTTAGGAAAATACTGGATATATCCTGCATATCGGGAACGCTCCGGCTATTATTCTGAATTGAGTCCGGAGGAGCAGAATATGTCGGATTTGAACAATCAGATTCTACAGGAGTTAAACCGCCAGATGGAAGAAAGTATACAAAATACAGAACAGATAGATGGAAATCCTTCGGAAACAGAAGCACAGGATTGACAAATAAATGGGAAAGGATTATTCTAAAGCTAGAAATTCGTCTGAATACCATACAATCACGGACACCTTGCATTCGTGTCAGAGTGAATTGGAATCAGGGGTTGTACTGGTTTCGACGGGGGTTTTGAAATTATGGAAGCCATCCGTGGACTAGGACCACGTTAAAACTTAGAACTCTAAATATAAACGCAGACGAAAAATTTGCATTAGCTGCCTAAGCGCAGCAGTCGGCCTTGAGTTTCCCGTAGCTTGAGATTACCGGCTTCATCCATACGGGGCACTCGGCTGCTTAAGCTTTGCGGCAGTCGAAGACTTATGAAGCTACTGAGACTGACAGCCCGTTCGCAGGCGGCTGGTTGAGGGAATGAATGTATGCGGACTATGATGGAAGAAACTGTAATGAATGGGCCTTCGGACGCGGGTTCGATTCCCGCCAGCTCCATTTGCACACATTAAGACGAACCCTGTATATCATACGGGGAGAATGTGGATTGTTTATTGAACTTTTAATTTTTGTGTGTTAGAATGGTCTAAAATATAAGATACAGAGGAAGAGTAATGAAAAGGATAATGAAAAAACTAACAGCATTGACCGCTTTGGTTGGATTGATGATTGGCGTGACTGCCTGTGGGAAAGCGGATGCAGTAAAGGATGATTTATATACCTATCTGAATGAGATGGCAGAAATCCAGAATTTGCAGAAGGAGGCCATTAACGAATATAATTCCTATGTGACCAGTGAGGAAGCAGATTCCCAGCAACTGTTGACTGCTTTGAATGATTCCATTATTCCAAAGTATGAGAATTATCTGACAGAGCTGAATGCAGTAGCGCCGGAGACAGAGGAAGTACAGAATGTAAAAATGGTTTGTGTCAATGGTGCAAATAAGCAGATGGATGCATTGAAAAAGGTAGCTGAGGCAATTACTGCCTGCGATACGGATATCCTGAATGAAGCAGATAAGCTGATTGCAGAAGCGGAAACCATATTTTCAGATTATGAAAGTCAATTGAATGTGTTGGCGAATGAACATGAGATTACCCTGACAAATGGTGGAAGCGATGCAATTCAAGAGAATAATTCCGAGGAAGGTGCGGAAGCAGAATAAAGAAAAAAGGATGTTCAGACAGCAGTTTGTACATCCTTTTTAGATTCTAATGGAGACCAAGCATCTCTTTATCATGGATTCCGGCGGGAGCGGGATGGCATTGGGATGGCAGATGTGTGACCGGAAAGGAGGAGGCATATGGAATTAGAACAAATGATTCCGGAAGAGCAGGGGCTGATTGTTGGAGGATTCCTGTTTGACAGTCATAGGGATGCCCAGGAGGCATTACGGGAGCAGCGGAATGTAGAAGCACTGAAGGAACGGATGGATTTGAATAATCTGGATGAGGTTACGGCGCTTTATAAAAGGCTGGTGGAGCGGAAGGTATTTAAGACATTAGTCGGTCTGCAGTTTTTATCGGAGTTTCGGGAATATCTGGTAGAGGATTTGCATATGAATGAAGCGGATATCCCATATATTTATGTGCGGCCCTCTGCTGGGTTTCCCCGTAGAAAGCAGGAACAGTTAGAATTTTTACAGAATGAGAATCAGAAAATGGAGACGGTAAACCGTAAGTATCGGATTTCCATATTTGTAATGCTTGGTGTAATCATTGCCATGTTTGTGATTACGGTTCTGAATCCGAATGTAGGATATATTAATACGGAAAATAAGATATTAAACCGGTATGCCAGCTGGGAGGAGGATTTGACCAGACGGGAGGCAGAGATTCGGGAACGGGAAGCAGAGCTTGGCATCTCACCGGGCGAAGCCTCGGATGCATCGGTAGAGAATCCGGAAGATAATAACCCAAAGGATGAATAAGTCAAAACCGGGCTTCCGGTATAGAATTTTTCCGGATATAGTCAGCCGGAAAAAGATGAATTTGCGTATGAATTTCACAGTTTTTACATATTCCTTTGCTATAGTCAGAGAAAAGATGAGCCGTTGGGGGTATGTACATGGATAAGATAAAAATACTGGTTGTGGATGATGAAAGCAGAATGCGGAAGCTGGTAAAGGATTTTTTGCTCCACAAGGGATTTCTGGTTGTAGAAGCCGAAGACGGGGAAGCAGCGCTGGAGATTTTTTTTGATACGAAGGATATTTCCCTGATTATTTTGGATGTCATGATGCCTAAGCTGGACGGCTGGCAGGTGTGTAAGGAGGTACGGCAGTATTCCAAGGTGCCGATTATCATGCTGACGGCAAAAGCAGATGAGCGGGACGAACTGCTGGGATATGAGCTGGGAATTGATGAATACATTACGAAACCATTCAGTCCCAAGATTCTGGTTGCCCGGGTGGAGGCTGTGCTGCGCCGGACCAGTCATCTGCAGGCTGCGGATGTATTACAGGCAGGGGGAATCGAGCTGGATGTGAATGCGCATATGGTAAAGCTGGATGGGGAACCGATTGAATTAAGCTTTAAGGAATTTGAATTACTGCATTACTTCGTTATGAATCAGGGCGTTGCCTTATCCCGGGAAAAGATTCTGAATAACGTATGGAATTATGATTATTTTGGGGATGCCAGAACCATTGATACCCATGTGAAAAAGCTCCGCAGTAAAATGAAGGATAAGGGCGAGTATATTAAGACCATTTGGGGAATGGGATATAAGTTTGAGGTGCCGCAATGAGACATTCCATTCAGTTCAAATTAACGATTGTTTCTCTGTTTTTTATCGCCCTGATTATTGGAGGAAGCTGGATGCTCTATCGCAGGGGTTCCTTTTTCTGGTTTGAAGCAAGAGCAGAGAATAATATGGAAAGCCTGTATACACAGGTGAATATGCTGTTCTCCGACAGCCGGTGGAGTGAGGAAGAGCTAAAGCTTGGATTTGAAGGTCTGAATAATCCCAATAACGCCATTATTGTTGTCAGTGACGGCAGGGGTACCGTATATACGACCACCAATGAACAGGGACTGATGCTGGATAGCCTGATGTCTATGACAAGGCTGATGAAGAATCCCGGTTATCTGGCCGAGGAAAAGCCATATATTATTGAGATTCATCAGGATGACCGCATGGATACCGGTTATTATGATTTGATTGGATATTTAAGCAATGGCTATATGATTGTTATCCGTACCTCCAGAGATGCGGTAAATAATAGTGCTATATTTACAAATCGTATCTTTCTCTATTTCAGTCTGTCCATTTTGTTTCTGGCTGCCATTGTGATTTTCTGTATCAGCCGGTATTTTACCAAGCCGATTCATGATATGGCGATTGTGGCAAGGCGTATGTCCAATCTGGATTTTGATGCCCGGATTCAGGTGAATTCCAAGGATGAAGTAGGAGAACTGGGAGACAGTATGAATCGGCTGTCTACCAAGCTGGAGTCTGCCATTTCGGAATTAAAGACAGCCAATAACGAATTGCAGCATGATATTGAGAATAAAAATCAAATTGATGAAATGCGGAAGGAGTTTTTGTCCCATGTTTCCCATGAACTAAAGACGCCCATTGCATTGATTCAGGGCTATGCCGAGGGCTTGAAGGAAAGCATTCATGATGACCCGGAGAGCCGGGAGTTTTATTGTGACGTCATTATGGATGAAGCAAATAAAATGAATAATATGGTGAAAAAGCTGTTGTCTCTGAATGAATTGGAGTTTGGAAGCGGTCAGGTACAGGTATCCCGATTCGATATTGTGGAGCTGATTCGGAACATCTGCAATACATCTGACATCCTACTGGAAGAAAAAAATGCTGTCCTGGAAATTCAGGCAGAGCATCCGCTGTATGTGTGGGCGGATGAATTTCTGATTGAAGAGGCCGCCACCAATTACCTGACCAACGCCATGCATTATGTATCTCTGCAGGGAAAGATTATCGTCCGGTTTATTCCGTTGGATAAGGAATTGCAGATTGTGGTGTTTAATACCGGAAGCCAGATTCCGGAAGAAGAAATGCAGAAGCTGTGGATTAAGTTCTATAAGGTAGATAAGGCAAGAACCAGGGAATATGGGGGAAGCGGCATTGGATTATCCATTGTAGCAGCCGCCATGGAAGCCCATGGAAAAGGATATGGCGTCAGAAATGTTCCGGAGGGAGTGGAATTTTATTTTAATCTGGACACGGATATTTCTTGATGATACATTAGAAACGTGATAAAATCATATTAATATTGAGTGGAGGTGTCTCTGTGAAACATTTAAGGTGCCTGCCTGCAATTCTGGCTCTGGCTGTTCTGTTGACCGGCTGTGGAACGGAAATATCAGAGGAACAAAACCGGATTATGGCAGAATATGCGGCAGATTTATTATTAGAATACGATGCGAATTATCAAAGCCATCTGGTAGAAATCGGAGAGGAAGCCGAGCTTCCGGAGACAACGGAGAATACAACCGAAGAACCGGCGGCAGCTTCCGATACGGAGGAACCGGCGGCAACAACAGAAGCGGAAGAATCGGCAGCCTCTGTTTCCGATATTGCTGCGATTCTTGGACGGGAAGATTTGTCCATTACCTATGGGGATTGTACATTTGTAGATTCCTATCCGGACGGAGAACCAGAGGAGTCTTATGTTGATTTAAATGCAGCGGAAGGCAGCAAGCTGGCAGTGTTGCGTTTTCAGATTCAGAATCTGTCTGCACAGGAGCAGGAAGTCGATTTGCTGCATGCACAGTTGGATTATCAGCTATTGGTAAATGGTTCGAAGCATGTGGAGCCAATGCTGACGATATTAACAGAGGATTTAGGAACCTTCCAGGGAACCATTGCTCCGGAGCAGGAGCAGTCCGCAGTCTTGATTTTTCAGGTATCGGATTCCTGGCTCGATGAGGCGGAATCTTTAGAGCTTCGGATTACTTATCAGGAACAAAACTATGTTATACATGTGCAATAGGGAGGAATCGTTTTGGAGACTAAGATTTTATTAGAAAGTGGAACCAATGAATTAGAAGTGCTGGAATTTGTTGTGGGTGGCAATCATTATGGAATTAATGTGGCAAAGGTGGAAGAAATCCTTCCAATGCAGTCCATTACACCGATTCCGAATTCCCATCCTTGTATCGAGGGAATGTTTATGCCAAGAGGCGTCATTATAACAGTGATGGATTTGTTTGGCATACTTGGATTTGAACAGGAAGAATCCGATACGGGTATGCTGATTGTTACGAATTTCAATAATCTGCATATTGCGTTCCATGTAGAGCATGTATTGGGCATTCACCGGGTATCCTGGCGCGATATCGTAAAGCCGGATGCCACGATTAATGCCAATGGCAGCGGTATGTCAACGGGTATTATCAAGCAGGAGGACCGGCTGATTCTGATTCTGGATTTTGAGCGGATTGTAGAAGATATTTGTCCGGAGACCAGTTTGAAGGTGTCTCAGATTGATGCATTGGGAGAACGGGAACGAAGTGATGTACCGATTCTGGTAGCAGAAGATTCCCCGATGCTTTCTACCATGATTCGGGATTCCTTAGAGCGTGCCGGATATACGAATCTGACCATGAAGGCCAATGGGCAGGAGGCATGGGATACCATATGCACCCTGAAGAAAAATAACGGCGTGCAGTATGGAGTGAAGCTGCTGATTACGGATATTGAAATGCCGGTTATGGATGGACACCGGTTGCTGCGTCTGGTACGGGAGGACGACGAATTGAAGAATATTCCGATTATCGTTTTTTCCTCACTGATTAATGACGATATGAAGCGAAAAGGGGAAAGCCTGGGTGCTAACGCACAGATTTCAAAGCCGGAGATTGGCGATTTGGTACGTATTATTGATGAACTGGTCGGATATAATCAGTAACATAAAAAGACCGGAGCATTATGCTCCGGTCTTTCTTTTGTAAACTTGCGTTAATCTAACGGAAAACTGCCACGTACTTCTTCATTAAACACATAGTATGCTGTGTTGTCTTCCGGCTTTATGTACAACTGAAGTGCCTTTAACTCGGAAGCTTTATTGCCGTTTTCAACCCAGATTTTCTTAGCAGCAGCAATGATTTCTTTTTCATCTAATTGTTTTCCCTGAAATTCCACATACATTGAAGACTTCATTTTTTTTCCTCCTTTATAATGCACACTCACTAACCCACTCTTAATATATAATATTTCCCTGCGAAATGCAACTTGTTTTTTATTTGGGCTTATTGTATAGTTAACAAGAGAGTGTTTTAATAAAGGATAAATTTTAGAGAAGGTGGATATATGGACGAAAATTATTTGGATCAATTATTAAAAGGCTTAGAACATCCGGATAGTGACGCTTCGGATATGTCGGAACTATCTTCTATGGAAGCTTCCTTATCGGACAGCGGGGATATGCTGGAGGAGACTCTTACAGCAGATGCCGGACATATTAACGATATTGCATGGTCGGATTCCGAGATACCGATGGAGGAGATTTCTGAATTGGATGAGCTGGACCAGCAGGCGGATATGGATATGGAGGCCATGGATTTTGATGACATTGATTTTGATGATTTGGATGTAACCAAAATGGATGTGAATCCGGTTCCCCTCCAGAAGGATTTAGAGAATGTAAATGAATTGGATATAGATGAAATGTACCTGGATGAATCCGAGGATGATTTATTTGAGCAGGAATTCCGAAAGCTGCAGGAAGAAGAACCGACCGGCAGGGTTACGGTAGCGGATTTGGAGGATTCAGAGCCGGTAAGTATGGAGATGGTGGAGGAAGCTCCGGCTCCAGAGGCAGAAGAAGCACCAGCCGAAGCAGTGGTACCGGAAGCAGCTGTGGAGGAGGTACCTTTGGATACCGCCTTGCAGGAAGAAGTACCTTCGGATACCGCCTTGCAGGAAGAAGAGGATTCCCAGCATACGGAGAATGATTCTTCTGATATTGACGCATTGTTTCAGGAGGTATTTGGAGAAATTGATGCGCCAAAGGAAGAGGAAGCGCCTTCAGATGCAGAAGAGCCGGCAGAGTCCGGCAGTGATATGGATGATTTATTTTCCATGCTGGGTATCGAGGAAAACAGCAAGATGGCATCCCAGCCCATACCGGAGGAGGATGAGATTCCGGATTTCGAAATTCCGCCGGAGCTGGCAGATGTAGAAGAGGTAAAGAAGGAACCAAAGAAAAAGACCTTTTGGGATATTTTATTTGGCGAGGATGATGAAGAAGATGAATTAACACCGGAGCAGGAGGAGGCTCTTGCGAAGGCAAAGGAAGAAAAGCTGCAGGCGAAGCTGGAGAAAAAGGAACAGCGTAAGGCAAAAAAGGCAGAATCGGATGCAAAAAAGCGTTCGAATCAGGCGGATAAAACAGCGAAGGTGGCGGCAAAGAAGGCGGCAAAAAAGGAAGAAGAGGAGCGGCTGCTGGCGGAGGAAGGTCCGGAGAAGAAGCTGAACAAGGTGCTGGTTGCCATTGTAATGCTGTTTTTCCTTGGTGTAGGCGGATTTGTCATTATTGGCACTTCTGTATTTGATTACACGCTGGTTATTGCAAAGGCAACAAATTATTTTGAACGGCAGAGGTATGGTCTGGCTTACCGGGAGATTCTTGGTGTGGAGGTAAAGGAGCAGCACCAGGAGCTGGAGGCTCAGATTTATACGGTTATGTATGTGGAGCGTCAGTATGAGGCATATCAGAATTATGTAATTCTGAATCAGCCGGACCTGGCTCTGGATGCATTATTACAGGGACTGGATAAGTATGATGTATATTATGATGATGCCGTGGCTTTGGGTATTGTAGACGATTTGAATATTGCAAAAACAAAGATTCTGGCGGCGCTGACGAATACATATGGTCTGAGTGAGACAGAGGCAAAGGAAATATTGCAGATGGATGATAGGGCATATACCAGCCAGATTCAGGATTTGACTACGGGAATGGATTTTTCCGTCAGCCAGGACAGTGCAGTAGAAGGTGTGACAGAATGATAGCAGTAATAGACTATGATGCAGGAAATATAAAGAGTGTGGAAAAAGCATTGTGCTTTCTGGGACAGGAGGTCTGTATTACCAGGGACCGGGATGTTATTTTAAGCAGCGACCGGGTGATTCTTCCGGGTGTAGGAAGCTTTGGAGATGCTATGGGAAAGCTGCGGGAATATCAATTGGTCAATACCATTTATGATGTGGTGGACCGGAAGATTCCTTTTCTTGGAATCTGTCTGGGATTACAGCTCTTATTCAAGACCAGTGAAGAAAGTGAAGGGGTATCCGGACTGGGGATTCTGGATGGCAGGATTACGAAGATACCGGATGCTCCGGATTTGAAAATCCCGCATATGGGTTGGAATTCTTTAGAATTCAAACCGGAGTCGGCATTATTTCAGGGACTGCCAGCCAATCCTTATGTTTATTTTGTGCATTCTTATTATTTGCAGGCGGCACAGGAAGGGGATGTGGCTGCGACGACGGTTTATTCTGCCAGAATCCATGCGGCAGTAGAGCATGGCCATATCTTTGCCTGTCAGTTTCATCCGGAAAAAAGCGGTACCACAGGGCTTCAGATATTAAAGAATTTTATTCGGATTGGGGAGGCGGAGTAAATGCATACAAAGAGAATCATACCCTGTCTGGATGTGAACCAGGGACGGGTGGTCAAGGGAGTAAACTTCGTGAATCTTCAGGACGCCGGTGATCCGGTGGAGATAGCGGCTGCCTATGACCGGGCAGGCGCAGATGAACTGGTATTTCTGGATATTACCGCTTCTTCCGATGCCAGGTCCATTGTGGTGGATATGGTGCGAAGAGTGGCAGAGACGGTATTTATTCCATTTACGGTAGGCGGCGGTATCCGTACCGTCGAGGACTTCCGGGCAATTCTTCGGGAAGGAGCAGATAAGGTATCCATCAATTCTTCTGCGATTGAACACCCCCGGCTGATTTCAGATGCGGCAGAGAAATTCGGCAGCCAGTGTGTGGTGGTGGCGATTGATGCCAGACGGCGGGCAGATGGTTCCGGCTGGAATATATTCAAGAACGGCGGACGGGTCGATGTTGGAAAAGATGCAGTGGAATGGGCCGCTCAGGCGGAAAAACTGGGGGCCGGTGAGATTCTTCTGACCAGCATGGACTGTGATGGCACAAAGGCCGGATATGATATTGAATTAACCAGATTGATTTCGGAGCAGGTGAAGATTCCGGTCATTGCATCCGGCGGTGCAGGTACTAAAGCGCATTTTTACGAGGCATTAACGGCAGGAAAGGCAGATGCCGCCCTGGCTGCTTCTTTGTTTCATTATAAAGAATTGGAAATTATGGATTTGAAGAAGTATCTGCAGGAGCAGGGGCTGTCGGTCCGGTTATAAGGGCAGGCGGTTTGAATGGCGGTAGAGGGAAGAAGGATTAACCAATGAAGGAAGTTGAATTGAAATACAATGCGCTGGATGTGGATACCTATCTGAGCCTTCGCAGTCAGGTACAGTGGAAGCCCCTCCTCCGGGAACAGGCAAAGGCTGCATTAAAAAGCAGCTTATTTATTGTAACCGCATATCTGGAGGATACCTGTGTAGGTATGGGGCGTCTGGTTGGAGACGGAGCCGTAATCTGCTATGTGCAGGATTTAATCGTATTGCCTAAGGCACAGGGGAGAGGAATCGGTTCTAAGGTTCTGACTGCTTTAAAAGAAAAAGCAGAGGAGCTTCGAATGGAAAATACGGAAATGATGCTTTGTCTGATGTGCGCCAAGGGCAGAGAGCTTTTTTATGAATCCCATGGTTTTCTGGCAAGACCCACAGACCAGCTGGGGCCGGGTATGATTCAGTATCTGAGAGAGACGGATTGACCAGTGTGGGAACTACTTGACAAATATTGGATGCTTAGTATAATAAATCTGATAAAATGGAAACTGTTAAGGCGGGATTTTAT
This sequence comes from Clostridium sp., assembly GCA_023667695.1. GTDB lineage: Bacteria > Bacillota > Clostridia > Lachnospirales > Lachnospiraceae > CAG-632. The sequence goes on along the minus strand of JAMOZY010000025.1, from coordinate 14,777 downwards.
CCTTGGCAATCATAGGAATGCATATGAATGCCAGGGAATTTTTATGATTTGCATGAATGAAATGGCAGGGAAGATTCACCTTCACAGAGGTAAGCAATGGAGATAGAGCAGGAAAGGAGATTGTAATGCAGCACCAGATGACATTGGAAGAGGCAAAGGAACTGGCAGGAACGGGAGATTATAAGGTGATTCCCATCAGCAGGGAGATTTATTCTGATATGCGGACGCCCATCGAGGTGCTTCGTATTCTCCAGAATGTCAGCCATCATTGTTACATTTTGGAGAGCATTGAGGATACGCAGAAATGGGGACGGTATACCTTTCTTGGCTATCATCCTACCTTAGAGATTACCTGTCTGAACGGAGTTGTAACCGTAAGAAAAGAAACCGGAGAGACAGAAAGCTTTGAAACACAGCATCCGGGTGCCTGCCTGAAGCAGATTCTTGCAGATTACAAGAGTCCGAAGCTGGAGAGCCTTCCGCCCTTTACCGGTGGTCTGGTAGGGTATTTTTCCTATGATTATATCAAATACAGTGAGCCGGTTCTGAAGCTGGATGCAGAGGACCAGGAGCATTTTAATGATGCCGACTTAATGCTGTTTGACAAGGTAATCTGTTTTGACCATTTCCGGCAAAAGATTATTTTTATTGTAAATGCCGGGACGGAACACTTAGACACATCCTATCCCAAGGCATTCGAGGATTTGGAGGAAATGTGCCGTCTGGTTCAAACCGGTACGTATCAGGCTCCGGAGCCGGGAATACTAAAATCAGAGTTCCGGCCCTTATTCCAAAAGCAGGAATTCTGTGACATGGTGCAAAAGGCAAAGCATCATATTAAGGAAGGGGATATTTTTCAGGTGGTGTTATCCAATCGGTTCGAAGCGGATTTTGAAGGAAGCCTGCTGGATACCTACCGGGTACTTCGTACTTTGAATCCGTCGCCGTATATGTTTTATTTTTCCAGTGACACCTTAGAGATTGCCGGAGCTTCACCGGAGACTCTTGTAAAGCTGAAGGATGGAGAGCTGCATACCTTTCCACTGGCGGGAACCCGGCCCCGGGGGAAGACGGTAGAAGAGGACCTGAGGCTGGAGCAGGAGCTGCTGGCAGATGAAAAGGAATGCTCGGAGCATAATATGCTGGTGGACCTGGGACGGAATGATATCGGCAAAATCAGTCGGTTTGGCACGGTAGAGGTCGAAAAATACATGTCTATTGAACGATATTCCCATGTCATGCATATTGGCTCTACGGTTCGTGGAATGATAAGAGAGGATAAAACCGCACTGGATGCCGTGGATGCCGTACTTCCGGCAGGTACCTTATCCGGTGCGCCGAAAATCCGGGCCTGTGAAATCATCAATCAGTTGGAAAATAATAAGCGGGGTATCTATGGTGGCGCCATCGGTTATCTGGACTTTACCGGTAATCTGGATACCTGCATTTCCATCCGGCTTGCATTTAAGAAGAACGGGAAGGTATTTGTCCGAAGCGGGGCAGGAATCGTGGCGGATAGTGTACCGGAAACGGAATATCAGGAATGCATCAACAAGGCAAAGGCTGTAATGGAAGCATTAAGCCAGGCACAGGGAGGAATAGACGGATGATTTTATTGATTGATAATTATGACAGCTTTTCTTATAATTTATATCAGCTGGTCGGTTCCATACGACAGGATATCCAGGTGATTCGGAATGATGAATGGACCATAGAGGAAATCCGCAGCGCTGGTCCGGATGCCATCATTCTTTCCCCGGGACCGGGAAAGCCTTCCGAGGCAGGTATCTGCATACAGGCAGTCCGGGAGCTGGGAAGTGAGATTCCGATACTGGGGGTCTGTCTGGGCCATCAGTCAATCTGTGAAGCCTATGGAGCTACGGTTTCTTATGCCCGTCAGTTGATGCACGGAAAGATGTCCCGGGTACGGATTGATACGACATCCCCTATTTTCCAGGGATTGCCGGAAGAAATCGAGGCGGCACGGTATCATTCCCTGGCAGTACTGCCGGAAACGCTTCCGGATTCCCTGAAGATTCTGGGACGGACAGAGGATGGGGAAGTGATGGCAGTGGGACACAGGGATAATCCGGTTTACGGTTTGCAGTTCCATCCGGAATCGATTTTGACACCAAAGGGAGCATTGATTTTGAAGAATTTCTTTTTGGTACTATAAATTTGATTCCAGATATGCTATAATTCCCCTATGTGTGAAAATTGGTGTTTTTTGGGTACCGGTTCATACAGGATAGAAAACAATAAATGAGGAAATGAAATGACAGAACAGAAATCCCAGGAATTAACAAGAAGAAAACGGATTAACCGGATAAAAAAAGGACTCATTCTGCTTGCAGTCGGTCTGGTTCTGGCTTCCGTAGCACTGAATATCTATCTTCTGATTCGTGTCATTCAATTAAATCAGTTGATTCATCAGTTATATGGATGTATAGCTCTGATTCCCATATTTTAATGTCAGATAAGGAGGGCAAGATGGGATTTTTTAAGGATTTTAAAAATGACATGAAACAGGCCGTGAATGAATTGATTCCGGACAATGAAGAAATGGTAAATGAATATGATGATGAGGATATGGTAAACACCTTGGAGGACGCACAGCCGGAGGATGAGGAGTATGTAAATACCATGGAAGAAGAACCGGCGGGACAGACCACCGGAGAGGATGGTATTCTGGATGAAGTAGATTTGGAAGATTTAGAGGAATTCGATTTGGACGAGGAAGATATCGAAGAGGCTTTGTCCAGCCAGGCTACACCAGAGGAGTTTGCAAAGTCTGTTTTGGATACCATTCGGACCGAGACTGCGGCTCCGGCGGAGGAACCGGATGAGAAGGCTTCTGTTGCGGTCTCTGAGCCTGTCGGTGAAGAAAAACCGGAACCGGAGCAGGAAGAGAAGCCGAAGAAAAAGGCAAAGGCAGCCAGCGAGGCCAAAAAGGCAGTAGAGCCGAAGGCGGAAAAGCAGGAGCAGCCAAAGGCGGAACAAAAGGCACCAGAAGAACAGAAGGAAGCTACGGCTCAGAAGGAGGAAGCTGCAATGGCAGAGGATAAGATAATCGAGATTACCACAGTCAAGGAGACAGAAGCAGCACCAAAGGCGGCAGCGCCGGAGGAGGCGCCGGATCCGGATGCGGTTGACAGCACCACATACATTACCAAGGGTACCCGGATTGAAGGAAATCTGTATACCGATGGTTCCATTGATGTGATTGGAACGGTGGATGGAGATGTGAACTGTTATGGAAAGCTGATTGTCAGCGGAGTCGTGAATGGAAAGGTAAATGCCAGTGAAATCTATGCCAATGCCGCAAAAATCAATGGCGAGGTAGTCAGCAGCGGCAGCGTAAAGGTGGGAGTCGGCTCTGTCATTGTGGGTAATATCGAAGCACAGTCCGCCGTTGTGGCAGGAGCAGTCAATGGTGATTTGGATGTAAAGGGACCGGTTATCGTAGATTCTACGGCAGTAATTATGGGGAATATTAAATCCCGTTCCGTACAGATTAATAATGGCGCCGTAATTGAAGGCTTTTGTTCCCAATGCTACTCAGATATTGATGTTAAGAGCTTTTTTGCATAGGGAATAGAGGTATCGGTATGGAAGAAACACGTATATTATTGAAATTAAGCGGTGAGGCCTTAGCCGGTGATAAAAAGACGGGACTGGACGAGGCAACGGTGCTGGATGCTGCAAGACAGGTGAAGCAGGTGCTGGATGCTGGAAAGCAGATTGCAGTCGTGATTGGCGGCGGGAATTTCTGGCGGGGAAGAACCAGTGAGCATATGGACCGGGTCAAGGCAGACCAGATTGGCATATTGGCAACGGTGATGAATTGTATCTATGCGGCAGAGATGTTTCGGATTGCCGGAATGAAGACGATGATTATGACGCCCTTTTCCTGCGGCAGTATGACCCGATTGTTTAATAAGGATGAAGCAGTCCAGGCATTAGAGGCCGGTACGGTGGTGTTTTTTGCCGGCGGTACGGGGCATCCCTACTTTTCTACCGATATGGCAACTGTGTTAATGGCGATTGAGATAGAAGCCCAGGTGATTTTGTCTGGAAAGGCTATTGACGGTGTGTATGATTCCGACCCAAAGGTCAATCCCAATGCAAAGAAATACGATGCGATGGAAATGCAGGATATCGTAGAGCAAAAGCTTGGAGTGATTGACCTGGCTTCTGCAGTACTGGCAATGGAGCATCATATGCCGATGAAGCTGTTTGGATTAAACTGTGAAAATAGTATTGTAAATGCAATGACCGGTACATTTACCGGCACATATATTCATGCATAATGAGAAGTGGTGAAGGAGGAAAATAGAATGCTGCAGCAATATGAAGAAAAAATGGAAAAGTCTCTGGATAGTCTGGTGAATGAATTCTCCAGTATTCGTGCAGGCCGTGCGAATCCCCATGTATTAGATAAAATCCGGGTGGATTATTACGGACAGCCCACACCGCTTCAGCAGGTGGCTAATATTTCCGTTCCGGAGCCAAGAACCCTGATGATTCAGCCTTGGGAGGCTTCTCTGATTAAGGAGATTGAAAAGGCGATTCTGTGTTCGGACCTTGGAATTACACCGAACAATGATGGGAAGGCGATTCGTCTGAATTTTCCGGAGTTAACGGAAGACCGCCGGAAGGAAATGGCAAAGGATGTGAAGAAAAAGGGTGAAAATACCAAGGTTGCCATCCGGAACATCCGCCGGGATGCCAATGATGCCTTTAAGAAACAGAATAAGGATAGCGAGATTTCAGAGGATGAATTAAAGAATCTGGAGGATAAGGTACAGAAGCTGACAGATAAATATGTGGATAAGGTGGATAAGACAGTAGAAGAAAAGACCAAGGAAATCCTGACTGTGTAAGCTGGATAATGAAAAGAACAGGAATTGGATTGATACGGAGAGGGACAAGGAGGCGTTGTCTCTTTCTGTGTTTTATAAGAGATACTTCTGAAACGGATGGTTTTGGAATATAGATGGAATGTGTGCAGACCCTGCTTGAGCCGGTGTGCCGCAAGCCATAGAGGAGGTAGTATGGAAAAAGTAATCAATGGTGAAACCCTGACAATCCCCCAGCACATTGCCATTATTCTGGATGGGAACGGAAGATGGGCGAAAAAGCGGGGAATGCCGCGGAACTATGGACATATGCAGGGAGCAAAAACAGTGGAGCAGATTTGTCAGGATGCCGGCGACCTGGGGGTAAAGTACATGACGGTTTATGCCTTTTCCACGGAGAACTGGAAGCGTTCCACAGAGGAAGTGGCCGGAATCATGAATATCTTACGGCAATATCTGAATTCGTTTAAAACCCATGTAAAGCGGGATATGCTGACGGTTCGGGTGATTGGAGACCGTTCCAGACTGGCAGATGATATTAATCAACTGATTGATGAATTATGGGAAATGAGCAAGGACCATCAGGGTCTGACCTTAACCATCGCACTGAACTACGGAAGCCGGGATGAAATTACCAGGGCAGTACGGAGGCTTGCCGCTGATGTGAAAAATGGCGCGTTGGAGCCGGAGGCGATTGAGGAATCTGTGGTTGCTTCCTATCTGGATACGGAATACATGCCGGACCCGGAACTGTTAATCCGGACCAGCGGGGAGCAGCGGCTGTCCAATTACTTATTGTGGCAGCTGGCATATACGGAATTTTATTTTACGGATGTGAACTGGCCGGATTTCAAGAAAGAGGACTTGATTCAGGCAATACGATATTTTAACGGAAGGGAACGAAGATATGGCGGAGTCAAAGAATGAGAAACAGGAAAAGACCAAAAGCTTCTTTGTCCGATTAGGCAGTACCATTGCCATGCTTGCAATCGGCGGTGGGGCTCTTTGGCTGGGGGGCTGGGCATTGGCCCTTCTGCTGGTGGCCATTTCTCTTGGGGGAGTCTTTGAACTGCTGCGGGTCTTTCAGCTTGAGAAATCCCCTATGGCGGTCATTGCATATAGCTTCGTGGTACTGTATGACCTAATCTTGTATCTCCAATGGGATGCCCTGGTGTTACCGGTCTTTATTCTGTATTTACTGTTGCTGCTGACGGTATATGTGATTGGGTTCCCCAAATATGATGTAAAGCAGCTGGCATGCAGCTTTTTCACCTTTTTCTATGTAGCGGTATCCCTGGGCTATATTTACCAGCTGCGGAGCATGAAGCAGGGAGGGCTGTTTGTTGTGTTGATTCTGCTTTGCTCCTGTGGAAATGATATCTTTGCCTATTTGGTAGGAATCCTGATTGGTAAGCATCAGATGTTTCCGAAGCTGAGTCCGAAGAAGAGCGTAGAGGGATTTATCGGAGGCATTTTAGGCGCAGCATTGTGCGGCTGTGTATATGGACTGATTTTCTGTCATTATGCCCACGATGGCAGCTATAATTATCCGGTATTATTTGCCGTAATTTGCGGAATCGGCGCCTTGCCGGCAGTGGTAGGGGATTTGGCGGCTTCCGCCATTAAGCGGAATTATGGGATTAAGGATTACAGTAACCTGATTCCCGGCCATGGAGGGATTATGGACCGGTTTGACAGTATGATTTTTACGGCGCCCATTGTGTACTATATGGTAGGCTTTCTGCTGCGGATGTACTTTTAGGAGGAGAAGAGATTGAGAAAGATAGGAATTCTCGGGTCCACCGGTTCCATCGGAACCCAGACCTTAGAGGTGGTGCGGAATTATAACAAGGATTTGCAGGTGACTGCTCTGGCGGCAGGCAGTAATATCACCCTGCTGGAGCAGCAGATTCGGGAATTTCGTCCCAGTCTGGCAGCGGTATGGAAGGAAGAAAATGCGGCAAAACTAAAGCAAATGGCTGCTGATTTGGATGTACGGATTGTTTCCGGCATGGAAGGCTTGATTGAAGTGGCAACCCAGACGGACAGTGACATCCTGGTTACCGCAATTGTAGGGATGATTGGTATCCAGCCCACGATTGCAGCCATACAGTCCGGAAAGGATATTGCCCTGGCAAATAAAGAGACGCTGGTAACTGCCGGACACATCATTATGCCTCTGGCAAAGCAGAATCATGTAAATATTCTGCCGGTAGACAGTGAGCATTCTGCCATTTTCCAGTGCCTGCATGGAGAAAATCCAAGGGAACTTGATAAGATTCTCTTAACTGCTTCCGGCGGACCATTCCGTGGTAAGGACCGGGAATATCTTGCCAAGGTCAGGGTAGCGGATGCATTGAAGCATCCGAATTGGACCATGGGGCGGAAAATCACCATTGATTCTGCTACTATGGTGAATAAGGGCTTAGAGGTCATGGAAGCCAAGTGGCTTTTTGATGTGGATATCGATGATATAGAGGTGGTGGTTCAGCCCCAGAGTGTGATTCATTCCATGGTACAGTTTCAGGATGGAGCAGTTCTGGCACAGCTTGGAACACCGGATATGAAGCTTCCGATTCAATATGCCCTGCTGTATCCGGAAAGGCGGTTTCTTCCGGAGGAACGGCTGGACTTTGATGCCTTGGCGTCCATTCAGTTTTCAAAGCCGGATTTGGAGGTGTTCCGGGGACTTTCTCTGGCCTATCAGGTGGGGAGAGCGGGCGGCAGTCTGCCAACGGTATTCAATGCCGCCAATGAGTATGCAGTTGCAAGGTTTCTGGAAGAGAAAATTCGTTTTTTGGATATTTACCAAATGATAGAAGAATGTATAAATGCTCATAAGAAGTTAGAAGCACCTTCCGTAGCGGAGATTCTGGATACGGAACGGTGGACCTATGAATATATTGAGAGCAGGTGGAAGATTGAACGTAGTAGTTAACATACTTGTGATTATATTAGTATTTGGCAGCATTATTATGATACATGAATTGGGACACTTTCTGATGTGTAAGTGGACCGGTATTGCCGTAACGGAGTTTTCCATTGGTATGGGTCCCTGTATTTTTAAGACCAAACGGCATGAAACCCAGTATTCCATCCGCTGTCTGCCCATTGGCGGATATTGTATGATGCTTGGAGAGGATGAAGAGGAATGTACGGATGAACGGGCTTTTTCCAATAAGCCGGTCTGGTCCCGGATTGCAGTCATTCTGGGAGGGCCTGTGTTCAACTTCCTGTTGGCCTTTCTGGCATCCATGGTCCTGATTGGTATGGCAGGCTATCTGACCGGAGAGATTAACTATGTAGGAGAAGGCTCCGGCGCAGAGGAAGCCGGACTGCTGGAAGGAGATGTGATTACCCGATTGAACAACAGCCGGATTTATGACTTTCGGGAAGTGTTGATTTTTATGCAGTTTTATTCCTCGGAAGAACCGGTGTCCGTTACCTTTCAGCGGAATGGGACGGAGCAGACGATTCTGGTGACCCCGAAGTATAATGAGACTGCCGGGATGTATCAGTTAGGTCTTTCCGGCGGCTATCACCCTGAAAACGATATGTATGTCCGGACGAAGGCAAATCTGGTTACGAACATCAAATACAGTGCCTTGGAATTGCGGTATTGGCTTAAGACTACCTTTGTCAGCCTGAAGTATCTGATTACCGGCAAAATAGGGGTAAATCAGGTATCCGGTGTGGTAGGGGTTGCAGATATGATGAATGAGACCATGGAGGAAGCCAAGGCAGAGGGGGGCCTGTTTTCCGTGGTATTAAATGTAATCAATTTTCTGATTCTGATTAGTGTCAATGTGGGAGTCATGAATCTGATTCCATTTCCGGCATTAGATGGAGGACGATTGTTATTCCTGCTGGTGGAGCTGATTACGAGAAAGCCGATACCCAAGGAAAAAGAGGCCTTTGTTCATGCCATTGGATTTGTATTGGTGTTTATTGTCATGATTCTGGTAACCTTTAAGGATATACGGAATTTATTTGTTTAAATAACAGTCATGCAGAATCCATTGTACAGTTGGCGCGTGGGAACTTGTTCACAAAGAGCCAGCTGTGCAATGGATTCTATAGGGCGGATGATTCACAGGAGGAGGAGTATATGGAGCAAGGGTTATATCGCAAGGGAACAAAGGGGATTGCCATTGGGAATCAGGTGATTGGAGGCGGGAATCCCATTCTGATTCAATCCATGACCAATACCAAAACAGAGGACATTCCGACTACTGTTGCCCAGATTCACAGGCTGGAGCAGGCGGGCTGCCAGATTATCCGCTGTACAGCAAATCATGAGGCGGCGGCCAGAGCCATCGGAGAAATCAAAAAGCAGATTCATATTCCGATTGTGGCAGATATTCATTTTGATTACCGGTTAGCCCTGCTTGCTATGGAAAGCGGCGCGGATAAAATCCGGATTAATCCGGGGAATATCGGAGGTCCGGAGCAGGTCCGGGCAGTGGTGCAGATGGCAAAGGAACGCAGGATTCCCATCCGGGTAGGTGTAAATAGCGGTTCCTTAGAGAAGGAATTGGTAGAGAAGTATCATGGCGTAACCGCAGAGGGGATTGTGGAAAGCGCTCTGGATAAAGTAAGGATGATTGAGGCACTGGATTATGACCAGCTTGTCATCAGCATTAAGTCCTCGGATGTCATGATGTGTGTGAAGGCCCATGAATTAATGGCACAAAGAACAAAATACCCGCTTCATGTGGGGATTACAGAGGCCGGAACCCTGCTGCGGGGAACCATTAAGTCTTCCGTGGGACTTGGGATTATCCTGAATCAGGGAATCGGAGATACGATTCGGGTTTCTCTTACCGGAGATCCGGTGCAGGAGGTTGTTGCAGCAAAGCAGATTTTGAAAACCTTGAACCTGCGTACAGGCGGTATTGAGGTCGTATCCTGTCCTACCTGTGGCAGAACCTCTATCGATCTCATTGGCCTGGCAAATCAGGTGGAGGAGCTGACGGCGGATTATGAACACTTAAATATCAAGGTGGCAGTGATGGGCTGTATCGTAAATGGACCCGGTGAAGCAAGAGAGGCTGATTTAGGCATTGCCGGAGGCAAAGGAGAAGGCCTGTTAATGAAAAAGGGAGAAATCATACGAAAGCTTCCGGAGGACCAGCTTTTGGAAGCGTTAAGAAACGAATTGGAGCATTGGAATTCAGAGGAATGCTCAGAGCAGAGATAAATAAGTGTGGATGCATGGCGGCAGATAAAGGAAAATAAAGGAAGGAGCAGACATGGAAGAAGGAAAAATCAGTATTTTACAATTATTTGAGGCCTATCATCCATCGAAGCTGCTTCAGGAATATTTTGATGATGTGTTTATTGACCGGGTGCGGTTCAGCAGACGGTCGAAGGTTTTGCATTTCTATCTGATTTCCCGGCATTTGATTCATCATCAGTATGTGATGCAGCTGCAAAATGAGCTGTTGTCCTATGCAAAAAATGCAGTTACCGGAACGAAAACCGTGGATATTCAGCTGGTCTATCAGTTATCCGAGCGGTACCGGCTGGAGGAAATCCTTTCCGAGTATATGGAAAGTCTGTTGTATGAAATCAAAGAGACGGACCCTATCAATTACCTTTTGGTAAAGGAGGAAGCCTGGGTGGTAAATGACAATGTTATTACCATACCTATGCCGGATTCGGATTTGGCAAAGTGCCGCTTCAGCGAAATACAAAGCTTTTTAATCCGTCTGTTCCAAGACCGGTTTGGCATAGAGGTTCAGGTTGGATTTAATTTTAAGGAAGAGGATAAGGAAGCCTTACGGGAGGCTCACGAAAGACGGCTGCTGCAGGAGCAGGAGCAGTATCAGGCACAACTGGAAGAGCTGCGGGCTTTGGAGGCGGCACACCATTCTAATTCAGAGCCTGTTTCCGGAGCTGCTTTTGCAGGCCGCCAGAGGAAAAACAATACCGACAATCCAAAGGCAGAGGGAGCTGGACAAGGAACCCGTGGAACCCCAAAGCCAGAGGGAGCTGGACAAGGAACCCGCGGAACCCAAAAGCCGGAAAAGAGCAGTGGCGGTACAGAAGGAAAATCCGGATTCCGCCGTTCTGCTTTGCATACGGCGAAGGACCCGGAGGTATTTTACGGCAGAAACTGTGAGGGAGAAACCATTTCCATTGCTGAGATTCAGGGAGAGCTTGGAGAAGTGGTGGTCCATGGTCAGATTATTAAGCTGGAAACCAGAGAAATCCGGAATAATAAGACCATAGTGACCTTTCATATTACAGACTTTACGGATACCATCAGCGGCAAGGTGTTTTTATCCAATGATGATTTGGAGCTGTTTTTGGATTTGTTTCAAAATGGGGGATTTTACCGGATTAAGGGAATCGTATCCTATGATACCTTTGCCAATGACATTACCATAGGTTCGATTGTGGGAATGAAAAAAATCGGAGATTTCCGGACCACCAGAACGGATCAGTCCCTGGATAAGCGGGTAGAGCTTCACATGCATACGGTAATGAGTGATAAGGACAGCGTGGTGGATATCGGTAAGATTATCAAGCGGGCAAAGGCATGGGGACATAAGGGAATTGCCATTACGGATCATGGTGTGGTACAGGCCTTTCCCATTGCCAATCATGTACTGGACTCCAAGGATGATTTTAAGATTATCTATGGCGTGGAAGGGTATTTTGTAGATGATTTAAAAAGCCTGATTCTTCACTCCCGGGGACAGACCTTTCGGGATACCTTTGTGGTGTTCGATATCGAAACCACCGGAAAAAATGCCAAGTTTCATAAGATAACGGAAATAGGAGCGGTTAAAATCCAGCAGGGAAGGGTGATAGACCGGTTCTCCCAGCTGGTGAATCCGGAACGTCCGATTCCCTATAATATTACCAGGCTTACGGGAATCACAGACGAGATGGTAGCAGACCAGCCTAACATTGAAGCAGTTCTGCCACGTTTTCTGGAATTCTGCGGGGATGCTGTGGTGGTAGCACACAATGCTTCCTTTGATACGGGATTTATCGGAATGGAGGCCAAAAGGCAGGGCCTGGCATTTACGAATACCATACTGGATACTCTGGGGCTGGCACATATTTTGCTGCCCCATCTGGGGAAATTCACCTTAGACCGGCTGGTAAAGGAATTAAAAATCGTATTGGAGAACCATCACCGGGCGGTGAATGATGCGGAAGCTACCGCTGAAATGTTCCTAAAGTTCGTACATATGCTGATGGAACAGGGGGTGGAGAACCTGGACCAGCTGAACTCTCTGGCGGCAGGCTCTCCGGAAAGCATCAAAAAATCCAGACGGTATCATGGGATTATTCTGGCGAAAAATGAGGTGGGACGGGTGAATCTGTACCGCCTGATTTCCATGTCCCATTTGGAATATTTTAACCGCCGGCCATTAATGCCGAAAAGCATGATTAATAAGTATCGGGAAGGCTTGCTGATTGGCTCCGCCTGTGAAGCAGGGGAGCTGTATCAGGCTATATTAAATGGTGCAGATGATGGAGAAATTACACGAATCGTGGACTTTTATGATTATCTGGAAATTCAGCCTCTGGGGAATAACCAATTCATGATTGAGGATGATAATTATGCAGTGGAATCCATGGAGGACCTGATGGAGAATAACCGCACCATCATAAGGCTGGGAGAGGAGTTTCATAAGCCGGTAGTCGCTACCTGTGATGTGCATTTCCTGGACCCGGAGGATGCCATTTATCGTGCCATCATCCAGGCATCAGAGGGATTTAAGGATGTGGAGAAGCAAAGCCCTCTGTATTTCCGGACAACAGATGAGATGCTGAAGGAATTTGAATATCTGGGGCCGGACAAGGCAAGAGAAGTGGTGATTACCAATACCAACCGGATTGCAGACATGATTGAGTACATCAAGCCGGTACGCCCGGATAAATGTCCGCCGGTGATTGAGAATTCCGATGAAACCTTAACGGAAATCTGTTATAACAAAGCGCATGAAATCTATGGACCGGAGCTGCCGGAGGTCGTGGTGGAACGGCTGGAACGGGAGCTGAATTCCATCATTTCCAATGGCTTTGCAGTGCTGTATATCATTGCACAAAAACTGGTATGGGATTCCAATGACCATGGATATCTGGTTGGCTCCAGAGGCTCTGTGGGGTCCTCTTTTGTGGCTACCATGGCAGGTATTACAGAGGTAAATCCGTTGTCTGCCCATTATATCTGTCCCAATTGTCATTATGTAGACTTTGATTCGCCGGAGGTTGTGGCATTCTCTGGAAATTCCGGCTGTGACATGCCGGACAAGAATTGTCCGAACTGCGGACATCCGTTATTAAAAGAGGGGCATGATATTCCGTTTGAGACCTTTTTAGGATTTAAGGGGGATAAGGAGCCGGATATTGACTTGAATTTTTCCGGGGAATACCAGGCAAATGCTCATCAGTATACAGAGGAATTGTTTACCAAGGGACATGCTTTCCGTGCCGGTACCATTGGCACCATTGCGGATAAGACTGCTTATGGAATGGCAATGAAGTTTTTTGAGGAGCGGGAAATCCGGAAGCGAAGCTGTGAAATCGAGCGGTTATCTCTGGGCTGTACCGGTGTCAAACGGACGACGGGACAGCATCCCGGCGGTATGATTGTGCTTCCGAAAAATGAAGAAATCTACTCGTTTACGCCGATTCAGCATCCGGCCAATGATCAGAAAACGCCGATTATTACAACACATTTTGAATACCATTCCATTGACCATAACCTGTTGAAGCTGGATATCCTGGGGCATGATGACCCGACCATGATTCGGCGGCTGGAGGACCTGACGGGGATTGAATGTAAGCAGATTCCCCTGGATGACAAGCAGGTCATGTCGTTATTCCGAAGTACGGAAGCCTTAGGAATAGCGCCGGAGGATATCGGCGGCGTACCCTTAGGCTCTCTTGGCATCCCGGAATTCGGGACGGATTTTGCCATGCAGATGCTTCTGGACACCAAGCCTACCATGTTCTCAGACTTGGTCCGTATCGCCGGACTTGCCCATGGGACAGATGTGTGGCTGGGAAATGCCCAGGATTTGATTAAGTCTGGTACGGCTGTGATATCCACCGCAATCTGTTGTCGGGATGATATTATGGTGTTTTTGATTCACAAGGGACTGGAAAAGGGTCTTGCCTTTACCATTATGGAAAGCGTCCGGAAGGGGAAGGGATTAAAGCCGGAATGGGAAGCAGAGATGTTAAGCCATGATGTGCCGGAATGGTATATCGGTTCCTGTAAGAAGATTAAATATATGTTCCCGAAGGCTCATGCGGCTGCTTATGTTATGATGGCATGGCGGATTGCCTGGTATAAGATTCATTATCCCTTGGAATACTATACGGCTTTTTTCAGCATTCGCGCAGATGCTTTTAACTATGAGACGATGTGCATGGGACGCTCGAAGCTGGAATACTACATGGAGGAAATCAAAAAGTCCGATGATAAGAAGAATAAGGACTTAGACAGTTTAAAGGATATGCGGCTGGTACAGGAAATGTATGCCAGAGGCTTTGAATTCCTGCCTATTGATATTTACAAGGCAGATGCGGAGCGGTTCCTGATTATAGATGGAAAAATCATGCCAGCCCTGTGCAGCATCGAGGGACTGGGCGGCAAGGCGGCAGCACAGGTACAGGAAGCGGCGGCGGAGGCCTCGAAGCAGGGCGGATTTTCCTCGAAGGATAATCTGCGGGATATGGCTAAGATTGGAAAGTCTACCATAGAGAAATTCACCCAGCTTGGACTGTTAAATGATATTCCGGATTCCGACCAGTATAGCCTGTTTGATTATATGGTGCAATAGGTGTAGTGACAGTTGAAATTCAATGTGGAGTCTGTATGGCTTAGGCTGCTATAAATTATGGTTTAGCGTACTAATTCTGCTACCGCGGCTTCCTGAGGTAAATATC
>JAMOZY010000024.1 GCA_023667695.1 Clostridium sp. | reverse complement strand
TGTTGACTTGAAGATAGAAAGCAAAGTTGAGCGGGAAGGGAAAAAGATGTGTGAGTTATTTGGGATTAATGCAAAAGAAACTGTTTTCTTGAATAATTACCTGAAAGAATTTTTTGCCCATAGCAAGGCACATCCTCATGGCTGGGGAATGGCATGTATGAATGGAAAGGAATTATCCATTGAGAAAGAACCCTTGCAGGCATCCAAAAGTAATTATCTGAAGGAGCGGCTTACGGTACCGATAGAGGCAAAAAATGCTCTGGCACATATTCGTTATGCTACCATAGGGAATGTTGATTATAAAAACTGTCATCCCTATACCGGGGCGGACCGAAGTGGAAGGCATTGGACCATGATTCATAATGGAACAATTTTTAAGTATGAACCATTAAATCCATACTTAGGTATACAAACAGGCAGTACGGATAGTGAAAGAATTTTATTATATATTGTGGATTGTATAAATGGATTGGAGGAACGGTTGAAGCGAAGGGCAGATGCGAAAGAGCGGTTTCAATTGTTGGACTCTATTATTGCAGAAATGGCAGAAGGAAATAAGCTGAACCTGTTACTATATGATGGAGAGCTTTTTTATGTACATACCAATTATGAGAATTCTTTGTATAAATTAGAGCAGAAAAACCGGATTATTTTTTCTACTTCTCCCTTAGGCAAAGAAGAGTGGAAGCCGGTCACGTTTACAACCCTTTTGGCATATCAGCAGGGCAGGCTGCTGTATCAGGGCAGAAACCATGGAAACGTATATGTAGACAATGAGGAAAATTTGAAATATCTGTACAGTATTTTTTCGAATTTATAGCGAAGCTTTCCTTTGAAGTGATGAATCGGAAATGAGGTATAAGATGAAACATCAATATGTAAGAGAACAGTTATATCAAAAGTATATTGCACCTACCAAGGAAAAAAGAAGCAGCTGTATTGGAATTGAAATTGAGATGCCGATTCTGAATCTTGAGAAAAAAGCAGTGGATTTTTCTATTGTACATAAGGTTACGGAGCGGTTTATGGAGCAATTCCAATTTCGGGCAGCAGGAACAGATGAGGAGGGAAATATATATAGCGCATATCAGGAAGAACAAGGAGATTTTTTATCCTATGATTGTTCCTATAATAATCTGGAATTATCTCTCGGTAAGGAATTGGAATTATTCGCAATTTATGGACGAATACGCATATATTATGATTTTTTGCAGAAGGAATTTCAAAAATATCACTATACCCTGACCGGAATGGGTGTTAATCCTTATCGTATTTATAATCATAATGTTCCGATTCCCAATGGACGTTACCGGATGCTGTTTCATCATCTGAATTCTTTTCAAAATTATAATGTGCCAATGTATTTTCACAAGTATCCGGCATATGGCACATTTTCGAGTGCATCCCAGGTCCAGTTGGATGTGAACTATGAGGATTTATTAACTACCATTCGTGTATTTTCAATGATAGAACCGATAAAGGCCGTATTGTTTTCAAACTCGGTTTTGTTGGGTGAACAAGAAGATTTGCTTTGCTGCAGAGATATGTTTTGGGAAAACAGTACCCATGGTATCAATCCCCATAATATAGGTATGTTTGATTGCGAATTACAGGAAGAGGAGGATTTGCTTTCTTACATTGAATCGACCAGCATTTATTGTGTAGAACGGGAAGGGAAATATATTAATTTTCCACCGGTAAGAATCATGGAATATTTTGATTTGCCTTACATTGAAGGTGAGTATTATGAGGATGGAAGCTATAAAAAATTAAAAATTGTACCTCAGATTTCAGATATTCAGTATCTGCGGACCTTTAAGTTTGAGGACCTGACTTATCGGGGAACTATTGAATTTCGAAGTGTTTGTTGTCAGCCCATGCGGGATTGTATGACGGTTGCCGCGTTTCATTTGGGCTTGAAAAATCAGCTTTATCAGTTGGAGGAACTGTTAAACAATGACCATGTGATTTATCACCATGGTTATACACCGGGAGAACTGCGGCGGATGTTTATTCGCAGCCAGCAGCCCTCTTTTGTGGATTCGGATGCTTTATATAAGCTGGTGGGCCAGGTACTGGATTTAGCAAAATTGGGACTGGAAAACCGGGGATATGGCGAAGAGAACCTTCTGCTTCCGTTATATTCAAGAATGAAAAACCGGACAAATCCGGCAAGGCGTTTGTTAGACCTGAGAAATCAGGGAACAGAATTAGAGGATATCATTTTGGAATATGGACAGCTTGGTTAAAACACGGGTATTACAACGGAGAACGTTATAGCTTCTACCTATAACAGACGATAGCTTTCTGATATTAACACTCTTCAGATAAGACTGCTATAATGAATCCATCAAAACAGAGAGAGTTGGAAAGGAGACTGTATTATGAGAAAAAGCACCAATTATATTATGGATATGCAAAGCTGCTGCTATATGATGCTACATGATATAGTTTATTTTCCTGCACCCCAATTGCGGACATGACAGGTTGGCTGAATGCCAACGCAAGGGTTGATGCTGACGCACAGGTGCATGGAAATGTACCTGTTTTTTTATACCATAGTATGCAGAAAAGCTGCCGGTGGCAGGTTTTCTGTATGTCTTAGTATGCAGACAAGCGCTCAGCAGCGGGGATTCTGTATGAAAATTACTCTAACGAGAAGAAAGGAAACGACTATGATACGACTGGAAAATGTGAGTAAGGTTTTTCATCTGAAAAACAAGGATGTAGAAGCACTGAAGCACATTAATCTGACAATTGAGGATGGAAGTATCTTTGGTATCATTGGTTCCTCCGGCGCCGGTAAGTCTACATTGGTACGATGTCTGAATCTGCTGGAGCGTCCCACAGAGGGAAACGTATTTCTGGATGATGTAGAGCTGACGGCATTATCCCAAAGCGGGCTTCGGAAAGAACGAAGAAGAATCGGGATGGTATTTCAGCAGTTTAATCTCCTGGCTCAGAGAACTGCATTAAAAAATGTCTGTTATCCTCTGGAGATTGCCGGGGTTTCGGCAAAACAGACAAAGGAACGGGCCATAGAGCTTCTGAAGCTGGTGGGCTTGGAGGAGCGAATGTATAATTATCCGGCACAGTTATCCGGTGGACAAAAGCAGCGAGTTGCCATTGCCAGAGCATTGGCGACAGAACCAAAGTATCTTTTGTGTGATGAAGCAACCAGTGCATTGGACCCGAATACAACGAATTCCATTTTAGATTTGCTGAAGGAAATTAATGAAAGACTGGGAATTACCATTGTTGTTATTACCCACGAAATGAAGGTGGTGGAAAAGATATGTACCCGGGTAGCAGTATTGAATGAGGGTGAAATCATTGAGCAGGGAAGCGTTCAGGAGGTATTTTTATCACCAAAGACCAAAACAGCGCAAGAGATGATTTATCCGAAGCAAAAGTATGACAACCGAAATCTTCAGGGCAGAGTATTTCGTCTGGCATTTGGCGGACAATCCTCCACAGAACCAATTGTAGCGAATCTGGTTCTAAAGTGTCAGGCTCCGGTGAACATTCTGGGAGCCGGTACAGAGGATATCGGCGGTAAAGCCTATGGTCAGATGCTGTTGGAATTTCCGGCGGATGAGACTGTTATCGATAAAGCAAAGAAATATCTGGATGCGCTTGGCGTCCATTACGAGGAGGAAGTCGGAGATGGAGATTAATCAATTATTAGCCCTGTTATGGCAGGGAGCATTGGAAAGTCTGTATATGGTCCTGATGTCAACGGCTGTTGCTTATTTGGCAGGAATTCCTTTGGGCGTGCTGCTTTTTGTTACAGCTCCGAATGGTATCTGTCAATGCAGACCGGTGAATCTGATTCTGGGAATTATTGTGAATCTGACCCGTTCGATTCCATTTATCATATTGCTGATTGCCATACTGCCGTTTACGCGCCTGGTGGTTGGAACCACCATTGGAACCAATGCAACAGTCGTTCCCCTGGTGGTAGCAGCGATTCCCTTTGTAGCGCGGATGGTGGAATCTTCCTTAAAGGAAGTAGACCAGGGTGTGATTGAAGCGGCACAGGCGATGGGTTCTGGTCCCTTTCAGATTATTAGAAAGGTGCTGCTTCCGGAAGCAACGCCTTCCTTACTGGTAGGATGTACCATTACGTTTACTACACTGTTGGGCTATTCTGCCATGGCAGGCTTTACCGGAGGCGGAGGCCTGGGAGCCATCGCGATTAATTATGGTTACTATAGATATCAAGCCAATATCATGTGGGTTACGGTATTTGTACTGGTTGTTATCGTGCAGATATTTCAAGAGCTTGGCATGTTTATTGTAAATAAAACGGATAAACGAATCCGGAACTAGAAGTAAAGGAGAGATTATTATGAAAAAGAAAATTCAAGCACTATTATTAGCAGCATTTACCCTGGGAGCAATCGGTTTGACCGGATGCACATCGGATGCGTCGGCAACCAACAGTGATACCAAGGCACCATCTACTGATACGGCAGTGGAAAGTCAGGGAAATGAGAATCTGGAGGTTATCAAGGTGGGTGCAAGCATAACGCCTCATGCTGAAATACTGGAACAGGTAAAGGATGTGCTGGCAGAGCAGGGGTATGACCTACAGATTGTGGAATACAATGATTATGTATTGCCGAACACTGCATTGGAAAGTGGAGAGTTAGATGCTAATTTCTTTCAGCATCAGCCATATCTGGATGATTTCAATGCAGAAAATGATACCCATCTGGTTTCGGTAGGTGCCGTTCATTTCGAACCCTTCGGATTATATGCAGGAAAGACCGGCACTTTGGATGATTTGGCAGAAGGTGCAACGGTAGCAGTACCAAATGATACGACAAATGAAGCAAGAGCGCTGTTGCTGCTGGAAGCACAAGGCTTAATTACGCTGAAAGAAGGCGCAGGTCTGACGGCAACGGTCCTGGATGTAGAGGAAAACCCTTTGAATCTGGAAATCAAAGAAATCGAGGCGGCTCAGATTGTACGGTCTCTGCAGGATGTGGATATTGCAGCAATTAATGGTAACTATGCAGCAGAAGGCGGATTGGATGTGGCAGATGCTATTGCGGTAGAGGCTTCGGATTCCCTGGCAGCAGATACATATGGAAATGTCATTGTGGTAAAAGAAGGAAATGAAGATTCAGCAAAAACCAAAGCACTGGTAGATGCCGTATTAAGTGATGAGGTTCGCAGTTATATTGAAAAAACCTATGGTAATGCCGTGATTCCGGTTTTCTGATTTTAATTTCCGGTATCCGCGATAGAATCAGGATTTGGTGAAGAATAGAAACAGGGGCTTTTTTAGAAAGCCTCTGTTTTTGCGTATATATTATTCGACAAAGAAAACACATTATTGTATAATTGCGTATATATTGCTATTATGGTATGGAATTGATTTCTTGATAAATATAGCTGAATCAAAAGGAGATAAATGATGGAAAGCATGCTCGAAGAATTTGATGGCGTTAGGGAAATTGTTTATGTCGCCGATATGGAAAATTATGATTTATTATTTATCAATAAGGCAGGGCTGAATGCACTGGGATATGAGAACCGGGAGCAGGTGGCAGGAAAAAAGTGCTATGAATTGCTCCAGGGATTTCAAAGCCCCTGTTCGTATTGCAAAAATGAGGAATTGTGCCGGGAGGAATTTCTGGAATGGGTACATCATAATTCCGTTACGAATAAAAACTACCGCATTAAGGATAAGCTGATTCCGTGGGATGGCAGACTGGTCCGGATGGAGATTGCAGAAGATATAACGGAATATTCTATGCACAAAATGGAAACGGAAATCAAGAACCGGCTGGAAAGTGAACGGATTGTAATGGACTGTATAAAAATGATGTATTCTTCGGTAGAAACAGATATTGCAATCAATAATACGCTGGAAATATTGGGGAAATATCTGGGCGGAGAGCGTACTTATATATTTCATGTACATGGAAAGAGTATGGATAATACATATGAATGGTGTGCAGAGGGTGTTTCCCGTGAAATTGATTCTCTGCAAAATGTTCCCATAACGATAATTGAACGCTGGATACCGTTTTTTAATGAAAATGAATGTGTAATTATTGAAGATGTAGAAAAAATCAAAGAAGAATCTCCAGCAGAGTATGAAACCTTAAAGCCACAGAATATCCAGTCGCTGATTACCGTTCCTATTATAGAAAAGGGGAAGCTGGCAGGGTATTTTGGTATTGATAATCCAAGAATGGGTAATTTGAATGAAATTTCCAATATATTGAAAATGCTGGCATATTTCTTTCAATTTCTGCTGGAACGGAAAAAGAGGGATGATTATCTGAAAAAGCTGGGCTATACGGATGGTATGACAGGAGCGCTGAACCGGAATGCATTTATCCGGGATACCATGCCGGATGATAATCGGGAGCTTGTATCCGCCGGCTGCTTTTTTATTGATATTAACGGTCTGAAACGAATGAATGATACCCATGGACATGAGGCAGGCGATGAATTGATTCGGCAGGTCTACCGCATTGTTTGTTCAGAGGTAAAGGATTATCCGGTTTACCGTCTGGGAGGCGATGAATTTGTAGTATTATGCCAGAATATTTCCAGAGAGGATATGGCTGTTATGGAGCAGAAGCTGCGGAAAAGGCTGGATGGTGAACAGGGCTGCAGCGCTGCGGTAGGGGCCGGTTATTTGGAAAATCCCAATGACCTGGGTGTTATCATTGACGAAGCAGATCAAAGAATGTATCAGGCGAAGGAGCTGTATTACAACCGACAGAAAACAAATTAGCATTTGATATTATTATGAATAGTTTAATTTTGACACCAATTTTTCTTTTATAAAAGTATAAAATGAATTGACAAAATCTTGGGATAAAATTATAATTATTTTGAAGCATTTTGTGGTTTTATGAGGAAGAAAAGATGGAACAGGAATTAAAAGAACAATTAAAAAATGTTGGTGTAGACGTAGATACCGGATTGAAACGCTTTATGAATAATGAAGCCTTGTATATGAAATTTTTAAATAAATTTCTGACAGAGCCGACTTATGAGCAATTGCAGGAATGTATTCAGAAGGAGGATTATCCGGAGGCCTTTCGGCAGGCGCATACCCTGAAAGGAGTCAGTGCGAATCTGAGTCTGACTCTTCTTGCGGACAGCGTATCCCGTCTGGTGGAGCTGTTGCGTAATTGTGAGAATCCTACGGAGGAAATATCAGTAAAAGCAAAGGAATATATGAATGAAATAACAGAAAAATATCTGGAGGTTTCAAGTGTATTAAAGGAAAATGGAAAATAAGATTGTAATCTGTAGGATGAATGTCTTTTTGGTGTAATGAATTTGTTTGTGTAAGGAGTGAAAGGACAATGCAGGAACAGGATACCATATTGGTTGTAGACGACATGGAGGCCAACAGAGCAATTTTGCATGAGATTTTCAAGGATGATTTTCGGATTCTGGAAGCAGAAGACGGCGAACAGGCATTAGAGATTATTAAAGCGGAAGAGAAACGGTTGGCAATTATTCTGTTGGATATTATTATGCCTCATATGGATGGATTTCAGGTGCTGGAACATGTATCGGAAAGTGTTATGAAAAAGATACCTGTTATATTGATTACCGGTGATACGACTGACATGCCGGAGGAAAAGGGTTATGAGTTAAAGGTAGCGGATGTAATCCGAAAGCCCTTTATGCCACATGTAGCCAAACGGCGTGTTGAAAATATCATTGACCTGTGGGCGCATAAGAATAGTTTGGAGCATCTGGTAAGGAAACAGACAGAAAAGCTGGAGAAAAGGAATCTTCAGCTGAAAGAGATTAATAATAAGATTCTTGATTCCCTGGCAGAGGTCGTGGAGTTCCGCGACATGGAATCTGGAGAGCATATTAAGCGGATTAAGGGTTATACCAGAATACTTCTGAATCATCTGGTAGAGCTTTATAAGGAATATGATATAACCTCGGAACAGTTGGAAAAGATTGTGGAAGCTTCTGCCATGCATGATGTGGGAAAGATAGCAATACCGGACAATGTATTACTGAAGCCGGGCAGGCTGACCGATGAAGAATTCGAGCTGATGAAGCTGCATACGGTAAAGGGCTGTGAAATCATTAACAAGTTTTCCTTTCTGAATGATAAGGAATCCTTCCAATATTGTTACGAAATCTGCCGGCATCATCATGAACGGTATGATGGAAGAGGGTATCCGGATCATTTAAAGGGAGAGGATATTCCGATTGCAGCACAAGTGGTTTCACTGGCAGATGTTTATGATGCACTGGTAAGTGACCGGGTATATAAGGCGGCATTTACCCCGGAAGAAGCATATAATATGATTTTGAACGGAGAATGCGGTACTTTTTCGCCTAAGATTCTGGAATGCTTTAAGAGAGCCAGAGAAGAGTTCGAGTGCCTTAAGAATTCTACTTCATAGGGCTTGCTAAGCGCTTGATGTAATGCAGGAAAATAAAATATATGAATCACAATCGTAGTGTGATGAGCAGAATCTGTCTGTTGCACTACGATTTTTTTATAAAATGAGAAAAAGGATGACATATTATGAAAAGGAAAGCATTAATTGCCATGAGCGGAGGGGTAGATTCCTCTGTCGCGGCATTGCTGATGAAGGAAAAAGGATATGACTGCATTGGTGTGACCATGAAGCTGTATGACAATGAGGAGATAGGGATTTCAAAGGAAAAAACCTGCTGCTCGCTGGACGATATTGAGGATGCAGAGCGGGTTGCCCATCGGATTGGAATTCCATATTATGTTGTGAATTTTAAAGATGATTTTAAAGAAAAAGTAGTAGATAAGTTTGTGAACAGTTATCTGAAGGGCTATACCCCTAACCCGTGTATTGAGTGTAATCGGTATCTGAAGTTTGAACATTTATACCGGAAAGCAAGGGAATTAGAGTGCGATGTCATTGTTACCGGTCATTATGCCCGCATTCTATGGGATGGAGTGCAGTATCAGATGAAAAGGGGAGCAGACCTGTCGAAGGATCAAAGCTATGTACTATATTCTCTAACCCAGGAGCAATTATCCCATACTGTTTTTCCGCTGGGAGAGCTGACAAAGGAGCAGGTACGGGAAATTGCCAAGGAGCATGATTTCATCAATTCGGAGAAGAAGGACAGCCAGGATATCTGTTTTATTCCGGATGGTAATTACAAGCGTTTTATGATGGAAAATTATGATGTGAATATCGGACCGGGTGATTTTGTAGACGGCTCAGGCAGGGTATTGGGAATTCATCAGGGCTATTATGGTTATACCATTGGACAGCGTAAGGGACTGGGAATTGCGGCAGAAAAGCCATACTACGTGGTTGATATTCAGCCGGAGCAGAACCGGGTAGTCTTAGGCAGGAATGAAGATTTATTTCATTCTGTACTGGAGGCGGAGGATTTCAACTGGATTCTACAGGAAGATTTTAGCGACAGAGTGATTCAGGCAAAGGTACGTTATCGGCAGCAGGCGCAGGATGCTTATGTAAAGCCCTTGGAAAATGGCAGGGTGCAGATTCGCTTTTTAGAACCGCAGCGGGCAATCACGAAGGGACAGGCAGTTGTGTTATACCAGGGAGATGCAGTAATCGGCGGCGGAACGATTGTAAGGGTCGTGGATGAAGGGTAAGGTTTTAGGACCGCCGGCTGCGGGAGAGCGGACATCCGGGAGGAGGAAGCCAGGGGAATCGGAGCAGGAAGGACTGGGTTTCGGTGTAATCGGCTGGTCAGATTAGAATTGTGTAATTATTGATTTAGGTATATAATAATGGTAGCGTTTGATTGACAGAAGGGTTTTCTTGAAAAAGCCGCCAGCCAATGCAGTATGGAACGGGAGTGCAGACTTTGTGGCTTATGAATGTGGCTGAACTGTCATTTGAAAATGAGTATAAAGCAGGTATAACATGGACGAATGCAAAAAGATGGTGGAATACCTATTAGTGTGGTATCCCTCTCATGCCAGGGATTTGCCATGGCGAAAAGATAAGAATCCATATCATGTCTGGTTGTCGGAAATCATGCTGCAGCAGACCCGGGTAGAGGCAGTAAAGGGGTATTATAAGCGATTTCTGGAGGAGCTTCCTTCTATTCAGGCTCTGGCAGATGTGGAAGAAAATCGTCTGCTGAAGCTATGGGAAGGACTTGGCTATTATAACCGGGCGAGAAATCTGAAGAAGGCTGCTATTACCATAGTGGAGGACAGGAAGGGTGAATTTCCGGATACTTATGAAGGAATAGTCTCCCTTGCCGGAATCGGTGAATACACCGCAGGCGCCATTGGCTCCATTTGCTTTGATTTGCCCACGCCGGCAGTTGATGGCAATGTATTGAGAGTGTATACCCGGGTAATGGAAGATTCTTCCAATATTGATAAGCAGTCTACGAAAAAGAAGATTCGGGAACAGCTGGCAGAGGTATATCCCAAGGGGCAATGTGGTATGTTGACACAGGCATTGATGGAGCTTGGGGCAACGGTATGTCTGCCCAATGGGGCGCCCAAGTGTGAAGCATGTCCGTTGGGTGGGATATGTCTGTCCCGGAAGCATAATACATGGCAGCAGTATCCGGTGCGGGATGAAAAGAAGAGCAGACGCTTAGAGGATAAGACGGTATTTGTTCTGCAATGTGGTGACAGAATCGCTGTCCGGAAGCGGGGGAGCAAAGGGCTGTTGTCCGGCATGTGGGAATTCCCCAATGTAGAGGGAATACTGGTAGAACAGCAGGCAGCAGATGTAGCCGCACAGTGGCAAACAGCACCGGAGCAGATGAAAATGAATTATAATTACACCCATGTATTTTCTCATGTCGAGTGGAGGATGACCGGATATTATCTGGCTTGCCGGAGAATGTGTAAGCAGTTTCAATGGGTGACTATGGAAGAATTAGAGCATGAAGTGGCGATGCCATCGGCATTTCGACCATTTTTAGATACATTAAAGGAGGAAAGGTAAATGCATAGACCAACAGGGGAAACGGTATTAATGTATGGGTTTACTGACCCACAGCGAACAAGAGAATTGCAGTATGTTATGGTTCAGATGGGGATTCGCGTAAAGACGATTCATGATGACCAACTGGGACAGACCGTGGGATTTCTGGCAGGGGTAAAGGATATGGAAGAAAATCCGAATCCGGAGCAGTATCCGCCGCTAAATGAAGAAGTGATTGTTATGCATAACTTTTCAATCAATAAGCGGATTGACCTGATGCTTACAAACATTAAGAAACGCGGACTGGAAGGCATACCGTTAAAGTGTGTACTGACCAGCACAAATAAGAAATGGACCTTTTATGATTTGGCAAAGGAGCTGGAGAAGGAGCATGCCATGCTGATGAGCGGAAAGCTTCCGGGAACCCAGACAGAGGAGACGGAACCGAAAGCAGAAAAGGAAGAATAGGGTAATCTTATCCATAAGAAACTATCTCTTGCTGATATTTCTTAAATCATGTAGAATGAATCATTAGAAAGCGGATGATTCATTCTACATTTTGCTTTGAACGCTTCTGTATGATTGTAATATTGGAAAAGGAACGTATATACATGTACAAAGCAGGTAGAAATGGATAACAGAAATGGCAAAGGTGGAAGAAAGGATTGTTATATAGTATGAATCAGGAATTAATTATAGTGTTGGATTTTGGCGGTCAGTATAATCAGTTGATTGCAAGACGGGTTCGGGAATGTAATGTATATGCAGAGGTACATCCTTATACCCTGAGTCTGGAAAAGATTAAGGAAATGAATCCTAAGGGGATTATCTTTACCGGCGGTCCCAATAGTGTATATGCAGAGGCTTCTCCAAGATATCAGAAGGAAATATTTGAACTGGGAATACCGATTCTTGGTATCTGTTATGGCTCTCAGCTGATGGCTTATGTCTTGGATGGCACGGTAGAAACAGCTCCGGTTAGTGAATATGGAAGAACGGAGGTTGAAGTAGACCGAACCTCTGTGTTATTCCAGGATGTAGAGCCGACTACTATCTGCTGGATGAGCCATACGGATTATATTGCAAAGGCACCGGCAGGCTTTAAGGTAACTGCCCATACTCCCGTATGTCCGGTGGCGGCTATGGAGCTGCCGGAACGGAAATTATATGCGACACAGTTCCATCCGGAGGTTATGCATACCCAGGAAGGACAGAAAATGCTGGCAAACTTTGTATATGAAGTATGCGGCTGTAAGGGAGACTGGAAAATGGATTCCTTTGTAGAGCATACTATACAGGAGCTAAAGGAGAAAATCGGTACCGGAAAGGTACTTTGTGCTTTGTCCGGTGGCGTGGATTCTTCTGTGGCAGCAGTGTTATTATCCAAAGCAGTTGGTAAGCAGTTGACCTGTGTATTTGTTGACCACGGCTTGCTCCGCAAGAATGAAGGGGATGAGGTAGAAGCTGTATTTGGACCGGAAGGACCTTACGATTTGAATTTTATTCGTGTTAACGCCCAGGAACGGTTTTATGAGAAGCTAAAGGGCATAGAAGAACCGGAAAGAAAACGGAAGATTATCGGTGAGGAATTTATCCGGGTCTTTGAAGAAGAGGCAAAGAAGATTGGCAAGGTTGATTTCCTGGTGCAGGGAACGATTTATCCGGATGTCATTGAATCTGGTCTTGGTAAATCCGCTGTAATCAAATCTCATCATAATGTAGGAGGACTGCCGGATTATGTTGATTTTAAAGAAATCGTTGAACCTCTCCGCCTGTTGTTCAAGGATGAGGTCCGCAGAGCAGGTCTGGAAATGGGGATTCCGGATTATCTGGTGTTCCGCCAGCCATTTCCAGGACCGGGACTTGGTATCCGGATTATAGGTGAGGTAACTGCGGATAAGGTGCGGATTGTACAGGATGCAGATGCGATTTACCGGGAGGAGATTGCAAGGGCAGGCGTAGATAAGAACCTGGGACAATACTTTGCAGCACTTACTAATATGCGTAGCGTGGGTGTTATGGGAGACGAAAGAACCTATGACTATGCAGTGGCGCTTCGGGCAGTATGCACATCAGACTTTATGACGGCGGAAAGCGCAGAGATTCCATGGGAGGTGCTGAATAAGGTGACCAACCGGATTGTGAATGAGGTGAAGGGAGTTAATAGGGTGCTGTATGATTGTACGGGGAAGCCGCCGGCGACGATTGAGTTCGAGTAGATAGATTTGAATATCTTGGAAAAGGGAGATAATTACAAAGATTTAAAACGGAGTTTTGTTATTTTTGTATGTACCTTTGATTTGTTTGGCGAGGGGAGACACATCTATACCTTTGAAAACCGTTGTATTCAAAATTTGGAGTTAGGTTTGGGTGATGATACAACAAAAATTATTTTAAATACTAAGGGCATAATGGATGATGTTACACCGGAAATGAAGAAGTTGCTTGATTTTATTGACGGAAAAGAGCCGGAGGATGAGTTTACCAGAGAATTAGATGAGGCGGTGCAGTCCGTCAGAAAGAATGAGAAATGGAGGTTGGATTATATGACTTTGCAGATGAATTATCAGGAAAAATATGAGCAGGGTGTAGAGCATGAGAAAGAGAAAACCGCAAGGCGTTTAATTGAATTGGGGAGATTTTCAATTGAGGAAATTGCAGATGTAACTGAATTGTCAATTGAAAAGATAAAAGAGATTGCTGAATTGCAGCCAGTATAATGTTTGTTGCCTAAACTCCATTAAATTTCTAGTGCTTCTATTTTGCTTCTAAAATTTTTAGAAGTCTCAAGATAATAGAAATAATATGCGAAATAGATGGATTGGAAAGCATGAAGCAGATACAAAAGCATCTCAAAATTATATAGATGAGACGAGTTCGAGTAGATGTTTGCTTGTAGGGTGTGCATACTTTTGTGTGATTTCGCATAAAATTTTAATGGAAAGCCCTATTGACTTTCCTCTTTGTGCTTGCTAGAATGTAAGTACAAAGAAGGTTTACCACTGACCGATATGTGGTATATAAGTGGTCGGGTTGAAAGTTTACCGCTGACCAATATGCGGTATATAAGTGGTTGGGTTGAAAGTTTAGTCCTTCGCCGCAAGGTGGAGGACTTTTTCCATAGTGAGGACGGAGCAAATGAAGAAAACAGGATTTTATATTATTAAGGACAAATTTTTTGAGGATATGTCGGATCCGTACCTCAAGGGAAATAAGGCAGGGAATAGACCGCACTATTATTGCTTTGAAGATACAAATACAGGAATATACTGGATGATACCTTTGTCCAGTCGGATTGATAAATATAAAGAAATAATGGAGAAGAAAGAAAAAGCAGGAAAGCCTTGCGATATTCTCCATATTGTAAAACTGGATGATGATCGTGAAAGTGCATTTCTGATACAAGATATGTTCCCGATAACCGAAGAATATATAGAGCGGGAATATACTATAGCCGGAAATCATTTGATGCTGACAAGTGAACATACAGCTAAGGAGATTGAGCAGAAAGCAAAGAAAGTTATGGGTATGTTGAAGCGTGGAGTAAAGTTTATGCCAACACAGCCAGATGTCATGGCTATACTGGAGAAACTGCAACAAGGAAAATAAGTTCTCTTGTAAATGCAGTATATTACATAGTGCTAGCACCATGTAGATAAAGCCATCAAGGAAAAAATCTGTGATACTCGTATGATACCTGTTTGCGCTGAAACTGTAAATAAGATGTAAAATTATGGATATTATAGCGATGAAAATCCTCAAAAAGCAATCAAATATTTAACAATTATGTTATAGCTATAGGGAGTTCGAATAATACAAGAATGTATAGTTTATTCTATATGGCAGACATTTTCTAAGATTGTCTGCCATACTTTTAATGTTTGTATTATGCTAATTTTGGGAAAATAAATATTGCCAATAAGAAAAGTGATAGGGTATGCTGTGAATTTACACGTAAATTTGCCTGCAAAAGTATATGAATATGGTATTCTTACTATCTCTGAGATAGATGAGCTTGACAGGTGCCGGGCTGCCGATACACTTTTTTCCAAACTGAAGAAAGCAGAAGAACGTGCAGATAAGGAAGGTTGGATTTCCGCAGATAATCTGGAAAAAGAATTAGGGGTAGCAGATTGAAGAAACTGAAATACTCTCCAGATGCTCGTGAGAAGGTAAAGCAGATAAAACAGTATGTGGCACAAAAGTTTGGAACTGACAAATTGAAGCTGATATTATAAAAATCACAGGTGTATATAATGAAAAAGAGGACTTTATGTGGCCCCCTTTGGGATTAAGACTACTGCAGAAGAAACAGAGAATTATTGGGAAGATTAACGGCAACATTTTGACAGCGGAAAATCAGAAAGTCATAATAAATGCTATATAGGATTGTCTTGTATCAGAGGGGTTGGCATTTGTAATAGAAAAGAGGGGCAGTTAAAAAGGTTCAAACAGAGCAAGGCATGAAAATGGGAATAAAAACCATTGATAAGGTTAGTCAGAGCGGATTTAAATATATGGAAGTTTTTAAAGACAGTCTGTCAAAAAAGCAGGCTGTCTTTTTTGCAAATCCTATAAAAACAGTAAAATCCAGGGCCGCAACTGTAGGTTGCGCAAAAGTGCAAACACAAATTGATAGAAAAGAAAAGGATTATCTGATAAACTTTATAAACTGGATGCAATAGCTGGAGACTGGCAGCATCCGGTTTCAAGATAAAGCAGTATGTCATTTTTGATTAATCGGTTCAAAAGAAAAAGCAAAAAAATAAAACAAGGAAAGGAAAATGCGGACGCATACTTCACTATGATTGCGTTTGCACCTGCCAAAGGAACAAGATGTGCCGGCAGGTTGGTACAAATTATGAAAAAACAAAAAAGAAAGTTGTGTCAAGTGATTGGAATGAGCTTCCTTCTGCTTTTTGCAGCGGCTGGAACGACAGGATGCCTCCGGCTTACGGTTAATACTTCTTCGGAGAACACTGCCAGCTTAGATGGGACAGAAGGAATAAAAACAGAAAAAGTACCGGATACAGACAATGCATTGGATGCTCAGAGGACGGATGTGGATGAACCTGTATCAACGGATACAGAAGCACAGACCTCTGCGGATAATTCCTATCCATTTGTAGTCGGTTCGGTGAATATGGTGCTTAATCTGCCGGAAGGAGCAGAGGATGTGTACGCCAATGATTTTTCGATTATATACACATATAAAGGTGTTACAATCGAATATCGGGATACCTTCCATGAGGTAACCCAGGATGATTCAGCAATGCTGCAGGAGGAGTATGAGAAGGCTGCATATAATAAAGATTTTTTAAGCCCATCTGACTGCATAGAGCCAACGGCAACCCAGGTGGGAAGCCGGAATGCATACTATTTCAGAGTGGTAGAGGCTTATTCCGATGGAGATTGGGTCGACTATACTTTCTTTGTGGATATTGGTGCAGAGAATTATTTAGAGGTGGGAGTATACGGTATGTCAAGTAAATTTACGGAACAGGATGCCTTTGCCATAGCAGATTTGGGTATATAAACCGAATTAAAATAATTATTATCAACTGGGCGCCGCTCTCGTAATTCTGAAAAATGTGTTATAATATCAGATATTGTAAGCGTGAGAATTCGATTTATGAGGGCGGTGTCATAGTTGTATGAAACGTATATTACAGGAAGATTTAATTTATGAAATACTCTCTGTGGTAGGAGAGATACCCAAAGGGAAGGTTGCTACCTATGGTCAGATTGCAAGACTCATTGGGAGGGAGCAGAATGCCAGACTGGTAGGCAAAGTGCTGAGTATGGCAGAAAAGTACGGAGAATATCCCTGTCATAGAGTTGTGAATCATGCTGGGAGATTAGTTCCCGGATGGACGGAGCAGAAGGAATTACTACAGGAAGAAGGAATTTCTCTGAAGGATGCAGTCCATGTTGAATTGAAGAAATATCAATGGGATTGTTGAACAGCGGCTAATCATTTGGTTTATTATGGAATCTTCCGTCCAGCTCTTCTGTCTTAACAACATTAATAAAAGCATGTTTATCAATGGAACGAATCAAAGGAATCAACTGTTTCTTGGCTTCTGAATTGATGACCGAATAAATCAGGGTTTTTTCCTTTTCCTCATAGCAGCCGATACCCTGGAACAGGGTGGCGTCATGGTGGGTTACCTCTTTGATAGCCGTGTAAATCTCAGCAGCCTTATTTGATATGATAAATAAGGTTTCTTTTTTGTAACGCTTATAAAGCATTTGAATAATCTGGGTGCTGCAGAATTGATAAATGATGGAATATAGTGCAATATTCCATCCAAATAATGCTCCGGCGATGACAAGCATAAGTGCATTGCCCATAAGAATATAATTCCAGGCATCGATTCCCTTCTGTTCTGACAGAAAAATACTGATTAGGTCAGTTCCGCCCGTGGTAGTTCCTACATTCAGGCACATACTGATGGCAAATCCGTTCAGGATTCCGCCGAAAACACTGACTAAAAGAATATCCTCCGTAAATACATAGACCGGAAGGATGTCTACGAAGATACTGGAAAGGATAATTGTAAATATCGAATACAATGTGAACTTTTTTCCGATGTATTTGAAGCCGATATAAATCGGGATTGCATTTAAAACAACATTCAGTATGGTATAAGGTATATTCAAGTGCAGATAATCACTTCCGATATGCTGCAGCAACAGGGAGACACCGGAAAAGCCGCCGGGAATCAGACCTGCCGTTTTGGCAAAACAGCACAGATTCCATGCATATAAAACAGAAGAAAAAATAACAATTATAATCCGAAACCATTCATAAAATTTGGGATGCTTTATCTCCATTGTCTGAAACATGCAAATATCTCCTCTATATTCCATATCATACTGTCATTTGACTGCATTTGATTTTAGGACGCATTCCTACCTATTGCGTTGAGTGTAGGACTTCCTCATTCCACCTTCATGCTTGTTCCGCTTCAAAATAAATTATATCATATCAACGATGGATTGTAAAAGAAAGGAAATGGATTTATATCTATTTTCTGAATCATATGAATCCCACATTGTACTAATGTTTTAAGAAAGCAAAAACAGCATACACTAAATGAAAAATCAGAATGGGAGACAAGCATGGAATCAATATGGTGTAAGACTGTGGAAATAACAGCATGCCGTTCCCTTCCGGGAGATACATCCGCAGACATTGTGGTAATCGGCGCTGGAATGGCGGGAATATTAACTGCCTATCTGCTAAAAGAACAGGGAAGGAATGTGATTGTTTTAGAGGGTGACCGGATTGCAGGCGGACAGACAAAGAATACAACTGCAAAAATCACCAGCCAGCATGGATTGATTTATAACAAGCTGATTCATAGATATGGAAGGAAAAAGGCACGGCTATATGCCCAGGCAAATGAAGCAGCTATACAGAAATATCAGCAAATTGTGGAACAAAATCAAATCGACTGTGATTTTGAACGGCTTCCGGCCTTTTTATACTCCACACAGAACGAAGCATTGCTGAGAAAGGAGGCAGAGGCAGCAGCGGGACTTGGCTTAAGGGCTTCCTTTCAGGAACAGGTCCCCCTTCCGTTTCTAACGGCAGGCGCAGTATGTTTTGAAAATCAGGCGCAATTCCATCCCCTGAGGTTCATACAGGGACTTGCCAGACATCTGGAGATTTATGAAAAAACAATGGTATATTCGGTAAAAGGACATAAGATATATACCAACTGCGGGATTGTAACAGCAGAGCATATCGTATTTGCAACTCATTATCCATTTCCCATTATTCCCGGCTTTTATTTTATAAGACAGCATCAGGAACGAAGCTATATTGTTGCTTTTTCCGATGCGGGGAGGTTGGAAGGCATGTATTACAGCATAGATGAGCAGGGAATGTCTCTTCGGAATGACAAAGAGCTGCTTCTGATTGGTTCAGGCAGTCATCGTACCGGCAAAAATGAAGCCGGAGGCAAGTATGCGGCTATTCGGGAACAGGCAAAACGGTATTTTCCAAAAGGAAAAGAGGCGGCGCACTGGTCTGCCCAGGACTGTGTGACACAGGACGGGCTTCCTTTTATCGGAGCATATTCGGTTTTCCGGCCTTATTGGTATGTGGCGACCGGATTTCAAAAATGGGGAATGACTTTATCCATGGTTTCTGCTATGATTATATGCAATGAAATCTGTGGGATATCCCACCCCTATGGAACACTGTTTTCACCATGGCGGTGGCATCCGCTGGTTTCTCTGCCTAAGCTAGCAGTTGATTTAGGAACCAGTATAAAAGGGCTGGCAGCCGGGCATCATCTTTTTGGCTGTGAAACAGAGGAGAAGCTGGAATGTGGTCATGGAGGAATCGTGCGGAATGGTTTCCGGCGTTATGGCTGTTATCGGGATGAACAGGGAAGCCTGCATCGTATTTCTCTTCGATGTCCACATATGGGCTGCCAGCTTCTTTGGAATCCGGATGAGAAAAGCTGGGACTGTCCCTGCCATGGCTCCAGATTTGACTATGATGGAAGACGGATGGATAATCCTGCACAGAAGAGTAAAAAGGAAGTAACAAAAGAACAGAAGTGAATGCGCAGAAGGAAGTGTTAGGGATATGGCAGCTTCTGAAACAAAGAATATTCAAAAACAAGAAAAAGGCAAAAAAGGAAAGACCATGGATAAAGCCATGCTTCATGCTACGCTGAATATGGCATGGCCAGCGATTGTGGAATCCTTTTTTGTGGCATTTGCCGGACTGGTAGACTCTCTTATGGTAAGTGCGCTGGGACCGGAAGCCGTAGCGGCGGTAGGACTTACGGTGCAGCCTAAGTTCGTAGGACTGTCGTTATTTGTCGCATTAAATGTGGCAATTTCTGCGCTGGTTGCCAGACGGCGGGGAGAAGGACGGCAAAAGGAGGCTAACGGCATCCTGTATACTGCAGTTGTATTTATCCTGATATCGGCAATTGTATTGAGTATTTTATTTGTGGTGCTGGCGGGACCGCTCATAGCTTTGTGCGGTTCTACACCGGAAACCCATGATAGCGCCGTTTTGTATTTTCAGATTATTATGGGAGGCATGATATTTAACTGTATTCAGATTGGCATTAATTCCGCCCAGCGAGGTGCAGGAAATACGAAAATCACCATGCGTACCAATCTGACCTCCAATATCATCAATATTTTTTTGAATTATCTGTTGATTGAAGGACATTTGGGCTTTCCGGCACTGGGAATCCGGGGAGCGGCTCTCGCAACGGTATTGGGAACTGTGGTTGCCTGTATTATGAGTATTATCTCGATTTTAAATCCCAAGGGCTTTGTCAGTATACCATATATCATAAAAAATAAAATAAAGCCTACCTTTTCGGCATTTACCCACTTGGTCCGGATGGGCTATAGTGTATTCTTGGAGCAGCTTTTGATGCGGATTGGTTTTATGCTGACGGCAATCATGGCAGCCAGACAGGGAAATGATGCAATGGCGGCTCATCAGGTAGGAATGAATATCATGGCACTTACCTTTTCCTTTGGAGATGGCCTTCAGGCTACGGCAGTTGCATTAATCGGGCGGAGTCTGGGAGAAGGAAATCAGGAACGGGCAAAGGAGTATGGACGGATTTGTAAGATACTGGGTGGATTGATTTCCATATGTCTGGCAGTTTTGTACTTTATCGGAGCCAGACCGCTATTTTCTCTATTTTTCAAGGAAGAGGCTATTATTTCCATTGGTGTGGATATCATGTATGTTATAATTCTCGTCGTCGTATTCCAGATTCGGCAGGTGATTTATATGGGCTGCCTTCGAGGGGCTGGAGATACACTATATACTGCAATCGCTTCCGCCATTAGCGTTACCATCATTCGAACAGCCTTGTCTTATTTATGCGGTTATGCATTGGGCTGGGGAATTGTTGGAATCTGGCTGGGAGTATTGGGGGATCAGGTATCCCGTTATATATTTGCATCCATCCGGTTCAAGGCAGGTAAATGGACGGAAATCAAGATTTAGCGGTATAAGGCTTAGGAATATTATGAATTCAGGATAGGCAACTGTCGGTTGACAAATGGACGGTTGGGCTTTCTGGTCTGCAACAGGTAAAAATGGTTTGAATATCCGTTTCCGGGGAATGGGAAGTATGAACTATATTATAAGAGAAATAAGGGAAAATGAAATACATATATTAGAGGATTTCTTATATGAGGCAATCTTTATTCCTGACGGGTATATAGAAGCGGTTCCCAGGGATATTATTTATCGGAATCCCAAGCTATATGCTGCAATTCAGGACTTTGGCACCCATCCGGATGATTATTGTCTGGTAGCAGAGGTGGAGGATAAGATAGTTGGAGCGGTCTGGGTTGGCATTGCAGACGAATATGGTCACCTGGATGATGAAACCCCATCCTTTTCCATTTCTCTTTATAAGGAGTTCCGGGGGCTGGGAATTGGAACGGCATTAATGAAACGGATGTTGAAGCTCTTGAAGTCCAAGGGATATAAAAAGGCTTCCCTGGGCGTCAATAAGGAGAACTATGCAGTACGGATGTATCAGAAGGTAGGCTTTGAAATCGTCGGGGACGGAGCAGATGAAACAGAGTGGTTAATGGTGGTGCGGCTTGAAAGCAGTTCTATATAAAGCATATATTTGTACTTTCCTTGTTTGCGAAAAAAGGGTACAATGGTAAGGAAAACAACAACATGGATTTGAAAATCCCGAAATCCATTTTCTGAAACAATTAGGAGGAAGTCTATGCAATATCGAAATAATCGGAATGGGGAACCGGTTTCCATGCTTGGTTATGGCTGTATGCGTTTTACCAAAAAGGGTGGGAGCATTGACATTGACAAGGCAGAGAAGGAAATCATGGAAGCAATCCGGCTGGGAGTCAATTATTTTGACACTGCTTACATATATGGAGGAAGCGAGGCGGCGCTGGGCGAGATTTTATCCCGGAATCATTGTCGGGAAGCTATTGCTGTCGCTACGAAGCTGCCGCAGTATCTGATTAAATCAGAAGCATCCATTGAAAAATACTTTAAAGAACAGTGTGAACGGCTTAAGACAGACTATATTGATTATTATCTAATGCACATGCTGACGGATATCGGAGCCTGGGAAAAGCTGAAACGTCTTGGCATAGAGGAATGGATTGCCAGGAAAAAGGAAGAGGGAAGGATAAAAAATCTTGGGTTTTCCTTTCATGGGAATACGGAGAAGTTTCTGGAGATTCTAAATGCCTATGATTGGGATTTCTGCCAGATTCAGTACAACTATCTGGATGAGCATAGCCAGGCAGGCAGAGCAGGGCTTCTTGCAGCCGCCGAAAAGGGGATACCGGTCATCATCATGGAGCCTCTTCGGGGCGGAAAGCTGGTCGATTTGCTGCCGGAAAAGGCAAAAAAACGGATTGCAGATTATAAGGTGAAGCGGACGCCGGCAGAGTGGGCATTTCGCTGGCTGTACAATCAGCCGGAGGTAACCTGTGTGCTTTCCGGCATGAACACCCTTGAGATGGTTCGGGAAAACTGTGCTGTGGCATCGGATGCCAAGGCAGACAGCTTTACAGAAGAGGACTTTGCTCTGATTGAACAGGTGAAGGAAGAGATTCGCAGAAATATTAAGGTAGGCTGTACAGCATGTGGGTATTGTATGCCCTGCCCGAAGGGGATTGATATCCCCACGGCATTTCGCTGCTATAATCAGATGTATACAGAGCATAAAGGCTCCGGAAGGTCAGAGTACTTGCAGTGCCTTGCGTATAATAAGGACCGGGCGGACATTAAGGAATGTATTGAATGTGGAAAGTGTGAGTCCCATTGTCCGCAGCATTTAGAGATTCGCAAGGAGTTGAAAAATGCGAGAAAGGCATTGATGCCCTTTCACTATAGTCTTATGACAAAATTTATGCGGGTGTTTAAGTTCTGGTAGACGGTCTTTTGCATGATGGAAAATGAACGGAAAAGGAGAGCAGAATGGCGTTAAAATTTGGAATGCTCGGCACTGGACACATGGCAGAGCGGATGGCGGACACGGTCCGGCAGATGAAGAATATTGAATTATATGCCGTTGCCGCCAGAACGGAGGAACGGGCAAAAGTCTTTGCGGAGCAATACGGAGCAGAGAAATACTATGGCAGCTATCAGGCATTGATGGAGGATGGGGAGGTACAACTGATTTATATCGCCACACCGAATCATCTTCACTATGAGCATGCAAGAGCCTGTATTCAGCATGGGAAGCCTGTATTAGTGGAAAAGCCCTTTACCTTAAATGAGCAGCAGGCACAGGCACTGGTGGATTTGGCTGAGATGAAGCAGGTGTTTTTATGTGAGGCAATGTGGGTACGGTTTATGCCGTTAATGGAACGGTTGAAAAAGGATATAGAGAAGGGCAGGATTGGTGAGGTTATATCGGTAACGGCGGATATTGGGTATGATTTGAAGGAAAAGATGCGGGTAAACCGTTTGGATTACGGTGGCGGCGCCTTGCTGGATATAGGTGTATATCCGATTACATTTGCCTTACAGATATTAGGAAAAGAGATTGATAATATTTCAACCTCCATGGTACGGATGAATTCCGGGGTAGATGCACAGGAATTCGTGAATCTGGTATATACCAGCGGCGCCATGGCAGGCTTATATACAACCATGCTGTCCGGCACGGATAAGCAGGGGAAAATCTATGGTACAGATGGTTACATTGTGGTAGATGATATTAATAATTATGCTGCTTACCGTGTGTACGATAAGCAGGGCAATCTGGTGGAAACAGTAGAACGGCCGGAGCAGCTCAGCGGTCTGGAATATGAAGTGGAGGCGTGCATCCATGCCATTCAGAATAAAAGGCTGGAATGCCCGCAGATGACACATGCAGACAGCCTGTTCCTGATGCGGATACTGGATACGGTGCGAAGCGCCTGGGATATGAAGTTTCCACAGGAGGAAGCCTTATAGGAGGAAAGCAAAGCCGGTTTAATCGGTGTATTGATAGCTTCCGCTGCCATCTCCGATGGATTCCTGAATCTGGTCTAAAATATACTGATAAATCCGTTCATAGGTAGAGGCGGAATAATGGAGGCCGTCTGAGCTGGAAAAGCCTTCGGACAATAAGTAATCATAAGTATCAATATAGTGAATCGGAATAGCCTCGGCGGAAGCGGAGGCATTTTCTTCGTTAAATTCCTGAATCCATTGTTCCATAGAGGAATTAAAGGCACTGATTCTTTGATTGGAAACACTGGTACAAGGAGAAGAGCAGGGATTGACGGAAACGATATAAATTGGACATTCCGACCAGCAGGTTGTGGCATATTCTGCGTAAATAGCCTGGTACCGGTACAGATTGCCTAAATCATTGACCCCAAGATTCAGAACGACTATAGAGGGAGCAAGCGTGGTCAGATGGTCTTGTCCCACAAACCAGGAGTATCCCTTGCCGATTTCTGCAGCAAAGGAACAGCAGGATAAATCATGACCATAGTAGGATAGTGCCTGCTTCATCCCGACCGTGCGGGAATCCCCAATGAAAACAACCGGATAATCCGGAATATAGGTCAGAGTCCGTGGTTCTGTGACAGCAGGAACTGACCCGACGGGCATCCGCTGCGGTTCCACAACATAGGGGTGATTCTGTTTGGTATACGCAGAGTAATTATTTGTAAATAGTAAAATCAGACTGACACAAAAAAGGGAAGCCCACCTCTTTGGTTTCATACACACCAACCTCCATTCAGCCATAGGTGTATCACGAGGCAGGTGTTATTTTTTCGGGAAATCTGTTTGCAGGCTTCGACAAAAGAAACTCCTGAAATCTAGACACAAAAGAATTTAATTGTTATAATAACTATATATGTCTAGATTGGATGAAAGGAGAAGCCGGATGAAGAATAAGACCACTCGTTTTTTAATATTCAGTATTGTTGCATTAGTTGTTATCAGTGCCTGTGTATTTTTTGGATTACAATTCATCATGCGGGGGAAAAGTACCGCCGTAATCAATGAGGTGGGAACCTTATATATGTCAGGAATAAGTGAACAGATTTCGCGGCATTTTGAAACCTTAATCGGGCTGCGCCTGGAGCAGGTAGAGAGTATTGCGGCTCAGACTTCTCCAACTGCAGTTACATATGGTAAGGCTATGATAGAAGAACTGACCACAAGCGGACGGCTTCGTGACCTTGATGAGCTGGCGCTTTATTCAGAGGCTGGTGTCTTTGAAATGCTGTATGGCGATTCCGTAGTCTTGGATGACCCGGAACCCTTTTTGAATTCCATTCAGGCAGGGGAACGAAAGGTGGCAATCGGACATACGGATTCGGATGAGACAGTTATATTGCTGGGAATTCCGGCCGCTTATCCGATGAAAAGTGGGAACGACAGTATCGCATTGGTAGCGGGGATTCCTACCGATTATATTAATGGAGTGCTTTCCCTGGATACCAATTCCGACCGGATGTATTCCCATATTATTCGGGAGGATGGCAGTTACGTTATTAAGAATACAGATTCACAGGAGGAAGATTATTTTTCTCATTTGAGAAATGAATTTGATGCAGTGGATGGAAGAACCGTAGAAGAGTGTATCAAGGAATTACAGACGGCGATTGCAGAAGGCAGGGATTATTCCAGTGTACTGATGTTAGCCAATGAGAACCGGCATATTTATTGTACAAAGCTGTCAGATTCCGAGTGGTATCTGGTCAGTGTTATGCCATACGGGGAACTGGATGCAACCGTCGGTGAATTAGATGCACAGCGTACTGTTTTGTTTGTCGGATGCTTTGGAATCGTACTGATTCTTCTTTTATCTATTTTTTCCGTTTATTTCAACATGACGAAGAAACAGTTAAAAGAGATAAATGAGACAAGAGAAGAGGCGATTTATGCGAATAAGGCAAAAAGTGAATTTCTCTCCAATATGAGCCATGATATTCGGACCCCGATGAATGTTATTATAGGTATGACTGCAGTTGCCTCTTCCAGTCTGGATGACCGGCAGAAGGTCGAGGACTGTCTTAACAAGATTACATTATCCAGCAAGCATTTGCTGGGATTGATTAATGATGTATTGGATATGTCGAAGATTGAAAGCGGTAAGCTGACCTTAAACATGCATCAGGTATCCTTACGGGAGATTATGGACAGTGTTGTGAATATTGTTCAGCCGCAGGTAAAAGCCAAGAATCAGAATTTTGATATTTTTATTCAGGATATTATGGCGGAGGCGGTTTATTGTGATAGTATCCGTTTGAATCAGGTATTATTGAATTTCCTTTCCAATGCCATTAAGTTTACACCGGAGGGCGGTACGATTCATGTTTCCCTTCTGGAAGAAGAGTCACCGGTAAGCCGGAATCATGTCCGGATTCATCTGCGTGTGAAGGATGATGGGATTGGCATGACACCAGAGTTTCAGGAAAATATTTTTGATAGCTTTACCCGTGAAAACAGCAGTGTGGTTCAAAGGACGGAAGGCACCGGACTTGGAATGACGATTACAAAGTATATTATAGATGCTTTGGGAGGGACGATTGAATTAAACAGCGCGCCAGGCGAAGGTACGGAGTTTCATGTCACATTGGATTTGGAGCGGGCTGTGCTTCGGGAAGAGGATATGCGTCTTCCGGATTGGAACCTTTTGATGGTGGATGATCATAAGGAGCTGTGTCTGAGTGCAGTCGCAGCCCTAAAGGAAACCGGAGTTAATGCAGAATGGGCGTTGGATGGAAGGACTGCGCTTCAGATGGTAGAGGAGCGGCACAGAAAGCAAGAGGATTATCACATTATTCTCTTAGATTGGAAAATGCCGGATATGGACGGAAGGGAATTAGCCCGGGAAATCCGTAAGTGGGTAGGGGAAGAGGTTCCGATTCTTTTGGTTTCTGCTTATGACTGGAGTGAGATTGAAGAGGAAGCAAGGGCAGCGGGAATCAATGGGTTTATTCCTAAACCATTATTTAAGTCTACGCTATTCCATGGGTTACGACCTTATGCAGAAGGCGGAAATCCGGTCGAAGAGCCGGAAGAGGAAACAGGTTATCAGCTTGGGGGCGCCCGAATCCTGCTGGCAGAGGATAATGATATGAATTGGGAGATTGCATATGACCTGCTGGCTGCCTGTGGTCTGGAGCTGGAGCGGGCAGAAAACGGTCAGGTTTGCGTTGAAAAGTTTAAACAATCCGAAGCGGGCTTTTATGATGCAATTCTTATGGACATTCGAATGCCAGTCATGACAGGCTATGATGCAGCGAAACATATCCGGAGGATGGACCATCCGGATGCAGATATTCCGATTATTGCTATGACTGCAGATGTATTTCCGGAGGATATACAGCGCAGTCTTGATTGTGGTATGAATGCACACATTGCAAAGCCAATCGATATCAAGGAAGTACTTTGTGTACTGGAACAATACATTAATAAATGAAAAGAGTGTGGAAGATGGAAGAAGCATTAGTTTGGAAGATTTTAGGGTTAGAACCGACAAAGGATGAAACACAATTAAAAAATCAGTATCATGAGCTGCTTCGTACCGTGAATCCGGAGGATGATGCAGAAGGCTTTAAGCGGCTGCGGGAAGCATATGAGACGGCAATGGAATTGATTCGGGTGCCGGATAATACCGGGGAACCGGAAGAAAAGCCGAAGGATGAAATCGACATCTGGCTGGACCGGGTAAACAATATTTATTGGTATAAGGATACAAGAAACAATCCGGAATTATGGCAGGAGCTGTTTAACGACCCGATTTGCGTAGCATTGGATACTGCTTTGGAGGTACGGGAACGTTTTCTGGTGTATTTAATGAACCATAATTATCTCAAGCAGGAGGTCTGGCAGAGGATTGATAAGGAATTTAGCATTTGTGCAGATATCAAAGAGCTGGAAGAGATGTTTCCACGGGATTTTCTGGATTATGTGCGATATCAGATTGAAAATCAGACCTTCTTTACATATGAGCATTTGAAAGTGACGGGAATCGATGAGTCCGAAGTCCAGTTAGATACGTATATTGCTTCTTATTTAAGAATTAAGGCAAAGCTCGATCGGGAAGAGTACGAAGGTCTTTGGCAGCAGTTGGAGGATTTAGCGGCGTTCGAGGTATATCATCCGTATGAAGATGTGGAGCGGATTCGTCTTTATCTACAGGAGCAAAAAGCAGAGGCTGCATTAGCCTTAGGGAAAAAGCTGCTGGAGGAATATCCGGATGATGTATACATTGGTTATTGGGCAGGAAAGGCATACTGGGGTGCGGAAGAATGGGAAGAAGCATACCAGTGCTGGCAGCATGTGGCGGATTGTATGCCGGACCATTACAGCGTCCGGGTGGAAGTCGCAAGGTATTATATGAAAAAGCAGGAGAATCTAAAAGCAAAGGAATTGATTATGGACCTGCTGGAGATTAATGGAAGAGATGATTCGGTTCTGGACCTGATGCGGGAGGTAAATATTCCTCTGATAGACTACTATCATGAGTTGGCAGAACAAGAGCCGGAGAATAAAAAGCATGCAATCGAGGCATGCTGGTGTATGTTCCAGAATGAGATGTTTACGGAAACCATAGAAGAACTGGACAAGCTGGAGCTACAGCCTGCTGAGGCAGAGTATTATGATTATGTCAATATGAAGGGACGCTGCTTTCTTGGCTTGGA
The DNA here is from genome assembly GCA_023667695.1 of Clostridium sp. Lineage (GTDB taxonomy): Bacteria > Bacillota > Clostridia > Lachnospirales > Lachnospiraceae > CAG-632. The sequence goes on along the minus strand of JAMOZY010000024.1, from coordinate 9,307 downwards.
ACGGTATACGGAAGCGATTGAATACTTATTAAAATGGGATGAGTGCAGGAAGAATCTGCCGGATGACGGTTCGGATAAGTATAAAAAACGGCAATCCAGAGAAGGCTTTATAAAGTCTGCCATAGGGGTAGCGTACCAGAATGTGAAGGACTTTTCCCATGCAGAGCAATACCTGAAAGAGGGAATTCAATTAGAGAAGGATGAATGGGTTCGTCATTCCTTCATGGATCGCCTTGCGTTGTTATACTATGATAATGGAAAGTATGAACGCTGCGTGGATATCTGTAGTGCCATAATAGAAGAAGATATGGGGTATTATCCGGCATATCTCCGACGGCAGGAGGCATATTTTGAAATGCAGAACGGGCAGTGTGTTGTGGATGATTATTATAATGCCATACGCATTTTTCCTAAGTTCTATAAACCATATTTGCTGGCAGTAAGAGTATTTTGCATTTACCGTCAGTATGAGGATGCGAAAAAGGTAATTGAAGCAGCTAAGGAACAGGGCATTCATCAGGAGCTGCTGCAATTCTATGAAATACGGGTGCTTCGGAATCTTGCACATACGGAAGAAGAAAACCGAAAGGTCATGAATCTTTGCCAGCAGTTAAAGAAAGAGCTTCAGGAAGCGGAGCTGGCTGAAAAAAAAGTCAATCCGGACGAAGGCGCTATGACGGAAGCAGAACTGTTGGAGCAGGATATGCGCAAGGATGGTATGCCCCAGGATAAAGTAGATAAAAAGGATTTGGCCTTTGAGGAAATACTGATTTGTATGGATATGGACCAGCTGGACCAGGCGCTGCAGTTGATACAGGCGGAGCTTCAAAAGGGCAATACCGACTACCGGCTTCGCTGGGTAAAAGCAGATATTCATCGCATGAAGCAGGAATATGAAACGGCACTGTCGGAATATACCCAGTTAGAACAAGAGATGCCGGATCATGCAGATGTTACCTATCAGAAGGGTATATGCTTAAAAAAGCTGCGTAATACGGAAGGAGCCATTCAGGCATTCCGGTCCGTGCTGGAAAAGGATGCAAAGCACTCCAGGGTAAACCATGAGTTAATGACAATATACAGCCGGCGGTTTGACAATTATGAGTTGAAATCCGCCTATGGGGCTGCATTGAAATATATAAATGCGCAGCTGGAATTGGTTCCGGATGCCTATTATTATATTGAACGCGGTCTTCTTTACATGGATAATTTTAATATGGATTTGGCAGTCGCGGATTATGAAAAGGCACTGGAGCTGGAGCCGGATAATGTGTATGCTTATAATAATATCGGTTATGTGCTTCAGTCCAAGGGAAGGTTTGAAGAGGCCATTGCTTACTTTAAGCAGTCCATTGCGCATATGACGGATGAAAAGACCTTGCTTCCATATCGGAATATGGCTTCCTGCTATAAGGCGCTGCGCCAGTGGGACAAGGGAATTGAAATCCTGGAAAAGGCAAGAGAACTGGCGCCATCCAGCAGCTCCGTTTATTATAGTCTGGGGAATATGTACGCCTGTAAAGGGGATATGATACATGCCAGGCAGATATTTGATGAAGCTCTTGAGAAGAAGCTGATTCGTGCGTATAGCTATTACGAAGATGTGATAAATAATGTGTTTCTGTTATCGGGTGATATGCAGAGTGCCAAAAATATGTACAATCAATGGTTAAACGAGACGAAGTGTCCCGGAGAGACTCCCCGAAAGACTGCGGAAGCGCGAGTATGGGTATTGGAACAGATGGGCTGCTTTTATTATTATCAGAGAAATCTGAAGCAGGCGATTCATCACCTGGAAGAGGCAGTGAAGCTGGCGCAAAAGTATGAAATTGATATCGATATTGCTGGCAGGCGTCTGGCAGTTGCATATCTGCTGACCGGTCAGCAGAAAAAGGCAAAGGATATGGCAGCTATAACAATGAAGGCATTGATTTGTGCGAATCATGTGCCGGCAGAATTAAAGCAGCAGGAAGCAGAGGACCCGGAAACGGTGTCTGCATATCTGTCTTATCGTCCTCTGGCACCCCAGAGACTGGACCGAATGGCACAGATGTATCTTTGTCTCGGTGATGAAAAGCACAGTCTGGAATGTCTGGAGCGGATAAAGGATATCCCGCGTTGTAGAAGCTGTTCCTATGCCGTCTGTTATGATTCTATGATTACCCGCGCCCTTCTGGCAGAGGTTCAGGGGAATCTTTCCTCTGCAATCCGGCTCTATGAGCAGGCGCTTGTTATTAATCCGGGAGATGAAGAAGTGGTATTGACGCTGGATGCTTTAAGGCGGAAGAGCGGTGCCGGAAAATAAAGGACAGCGTAAGGGTAGATATTGAAGAAAAGTAGAAAGGTGATTAACATGTTAGTTGGAATCGATCTTGGAACCACCAATAGTTTAGTGGCATATTACACAGAGAATGGTCCCCAAATAATTCCGAATCGTTTGAATAAGAATCTGACCCCTTCCATCGTAAGTGTAGATGGTGATGAGATTTATGTAGGTGAGACAGCAAGGGAACGGATGCTGCTGTATCCGGATACGGCAGCCAGTGTATTTAAGCGGACAATGGGAAGTGATAAAAAGTACCGGCTGGGCGGTCATTTCTTTACCTCGGAGGAATTATCCTCCTTTGTTCTGCGTTCCTTAAAAGAAGATGCAGAGGCTTATCTGGGTGAGCCGGTTACAGAAGCTGTGATTAGTGTACCAGCTTACTTTAATGATGCAAGAAGAAAGGCAACAAAGCGGGCAGGGGAGCTGGCAGGTCTGAAGGTGGAGCGGATTATCAGCGAACCAACAGCAGCGGCAATTGCATATGGACTGTATGAAAGCAGGGAAGATGCGAAATTTCTGGTCTTTGATTTGGGCGGCGGCACCTTTGATGTATCGATTTTGGAATTGTCCGGACCAATCTTAGAGGTTCGGGCAGTTGCCGGAGATAATTTTCTTGGAGGCGAGGATTTCACCAATGTACTGGAAGATATGTTTTATGAGAAATATGATGAAATCCACAGGGATGCGTTAGATTCGAAAACGGCGAACTATATTCATAAGCAGGCAGAGCTTTGCAAAATGGGATTTGAAGAGGAACGTACTTCAAAAATGACCTGTATGATAGAGGAAAAGACTTATGAGCTTGATATTGAACTGACAGAATACGAGAAGAAGTGTGAAGACTTGCTGGAACGGATACGGATTCCCGTTAAAAAGAGTCTGACGGATTCCCGGCTGCGGTTGTCGGAAATTGATAAGGTGGTATTGGTGGGCGGAGCGACAAAGCTTCCGGTAGTCCGCCGGTTTGTAGGAAAACTATTCCGTACTCTGCCGGATACAACCATCAATCCGGATGAAGCAATTGCATTGGGAGCCGCCATTCAGGCAGCCATGAAGGAACGCAAGGAATCCATCCGGGAAGTGATATTAACGGATGTCTGTCCATTTACCTTAGGAACAGAAGTATCGGTAGAACGGGAAAACGGCGGTTATGAAAGCGGACATTTTTGCCCAATCATTGAGCGGAATACGGTGATTCCGGCAAGCCGGACGGAAACCCTGTACACGATACGGGATAATCAAAGTGTAGTATGTGTGAATGTATTGCAGGGAGAAAGCCGTTTTGCGGTCAATAACCTGCTGCTGGGCGAGTTGAATGTAGAGATACCGAAAGCGCCAAAGGGACAGGAAAGCATTGACGTTACCTATACCTATGATGTCAATTCCATTCTGGAAGTGCAGGTGAAGATTAATTCTACCGGGAAAATCATCAAACAGATTTTGAAGGGGCAGCAGGTGGATATGACTGATGAAGAGATTGCTGCCCGCATGGAGGAGCTTGCTTACTTGAAGATTCCACCGAGAGAACAGGAAGAAAACAGGCTGTTATTACTACGAGGCGAGCGGTTATATGAAGAGTATCTGGGTGAGGACCGAAAGGTAGTAGAACATGCCTTGCGGAAATTCGAGCTTGCATTGAATACCCAGGACCCGTTGAAAATCGAGTCTGCAAGAACGGATTTTAAAGAATTTCTGGATGAATGGGATGAATTGAAATAGGAAATAAAATAAGATTTAAAAGTCGTAAGGACAGTAGCTCAAGAGGGGGGGAGAGTACTGTCCTTACTTTTGGGAGTTAAAGTATGTAAATGAGGGAGGGTTTCAACAGAGAAAACAATATGAAATTCGTCGTCTGCGAGATGGGAGTCAAAACAGATTTTGAATTCATCTCTGAAGAAACCTTTTATTTACAGTATAATAATAGCATGAGAATAGTTTGAATTATATCAGATTATGGCTATATTTTGTAAAATTATGCCGTTCTTGTTAAAAAAGAAAGAAACCCATCGAAAGGAATTCGTGCTTTAGTACTGCTTGCGGAGAATGAGAGATTGTTGTATAATTTACACAAATTAATTTTAGGAGGATATGTTATTATGGGTGTTTTACAGAGATTCAAGGATATTATGTCGTCTAATATTAATGCGCTATTAGATAAGGCAGAGGATCCGGAAAAGATGGTTGACCAGTGTCTGCGTGACCTGAACAGTGATTTAGGGAAGGTAAAGGCAGAGACCGCCGCAGTTATGGCAGATGAGCAGAGAGCAAAGAGGGAATTAGACGAATGTACGGCTGAGATTGCTAAGATGCAGTCCTATGCAGAAAAGGCAGTTTTGGCAGGAAATGATACGGATGCCAAGAGCTTCCTGACAAAGAAGGCAGACTTAACGAATAAGCAGGCCAGCTTGCAGCAGGCATATGATTTGGCGGCAGCAAATTCCATGAAAATGCGCCAGATGCATGATAAGCTGGTAAAGGATATCAACGAATTGAATTCCAGACGGGAGTCCATTAAGGAGAAGGTACGGGTGGCAAAAGCACAGGAGCGTATCAATCAGATGGGAAGCTCTATTGGCGGTGCAGAGGCTTCCATGTCAGCCTTCGACCGTATGGAGGCAAAGGCAAATTCTATGCTGGATAAGGCGAATGCTATGGCTGAATTGAACAGCGGCGAATCTGATTCTCTGGATGACCTGGCTGCAAAATACGATTCTGCACCGGCGCCGGCAGTGGAAGACGAACTGGCAGCGTTAAAAGCACAGATGGGTATGCAGTAAGGCTTTGTTTTAAATGAAGGCATGAATGGACTAGGAGGATATGCGATGGGTTTGTTTTCTAATCAGTTAGCCAATGTAGTAGAATGGGAAGAATACCGGGATGATGTATTATTCTGGAAATGGTCGAATGATGAGATAAAAAAGGGTTCCAAGCTAATCATTCGTCAGGGACAGGATGCTATCTTTATGTACAATGGAAAGGTGGAAGGAATCTTTAAGGATGAAGGAAGCTATGATATTGAAACGCAGATTATTCCGTTTCTTTCTACCTTAAAAGGATTTAAGTTTGGCTTTAACAGTGGTATGCGTGCGGAGGTATTGTTCATTAATACCAAGCAGTTCAATATCAAGTGGGGAACGCCAAAGCCAATCCGGGTACAGGCTCCGGGGCTGCCGGGTGGTCTGCCAATCCGGGCAAATGGTACCTTTGATGTGAAGGTAGGCGATTATCTGGTATTTATCGAAAAGATTGCCGGTATTAAGAAGCAGTATTCCATCAATGAAGTACGGGAAGTCATGCAGTCGATGCTGTCAGGCTTATTGGTTCGCTGGATTTCCAAAGTAGGACAGGATATTTTTAATCTTCAGGCAAATATAATTGAAATTCAGGATGGCGTAAAAACGGACCTGGATATGGAATTTGTAAAAATTGGTTTGTCCGTGGTAAGCTTTCGGATTGATGAATTCTCTTATCCGGAGAATATCACGAAACGGGCGGATCAGGCGGCAGAGCATTCCATGATAGGGGATATGAACCGTTTCCAGCAGGTCAGTATGGTAGATGCTATGACCAGTAATAATGGAAGCGGCGGCGGCCGGAGTTCGGATATGATGAATACCATGATGGGAGCCCAGATGGGTATGATGATGGGACAGCAGATGATGAACAGTATGAATCAGAATAACCAGAATGCAGGTATGCAGAATTCACAGATGGGAAATGCAGGGGGTGCAGTACCGAAGTTCTGTCCAAACTGTGGAACACCAACAAATGGAAATAAATTCTGTGGCAATTGTGGGAATAAGCTGGCATAGGGCTTTCGTCAGATTCTGAATGTGATGAAAGGGAAATCGGGATTATTCGACTTCCGGAAGGAAGAGAATGAATCCCGATTTTTAGAATAGAGCCAAAGAAAAAGGAGAATGAAAATGCAGACAATATTGAATCCGCCTCAGCAGGAAGCAGTGGAGCATATAGAAGGACCGTTGCTGATTTTAGCTGGGGCCGGTTCCGGTAAGACCCGGGTGATTACGCACCGGATAGCATATTTAATGGAACAGGGAATCAATCCGTATCATATCCTTGCAATTACCTTTACCAATAAAGCAGCGGGCGAGGTGCGGGAGCGTGTGGATGATTTGATAGGATTTGGCTCGGAAAGTGTATGGATTAGTACCTTTCATTCCCTGTGTGTGCGTATTCTTCGAAGGCATATTGAACGGATTGGATTTCAAACGAATTTTACCATATATGATACGGAGGACCAGAAACGTATGGTAAAAGAGATTGCAAGATTTCTGCAGTTAGACCCTAAGATGTATCCGGAACGCCGGTTGATGGCGGAGATATCCAAGGCGAAGGAAGAATTTATCTCGCCTCATGAGTATGATTTGCAGGCACAGGGGGATTATAGGCGTATGCAGATTGCAAGAGTCTATACGGAATACCAGAAGCGTCTGCATAGTAATAATGCACTGGACTTTGATGACTTGCTCTATAAGGCAGTGCAGTTGTTTCAGGATTGTCCGGATGTGTTGGAGCAGTATCAGGAGCGGTTTCGTTATATTATGGTGGATGAGTATCAGGATACCAATGAGATTCAGTTCCTTCTGGTGCGTCAATTGGCCCAGAAGTACAGGAATCTTTGTGTAGTAGGGGATGATGACCAGTCCATTTATAAGTTCCGCGGGGCAAACATCAAGAATATTCTGAACTTTGAACAGGAGTATCCGGAGGCACGGGTAATCATGCTGGAGCAGAATTACCGTTCTACGGGGAATATTCTGAATGCGGCAAACGGCGTAATCCGACATAATCTGGGAAGGAAGGATAAAACCCTCTGGACGGCGCAGGAAGCCGGTGACCGAATCCGGTATAAGCAGTATGAGAATGAATATCAGGAGGCAGAGCAGATTGCGTGGCAGATATGGGAAAGCCAGATTCAGGATGGCAGGAATTACAGCGATTATGCAATCCTGTATCGTACCAATGCACAGTCACGGGTATTGGAAGAAAAGCTGCTGATGAAAAATATACCATATAAAATATATGGAGGACAAAACTTTTATGCCAGACTGGAGATTAAGGACCTGCTGGCATATCTCAAGACGATTGCAAATGGTTCGGATGATATTTCCGTCAAGCGGATTATCAATGTACCGAAACGGGGCATCGGAGCTGCAACGATTGCAAAGGTGGAAGACTATGCTATGCGGCAGGAAGTCAGCTTTCTGGATGCTTTGTTCCAGGCAGAGGATATTCCTGGAATTGGAAAAGCGGTCGGAAAGCTGCAGGCTTTTACAGACCTGATTTCTGATTTACGGGAAGAAGCAGCGGATGGGATGTTAATCCATGAATTATTTGATGAAATATTGGAAAAAACAGGTTATCGGGAGGCATTCATTGCAGAGCATACGGAGGAATCCATGGCTCGTGTAGAGAATATAGAAGAGCTTCGGAATAAGATTGTGAAATATGAGGAGGAAGCGGAACATCCGTCCTTAGATGAATTGCTGGAGGAGGTAGCATTAGTCGCCGAGGTAGATAGCCTGAACAGCAGTGACGACCGGGTGGTTCTTATGACGATACATAGCGCCAAGGGGCTGGAATTCCCATATGTATTTTTGTGTGGAATGGAGGAACGCCTATTCCCCAGCAGTATGGCAATGAGTTCTGAGGATGAAGATGCGATGGAAGAGGAACGAAGGCTGTGTTATGTTGGCATTACCAGAGCAAAGGAGCGGTTATTTTTAAGCAGTGCCAGACAGCGGATGATGAATGGAAGCAATAACTATAATCCAATATCCAGATTTATAAAGGAGATTCCGGAAGAGCTGCTGGACTTGGGCGGGTATCGAAAGGTAGTGAGTCAGTCTGTTCCACAAGCGGCTCCGGCTGGTATTTCCAAAGCATTTACAGCTAAGCCTTCCTATGGAAAGGCCTTTACGGTAAACCGGGCAGAGCAGCTGGACTATGAGGTAGGAAGCCGGGTGCAGCATATTAAGTTTGGTACTGGTACGGTGGAGGAAATAAAAAATGGCGGTAAAGACTATGAAGTAACCGTTGACTTTGATGATTATGGGGTGAAGCGTATGTTTGCATCCTTTGCAAAATTAAAGAAATTATAACCATTCAACTGCGTAATATGGGCCGCGTAATTTTACGCAGGTGTCTGCACATTAATGTGCGCAGGCAATACGATAAGGCGGATGCATATAGCGGAACGGTTGTATGAAATCGGGAGGAAAGCAGGATATAATTATATATGGAAGGAAAAGGTTCTGATTCTGTCACAGTTTGCTGGAAAAAAATGCAAAATAGAATAGTAATATTTTCTTTCTTATGATATAATAATATTATCGTATGGTTTAGCGTCTATAAGGAGGGTAATGATATGAAGAATTTAGATGAAATTATTAGTGCAGTTAAGGTTGGCGAATTAATCGGCGGCAAGAAGGAACCGGAAGAGAATAAGGTTGCAAAGAAGGTATTATGGGTACTGGCTATTATTGGTGCCGTTGCAGCAATTGCAGGTATTGCATTTGCAGTTTATAAGTACCTGACCCCAAGCTTCCTGGATGATTTCGATGATGATTTCGATGATGATTTCGATGATGATTTTTTTGAAGAGGAAGAGCCGTTGGAAATTAAGCCGGAAGCATAGGCGGATTGCGATTATTTATCGGCGTTTTTTAGTATAAGAACAGCAGAATCGGAACTTCCGAATCGGAGGTTCCGATTCCTGTAACATTAAGGGTTGGCTGTTTGTATGAGCAGACCGTTTTTCTGAAAATGGGTGGCTGAATTGCCACAATATGCGAAAATATAAAAATAAGGTGTTGACTTTTCTAGGACCATTCGATATAATAACACTTGCGTTGACAAAAGGGCAGTAAAACTGAAGAGTAACGCAAAGGAATTTTCGTGGAAAAACGGGGTGTGGCTCAGCTTGGCTAGAGCGCTTGATTTGGGATCAAGAGGTCG
>JAMOZY010000023.1 GCA_023667695.1 Clostridium sp. | reverse complement strand
TCCGGGAAGAACTTCTGCAGCCATCCCTGTATCTGGTTTGACAGACGCACATGCTCCTATCCACTAATCAACCCAATATTCATCAACAATATGAACATAATCTTCTCGATTTATTCCACTTCCTAAATTAGAAAACAAATCATATCGAGTTATAGTTACATCGCCTGGTAAATACACATCCGCTTTAAGGTCAATTTGAGGTCCAACAGGTCCCGCATTAACATATAATTCCACACTACTATTAACTTCAAATTCACGCACAACATTTTATGGATAAAGACTTTCACTTTCAAAAAGTACACCTAAACGAAGATACTGAACGTATGATTAGCAATCAGCTTTACGATAAGAAAGCTCAGTTTCATTGGACTGAATTTGAACAAGATATTATATAAATCACTGTAACATTAGTTCATTTTTTAGATGTTTCAACTCATCAACACTCATATCATATACACATATTTCAGTAATATCATCTGCGTCAGACATACCAAAATACACTCTGTCCAATTTGGTATATTTGCAAGTATCTTTATCCGAACAAATTATCCTGACCCCATTAGAATATAAAATAGTTTTAAATGTATTGCATTCAACCCTGTCATAATTAAATACTATTTTTCTATCTACAATATTATTCACCCTCAATTCATCACTGGTTTCTATATATTCTTTGCATAGCAATAGTGTTATTCTTTTTATTTGATTACTACTTATTCCTACCACAATTTCCAAAGAAGATGTTTTATCTTTTGAAAATGAAACATAGGTTACTGCCTCTTCACAACCATTCCATATAATTTTCAAAGGAATATATTCTTCTAACTTTATACTTACTGTATTTTGCATCTTTACCTCCTAATGCCATCCATTAAACTGTGCATGTTTTATTACAGGTAACTGTCCAGCTTGTCTAGGCTGAGCAAAGATAAATTCCCAATTACCTTGAGTAATCACTTCTCCATAAACTATTCCTGACTTTGTAACTTCTTGTAATGCACCATGAAAATCACTCATAATTTCTTGTGTATAGAGATTTGGATTTGTATATGCTGTTCCTTTCCCTGTAATAATTCCCTTATAAACATCATCATATATATGATCAGTTGCATTACCATGAACCCACATCTTCTGTCCATTAACTTCTATTTCAAAAGAACGTGGAATACTTGTATGTGGATAATTATCTTGAGTTGGAGTAATACTATCCCATACAGTATTTGTCTTTGTACCACCCTCAATCTCATAATCAAACCCTGTGCCATTCTCTCGCCTCAGCGTCAGCACTTCATCATAATCAACTCTGCCCAGTGCCAGGCAGTCGTCTAATCTCTGGATGCCTGCCAGTTCGGAAGGTGTCAGACCACTGTCCATCTTCATGCTTCCCTATGACAAAGATTGATTTCTTAATTGTTTCTCAACAGCCATGATGGTTAATTAATAGACATGCAGGAGTTTTTTATTGTAAGAAGTCCTAAACCAGAGCTGATGTCACATTTTTTTAGAAATCATAATAAGCACATTTTCCAGTAACATATTTAAAAATCTCTCCTCACGAGATTCATTTTTTAGTTCTTGAAAATATACCCCTCTTCTGGTTTTTAAATAGGCTCTAACATTTGAGCTTTCATAATACGAATAATCATCCACTAATTGCATACTCTTTAAAACTTGCGAAGAACTAATAAACAAAGATTGCATGGTCTTCATTATATCTCTATTTTTTTCTAATCCAACAATTGCATCACCATTCCCTAGATATATGTGGACATTTAATCCAAAAACTAATGCCAGCGTTTTTGTATGCCCATATAAAATACCACTTTCTGTGGGAATATCAAAAACAGCAATATAAACCTGCTCATCATTTTCTAATTTCAAATTCATATCAACATTAGTATATTTCAGTACATTTTCTCTATATTCCAAATATTTACTTGCGATACCTTTCTCATTCATTCAATAACTCCTTTATGTCTTTGACCCTTTTTATGCCATCCGCATTCTTCTTATATAACTTGCCATCTTTATGAAAGTACATAGTAAATTCATTTTTTGACAAAACAGACTTTAGCAAATCAATTGACTCTTCAACACATTCTGCATTCAGCTGATTTTTAAATTTACAAATTCGATACAAAGAGTTAGATGCTTGTTCAACGTCAAAAATTGTTATATCAAATGTTCTTATTTCATTTTCTACCACAATTCTATAATTATGAGGATAATAATTGTATTCTAATCTAAAAAAACCTCTGTTTTCATACTTGCATATAGTTTCTGTTTTTTTGATATCTGTACCAAACATTTTATACATACATGTGTCAAACATATCAATATATTTATTATAAAAACTACTATCTAACTGCATGCCAAATTCCTCCTTCATCAACGAACCGATAACCATTATCTAGCAGATATTGGAGTTCTCTAGAATAAAATTGCCCTTTACCAATATAGTCTTCTGGATTATGCGATAAGTATATTTCTCGTCCAGAACTTGTTTGGATATCCAGAAACCTTTCATTAATCTTCCAAATCTCATCATCAGAATAACGGACTGCAAGTTCATCCCAATTATCAAGTTGGAAATATTGCGCATCCATATCTTTGGCAACACTTGTATATGCCGTCGGACCACCATCCCCATATTTTCCCAGTACAACTGCATCCGCCTTATCCGGACCATGTATAGCATCAAAAGCGATATTTTCAGCATCTTCATATGATAGAATAGAATATTTACCACTCTCCGTCACATAACCAAAATCAGCATTGCGTTGTCTCCTCAGCGTCAGCACTTCATCATAATCCACCCTGCCCAGTGCCAGGCAGTCATCTAGTCTCTGGATGCCTGCCAGTTCGGAAGGTGTCAGTCCACTGTCGCTTCCATGCTCCAGAAAATGCGTATATCTCGCTGCATCTTCCGGGTTCATCATGTCTGCAAAGGAAGACGGTGTAGCTGTTCCATCCCCCAGATACCCCCTTCTCTGCAGTTCCCGTATCCTTGTTTGCAGTTCTCCGCTGTCCATCTCCATGCTTCCCGCTCTTCTCGGCACACTGGGATTCAGGCTGTCCACTGCCATCCCCGTTACCATCCCGGCTCCCAGTCCCATGACGAAGGTCGTCATCTCATCTGCCCCGCAGGCTTCGCATATCCGGGTCACTCCCGCATCGGTCACTGCTCCTGCTCCTACGTCCACCAGTACCATGAACTGTCCCGTAGTGGTGCTGGCACTGGCAAACTGGTTCAGCGGTACTGCCACCGCATAGGCGCTGTTTGCCGTCAGTCCGAAGAGGTCATAGGCGGTCTGGTTCCCGCCGAAGTATGTGTCACGCACCGGGTTCCACGCCGTGGTATACGGGTCCCCGTTCAGCCCATAGTAGATATCCCCTGCTCCTTCCACCAGGTTTCCTGCATTATAGGCCACTACTGCAGTCCCCAGGGTTGCTGTTATTACCGGGGCAAGGGTTCCTGCTGACAGGATGACGCCCGCGATTGCCACTGCCGATGCCAGTACCAGTAGGACGCCCTGCTTGACCCGTTCTTCCGACAGCTCTTCTATGATTTCTTCCCATACCTGGGTGTAGTGTTCGTAGGCTGCCGATACCGCCTCCCCGTTCTCCGTCAGGAACTGCCCGCTGTTCATCACCAGTCCTGCCAGATGTTCCAGCTCTTCCCCGGTGAGGAAGCTGCCCGGCTCCCAGGCGTCTGTCCGTATCTCCCCTCCTTCGTACAGACGGTCTACCAGTCCCCGGAGGGAGGCTGCCAGTTCCTGCATCTCTTCCATCCCTGCGGCTGATGTATGGTCGTATTCTCCCACACGTTCCCGGTATTCCCGCAGCTCTGTTCTTTTATTATACAGAACAGACACATATTCTTCAACTCCGCTGTGGCAGGTGGTGTCCACCTGGTCCGTGATCCTGTTCATCTCCCGTCTGGCAGTTTCATGGAGGCTCCCAAGGTCTTCCGCCACGGTTCCCAGCCGTTCTGCTACGGCAGCCAAGGCATCTTCATTTAAACAGGCATGCTTGTCGCTGTCGTATTCATAGAGGCCTTCCCCGAACAGGAGAAGCCGGCTGGTATATTCTGCAAGCAGTAATGACAGGCACTGGCAGATGACTCCGTGGGCTTCCTGTACATAGTTCCGGATGGCGGTGCCTCCGGTCCCGGTATATCCCAGGCTTCCAGTAAAGCCGGTCAGTTCTGCTCCAATCTGACCGTACAGCTCCTGCCAGCCGCAGACAGAACTTAGCAGAGAGGCTTCCAGATTCCTTATTTCATCAAAGTTCAGGTTGTATCCCATGCTTCTGCCTCCTTTCTAAAACAGGTGCGATGCATCCTGGTCTGCCTGCTCCAGCACTTCTCCGGCATTCCGGAGGCTTTGAATGGAGTGGGTCATAGACCATTTATAGTATCTTACGATATTTAGTATCTCCGAGTACAGTTCTAAGAAGATATCCATGCTTTCAGATACGATTTCTCCCTGTGTGATTTCGGAACTGTATATTGGATTGAGGCTTTCATTCAGTGTATTCAGACTGTCAAGCCTTGTATCATATTCTTCTTTTGAAAATCTTATATCTGACATTTTTTATCCCTTCATTAAATTGATTCTTCTATTATATCCTGCAACTGCATTTTCCAACTGCCGAATCTCCGAACGAAGACTGTCTGCCCTCTGTTCGATTTCATGTATCCGGTCCTCGATTGCCCAGATATCTGTTCCGATATGGGTTAATAGACTGCCGGCGGATTCCCGGTGAACCTCGAACCGCTCATCATCAAATCGGTTCCATTCTGCGCCTTTCCATGCTCCGCTGGGTATGTCACTGATATAGACATTCTCATTGGGGCATTTTGCATAGAAATCCTCCTTGCCGGTCTGCAGCTCTCCCAACACGCTGCGAAGTCTTTCATAAGCCTCCTCTAAAATGCGGAATTCATTATTGTATGAATTAAGCTGATTCTGGGTCTGGTTTCTTTTGTTTATTAATTCTTCCAGAGTCTCGAACATGCTCAGTCACGCTCCTTTTTCTGGTTAATCTGCTCCATCATGTTTTTTACATTCAAATCATAAGGATTTCCACGCTTGATATTCGTCTTTTCTATCCAGTCATTCAGGTTTTCCTTCATCATGACTTCATCCTCATCGGAATAACCTTCAAAAATAATCCTGCTGATATCCTTATGATTAAAGTATATCATCTGACTATTGACCAGACCTTCCGGATACAAGGCTCCTGCATAGTCAAAGAAATGGAGCGTGCCTTGTATCTCTGTCATAACACAGCGTGCCAGCACGATCATTTTTCTTACATTTCCTTTGACAATCACTACGCTGCCTACCGGATAAAAGCTTAGTGCTTCATTATTATGGTTTTGTTCCATATCTACTCCTCCTTGGTTTTCCGGTCATTTGCCTCAGGCTGCTACCACGGCAGCGTTATGCTGCCGTGAGCCTGATTCCTACGAAAATGCAGCGCCGATATTAGCGTCTGTTTCTTCCAGGGTGACGGCAACCTTATCCAATGCTTCCGCAATTTCCTGGATTAATGCTTCCGCATCCACAAAGCCCGGTCTTAACTCGGCAAACTTGGCTGCATATGCCTCACTGCCTGCGCCTTCCCATTCCTCCTGAAGATTGGTGAGCAGGGAATCCATTGTACCGATAATCTCCTGAAGCTTATTTGCTTCCGCTCTGTACTCCCCAGCCCTCATCCTCATTGTGTCA
The DNA here is from genome assembly GCA_023667695.1 of Clostridium sp. Taxonomy (GTDB): domain Bacteria; phylum Bacillota; class Clostridia; order Lachnospirales; family Lachnospiraceae; genus CAG-632. The sequence continues at coordinate 40,417 of JAMOZY010000023.1, read as the reverse complement.
GGTGTAATTCTGATTTGTCCTGCCATTTTGTAATACCTCCTACTATAATTTTTATTGATAAAGACCTGTCGGTCGATTATCTGATGGGTGTTTTAATCTTTGAAATCGTAGTGTTCTTTAAGTAATATGCTTCACCGATTTCAATTGGCTTTTGAAATTTACTGTATAAGGCTGAATTTACTTCTGTCAGTTTAATCAGCTTAATATCTTCGAATGCAATATAACTCTTGGTTTCCTTAATACTTTTCATTATTTCCGAAGCGTTATAGGCAATTGCAGTATTGGGAATCCCTGAAAACAAAAGGAATATACCCAGATTCTTAAAGCGTTCAACGATTTCCTTGTATCTTGCAGCGGATTCCTTATTTTGCCCAAGTGCATTTACCGCATCCATATTATTCATAACAAGTACAAGCAATGTATCCTCATTTGATTTCATATCACTCATTAAAAGCATCCGGTTATACCGCTCTTGAAGCTCACTATGAATATGTTTCAAAATTTCATCTGCATCCTCGGACATAGCGGTATATTTTATAACACAATTATAGTCCTGCACTGCACTAAGCTTTCTCCGTACATCATCTATAACATAAACCGCCAGGTTCTCTTGACTTTCTTCCAGGTATCCCAGCATAGTCTTAACAAAATTTGTTTTCCCGGATTGCTCCCGCCCGGTTATCGTCAGCATATGTTCATCCCGGAGCTTCACAAATACAGGCTTCACATCTTCAAAATCCAACCCAATCGGATACTCATACGGCTTTGGGTTCGGACACATATCCCTCAACTCCTCCATCTTCAGCAGCTCTGGAATCAACGGAATCCGCTTTGCCCGATGTCTGCACTGTGCATTCCTCTCCTCAATGAACCGGCGCATATTGCCAACCCGCTGGATTTCCTTCTCTCCTTCAAATGCAAGCATGGTCTGGCATTCGTATTTATTCTTTGCAATCTCAATCAGACACCGTCCCGGAATTGCTGCCGGCCGTTCCTTGCAGTATTCAAACAGACTGCTGTACTCTCCCTGGTCATTGCAGTACAGCGCAAGCTTATTGGCAAAGTTAGCCAGATAACGGAATCCGATTCCGGAAGACATCGTATTCGTCATCACCACAGTAATGCCCAGAGAGGAACCATCCCTGCATATTCCAAGCAGCATGTCTTTATTATTCAGATATAGCTCCCGCAATGCCGTAAAGTTATCAATTACCAGCATAATCAGTGGCAAATCCTGATTTCCAGCCTCCACGTAAGCACCATAGGAGGTCACGCCGAACTTCAACAGCTTTTCCTTTCGAAGCGCCATTTCCGTATACAGATATTTGAACAGATTTTTTAACTTCTCATCCTCACCAGCGCATACCACGCCACCACAATGCTTCATGGAATCGAAGATGGACAGCACCCGGGTGCCAAAGTCCAGTGCATAAAAGGTAAATTCCTCTGGCGGATAATGCTCCGTCAGATAACGAATCATCAACTGCAGCAGATTGGTCTTGCCATACTGTGCCGAGCCGATAATCACGGTATTGCTCTGCATTACTTCCAGATATGCTTCACCTTGGTATTGATTTTCCGGATTATCATAGATTCCAATGGGAACCTGATACTTTCCCCGATGGACATCAGCAGCGTTCATCTCTGTATCATAGTCCAGGGCGGTTGGCAGTGACGGCATACAGATACTTGGAAGCTTAGGAATTCCATTTACCTGACAATATTCCGATACATAATCTACAATCGCATCCAGCTCCATATAGGCTTCATTTTCTGATTTTTCCTTTTCATACTGATAAATCACGGTCCGTCTACCGCTTAAATCAACCCGGTCAATATGATATTCCTTCTTTCCCCTATCGGTTTCCTGCTCTGCAGGTACACCGCTGTATGCAGACTGGAACAACTCGAATATCTCGTTATTTCCCACCTGAAGATATGCCCGGCCCGGCTCCTTGATTTCTGCTGCCAATGGACTTTTCAACACTTCATTACTATCCTCTTTATTTTGAACCTTTAAGCACAGCTTGAACTTGGAATTACTCCAGATTTGCTCATTTACCTGCCCTGCCGGCTTCTGGGTTGCCAGTATCAGATGAACACCCAGGCTTCTTCCAATCCGGGCAGCACTAATCAGCTCCTTCATAAATTCCGGCTGCTCCGCCTTCAGCTCGGCAAATTCATCTACAATTACAATCAAGTGGGGAATGATTTCATCCGTTTCCCCCTTTTTCTGCTTTTTTATGTAAGCGTCTATATGATTCACTTCTGCTGTTGCAAAGCATCGCTGCCGCTTTTTCAGTTCAGCCTTGATGGATTTCAGGGAACGCTCTATTTCTCTTCCGTCGATATTCGTAATGGCGCCAATCAAATGGGGCAGATTCCGGAATTGATTCACCATACCGCCGCCCTTGAAATCAATAATCATGAAGCTTACTTCGTGAGGATGATACAGCGTCGCCATGGACAAGATATAGCTTTGCAGTATTTCACTTTTTCCGGAACCGGTCGTACCTGCCACCAGACCGTGGGGGCCATGGGCCTTTTCATGCAAATCCAGATAAAGGATTTCATCCTTAGCATTCACCCCCAACGGAGCTTTCAGCGTTTCCTCCGTTACACTTTCCGACCAGCGTTGCTTTAGATTCAACTGCTTCACATTATGGATTTGAAGCAGCTCATATAAAGTAATATTCTTCACCAAAGAGTTTTCAAGACTGACTTCCTCTGTGTAAACTGGGGCCAGCTTCATTGCGATTGCAGCAGCATCCTGGCTGTCAACCGGTTCATACTGAAAGCATAACCGGTTTCCTTCATCTCTTGCCTCCACCAGAACCCCTTCCCGCTTGTTGTTCGTCATACGGATAATCATATTACAGCCCAGTGGAAGCCGTTCCTCCTGTTCTTCAAAGAAAAGAAAGGAAAAACCGTATTGATTCGCATGCTCAATATATCTGGAAACCGGATGGGTCTTGATTCCCATCTCATCCAGCACGATTACCACATATTCCGGCTGACAGCTTTTATCATCCTCCCTTGCAGACAGAAGCTGATACATATATTCAAACATGGTTTTACAGCTATTTTCGTCACAGGCGATGTAGCGTATATGTTCTTCATTCAAATGTGGAAGGAATCTTGCCCACCGGATATACTCCGCCTGTTCCTTATTGGAAATCAGTATCAGCTTTACATCCGTGTGATAATGCCTTACACATAAATCAATGATAATATTCCGGATTAATTCCCGTATATGAAAATCATTTCCTACAATTCCCAATGCATTCAGCTTCGTCAGGTTACAGGTAATCGGAACTTCCTCCAGATATCGGTATTCTTCCGATATCTGCTCTGGTATTAACGCCAGCTCATCCTCTACCTCAAGCTGCTCCTGCTTCTTATACTCAATCGGTCTTTTGGATAAGCGTGTACCCTTTCCCAGATATATATTAAGATAGTCTATATCACCTTTCCGGCATTGGAACAGCCGGGAAGAAAATTCCATCGTCCGTTTATACTCCTCTGCTCCGGTAATATATAATTTTTCCAGATATTCCTTCTCTTCCTTCCGCTTTTTCCGGATTTCCTCCTTCTTGCCGGTAATATAACGGTTATACTTGTCCTCCCGATTCTTTTTCTCCTTCTTGTAGGCCTTTTTTCCTCCAAAGAAGGATACGATTGTTGTGGTAATTCCGATTGTCATAGTACAGACACTGAATATAACAAAGGTTCCTCCACCACCGATTATCCCCCGGAGAATAATGGTCAGTGCAAGAGTACCGAGTGCCGGAAGAAGATTCCGCAATATATTGCTCTCCGGCTTTTTGACTGCCTCAGTAGGCACCAATACGTGAATGCTCTCTTCCTCCAGCTGCTCAATCACCCGGGTATTCCGATAGAACATAGGATATTTCTGATTTCCTTCTGACAAAGGTTCTACTTCGTTTGATAACCCATGCATTTGAATGCTTTCCCTGTCCGATGTCCGCAATACGCCATCCCGATAATAAAAGCTGTAACCCAGGACGGATATAAAATCACAGTTCTGAATGCGTGTTCGGTTCTTTATTACATTTCCGTTTAAGTACAATCCATAACGGCATCGGATTTGATCCACATACAGCTTTCCCTCCTGCCATACCATACAGAACTCACTATCTGCCATCAAATCATCCGCGATATAAATATCATGAGAATTATCACCACCTACCGTAATCCTGCCCTTCGTCCGGCTGTCCAGCGGAATCATCCGGCGGTAATCCTGATTTTCCCGTTCAAAGTCTATGACAAAACGAAAACGGAATAATTCCGTACCAGCTTCTATATGCTTAATACTAAAGTCGTCCCCATGGGTCAGTACCCGGGTAAACTGCTTCAGAATCCCTTCTGCGGATATAAAGGTCTGTTCGTCACAATTCAACTGCCATTCTCCATTGTCATTTCTGTACAAAAGCAGACAAAAGGGCGGAACCTCCTGCTCCAGGGCAATGAATATATCACAGCTTTCCATATTTCCAATATATAATTTTTCCTGTTTTTTCAGATGTATTTCCCGATAATAATTACCCTTCGATACAACTGCCTTAAATTCTCCGTTCATTTTCATCCTCTGTCATTATGTTTATTTGGCTTCCATGTCTTAACCCATAGCTTTGCAGACTTCTGGTCCCCTTTAACAGACAGATGGGATTCTCTGCCCGTAAGCTGTATTCATTGATACGGGAGAGGTCATATCCCAGCTCATATGCCTCATTCAGTCCAAGCAGCAAATCCATGGCGGATATATCCAGCGGGATATCCAAATCTTCACTATCTCTTCCATCACTGAAATTAATTATTACCGTACATCGGTCCATCCTTCTCCTCCTCTCTCATGAAATACAAAGTATGGAAATCTGTTCCAATACCGCCTTCATCTCTTCGGTCAGTTTATCTGCCTGCTCCAGCTCCGGCATATATGCAATCTGTTTCTTCACCTTGATGCTGCTGTTGTTTTCCGTCATATAATCCTTGTGCTTTTCGTCATATTTATTACACAGAAAGATGTACCGGGACATATCTGCAGCATCAATATTATCCAGAAACCGTTTTATTCGAAATGCAGAATATGCATCCTGTAAGCCAATACATACGATTCGGTCCGCCTGGCCTATCATCTGTGCCATTTCCACATTGAATTCACTCATCATATCAATAACGATATAGTCATATTTATTAATACGCTTCAATTCCGTAATTACATATACATAATCCTTTAAGCTGATGCCTAACGTGGCAAAAGACATTCTGGCAGGAGGCAGATAATCAAAGCCATAATTGCGGATTGCTTCCAGCAATAAAGAAATAGTTCCTCCATCCTGCTTTGCAATCATCCGTTCCAGCTTCGGCTCCAGTGAATCCGGATTCTGAAATAAAAATCCAAAGTCCTGAAGCGGAGCCGGATTAATGTAAAGCACCTTCTTATATGCTTTTGCAAATGCCATACTCAAGCCATAGGCAACCGTAGTCTTTCCGGAACCGCCTATCGGGGAATACACCGCTATCAATCTGGTATCCTTCTTTTTCGTTTTTTCCAGAACATCTTTTAACAAGGTCTGGCTTGTTATAAAATCATAAATGGCATCCAACTTTAAAAATGGATTAATGGTTACGAACCTGCTATTGACCACACGCATCATTTTTTCATTTTCATCCAGCAAAACAATACAGTCGAATCCGGAAAGCTCCAGATTATCAAGATAATATTCCTGTCCCAGTATTAATATTTGTTCTTCTGGTTTTTCCTGATTGATATACCGGAACAAATACTCATAATCGGAAATGGCGTTTACCTGAATACTATTGTCTAATTCCAAATAAAGCTTCTCTGCCAGCATCATCAGATAATCTTCATCCCTGCATGCAATGAGTATCTTTCCATCCATCTTTATATCCTCCCATTTATAAACATTCTCGTAAGGTAAAACCACCTTTTCTATCTTCCTGTACCATTTGCCACCAGGAATTCCATATCCGCCAGCCTTACTTTGTCACCTGGGGTAATCTCAATATTCTGCTCCGGAGTAATCCGTTTTCCATTCACAAAGGTTCCATTGGTACTGGTTAAATCCACAATATAGTTTTTCCCGTTTATATTGCATATTCTGCAATGCCGTCTGCTGATACCGGCATTCGTATCAATACAGCCATCTGCACTGCCGGACTGATGACCGATAATATATTCCCGTTTATCAATCAATAATTCCACACTGGATTGAGAATCCGAATGAATCAAAGCAATCTGTGGTACGAATTCCTCCAACAGCACACTGGTTTCTGCAAACGAAGTCTCTTCCTTCTTTTTATCATGCTTAAACCATGGCTTTCTTTTATCCGTCTTTTCATTTTCCTTTCTCTGCTCCGGTACAAATTCGGATGTGGTCCGCTTATCGGAATACAATATCTCACGATATGGATTGTTGCCGGTTTCCCGATAAATCCCTAAAAGCTCGGAAATATTACTTCTCAGATTATCCATTGAATTGCCGGAATCCGTCAGTTCCCGCTCAATTCTGGATATCAGGTCGCTCCGAAGGTTCTCATTGGTTCGAATCAGATATAATATACTCTTTTTGACATAATCCAAAATGGTATAATAATGCTCCGGTGAACTCTGTACATTTACCGGAACATATATGAAATACAGTTTTAATTTTTCCCTATCAACAAATACCTTTTGAGGGTCTAATTCTACTGTTTCAATATTGATAAAGCTGCTGTTTCTAATTTCCAAAATGGCATCAAACATATTGACAAGTAAATTGGCAAATGCATTCGGACTCATAGCAGTAACTGCCGTAGCAAGAGAACAATAAGGAGCAATATGATAAAGCAGCCGTATCCTGCCATTGTATGTCATATAATTACAGGAAACAAAATCAACATTTTGACTTGCACGCAGTCCCTTATAGCCAACCTCATAAAATACATGTGGATTCTCAAATGTATATGCTATATAATTTCTTCCTTTGCTTTCTGCCACCCCTAATATTTGCATAACTACCTCTTTTCAAATGTTTTCTTTTATTGTCTACAATTCGACATTCTAAATCAATAGTTTGGCAAAAACAGTACGAATATTGCAAAAATAAAAATCATTTCCCGGTTTTTGTCGAATACTGTCGGGGTATTTTTCTCTGATAATCAAGCCCCGACAGACTGCTATTTTCATTCATCATTCACTAAAATCAAAAAAGCTGCAAACCGAATATCTTCATCTGGTTCACAGCTTCCTGCTTCTTCCCCTTGCTAAATTTCAATATAATTATAATCAATATCCGTCTGGTCCAAAGCATCCGCCAGGCGGTCACTTGCCGTAAAGAGTATCACCTGCTCCGCCCCATAAGCAGCCAGGCATTGTAAGACCGCTTCCAGCCGCGCATCATCATAAGCTCCAAAGATATCATCCAGCAGCAGAGGCATGCCTGCCCGGCTCATCTCCTCCGCCACAGCCAGACGCACCGCCAGATAAATCTGCTCCAGGGTGCCGGTACTTAAGAACTCTGCTCCAATATACCGGCTATCCTTGCATACCTTGATATGCAGCTGTTCATCCAGCTTCACATCCGTATACTGCCCCTTGGTGATACGGCTTACCATCTCCGATACCCGTCTGCTGATTCCCGGTCCATACTGGTCATATATATTACCGGACAATTCCTGGATAGTACGCAGCGCCAGGTCGATGGCCTGTATCTCAAGGTCCGTCTCTGTGAGCCGGTTCCTGACTTCCTCATACCGAAGCTGCAGCTCCTGCTGCCTTGCATACTCCTTCAAGAGGTCATTTTCCTGCACCTGCAAGTCCGACAGCCTCCGGCTATATTCCAATATCCGGGCTGTACCCGTTTCTGCATCCGTCCCCCTTCCCGGTCCTTTCGAGGACGGCGCTTTCACAGAGATATCTTCAGAATCCAAGGACTTCTTCTTCCCTTTATCCGAACGCTTAACCCTGCCCATGACCCATACATATAAGGAAATCACCAGCGCAATCACACATAACCAGCCCTTGTAATACAATGAGACCGGAAGCAGGAAAATCAACACTAAGACCAAGGCGGCACCCCCGAAAACCAGCAACAGCTTAATAAAGCCCATAATCTGCCGAAGCTGGGGGTCCATCTGCTTTTTTTCCTCCCGGCTCATAGAAAAAAGGGAAGCCTGACTCTTCTCCTTCGTATTTTTCGTCTGCTCTTGCTCTTTCTGTCCGGAACTGTGAACCAGCTTTTCCTCCAGCGCATCCCGCTCTCTTCCAATCTGCTCCAGCCCCTCCTCCAGATGCACCTCTGTCATCCTCCGGCTTAAGCCCTGCAGCTCATTTTCCAGTCCTTTACGGTTCAAAGCCTTTTTCTGTCCGTTCAGATAATTATATGCATCCTTCAAATCCAGATTTCCAGTCTTTGTTGCATTGACATTCATCATATACTGCCGGAATTCCTCCTGCAAATCCTGTCCGTAAACGGCACCATGACTGGATATACACAAGGTATTAACATAGCCGTTCTTATCCATATCTACCATCGTCTCCGGAAGTCCTGACCCATCCCCGGTATCCAGCTCTCTCCCCGTATCCTGCTGATATACCTTTAAGGACTTCTGGTCCTTGCGAAAGCTCCGGTCAATCAGATATGCCTTTCCTGCCTGCTCCAGCTCCATGGAGCCGGAATAGCCGGAACCGTCAAATGGCTCATGCCGGGTATATTCATCTGTCCGGGCAGCAATTCCCCGCAGCCGCTCTATTCCATAGAACATGCCGATAATAAAATCCTTTATCGTCGTCTTACCGGCTTCATTCGGCCCATAAATCAGATTGACGCCTTTTTGCAATTCCAGCTCCCGGTTATGATATTTTCCAAAACACCGTAAATACAGCTTACTTATATACATCCTTATTTCCTCTCAAACTCCCGACACCGCATCAGCGCCTTAACACCATACTCCAAGGCACGCTGATGAAGCTGGTCCTCCTGTCCCTGAAAGCTCTGGATATACCGTCCTAACAGATTATCCGCATTTTCCCTTTGCAGCTGCTTCAGGTCATAAGCCTCATGGGTATGATTCACAATTTCATAGATATGATACAGATTCATCAAACCATTGAAATCCGCCTGAAATAACGCACTCCGGCAGCCTTGCAGTATAATGCGGTAAATATGCTCCGGCCCCAGTGCATCCATCTGCTCCTGTACCTGCTTCTGAAGCTGGTAATTCGTCATCTCCGGCCGTACCTCAACCGGCAAATCCACATACTGCCGGCAGCTGAATTCCCGCCATTCCGTCCGGCAGTCCCAGCCATCCTTCCCCTTTACCGCTTCTCCAATCACATAGCCTCTGGCACCGGTATCCGTATAGTCAATCGGCTCTATGGAGCCGGGATAAATCATCTTATCCGCTTCGATAATTTCCGGCTTATGAATATGCCCCAGGGCAATATAATCAAATCCGGAATTCAACAGTCCTTCCCGGTTGATGGGGCTATGCTTCTCATCCCCTCCATGCGCCAACAGGATTTGAAAATATCCCTCATGGAATTCCTCTCCCGGAAGCTCTGGTGTCAATTCATCATATAACGGTTCCGGAATTATCTGGCGGTCATAGCTGATGCCCGTGATACAGGTTTCCAAATCCTCCAGCACCACCTGCTCCGCCTTTCCTGCCCTCAGGCAAAGGGTATCGGACTGAAACTCATAACGGTCCAGGGGGCATCCGGCAGTCCGGTAATCGTGGTTGCCTGCAATCAGAATCGTAGTTACATCCTCCAGCTCCCTTAATTGTGCATCCAGCTCCTTTAGCATAGATGTGGTAGGCGGAAAATGAAATAAATCCCCTGCGATTAATAAGACATCCACCGCCTCCTGCTTCGCTGTATCCAGCAGCCGTTGAAAGCTGCTTTTTATCTCCTGTCCCCGCTGCTCCGACCATGGCTTTCCCTTATCCGGTACCACGCCCAGATGCACATCCGCTATATGCATGAATTTCACATTACCACCTGCCAATCCCAATCTCTTTCTTTATCAAAACAAGTCCGCACTATCATGACTATGATAGCACAGACCCATTCATTATTATAGTAATTCTGAAAAAATTAAGAGGAAATTTAGATTCCGGACAAGGAAGGGAGCTATATCCAGTCGTAATTGCCTCCGGTGATAGCAAGGCTCAGCAAGGTATCCATCTTTTCCACATCCTCTCCTTCTATCACCTCCAGTAGTTCCGCACTGTTCTGCTCTTCCGGCATTACCTCATCCGGACCGATTTCCGGGTCAAAATCCTCCGCACAGGAAGGGCAGGGAATTGCCTCCTCGGTTGCCAAATCTAAAAACCGATACCCACATTTCTTACACTCATAAAATCCACACCGCAGGGTGCCGTCCGGTACATAATACATAGCTGTTCTCCTTATTTTATAATTCTACTGCTCCTTCATTTCCTAAATTACTATAATCCATGCTCTCTTTTTATTTCTTTTATCTCCTGATACAGTCTGGCAATGGGAAGCCCTACTACATTATTATAATCGCCCTGAATCCCCCGGATATATACTCCAAAATGCGTCTGTATCCCATATGCCCCTGCTTTATCCATGCAGTCACCGGTTTGGATATAATTCCGGATTTCCTGCTCTGCCATTGGATAAAACTCCACCTCCGTCCGCTCATAAAACACATGCCTATGCATTTCATTTTCTTCATTCCAGAACAGGGCAACACCGGTATACACCTGATGAACCCTTCCCTGCAGCTGTACCAGCATATCAAATGCCTCCTGTTCCGAACGGGGCTTTCCCAGTATCTGATTCTGAACTGCTACAACCGTATCCGCTCCGATTACCAGAATTGGCGCTGCAGCATAAGAAGAATCCCCACGTTGCAATTCTCCCATATGCTTTTTATAAATATCCTCCGCTTTCTGCCGGGATAATTCCATTACGACTTCCCATGGCTCTTCTTTGGTTATTTTCTCTATCACCTGTGATGGCTCTACCTGATAAGGGAAGCCTGCCTGTGTCAGCAGCTCCCGTCTTCTTGGGGACTGGGACGCCAGTATAACCGTTCTCTGATTCTTTTTTATTTCCTCCAGCATTGGCCATTGACCTTCCATGGATACAACACCTCTTTTCTTTCAAAATAATAACAGAAGGATGCAAAAGACACAATCCATTTGCAATATTTCATGAATGGCGATACAATAGGATTCAGTACATAAATCATACAAAAAGCCATGATAAACAAGGAGAATTCATATGTTATCACAACACTATATTGATATGACTTCCCAGAAGTCAGCCATTCGGGAATTATTTGATTACGGTTCTAAGCGCGCCAGGGAAATCGGCTATGAAAATGTCTTTGACTACAGCTTAGGCAATCCCAGTGTTCCCACCCCTCAGGCATTTACGGATGCTTTAATTGACCTGATTCAGAATACGGACCCGGTTGCCCTCCACGGTTACAGCCCAAGTCTTGGCATCCCTTCCGTTCGACAGGCCATCGCCGATTCCCTGAACCGTAGATTTGATATGGCATTCCAAATGGAGGATATCTTCATGGCAGTCGGTGCTGCCGGTGCTATCGCCCATGCCGTACGTGCCGTTACAGTTCCCGGTGATGAGGTCATTACCTTCGCCCCCTTCTTTCCGGAATATTATCATTATGTAAATGAAACCGGTGCGGTTTTAAAGGTAGTGCCTGCAGATGTTACCAGCTTTCAGATTAACTTTGACGCCTTTGAAGAAATGCTTACTCCAAAGACCATGGCGGTATTAATCAATACACCGAACAATCCTTCCGGCATTGTATATTCCACTGCTACCATTGACCGGCTGGCTGCCATCTTAACTGCCAAATCAAAGGAATACGGTCATGAGATTTACATTATATCTGATGAACCATATCGGGAAATCGTCTTTCAGGGAGTAGATGCGCCATTCATTGCAAAGCACTACGACAACACTATTGTCTGCTATTCCTTCAGCAAGTCCGTTTCCCTGCCGGGAGAGCGAATCGGGTACGTTGCTGTGAATCCGGCATGCAAGGATGCCGCCCGCATTGTAGACATGTGTGGGCAGATTTCCAGAGGAATCGGTCACAACTGTCCGCCTTCCCTGATTCAGCTTGCCGTAACAAAGGTACTGGATATGACTTCTGACATTTCCGTATACGAAGAAAACAAAACTATTTTATATAAAGAGCTGACCCGGATTGGGTTTGACATCGTAGAACCGGGCGGAACCTTCTATATGTTCCCGAAGGCATTAGAGGAAAATGCGGGTGCCTTCTGTGAGCGTGCCAAGCAGCACGACCTGCTTCTGGTTCCCAGTGATACCTTCGGCTGTCCGGGACACTTTCGAATCTGCTACTGCATCCCAACCGAAAAGGTATTACGTTCGATTCCGGTGTTCGAAGCACTGGCGAAGGAATATCAATCATTTTGATTCATCTTCCAGAAGTTCATATTTCAGAAGGATTTTACACCAACTGCCGGATTCTTTCCAGGCCCGGCAGTTATTTTACACAAAAAATGGAGCTGCGTACCATCCACTTCGCACGACAGCTCCTTACATGTCTTAGATTTTCATATATCCATAGCTATTTACGATTGCGTCCAGTTTTTCTCCTGCCTGACAGTACGGACATTCCGTATGTGCATAGGTTTTATATTCCGGCAAATCACTGGTCTTGAAGATAGAGTGAATCTCATATGCATCGATTTCATCCACTGCCGAAAAGAGTGCGGATACTCCGGCAATACTGCCTTCATAGTACTTAATACATTCCAAAGCCCGCTCTATGGTCCGTCCGGTAGTGGCCGTTGCCAGCAAAAGCAGTACATGCTTATTTCGAATCATCGGCTGGAGATTATCACGGAATACAAGCTGTCCAACGGAATTCATCTCTGGAGATATTACATAAATAGTCTTATGGGAGTTCATAGACATAAAGCCTGCTGCCGATAATTCCTCTGCCAGATATGCGCCTACCACTTCTGTACCATCCATACAAACAATGGTATCAACAACTGTACTATTCACATATTCATGCACAATCGACTTAGCGGCTGCCAATGCCATGCTCTGCCTTGTTTTCAAAGTAGTCATATCCATATAGTAATTAATATGGGAATGATTCGTCGCAAAATGCCCCGGAATCACCTTTACAGATAAGGAATTGTTATACTGGGAATATACCTTGATTGCATTTCTTTCCATCTATGAGACCTCCTCCGTCTTTTCGATTATATTAGTATCTTACCCCTTTTTGACTTGCTTGTAAAGCATCTACTGCAACAATGTCCGGATTTCCAGCCGTGTCCGCTTTGTTCCATAAGCACCTTAAAATCCTGTCACGGCACATGTTGCGAAAACAATTGAGAATCCTTTGTGACAATGCTATACTTATAGGTAGTCAACCAACCCGCCGCAAGCAGCCATTCGGCTTGCTGCACACGGGAATCAATCATCCGGAAAGAGAGGTTTTTCACATGTCGACACCAAAATCAACTTTTTATGCACAACAAGCTGCCACAATCATTAAACATCTGGAAAAGCGGAATATGGAGGGATATTATTGTCCGGATGCTGCTTCTGCCGTTGAAAAAGCCCTGGCACTTATGCCGGAGGCTTCCACCATCAGCTGGGGCGGTTCCATGACCTTAGGGGAAACCGGACTTATGGATGCACTAAAAGAGAAGAACTATACCCTGATTGACCGTATGGCTGCTTCCACACCAGAGGAACGGCGTGAAGTCTTTGCCAAAGCCGTTATGGCGGATTATTATCTTATGAGTACCAATGCCATCACCTTAGACGGACAATTAGTGAATATTGACGGTGCCGGAAACCGGGTTGCCTGTCTGATTCACGGACCAGAGCATGTAATCATCTTAGCCGGCATGAATAAGGTCTGCCCGGATGTAGAATCCGCCATGAAGCGGGTCAAGAACTGCGCAACGCCTCCAAATACCGTCCGGTTAAGCTGTAAAACCCCTTGTGCCGTAACAGGAGTCTGCGCGGACTGCCTGTCTCCGGAAACCATCTGCTGCCAGGAGGTCATTACCCGGTATTCCAGAATCCAGGGACGGATTAAGGTCATTCTGATTGGAGAAGAATTCGGTTATTAATGTAACATCCGCTTGCCGATGGCGTTCACATACTATGATATACAAAACTGCCCCTAACTATCAGCTTTCTCTAGCCTTTAGGGGCAGTTCACAATTCATTTTCATTTTTATTACAGCTTCTATAAGACTGGCTTTTTAGGACGGATTCCCTAAAATGACTGACTGATATACGGCACAGCCAGATGCAGGTAAGTCATGTCCTCTTCCTCATTATAGGTTACAGCAAGATTCACATTGATTTTCTTTCCATTCTGATAAATCACCCGGTCGAACCGATTGGTATATCCATACAGGCAGTAGAAATTCTCGTTATCGATTTCCTGTACCACTGATGCATCCAGCTTTTTTAACAAGGTATCCGCAATTTCCTGTCTCCGGGATGATGTAAGAGTACCGGCTGTCCTTCCCTTGATATAGACATTGATATTGGGTTCTATACCAATCTCCTGGTATATGTTTTCCAATGATTCCTTACACTCCATAGCATATTCAATATCATCATAGATGGTAATATCGCAAAGAATTGTCTGCTGGGTTATGGTCTGCTGCCTTTCATTGACCGTATCCATACTGACAATCTGAATCACCGTTTTTCCGTATTTTCCATCCTTGGTTAAGGTGCTTTCCCGATAGGAATCTCCCTCGGATGCGGTCAGCACATATCCATCCGTAATCCCCAGCTTTTTTGCCAGATTCCGCAGCATGGTATTCTTGGTTGCACCAGCCAGCTCCATTTCTCCAAAGTACCCATATGCACCTACACAGGCCTCCACCGGAATTGCATCACTGCTGCTGAATGCCTCTACTACATCTCCTGACCGATGAATGTCCCGATTGATAAAAAACTGTACCACTACTGCCAGCCAGACCAGCGCAATCAACGAAACCTTTCCCGATACCTTCATATTTAGCCTCCATTCCGTACCGGTGTAGTCTGTTTATCATGCCGGTACTGTTTCATATATGTTCATTCATTATGAATCCTTATTTCAAGTATGGACGGATTTTCCAGGATTATACCTGTTCCTGTATTCCGGTAACTTCTCCCTTTTCGGGATTGTGTGTCTGTTAGAAATCAGTTATAATCGTACTGATAAAGTTAACAACCCCGCTGCAAGCAGCCACTTGGCTCGTTGCTCACAGAAATCAATATTTTATCAAACAGTTGATTTGAATACCTTATCTGAATTGATACATACAGGAGATACAAAGATGATGTGTCTGTTAGAAATCAGTTATAATCGTACTGATAAAGTTAACAACCCCGCTGCAAGCAGCCACTTGGCTCGTTGCTCACAGAAATCAATATTTTATCAAACAGTTGATTTGAATACCTTATCTGAATTGATACATACAGGAGATACAAAGATGATAACAGGAGCAATTCTTGAACAAGGAGAAATCGGATATACATATCTCAAAAAGCTGTTTCGTCTAATGGATAATTTTCAAAAAGAATATAATTGGCTTATAACAGATTGTGAGGCATATCCGAAAAGAATCGGACATGAGATGCGTTTCTTTCAATCGAAACATAATAATTATGCATGGATAACTGGAGAAGAATTAACGAATATTGTGAACAAAGATGATTTTCAGTGGATATGGGGCGTATTGTCCGGCTTTGATAAAAATATTTTGAAAGATGATATTTTGAAATATGGATTCCCTTATGCAGATGGTTATAAAGGCTTTTGGGAAGAACAGATTCATATACAACACCCCTTAGCATCTATTGAGTTGGTAGCATGGGATAGCAGCTGCACATTGCTAATTAGTAATAAAACCTCTATTATAAAAAAATTCAGAGAAGTATTTCCATTAAGCAAAGATTTAGAAGAATTCAACCGTAAATCTTGTCTTTAAGACATCGAATGGAACACCTTTCGAAGAGGAAGCTTTTCTTTCGATGATTTACATAATCTATCCCTCTAAACTCCTACCGGAATATTCTTCCATGATATCCTCCACAAGATAAGCATTACTCATGCAATGCATATCTGAAACCCCGTCCTTCATTAAAGCATAAACATTTGAATAATAAAAAAAACGCAGTGCCTCATCCAAAGACAATCCACTTTGTGATGCAAAGAGCTTTACGATGTCTGCGTATTTCAACTGTAAAATTAACGGATCTGCATTCATAAATACTCGCTCCTCTCAAACCGTAGATATTCATCCAGCACCTTCTGATTTTTAAAGCAAACCTGTTGATTTGGCTTTTCATAACGCAATCTGCTTAGCGCCGCGTCCTTGCTAATATACTGTTTAAAATACAACTCACATGTATTAAACACTTTATCATTGGCTACACCACCCAGAATCAAATCATATTCTGTTGTATCAAGCCCCATACGGCAGGAAGTCACAAAATCCAGCCAGTCCTCTGAATAACTTGAAAATTCAAGAATTCTGCATGTTTGAAATACTTTCTCATCCATATTATAAACAGTAACGATGCCATCCTTACCACGTCTTATAAACTTCTCGCACCACTTTTCTGCCTGCTTCTGTATCGGAGTTGTATAAAATCCTCTCCCAAAATCCACATTTCTTCTGGAATGCAGTATATCCGGTTTTCTAATCTCAATACTTGAGCCATGATATAATATCACACCTGCACCCCTTTCTCCTCCATATAGGAAATGATATCATTCACAATATATTCCTTGCTTTGTGTATGCAACACATCATAACATGGGATAATATATCCGTTTAATATATCGCTTTTTTCCGCCAAAGCATGATAAACCCTTACTGTATCTATACCTAGCTGTATTGCCACATTCTCGATACAGAAAATAGCAAATTCCAACTCATTCTCATTATGAATCGGCTCCGGCTCTAATTTTTTCATTTCCCTCTCACTCCATTTCATGAAATCCGGATTTGGCAGACAATTCCAAACCCTCATATCAAAAGCAGACAAAGGCTTCCATGATTTCTCATAGAAGCCCTTCATCTACGTTATCTTGCAATTCTCTGTCTGACAATCGCCCGCTTCAATGCAAGCTCTGCCCGATCCATATCTCCATCCTCGGACTGAATCCGTCGTTCTGCACGAATCTGTGCTTCCTTCGCACGGTTGATATCAATCTCTTCCGGCCATTCTACTGCCTCTGCCAGAATCGTTACCTGATTCGCCAGAATCTCCGAAAAGCCTTCCAGCAGTGCCGCCTCCCGGATTTCGCCGGACGGTGTATGAATCTTCATAATACCCGGAGCAATAATGGAAGTCAGCGAAATATGTCCCGGATATACACCTATATCCCCTTCCGTTGTACGGAATTCAACAAAAGTTACGTCATCCTCATAGAAGATACGTTCCGGTGCTATGATCTTTAATTGAAATGTCTTATCTGCCATACTGCACCTGCCCTTCCTGTCTTACTGCTGCATTTTTGCAAGAACATCTTCGATGCTTCCTGCATTCAGGAAATAACTCTCCGGTACATCATCATGCTTACCTTCCAGGATTTCCTTAAAGCCCTGTACCGTATCTTCAATCGGTACATACTTACCTTCCAGACCGGTAAACTGTCCGGCTACGAAGAATGGCTGGGACAGGAATCTCTGAATCTTTCTGGCTCTGGACACTACCAGCTTGTCCTCCTCTGATAATTCGTCCATACCCAGAATTGCAATAATATCCTGTAATTCCTTATACTTCTGTAATATCTCCTGCACGCCTCTGGCTACCTTATAATGCTCCTCGCCCACGATTCTCGGGTCCAGAATTCTGGAGGTAGACTCCAACGGGTCAACCGCCGGATAAATACCCAGCTCTGCGATAGAACGGGACAATACAGTAGTTGCATCCAGATGCGCAAATGTAGTTGCCGGAGCCGGGTCTGTCAAGTCATCCGCCGGCACATAAACCGCCTGAACGGAAGTAATAGAACCGTTCTTCGTAGATGTAATTCTCTCCTGCAGCACACCCATCTCCGTCTGCAAGGTCGGCTGGTAACCTACCGCACTTGGCACACGTCCAAGCAGCGCGGATACCTCAGAACCTGCCTGGGTAAACCGGAAAATATTATCAATAAACAACAATACATCCTTTCCGCCTTCATCACGGAAATACTCCGCCATGGTAAGTCCGGAAAGACCAACCCGCATTCTGGCTCCAGGCGGCTCATTCATCTGACCAAACACCATGGTCGTCTTATTAATAACGCCGGATTCCGTCATTTCATGATACAGGTCATTTCCTTCTCTGGTTCGTTCTCCTACACCGGTGAATACGGAATATCCACCATGCTCGGTAGCAATATTACGAATCAATTCCTGAATCAATACGGTCTTACCTACACCGGCGCCTCCGAACAGACCAATCTTACCACCCTTCTGATATGGACACAGAAGGTCTACTACCTTAATACCAGTTTCCAGCATTTCCGTCTCTGTTGCCTGCTCTGAGAACTTAGGCGCAGGTCTGTGAATTGGATAATGCTTTTCTGTCTCTGGAGCCGGCTTATTGTCAATTGGCTCACCCAGTACATTAAACATTCTGCCCAGGGTATTCTCACCTACCGGCACCATGATTGGATTCCCGGTTGCCACTGCATCCATACCACGCACCAGACCATCCGTCGGGCCCATGGCAATACATCTTACCGTATCGTCTCCCATGTGCTGAGACACTTCCACAGTCAGAACTTCACCGTTCTCCCGTGTAATCTGGATTGCATCATTAATCTCCGGAAGCTCTCCCTCCGTAAACTTAATGTCCAGTACGGCACCGATAATCTGGGTAATCTTACCTATATTCTTATCTGCCATCACTTTCTCCTTTTCCTGATATTTCTAACCGATTGCTTCGGAACCGGCAATAATCTCCGTCAATTCCTGTGTAATGGAGGCCTGCCTTGCCCGATTGTATTTCAAAGATAAATCAGCAATCATATTATCCGCATTGGTGGTTGCCGAATCCATCGCCTGCATCCTGGCACCATTTTCACTGGCCAATGCTTCTATGAATGCCCCGTACAGCAGATTGCCGATATACTTCGGAATCAGCACATCCAATGCTTCATCTGCCTCCGGTTCATAATTCATTAGTACCATATCGTCATCCACTTCCTCATGAGGAAGCTCGTCGATATTCAGTGGAAGCAGCTTAATCAGCTTCGCTTCCTGGGACACCGTATTCTTAAAGTTCGTATATGCCATATAGATTTCACCGACTTCACCCTGGGTAAAAGACTCCAGCACCCGTTTTGTGATATCGATAGCATCCCGATACAGCGGCTCATTGATTGCCTCCGAATCATCCTCCACAATCCGATAGCCCTTTCTTGCCAGCCCTTCTGCACCCTTTCTTCCTACCGCATAGACATCTACGTGTTCCACCGGGAATCCGGTATTGACTACTTCCTTAATCACATTGGAATTGTAGCCTCCTGCCAGTCCCTTATTGGATGTAATCACAATCACTGCCTTCCGGTCACTGCCATTCTCCAACAGATATGGATGATCCATATTCTCTGTTTTGGCAAGAATGGAGCAAATGGTCTTATACAAGGTATTAAAATACGGCTTATTCCGTTCTGCTCTTGCCTTCGCCTTCTGAAGCTTGACGGTGGCAACCAGTTTCATCGCTTTGGTTATCTGCTGCGTACTGGTGACGCTTTCCTTCCTTCGCTTTATGTCACGCATGGATGCCATAATTCGTCACCTCCACTACTTTACAAACTCAGCCTTGAATTCCGTAATCGCCTGAACCATCTTTTCCTCTAAGGAATCATCCAGCTTCTTGTTGGTACGGATGGTTTCGAAGATTTCCGGATACTTGGTATCAATAAATTCAAACAGTTCCTTTTCAAATCTCTGAATATCCTCCACCTCAATATCCAACAGATACTTCTTGGTTGCTGCATAGATAATCACAACCTGACGCTCTACCGGCATTGGCGCATACTGCGGCTGCTTCAGCATTTCCCGGATACGCTCGCCCTGTGCCAGCTTCTCCTTGGTGTCTGCATCCAGCTCGGAACCGAACTGAGAGAACGCTGCCAGCTCACGGTACTGCGCTAACTCCACACGAATCGGCGCTGCAATCTTCTTCATGGCGCCAATCTGAGCAGAGCCGCCAACTCTGGATACGGAAAGACCCGCATTTACTGCCGGACGGAAACCGGAATTGAACATTTCTGTTTCCAGATAAATCTGTCCGTCTGTAATGGAAATAACATTCGTCGGAATATAAGCAGATACATCACCTGCCTGTGTTTCAATAATCGGAAGTGCGGTCAAAGAACCGCCGCCCAATTCATCGGATAATCTTGCTGCACGCTCCAACAGACGGCTATGCAGGTAGAATACATCACCCGGATAAGCCTCACGCCCTGGTGGTCTACGGAGTAATAAGGAGAGTGTACGATAAGCGGTAGCATGCTTACTTAAGTCATCATATACCACCAATACGTCCTTCCCTGCCTCCATCCATTCTTCACCAATCGCACAGCCCGCATATGGTGCGATATACTGTAATGGAGCCGGTTCTGATGCTGTAGATGCAACAATGGTTGTATAATCCATAGCACCATATTCTGTTAATGTCTTTACAATCGATGCAACGGTAGAAGCCTTCTGCCCGATTGCAACATAGATACAATTTACGCCCTGTCCCTTTTGATTAATAATCGTGTCAATCGCAATTGCAGTCTTACCGGTCTGACGGTCACCAATGATTAACTCACGCTGACCTCTTCCGATGGGAACCATGGCATCAATTGCCTTGATACCGGTCTGCAATGGTGTATCAACGGATTTACGACTGATAACACCGGAAGCAACCCGCTCAATTTCTCTGGTTTTGTCTGTCTGAATTGGTCCTTTGCCATCAATAGGCTGTCCTAATGCGTTGACTACCCTGCCAAGCATTGCATCGCCAACCGGCACCTCAACCACCCGTCCGGTGGTCTTAACGGTATCGCCTTCATTTACATTGCTGGCATTACCAAGCAGCACAGCACCAACGTTATCAACCTCTAAGTTCATGACCATTCCATATACATCATTTGGAAATGCAAGCAGTTCTCCCTGCATAGCGCTTTCCAATCCATGGATACGAACAATACCATCTGCCACCTGAATCACCGTACCTACATCTGCGGTTTCAAGCTGAACGGAATAATTCTTAATCTGCTCTTTGATGACAGAACTAATCTCCTCTGGTCTTAAATTCATGGAGCCTTGGCACCTTCTTTCTTCTTAAATTTTTGTCTTACCCCTGAGAGAGTGTTACCGCCATTCTCTCTAACTGTCTCTTAATACTGCTGTCTACTACCCGGTCTTCAATGCGGATAATCAAACCGCCAATCAATGAAGCATCTACGGAATAATTCATCTCCATTGTTTCATACCTGGTCGTAGCAACTAATTTACGTTCGATTTTTTCCTTCTGCTCTCCCGTCAGCTCTACTGCGGAAATAACAGAAGCAATTCCAATCTTTTTATATTCTTTTATTCTGCCAATCACATAATGACAAATATCCGGTAATTCACTGCTCCGATCATTCTTTACAACAATCAGCAGCGTACCCATAACAGCATCACTGACTCTGCCTTGAAAAATGTCCTGCAGCATTTTCAGCTTATTTTCCTTCAATACCTCCGGATGGGTCAAAAGACGAAGCAATTCCTGATTTTCGTCCATGACCTGAAGCAGACCGGTCAGTTCTTCCAAAACGGGTTCTACCTGGTTTTCTTCTACCGCCAGGTCAAAGAGTGCATCACCGTAAGTAGAGTTTACCTGCTTAGCCATGTATCATCACCCATTTCCTTCAAAGTCTCCTCCAGCAAAGCATTCTGCTTTTCCTCATCCAGGGATACTGCCACAATCTTTGCTGCCATCGCCGTTGCAACCTGAATGATTTCCTGACGAATCTCATCCTGCGCTTTCGTCTTTTCCAGCTCGATTTCCTGATTCGCCCGATTCTTCACCCGCAGAGCTTCTTCATTCGCTTCATCAATAATATCATTTTCCCGTTTCTTTGCCTTTTTACGTGCTTCGCTTAATATTTCCTGTACCTCAGTATCTGCGGAGTGGAGCTTGCTGTCATACTCTTCCTTCAGCTTTGCCGCATCCTCTTTATTCTTCCTGGCGCTTTCGATATCATTCTTAATTCGCTCCGTACGGTTATTTAAGAACTTCTTCACCGGTTCAAACAACACATACGATAAGAACAGAAAGAGCAGGAAGATTGCAATTCCCTGAATCAGGATATCGGCCAAAAGCTGGGCATCCAGACCGAATACCCGTCCTTCCAATACTGCAACAGTACTGCACATTCCAATACACAAATCTAACACATCCTGGCCTCCTTTCAGCTTATTTTAGGAATAGAATCCCTTACTACAGCTTAAGGAATCTGGATAATAACGGATTTGCATACATTAATAGCAATGCAATAACCAGACCGTAAAGACCGGTGGTCTCTGCTACCGCCTGTCCAAGTAACATCGTTGACATAATGTCACCCTTTGCTCCCGGATTACGTCCTACTGCGGCTGCGCCCTGTCCGGCTGCATAACCCTGACCAACACCAGGACCAATACCGGCAATCATTGCAAGGCCTGCGCCAACTGCTGAACATGCTAAAATTAAACCTTCGTTTGTGATCTGATTCATTCTAAAATTCCTCCATTTTCATTTTAACCTTCTATTTTGTTGGTGATAAATACCATCGTTAACATGGTAAATACATATGCCTGGATTGCTCCGGAGAACACATCCAAATAGGCATGAAACGCTGCTGGTATACCAATCGTTGCCACTACCGGCATTAAAGTGTAATACAGACTAATCATTACCGTTCCTGCCATTACGTTACCAAACAGACGCAAGGACAGGGAAACGACATTCGCCACTTCACCGATCAGATTGATTGGGAACAGGAACCATAGTGGCTGGAACAGACTGGTAACCGCTCCAAACTTATTCCACTTCACGTTATTGTACTGCACCATGGCAACAGTAATGATTGCCAGACATAAGGTGGTGCCATAATCTGCTGTTGGCGCCCGGAGTCCAATCAGACCCGAAATATTACAGAGCAGAATAAATAACATGATGGTGCCTACATAGTTCACATAGCACTTTGTTCCATGCTTTCCCATTGTACCGTGGACATATTTATCCAAAGTTTCAATCAGTAGTTCTATTACATTCTGGAA
This sequence comes from Clostridium sp., assembly GCA_023667695.1. Lineage (GTDB taxonomy): Bacteria > Bacillota > Clostridia > Lachnospirales > Lachnospiraceae > CAG-632. The sequence continues at coordinate 17,083 of JAMOZY010000023.1, read as the reverse complement.
TCCTCTGGGGATTTCTTCCGCGTGCATGATTTTATGTCTTGCCACTAATGCGAAAATAATAATCCCTGCTAATATTATTAATTCACAGACATGAGTTGTCGTTATATAAACCGTCTGTCCAAAGAAATTATAAGGGATTAATTCATGAATGAAGAAATCAACTGTTTTTTCTTCAGATAATATTGCCCGCATTCCGCCAATACCTGTTAGCAGCCCAAGGGCATTGGCTGCCACATTCACCATACGTTCACCTTCTTTCTTTAAAGATTTTTGAGGTAATGTATTTATGAATCTGCGGCTGTAAAAAAGCCGAGATTTTCATACCATATATCATAATAATGACTGCAATCACACTGACCTGCGGTATCAGCATTGCCGCTACCAAAACCGCAAACAGGGTAACATACCGTAAAATACTGTTCCGCCTCACATATTTTGCCGCAGAATCCGGATTCATATCCAACCCCTTTTCCAGCGTCAGATACATATGGCAGACCATTGCAGCCACACAAACATAACCAATCAATACCCCCAGGGTAAATCGCAACCGGTTCTCAAGGAAGATTAAACCGATTCCTTCTGTAAGGATTCCATACAGCAAGGTGCCAGTCAGCAAATCCCTAACGGTCGGATCCAGTCTCCTCATTCGCCTGATCCTCCTTTTTGACAATAAACTGTTTAATCAAGGAATACACTGCCCGATAACCGCCCGCAATCCCAAGCACCAAAAAAACGATAAATGTATGGGTTTGAAAGCGGTCATCAATAAAATAACCAATCAGTCCACAAACAAAAACAGATGATAACATAGTTATTCCAACCTGGGAAATCAGTGCTACCACCCTGAATATTTGTTTGTACTCCTTCATGATTCTATCACCTCGCAGTAAATTATACTAAATTATACCAAAAAAGTCTAGAAAAAATACTTTTATTCCATCATATGAATTCTTCTGACATGCCGTTCCTCATTTGAAAATGGTGTTTCCAAAAAAATGTCCACAATCTTTAACGCAAGTCCCGGTCCAATCACCCTTGCTCCCATGGCAAGAACATTAGCATCATTATGCTCTCTGGTTGCCTGCACGCTAAAACAGTCATGGCATACTGCCGCCCGGACACCGGATACCTTATTGGCGACCATGGACATGCCGATACCAGTACCACAGATAAGAATACCCTTTTCACATTCCCCTCCTGCTACTGCATCAGCAACCGCTTTTCCAAATACCGGATAATCACAGGCTTCCTCGCTATCACAGCCATAATCCTTATATGCAATTCCTTTTTCCGTTAAGTGTTTTTTGATTTCCTGCTTCAGACCATATCCGCCGTGATCACTTCCTAATGCTATCATGCGTCATTTACCTCCTTCTATACCTTCATTATTTTAATACAACCGCTTAGACATTTCCACTATCTTTTGCTTTATTTCTACTCATTCCTCTGTATTTTCAAATTATACAGCCAAAGTCAAATATCCCGCAGCAAGCCACGGGGCATAATCCGGCTTATTCCTTGGCATTTGACCCTCGCGGCATTCGTCAAATATCCATATTGCTCGCGTGAATAAAAAAGTTAAAGCCTAAATCCCTTTAAACTTTAACTTGTTATCCCCATCCAAACTAAACTCTCAATCCGATTAACCAACCTCACCCTCTGAAACGCTTATAACCTCCGGTTTTTCTTCCATCAAAATACGGACCTGGGTTTCATATGAATTCCAGTTAAAATCAGACCAGCTTACCCCTTCTGCTTTTTCCTCTGATAAATGTTCTTCTGCATCTGCACCACTGCTTTCTTTTTTGTTCTGCCGAGCCTTTCTTTCAGACATAGCAGCGGCAGCCTTTGCCATTGCATATAGCTTCGAATCGGTTTGTATCAATTTCTTCATTTCCTGGCTGGATACCTGCTCCCCATTTGAGATTTTTGCAGCTATTTCAACTGCTTCAAACAAATCCTTATACACATTTTTCCATGTCTCGCTCTGCTGTTTAGCAACCGCCAATTCATGCTGGATAACATATTCGTTATATGAATTTTCCCTGTCAGCCTGTGCCTGCTTGTCAACATCTATCATTTGTTTCTTCACTTCATCCGACAACTCTACATCTTCGCCATTTACAGTTATGTATCCTCTGAAAACAGTTCTGTTGACCATAGCCGAATCTGAAAAATGAATAATAAATACATTTTCTTTATCACCAAGGGTGATTCCCAAAATATCTTTTCCGGATACAGCACTGATTGTTTTATCTTTCTGCATCCCATATGCCTCGGATGATATCTCCAATAAATCCTTTTTGGGGGAAGCCGATGGATTTGCTGTCTGGAATCGGTCTAATGCTTTTCCTTCTGCTGCCGCACTCTTGTATCGATTGCAGATTACAGAATTTATATTCATAGCTGCCACCTCTCTACCTTTTCATTTTGGGTTAATATCGACACGTTTGTCCCAAATATTAAGAATACATGCATTTATCCATCCGTTATCTGAATCACCCGATGTCCCGCCGCCTTCATCAGCCGGTTCATAATTGCTGTTCCAAGTCCGCTGCCGGCAAAGGATTCGGAATAAATGTAATCCACTCCCCTGGCATCGAATTCCCGCAGAGTACGGTACAGATTGGCAGAAATCATCACTTCATCCGCTCTATCTCCTATGCTTATCACCTCGTCTGCATCATATGCCGGTGCATTAAAGGCGGTAGCCAATACTCCTGTCCGAAAGCCTGCCTTCTGCCGTTCCTTCACCTGACGGTTAATGCAAGAAATGACCTTTTCTGCAGAATCCCCTTCCACAATAGACAGGATTCCCTTAGGGGCATAATGGGTATACTTCATCCCCGGTGCTTTCGGTCTTATATCCGCTTCTTCCTTTATAATTCCCGGGTCTACTGCCACCTCGCCAATCACTGCCTCCAGCATTTCTCTGGTAATATACCCCGGCCTTAATATCATAGGAACCTTTCCGGTCAGGTCCACAATGGTAGATTCGATTCCGTATTGACAGCTGCCGCCATCCAGAATCATGTCAATCTTGCCCTCCAAATCCTCCTTCACATGCTCTGCGTTCGTCGGGCTTGGCCGTCCGGAGGAATTGGCGCTGGGAGCTGCCAGCATCACACCAGAGCGGCGAATCAGCTCATATGCCACATGATGGGAGGGCATCCGTACTGCTACCGTATCCAGTCCACCGGTCGTACTGTCCGGCACAATGGACTGCTTCCGGAATATCAGGGTCAGAGGACCGGGCCAGAATACATCCATCAGCGGATAAGCCGCCTCCGGAATATCCCTTGCAATCCGCTCCAAATCCTCCTCTCTTGCAATATGAACAATCAACGGATTATCGGAAGGTCTGCCCTTGGCTGCATAAATCTTCTCAGACGCCCTGGGATTCAGCGCATCTCCTCCCAGACCATACACCGTCTCTGTAGGAAATGCCACCAGACCGCCCTGCCTTAGGATTTCCGCTGCTTGTTCCAGGTCCGGATTCCGTTCTTCTTCTGTAATGCCGCTATCAACGGCTGCAATTATTGTATTCATGTTTCCTTTCTACTCCGTTTTATTCCTGCGACCAACGAGTCAGAGTCATGCTTGCATAACCTTGACAACTGCCACAAGGGTCAATACCCGCTGCTCTGCAGCATTCAAGTTCCATGCCCCGCTGCTTGCAGCGAGGTTATTGACTTTCATTAAATTTTAACAAATATAGATTGTTTTTAAAACAACGACAGTATGGCAGAAAGAATCCCTGCCAAAACCGGATATCCCACAATTGTTGCCACCCATTTTTTTATAAATACTCTTTTGGGAATATAGGGCATTAAGTCTTCTGTACCAGGAATAATCCAGGTCTTTGTCTTCCCAACCCAATACCAATCTATAAAGAGTCGGTCAAACACCCCTTCTATCATATATATAACCAGAATCTGCCAGAATATTTCTCCAAATCCCCTTGCTCCGTTGATAACATATACCATAGCAGGAGCAAAAAACAAAATGGGAATATACACGGCAATGCCGGCAATAGCAGAATTCCTTTTGATTCTATCCTTGGTAATAAGTCCAAGCTCTACAACTCTTTCCTGTATGCTTTTTTCATAAAAAAATACGCAGCCGACAGCTCCGTTGGCAATACCAATCACGCAAACGAGCATTAAAATAAAACACATGACCAAGCCTTCCACTAAAACAAGCATATAGCATCCTCCTTTTACTTTAAAATTTCTTCCGCCTTACAAATGATTCCTTCATAAATTTGCATGAAAATTATAGCACAAGAATATACTATAACGACAGCTTTTTATGAATTTTTGAGGTATTTCATGAAAAAAGTAAAAAAGCACGTACTGGTAATCAGCGTCTTACTCCTTCTGGCGTTAATCATATGCCTGCGCCTCCCGCTGGTTCAGGTATTTCGGGAATCCAGAGAACGTAGCATTGTAGTGATTGATGTAGGTCATGGGGGCTTCGACCCCGGAAAGGTATCTGCCGACAATACATTAGAAAAAGATATCAATCTTGCCATTGCCCTGCGGTTGAAGGTCTATCTGGAGGCCCAGGACTGCCAGGTTTATCTGACCAGGGAAGAGGACTGCAGTCTGAATGACCCGGATGCCCGTAACAAAAAACAATCGGATATGCGAAACCGGGTGGCTCTGGTCGAACAGTATCAGGCCGACCTTATGGTCAGCATTCATCAAAATAGCTTTTCTTCAACCAAGGAACACGGCGCTCAGACCTTCTATTATCATACCTCGAACAACAGTCAGCTATTAGCGGAATGCATTCAAAATTCACTGATTGAAACCGTTGAGCCGGACAATACCCGTAGACATAAATCCAATGATTCCTATTACATTTTAAAAAATGTAAGCTGTCCGGCTGTGATTGTAGAATGTGGGTTTTTGTCAAATCCCACAGAATCTGCTCTACTGAATACAGATATATATCAGGATAAAATTGCTTATGCTATATCCAGAGGTGTCAGAACCTATCTGAATCTGTCCGAGACAGATTCCTTACCGAAATGATTTCAGACGGACGCTGTTTTGAATTTCTTAAATACGATTGAAAAAAGCAGGCGCCAATGGGATGGCACCTGCTTCTGAATTGCCAAACAGCATACAAACTGTTTTTGTGTAATGGTATGATTTGTGTAATATTTTATTTCAAAATTATTAAAAAGCCGGCATCACCTTCCTTGCCACGCATGAAATCTGGACAAGCGTAAACGCCATAAGACCTCCCATCATCCAGGTGCAAAGCTGTGAGACAATCCGGAATGAGAAAATCATGCATGGAATATTCATCATCATTTAACAGTTCTTGAATACAGAGACAGACCTGAATGAGAAAAACATCTGATTCTCAAGATAAGAATCCCTTAGAATATCAGAAATGATCAGGATTCATATAATTAACCTCCTTTTTGATATTTGGTTATCTCTCCGTAAGAGTATAATCAATATTTTGACAAAATTCAATGTTTTTTTTATCTTTTTCTAAAAAATTTACAAAATTACCGTATAAATCCTCTTTACATATGATTAATTTGTGTTAAACTAAGAATACACCTATGCACTAAAGTATAATGTAACCGTATTATAAGGAAAAGGAGATGATTCGATGAAGATTGAGAAATTAAATGAGAATCAAATTCGTTGTACTTTAAACAAATCCGATTTAGCTGATCATAATATACGACTTACTGAGCTTGCATACGGTACAGATCGGGCAAAAGCATTATTCCGCGATATGATGCAGAAGGCTTCTGATGATGTTGGATTCGAGGTCGGAGATATTCCTTTAATGATAGAGGCAATCCCAGTCAATCCTGACTGTTTGATTTTAATTATTACCAAGGTTGAAGATCCGGAAGAATTAGATACCCGTTTTTCCAAGTTTACCAAATCCTCTGCGGATGACTATGATGATTTTGATGAGGATGAGGAACACGAGGAGGACGAGGACTATGATGATTCCACCAGTATATTTGACGTCCTTGGCAATATCGTAGAGAACCTGGAGGCGGTAAGAAACGCAGCTTCAGAAAACCAGACATTTAATCCGCTGGCTTCTACGGCAGAAAAGATTTCTGCGAAAAAAACAGCAGAAAAAACACACGACATCTATCGTATTTTCGTCTTTTCCGCATTAAGCAATGTAACATCTGCGGCAGAACAACTGCACGGCATATACAACGGTGAGAATACGTTATTTAAGAATCCAAGGGATGCCCGGTATTACCTGATATTGAATCGTTCCGAACATACTTCCGATGAGTTTAACTTAGTATGCAATACGTTATGTGAATTTGGCTCCAAGATAAAGACCACATACGCAATGCCGTATCATATGGCAGAGCATTTTCAACCGATTATCAAGCGGTCCGCTTTACAGACATTAGGTGAATTATAGACCATGAATGGTATTGGAACGCCTCATATGGTCTGATATGGAAACGGAGCTGTCGCTTTAACGAATAAAAATTCGAGAAGCGACAGCTCCGTTTTTGCTGTTTTCAGGATGAAATCCTGGAAAATTTATTGTTTATTCTTTCATTTTATAAAAAGCCGTACCAACGGTTATTCCCAAATAATTTTATCGGGGGAAACTGTTCCCTGCTCCGTGAGCCAATTGCGTACAAAATCTTTAAGAGAGCCTACCTCGTTGACTGCGCCGTAAGTTGTTCCTACTTCCTCGGTGTAGCCGTTGTTTACAAATGCGACCTTGTAGGTTGTTCCATCCTCAAGCTCTGCATCGCCCTTTGTCACAAGAACATAGGGCAGATTATCACCGTCACCGAACAGGTCGAAACCCGCTTCCGCAACAGCCTTCGCCTCCGCACCCGTCATAGTCATTACGGTATATTCGCCGTCGCCGCCGGGGGTTATGCTGTAAGAAGTCTCTGCGTTTATTCCGCCCGCATAAAGCCTGCCCGTAACGCCTGCTCTCAGTTTTTGCCCGTCTCTGTAATCCGTTCCGTAGGCAACGATAGCCGCATCTGCGTCAGCCGATGAACCGAGAGCACACGCCACGAGCCTCGCTGTTTCTTCAAGGGTAAAGTCCGCTGTGCTTTCGCAGAAATACATCGACTCCCTGTTTTGCAGATAACTGCTTTGAAGCTCGTCCATATGCTCGAGAGCCTTTGCGCCGTCCATATCGTTTTCACCCCTGAACCATTCCTTGAAGCCCTGGCCCACGTCGGAGAGAATATTCTCCCAACCTGCATATGTCATATGGAAAGCCCGTCCGTCACGCATAGCCTGCTGAGCGTCGTATATAATGGAATCCTCGGGGAGGTCGGTGGTGGCGAGAACGTCCATAACGCAGGGTTTGTCGTCACCGATAAAAGCTTTCTGACCCGCATCAGAAAACATAAGCGACAACACCCGTACAGCCTTTTCCAGCTTTTCCTCGTTTCCCGGCTCGGCAAGCTTTTTGCTTATGCCTATGTAGCTTGTGGGGCTGTACATATAGACATTCTTGCTTCCATCCACACTGATATAGGGCATCATACCCCACTCGTCGCCGTTCTCCAAAGGGCAGTCCAAAAGTGCGCTCATTGTAAAGAACACGGCTTTGCGCTGTGACATATAGTCAGTCATAACCGCCGTGTTGGACAGGTCGTTGGGTACTGTGGAAAACATACCTATATCTATATATCTTTGCGTATACTCTATGGTTTTTTCCCAATTATCATTGTCCTTTGTCGTAGCGTTTCCCGCGAGGAAGTCCCGCTCCCACGTCATACCCTGCGGCGTGGTGAGCCAGTCGGTTTTGGCAAGGTTGAACACCGCTGCGAAGCTTGCACCCGTAAGCTGTGTGCCGAGTATTCCGGGAATAAATCCCGCCTCCTCGATTTCGCCGCAGAGCTTTTCAAGCTCCTCGAAGTTTGTGGGGACTTCCCAACCGTGCTCCTCCATAAGGGTTTTGTTGTAGAGTATTCCGTACATACCGTTGTTGACGGGCAGCATATAAATCCCGCCGTCCACGGACATTTGGTCGAGTATGGACGTGGAAATATCTCCCATAAAGTCATAGCTCGACAGGTCTATAAGCCGTTCTTTGGCAAGCTCCTTGTCAAGTACCTGCGAGGTACTGAACAGGTCTGTGATGTCGTCCGCCCTCATCTGCGCCCAGCTGTAGCCCAAATAATTTGAGCCATCATAACCCACATAGTCGATTTCAATATCGGGATAGGTCTCGCCGAGCAGCTCCCAAAATTCGTCATATCCGCCCCACGTCACCCAAGAGAGAGCCGAGCTGTCGGCAAGGGGTTGGTTTTCATCGTCTGACTGTGTAATTTCGGTTTGGTTCGTCTTCACCCCGCAGGAGGTCAGAAATAAAGTCGCCGCTAAAAAAGCCGCCGTACATCTTGAAATTTTCTTGAACATAAAAATCCGCTCCTTTGCAATATATATACAAAACGAATAGTGAAATGCATTTTTATTATAGTGCTTTTATTTTTGGATTTCAATTTTTTTTGAAGAAAGTTGTACCAGGGAAAAGAATAGTGCTTGTCTGCTCATGACTACATGGGTTTCAGACCATCAGAAATGGCTTATGAATCATCCCGAAGACAGCAAAAACGAAGCTGTCGCTTCTCGAATTTTTATTCGTTAAAGCGACAGCCCCATTTATTTTCATTTATTTCAGGGTTTTCTTAACTGCTTCCACTACTGCATCCGTTGTAATTCCAAAATGCTCAAATAGTTGTCCACCTGGAGCAGAAGCACCAAAGCCCTGCATAGATACAACTTCTCCATCCAGACCTACATACTTGCCCCATCCAAAATCAGATAAGGCTTCTACGGCAACTCGCGCCCGTACCTCCTTCGGCAGCACAAGCTGCTTGTATTCCTCCGGCTGCTGTTCGAATACATCCATGGACGGCATGCTGACTACCCGGATATCAATATCTTCCTTTGCCAGCCGTTCCTTTGCTGCAATGCCAAGCTGTACTTCGGAACCGGTCCCTATAATGATTGCATCCGGCACATCCTTTTCCGCTTCCGCTACTACATACCCGCCCTTTAAGGCGTCTCTGCCAGAGCCTGCAAGCTGCGGCAGATTCTGCCGGGACAATACCAGGGCTGTCGGCGTATTCTTAGAGGTTACTGCATAATACCAGGCTGCTGCCGTCTCGGTTGCATCTGCCGGACGGTATACCGTAAAGTTTGGCAGAGAGCGAAGCATCGCCAGCTGTTCAATCGGTTCATGCGTAGGACCGTCCTCTCCGACGCCGATACTGTCATGGGTCAATACATAAGTTAATGGCAGACCCATCAGCGCAGATAACCGCGCCATAGGCTTTACATAATCACTAAATACAAAAAAGGTAGATACGAATGGCCGCAGTCCTCCATGAAGCGCAAGTCCATTTCCAATGGCTGCCATGGCAATTTCCCGAATACCAAAATGCACATTTTTTCCGGTGGGATTTTCTCCGGAATAATCTCCCATATCGCTCATATAGGTTTTCGTAGAAGGCGCCAGGTCTGCAGCACCGCCGAACAGGTTCGGCAATACATTTTTTATTACATTTATCAACTGACCGGATACATTTCGGGTCGCTTCTGCCTTCTCCGGAACTGTCCAAAAGTCTGCCAGGTCATACAGTAATTCTCCACGATTTTCATCATAATACTGCTCCCAAAGCTCCTGCATCTCCGGATATTTTGCTGTATACTCTGCAAATAAGGTATTCCATGCTTCCTCTTCTCTGGCATTTGCTTCTCCAATTGCCTTGAAATTATCATATACATCCTGCGGAATTACAAAGCTTTCCTTTATATCCCAGCCCAGATTCTCCCGTAATGCTGCAACATTCTCAACACCTAACGGCTCTCCATGGGCAGATGCCTTACCTTCCTTTGCCGGGCAGCCAAACCCGATTTTCGTTTTGATTTCAATCATGGACGGACGGGAAGTATCTGCTTTTGCCTCCTCGATTGCCTTGCCTATGGCTTCTAAATCATTTCCATCCTCAACCAACAGCGTCTGAAAGCCAAAGGCCCGAAACCGCTGCTGCACATTTTCACGAAATGTAATATTCGTATCCCCTTCAATGGAAATATTATTCGAATCATATAATACAATCAGCTTACCTAACCCCAGGGAACCTGCCAGTGAAAACGCCTCATAAGAGATTCCCTCCATCATACAGCCGTCACCGCCCAGAACATAGGTGTAATGGTCCACTACCGGAAATCCTTCTTTATTAAATGTAGCTGCCAGATGGTTTTCTGCCATAGCCATACCCACTGCCATAGCCATACCTGCCCCCAGAGGTCCGGTCGTTGCTTCTACGCCTACGGTATGTCCATACTCCGGATGTCCCGGTGTCAGAGAGTCCAGCTGACGGAAATTCTTCATATCTTCTATCGTCAATCCATAGCCAAACAAATGAAGCAGAGAATATAGCAATGCAGAACCATGACCGCCGGAAAGAATAAACCGGTCCCGATTCACCCAGGCCGGATTTGCCGGATTGTGCTTCATATGCTTTGCCCACAATTCATAGCCTGCAGCTGCAGAACCCAAGGGCAGTCCCGGATGTCCGGAATTCGCCTTTTGAATGGCATCTGCAGAGAGTACGCGAATTGCATTTACAGATTTTCTATCAATATTCATAACAAGGTATCCTCCTTTGTCATATGCACCCCTTATCTATACCAATTTGATATTGTAGCATTATAATACGGTTATAGCAAGTATCTAATTCTGGCGGCCCGATTCTTCTAATCCAGATATTTTCCTAAGATACTCAAGAACAGTCCGATATCCAAAGGCTTGGCAATATGCGCATTCATACCATTCTTCAGTGCCGCCTCTTTATCTTCCTCCATGGCATTGGCTGTCATGGCAATAATCGGAAGATTCTTCACATCATTCCGTGGCAAGGTCCGAATCGTACGGGTAGCCTCATATCCGTCCATAATCGGCATCTGCACATCCATCAGAACAGCATCATAATAGCCTTCCTCCGAACGGCTGACCATCTCTACCGCATCGGTACCATCCGGCGCAGTTTCCACCATGAAGCCTGCCTCCTCCAAAATGTACTGTGCAATCTCCCGATTCAGCTCGATGTCCTCTACCAGTAAAATACGCTTACCACTAAAGTCTACCATCGTCCAGGCTGCCTCTTCCTCCTCTTTTTCAGCCAAGTCGTTGGCCGCCAGCAGAACCGTCTTCAAATCAGACATAAACAACGGCTTAGCACAAAAAGCAGTCACCCCTGCCTGCATAGCCTCTTCCTCAATTTCTGTCCAATCATAGGCAGTAAGGATGATAATCGGAGATTCCGGACCTACGGCAGCACGAATGCGCCGGGTTGTCTCGATACCGCTCATCTCCGGCATCTGCCAGTCAATAATATAAGTATGGTAGGAATCTCCCTCGTTATGGGCGCCTTTTGCCCGATAAACTGCTTCTCTGCCGGAAACCGTCCACTCAGCACGCATTCCAATCTGCTTAAGCATCCGGGTTACACTTTCACAGCCCTCAAAATCATCATCTACTACAAGAGCCCGCAGACCCTCCAGTTCTTTAATCTGTTCTGCATTCTTTTCTACATCCTGAAGCTTCAGGCTCAGCTCTACCCGGAACTCGCTGCCCTTACCCTTTTCACTTTGAACCGTAATGGTTCCACCCATGATTTCAACGATATTTTTCGTAATGGCCATACCCAGTCCGGTTCCCTGAATACCTGTTTTTGTCGTGCTTGCCTCCCGCTCGAACGGCTCAAAGATATGCTCTACAAAGTCCGGCGCCATGCCGACACCATTGTCCTTGACGATGAATACATAGTCTCCATATCCCCGATGGAATGTTGTCTGCTGCTGAATGCGGAAGCTTACTGTTCCGCCTGCCGGCGTATACTTTACAGCATTACTCAACAGGTTCACAAAAATCTGGCTCAGCTTCAATGAATCCGCAATCACATCCTCATTGGCAACATCAAAGGTATCAATAAACAGCTCTAGCTGCTTCGCTTTTACCTGTGGCTGAATGATATTGACCAGATTGTGCGTCAGTTCAGAGATATTGCATTCCTGCTCTTTAATCTGAAGCTTTCCGCTTTCAATACGGCTCATATCCAAAATGTCATTAATCAGACTGAGCAGATGGTTACTGGAGGACAGCACCTTTTGCAGACAATCCTGCACCTGAGATTTATTGTCAATATGACTGACTGCGATTGTGGTAAATCCAATAATAGCATTCATAGGGGTACGGATATCATGGGACATATTGGAAAGGAAGGTCGTCTTAGCATTGTTCGCATGCTGTGCCTGCAGCAAAGCATCCTGAAGCGCCTGGGTCTGTTCCCGCTGCTTTCTTACCTGGGCTGTAATATCCTTGGAAATTACCATGACCATAATATCCCCGGTCCGTTCTTCCCGTGTCATGATAAAGGACTGGCGTACACACATCTGCCGCTCATCAGAGGCCCAGCCCCAGTAATCCACGGTAACTTCCGTTTCACCCTTTTCAAAGCACTGCTTCAGATATTCCAGATTCACTCCATTCTCATATTCCTCCAAGGACTCCTCCAGAATAAATGCTTTCCATTTCTCAAAGCATTCGGAAGCGGAACAAGGAGCAGATAAACCAACTTTCTCCAGCAGAGATACCGGAGTGCCGTCAATGGTCCGGATAACCTCCTGCTCGATGATATCCTGGCTGAGATTAAACTCAAATGTACTGAATGCAGAAGAAGTAATGGCAATCCGGTACTGCCGCTCCTTCCGGTTTGCTTCATCAATCACAGCCTGCGTCTTCAGTTCTTTTTCCTTCAATGCCGTAACATTCTGTCGGAGGAAAAGAACCTTGCTTGCCTTTCCATCTTTTTTCTCCAGACAGATGATATTGACATGCATCCATACCTTCCGGTCGCCTTCCTGGGACTGGAATTCGTACTGGACGGTTCCTTCACTCTCCAGCTCCTGTATCACAGCATCCTTTTGCAACTGCTCGGAGAATTTTTGACGTTCTGTCTCTTCCGCCAAAAATGAACAAAGGTACGTTACAAATTCTTCATAAGAGCCTTTGTCGTGCATTCCAACAGACTCCGGTGTCGTTCCAGACAGATACTGATAGGAATCCTCTTCAAAATCCACCATAGTAAAGCGGACAAACAAGGTGTTCACTCCGCTAATAATATATCCCTGTTCCCGATTTTTCCGTTCCAGCCGAAGTCGGGAGCTGCGGTTGTGAATCAGCAAAATCACAATATAAATAACAAACAATACAACTAAAATTGTCTGCAAGGTCATTCCAATACGATTCGCATCCTGAACCATCATCTGTGTTACATGCTTCGGAAATGCCTGAACTAGAATATACTCCGTATCCGGTACATGAAGCGCGCACAGGTTGTCCGTCAGACTGCCGGAGGCACAGATAAATCCCTCTTCCTCTTTTTCTCCCTGGAACACTGCCCATACATTCTCTGCGGTCTGGGCATCAATCACACCATCCTCCCGCAAAGCATCCGGCAGCAGCTTATCCGGCTTGTTATCGTTAGAAGAAGCGATAACATCTCCGTTCCGGTTACACAGGTACACATCTGCTTCCTCACCAAAATACTGCGTTTCTAATATTTCCTGAAGATAATCCTCCGCAAGATACAGACCCAACAGTACCCCCACAACCTCGCTGTCCCCTCCGTCTTTTCGCACAGGGGCATAGAACACCATGGTAGTCCTGCCGGTGACCCGGGAATTCAGCACCATAGTACAGCCGCTTTCTCCCTGCATTCCTGCTTCAAAGTAGTCCCGGTCTACGCTGTCGGAAACCGTTCCTTCCGAGGTCAGATTCTCCCCCCGGTCATTAATAAACCGCATAGAGTCAAAATCCACATTGCTTTCCAGCTCCAGCAGCATATCCGCATCAATCTCCTCTTCATTCATGCCTACGCTCAGAAAATAGGCATAATTGCGTACCCGCCGTTGTGCATTGGCAAATTCATTACTGATTCCCAGTGTTGTCTGGCGTGCAGAGTCCATGGCGTAATTCAGATTGCGATTTTCAATCTGCCGGCTGTTCGAAACGGAATACCAGCGGAACAATAAAAAAATCGCAATAAGCAAAATCAGTATATACAATATATTCTGCCAGGTCTTTTTGGATATATTCATAAACTATAACCTCCTTTTATCCTAAAACCATCTGATAGTGTCTTTTATCAAAATGAAAACAACTGCCGCCTTTACTGACACAGGTCCACAGTTGTTTAACAGGCACATTAACTCAATTATATTTTACTACTCAATTTGAATACTGACAAGTTTTTTTGACATTTTATAAAGTCAAATACCCCGCAGCAAGCTATGGGGCATGATTGAGCTTGTTCTTTCCGCCCAAGGGGCGGGGGTATCTGACCCTCGCAGCATTCGTCAAATATCCATGCAAGCATGGCTATTTTTCTCATTGCTCGCGGAAATAAATGTAATGAGCCAGGCGACTGCTTACAGACATTTCATATAAGGCATTCACCCTATAAACAAAATACAGGCAGGGAATTCATGCCAACTCCCTGCCTGTTCCATGCTATATAACCTTAAAATAACTCAATGCTGCAACTACAGCGATAATTAAGAATACAATCACCAAGGCAATCATTAATATCTTTCCAGTCTTTGACTGGCTCTTGGGCGGATTTGCTTTTTCATAATTATATGCCGTATTGTAAACATTTGGTGCAACACTGCCTTTCAATACACCGGTTTCTCCTGTACGATTCGAATACAGAACTCCTGTGCTTCCGATATCATTCGGATCCACACCCTTCAGAATCGAAGTACTGCCCTTCGCAAGATTAAAACCGCCATCCGTCTGATTTTCTCCCATATTTGCAGCCTCCTCCTTACCTTCCTGCTCAAAACGAGTGATATATAAGGAAATTGTACCACAAATAGCAAAAAATCACAAGAACTTTGCGGATTTTATCTCACATTTTCTTCTGACCGTTCCGCCATTTCATGCAGTGCTGTCGATACAATCCGTTCGTACGGACTTGCACACGAAGAACCCGTTGTATCGGCAATCTTATTTTTCTTCCTTTTTTTCCAAATAATCATTGATTTGTACCAGCACTTCATCTACGTTCATGCCATGTACCATACACGCTTCTTCCAATGCTTCTCCCTGAGAGGCCGGGCAACCGATGCAGTGCATGCCTGCTGCCATCAGAATTGCCGCATTTCCCGGGTCAATTGCTAAAATATCTGCTATAATCATATCCTTTGTTACCTGTGCCATAAATTATTCCTCCTTAAAAGTTCCATTCTTTTCTAACTATAATACACCCTTGCCTGCAACGCAAGCAGGGATTTTTATCAAACTACCCTTCCTTTATGCGGATTGGCGCAATGCAGTCATCACAGATTCCCACACAGAAAGTCCTTCAGTATCGCAAAAAATTCCCGCATATAGTTCGTCGGAATCAGCCACCAGACAGATTTTGCACGATTACCGGATATATTTCCGTAACCGCATTTTTTTGCAAGTCGTACCGCTCGGAAAATGTGAAAGTCAGTGGTTGTCACTACCACAGAGCTTTCCTCCTTTTGCAAGAATTCCGCGGAAAACAGCAGATTTTCCTTTGTGCTTGTGGACTGCTCCTCCAGCAAAATCCGCTCCGGCTCAATTCCCAGCTTCACCAGCTCATTGTAGATACACTGTGCTTCCGAAATCCCTTCGTCCGCTCCCTGCCCGCCACTGGCAATTACCATTGTTTCCGGATTCTGCTTTAAATATTCCGCTCCGGCTTCAATCCGGTATTGCAGAATCAGGGAGGGGCTGGTCCCGTTTACCTTTGCTCCCAGTATGATGAGATACTCTGCATGGGCCTCCGGTTTTCCCAGACTTGCATATATTATGATTCCTTCCATTATAATAAAACCCAAAAAGCCAATACCGACCAGAATCTCCATCGGCAAAACCACCCGTTTCGGCGGTCGCTTCCCCTGCTTTGCATAATATCGAATACCTAAAATCAGTCCCACACAAAGCAATGCGAGCAACAGCCAGAAATAATTAAAGGTGCTGGCTGGTCCCAGCTTTATAAAAATGATAAGAAAGTAAAGGAAGCTTCCAACACCGATTATGGCAAGCAGAGTCATCCAGAATTTATATAATTTATTCATCCATTCTATCTCCCTTTGTTCATTCAACACACGAAAAATCTCATCCTTTACTCTCTATTTTCAATTATCTCCATCATCTCGGCAGGTGTAACAATAAAATCCCTAATCGGATAATGCTTCTGATTCCCCGTCACTAAATACGCATCATCATTCTGCTTTTCCATAGCCACCTCATAAAATATTAAATCATCCATATCAACAAAAATTTCTCCCGTAGGCTGCGGAAATATCTCAACGCCAAACTTTTTCACAGCATTTAGCACTAATTGTATAGATTCTTCTCTAAAGTTAAATTTTTCCCTGTGAAGCACATCATCATACTCCATTAAAATATCATCATGATACAACGGCACAATCCTACCATCAAAAATTGCCCGTAACACTTTTACCGTCGCAGCATCACTATTTTTTGATAAAAGAGCAGATATAAATACATTTGTGTCTATTACCGCATAATATGTCATGCTATTACCTCTTTTTTCTTTCTGCTCTTGCCGCTGAGATTTCTGCATTGATTTCTTCTAATGTCATTTCCGGAAGTTCACTGGCTTGTACCCGCAGCTCCTCAAAAGCTCTTATTGCCTCAGTTCTTGTAACCGTATTCTCTGGAAGCCTTACATCAAACGGAATCCCCTTGACCATTTTACTTTTATTCATAAACATACGTAATGCCGTGGGCAAGTCCATCCCAAGGGACTCGTAAATCTCTGTCACTTCCTGTTTTAACGCTTTATCTGCACGAAACTGAATCAATACCTGTTCTGCCATAATATACCTCCATTCCACTTCATATAGTAGTTGTTTTGCAGTTGTTTTACTACTATTATATGCCTAATATTAAATTCTATCAAGACCCCTCTCATCTCCGATAGCGTAAATTTACTGTAGGAATTAAATAGACAGAGCTGCCCCGGTTC
>JAMOZY010000022.1 GCA_023667695.1 Clostridium sp. | reverse complement strand
GAAAATGATGTAATGAAAGGGAATCAGCCGATATATCCAGTAGAGAGATATGTTACAATCGGGGAAAAGAAAGTATTGTTTGATGATGGTTCGCATATCCTATATGTGAACGGCAAATACAGGGGCAATGATGAGGTCGGTAAGCTAATGCACGATTTTTCCTGTACCAATCCCGATGATATGAATTATGAGGTACTTGCTAAAAGAGCAAGATATTTCAAGCAGAACGAGGAAGGAGTGGCAGCTATGTGTAAGATTATGGAGGATATGAGGAATGAAGCGGAATTGAATAAAGCAAAAAAAATGGCTATCCGTATGATTAAAGCCGGTAAAATGCCATTGGAGGATATAGCTGATTATACAGAGTTATCTCTTGATATGATTAAAGAGTTAGAAAGCCAATCCATGCAGCCGGCATAATGAATCATATCGTTCAAAATCAAATATAGTAATATTGTAAAAAGGCGTACGGAGCAGCAGTGAACCGTATGCCTTTTTTGTGCTGTGAGAGGAAGTGCAGAAAGCAGAATAGAAAAACAGCAAAGCAGAGAGGAAATTTAATAAAAATGAAACCAATTCTGTTTTTGAAAAGTATTATTTAAAAAAGGATGTTCAGAATTGAAATGGCTATCAACCTTATACCGTAGAAAAACATGAGGATGCAGGAAAGGGAAAAGCGATAATGAGAAAGAAGCACTTGGTTTTATGGGTTATTGGTATGTTAATTCTTGGCTGTCTGGGTGGCTGTGGGAATCCGAATGAAGATGCCATAATGCAGGATACTGATGATAAAGAAAGTGTACAGGAAGCATTGGGAGAACCGTTGACAGAAACAGAGGAAAATGCTGAAAAAGAAATAAATGAGGCCTCCGGAGAGCAGACAGATGCACCGGAATATGTTTCTTCCATGGAGGAGGTGGAAGCACTGGGCTTACCGGAGGATATGCTGGCATTTTGGCTGGTATTGACGGGAAGAAAGACATTTGTCAGTGTGGAAGAAGATTATCAGGAATTCTACTGGGATGAATTCTGCTGGAACTTTGGGAAACCCAGCTATCCCTACAGTGTAAGTCGTTTTATGCTTGTAGATATGAATGGAGATGGAGCAGAGGAAGTTGTAATGGAGTGTATGCCGGAATCCACGCAGGTGCTTTACTATGAAGATGGGGTGGTATATAACTATCAGTTTGTTTTTCGGGGAATGAAGCGGATTCATACAAATGGAGTCTACGAGGGTTCTAATGGGGCGGCGAGTACCTATTTTTACAGGCTTACGGAATTGAATTCGCAAGGCTATAAAGAAGAGAAGATAGCATTCTGCGATGATGAAGATTATGGAATTGGAGATAAAGCAGTATCCCAGCAGGAATTCAGCAACTATGTATTACAGACCATAGAATCGGTTGAACTGGCAGAGGATATGGAATTTACAGAAGCTATGCTGGACAAGCATTTGCTTGGTGATTTGTCAGAGGATGCGCTTTTTATTGTAAAGCACATACCGGTAGAGGAAGCAAAGGCTGTGACAGTAAATGAGCCTGGCAGGGGGAATCATAAGATGATGTTCTGGCTGGTGGCAAATAGTCAATGGAAGTTTATAAGTACGGATGACAGGAATTACAGGGAGCAGATGTTTTATCTGAAGGATTTTCAGAGATTTCTTGGAGAAGGGAAGCCGAATTATCAGGTAGAACAGTTTGCATTGACTGATTTGGATGGTGACGGACGGGATGAAATGATTCTGAAATGCGATCCGGATGCCATTCAGGTATTGTATATGGCAGATGAAATGTATCAAACAGAATATGGAACAGGATATGGCAGGGAGGTATACAGCTATCAATGGAGAGCTAATGATATGCGTGGAATCCGTACCAATGGAGTTTATTGCAGATACGGAGGCAGCTCCCGAATTGCATACCATAGAGTAACGGAATTCAATGCCGATGGTTATAGGGATGAGGTTATAGCAAGGAGTTTCCATGGCAGGTATGAAGTGGAGGGACAGGAAGCAACGGAGCAGGAATTCTATGATTATATTGAAGGCTTGAACTCGGAGGAGAAGGCAGAGTTTTATGATTTTACGGAAGAGAATCTAAATAAATATTTATTGGGGGATATATATGTAAGTGTACAGCAGGTTTTTAATAGTATAACAGATGATATGTTAAATGCGCTTGAGGAATATCCTTCCTTTGACTCATATTGGAATGATTCCCTGGTCTTACTGGATAAATTTAATGAAAATGTCCGATTGTATGGGATAAATGCGACGAAGCAGACAGCAATGCTTCTTTCGATTGAGGGTGAAAGGGTATTGATAGAAGAAGGCCCATATCCTTCTTTTCGAAACTTTTATCAGGAATTACCGAATCTAAATGTGCTTGATGTTGACGGTGATGGAGAGGATGAGGTGATGATTAGTCTTAGAACGGTTACCGGTTCTCCCATAAGCAGATATGCGATGCTGGTTTGTGACCATAAAGATACTTGGAATATTTATATGTATTATGATTATTTAAGAGATGTTCAAAATCTGATTCAGTACAGATATGATGATGAAACGAACAGCATTGCCTTTTTAGACAATGAGGATAATGTGTTATGGGAGGGAAAGCTGCCGGAATGGACTATGGAGTATCCCTACGCTGGCACTGTTAATTTTGGGGATAAGGTAAGATTTGATGCCGAGACATTTCAGATGGATATTGTGCCGGGAATAGAATTAGAAAATTCATTGCCCTATGAGCCTGTAAAGATAACCTTTCATCTTGGCTTTACGGATGGGAGATTTGAGATAGTAAGTTATGATGTTAATTCCTATCGTGTGATAGAGGAAGGGGTTAATCAATGATGAAAAGCGAGCAGATGGAATCAGAGATGCAGGAACGACAGAAAGATTATAATAGGAGAAAAGGATGAAAAAAACGAAAAGAACTGCATGGATTTTGGGAGTAATGATGTTGGTGTTCCTGACAGGCTGTTCAAAAGATGAGATGGAATTATGGAATCCGTACTTCTATAGCCCAGGCGATACTATGGTATCGGCAGATATTCAATATCAGGATGTTGAAACGATTAAAACAACACATGGAGAATTGAGCCTAAAGTGGTTAAAGAGCTATGAGCATGGAGATTTATATAAGCTGTCTGTGGAGGAAGTTGATAATATAACTGATATTATGGGAGAAGACCGCTTACATATTTATTTTTATGTGACCACTGATAAAATTTACCGTTTATGGTCTTATGTTGTTCAAGATAACGGTATTATTGAATTTTATAATAATGATGATTTGTTGATGGAAATCTTAAATACAGATAAAAAACTGATTGAAAATGGAGAGTTGGTCTGTTGTATGGAAGATATGGCGGATGCATTAGAAGTATCGGAAGTTGGGAAGCATGTTACGATTCATCAACAGGGAGAGCAAATTATTTATAATAGAGTAGATATAGGAGAAAGCGGAAATCGGGAATTCTATGAGCGGTTTGTTTGGGAGAAAGAAAAGGGACTTGTTGAGTATAAAAGCGGTTATAGAATGGAAGCAGAGATTTTGTATATAGAAAATATCTGTTGTAAGGCAGAAATTTCTGTTACGAACCCAATTCATTCAGAAGAATCAAAAGAAGAAGAAACGCAAATAAAATTAATAATGGATGATAATATAGCTTTCAACGAGTTGTTTGTCGGATTTATTGCAGGGGAGATAAAAGCAAATAGCTATAAAAGTGAGGAGGAAAAGTATTTATCTGATTATTATGAAGAATATTCTCAACATGTAATAAATGCAGTTTGTTTCATGTTAGAAGACTTGAATGGAGATGGAGAAGATGAATTACTAATTAATATTCGATGGAATGCTGATGAGGGGGAAATTTTAGTATTTCATAGTCAGGATGAATGTTTATTTGAGTGGGAATCAATTTTATATGGTATGCATAGTCCAACGGTATATTTGTATCGTAATATTATTGAAGTTACTGGTCACGGTTGGTCAAGAAGTTTTTTTCATTATAATTCGCAAGGCCAACTTGAGCGCGTGTTTGATTGTTACTCTGAATCGGATACTTTAGAAAATGGAGCTTCCCAGAGGCGGTACACTATAATTGAGTATCAAGGCGGTATAGAAATAAAAGAGTTATCAATTACAGAAGTAGCATATTCAGACAAGGAAAATGATTGGGAAGTGCTTGAACGTAGGGAAGAAGAGGAGCAGTTTGATAAGATTTTAAATAGTTTTTTAAATAAGCTGGGAGAAGGAAAACAAATCAATCAAATACAAGATGATGGAGCGATAGAAACGATTACTTTTGAGGAATTAATGTATTATCTTGCTGCTGATTATAATATACAGTTTGATGCGGGCAGTACAGAAAAGGAAATTACGGATGCTGTTTTTTATTGGGAATCTGAAAATTATTTCTATTTGATTGAGGGAGAATGGATTGCGGAAGAATATGCAGGTAGTATAAGAGATAATCATTTTGATGAAGCAAAAGAGGAATGGTATCAGGAGGAAATGCAGGAATATACAGATGGGGTCATAGAAAAATATTTGGGAAGTGAGTGGTGTATTGAAATAAACAATTTGGAGTATTTGGGACCCTATGTGGATTTAAAATTTATCATGGCGGATAACAGTGAGTTATTTAATATAGCAAGATTAAATCCGGAAGAAAATATTACAATAAATCCGCCATATATCGGCTTATCTGTTCAACTGAAGGACAAAGATGAACGATATCGGTTTATTATTGATGCAGATGGCACTGTGTTGATAGAATTAGAAAATTCTTTTTTCAGATTAGAAAAGAAATCAAACAACTAGCAGATTATAGTTTTATATTAACGAGTATAATTATTTTCATGAGAAATGAGAGTGTGACTGTGAAAAAAATCAGTATATTCTTTGGACTTGTTTCTATTTTTCTTATCGTGTTTGGGATTGTGTTCCCCAAAACCCTGGGGACCTATACACCGATATGGAAGTTAAAGGAAAGATGCTTGGGAGATGAATACGGCGAATTACGTTCACAATATTTTATTACGCTGTCCAATAAAAAATTGTGGCAGGAAACGGATAGCATTTTTAAGATATGGAATGACCATGACAGTTTTACAATAACAGAAGTTTACTTGCAGGTCTCTGAGGATGTTGCAGAGAATTGCAGGATAACGCAGGATGGCATGATTCGATGGCAAAAACAAAGCTCGGTTCGTATTGATGCAGATGCCTTAACGGTTGATGGATTATCTGTCACAGTAGGTATGCGTGAATACTTCCTGGAAGAAACAGAGCAATCAATCGTTGATTTTGAGGCAAAAGCCGGAATAGAGGCAGATGAATTATTAAAGACCATTTCTGAAATCCGTTCTGAATATACATCTGCACTTCAAAAATTAAGTGAAGCAGAGTATCGGGAGATATGCCGTAAGATAAATAAGGCGGTTGTGAATCTGGTAGTCATATGGGGAGTCTATATGATATGTTATATTTATGTCCGAATAAGAAGGAAACGGAATCATCTGCAGGTATGATTTTCAAGGGAATCTGATACCCCACAGCAGTCTGAATTGCAGAGCAGCCGGCGAGAATGGCAGAGTAACCGGACAGAAACGAGTGGCTGGAAAAAATGGCAGAGTAACCGGACGGAATTACGAGTGATTGGAGAGAATTGCAAAACAGCCGGACGGAATTACAAGCAGTTGAAAAAAAATGCAAAGCAGCCGGATGAAATTGCAAACTGGCTGGGAAGCAAGTAGGAATAAGAAGCAGGAAAGCGATGGGACAGGAGAAGGAGCGGATAAAACGATGAGAAAGCATTATGGAGTATGGATACTGCTTATAATTGGAATCTGGATGCTGACGGGATGTGTACAGACGATGGAGGAAGAGGAGATTACTTCCGATGCCGACCAAGGGGAGGAATTGGTATCTGAAACAACGGCAGACCAGGAAACGGATGAACCGGAAGAGGAGGATAATGATTATTCCTGGTATATCGAGCTATGGTCAAAGCAGTTGGAGCCTATTATGCCGGAGGAGCTGGAGGAATTAGAGGCTTTGGAATGGGATGAGAAAATCCGTCCGTATATAGAGTATGACTGGGTTGGTGATGAAATGTTGCTTAGTGCGACGCTTAATGGAGTAAGCGCTTGGACCTTTCAGTTTTCCGATTTGAATCAGGACGGACAGCCGGAGCTGTTAGCAGCGCTCAGCCAATACGGCAGATACGCTCCGGATTTCATTCGGGTATATACCGTACAGGATGGGGCTGTCGTGGATTGTGGAGCCATCCTCGGCGGCTGGAGGAGATTGGAGTTGAACTGTGAATTAGAATACTTTCCATCCTATTATGTGGATGTATATCAGAATTCCGCCGGAGAATTCCGGTACCTGAGCTGTGAATATGTTTATCGTTATGATGAGTATGACTATTATCAGTTCTATGAAAGTACATTTGACGGAACAACCGTGACCTGTCAACCGGTCTATGCAATCCGCTACTTGGAGGATGAACGGGAGGGCTTCCGGGACTGGCGGTATATCACAGGCGACTGGAAAGAAGGGGATGCGGAACAATGGGAGGAAGGAATGGATGATGAGATGTATTCTGCCTTTCGCCAGTGCATGAAGGAATATATGCAGGGCTATGAAAGAGTTGATGTTGCCTTTGCCTTATCCCAATACGAGATGCCGGGGCTGGCATTCCGTCTGCCTCCGGAGCAGCAGGACATCATTCGGGACAATATTATAGCGGGCTTTGCACAGGCACTTGGATATATGGAAGAAAATTAAAATACATGGAGGGAATGGAAGATGTCGATTCAGATGGACGAACTGTTAAAGATAAGGGAATATGATATCTATCACAATCCGGATGTCAGTGATAAGGGAATTGAAAAAATAGCGGAGATGATTGCCAGTGATAAAACAATGGATTTAAAAGCGTATTTTGATTTAAGAAAATGTTCTTCTAAATTTTGCTGGTTAAATTATCTGAGGATTTTAGAAAAACTACCGGAAGAAGACAGCGTCCGGGGGCTTCCGATTTTGTTTGTATTATTACAGGATGAGAACTGGCCTACATTTTCGAAAACAATGGAGTTATTTGAAGCCATGGATAAAACGGTAGTGAAATCCTATTTCAACCAATATTTAGCCCAGGCCTATGCGGAAGATGATGAAATGTGGATTGCTAATATACAGCAGCTGGCAAAAAAGCTGAATTGACTTGGCCTGCATAGCGTGAATAGAAAGACATATGGTGGAATGGAGCGGAAGAGAAAGAGATGAGAAAATCAGGAAATGAGCAAAAGCAGCAGGGGGCAAATAGGGAGGATGGTAAAGTCATGAAAAGAATCTGGATGCTTGTGGCAGTTACAGCTCTTCTTTTGCTAAATAGCTGTGGGAGAGAGGAAAACTCTGCCACAGCCATTGCGGATAGCGCCTCAACTGAAGAAAGCAGCACGCAGGAATCCGGACAAATGGAGGATTCAGTTATCCAAGAGTATTTCACACTGACGGAGCTTGCGCAGATTCAGGAGCTGATGAAGCAGGACTACCAGAATCTTGCCCAGGCTGTCCAGGAGTATGGCACCATGGAGGAATATGAACTCAGCAGCGGGCGGTTATTGATTGTGTCGGATGAATATCATAAATGGAATTGGACGGTGCTGCTTTATGATGACTGGCAGATTTATATAGAGGATAGAACATCCGATAAAGCAAAGCTTTACACGAATACCCGACAGAAGATGCCGGACAGAGTCCGCTATCTGGTGGAGGAAGAGGTTCACGAGCATGCGATTTTTGACCGCTTTATAGAAAATGCAATCAGCGCCTATGACCCGGCGGAAGGCGGGGAGATGTATCTGGTCGATTATTACGAAAAGTATCATTATGGTAAAAATAATGTGTATGATGAAAGCTGGGGAATTTACGGAGTTCATTTTATGGCGGAGGATTTGGATGGAGATGAGGAAGAAGAGTTACTGGTATTATTACAACAGAATGCTTCTGTGGGAGATTTATTTGTGTTTCATGAGGAAGCTGGAGCCTTGTATGCATGGCAGGAGTGGAATCATTTTTATGACGATAGAAGGTCAGATATAACCTGTTATGATGATGGTGTGATTTCTATGTTCGGTGCGATTGGAATGGTATATGGATGCTATAATTCCGATGGGATGCTGCAAGGTATGGAATGGCATGACAGATGGGAATATGTAGAGACAGAAAACGGAGATGAAGAGTATAAATACGGTGCTTTGTATTTATATAAGGATGGAATGGAGTATGAAAATATTGTGAAGAGCCTGTCCTACGAAGGTCCTGCCCGTTCGGATGAGATTTATGATACAAAAGAGGATACCTCGGAATGGACGCCGGAAAATCAGAGGATTAAAAAGGAATGTGATGAGATTGTACATGAATGGTGGCATTCCGGTGAAGGAAGGGATATTCGAGCCGTGCAGTATGAGGAGGAAGCAGAGGTCATGCTGCTGAGTGAGATGCTTCAGATGAAGGAGGTTCCGGAGGGGGCAGAAGCCGCCTCTGTATATGACGGGGTATACACCCTGACGCTGGGAATGGATTTGGAAGAATTTCGGGATTACTACGGAGAGGAATATATTCCTTCCGTTTCGACGCCGACGCAGCTCATTGGTACCTACAGGAGAGATGGAACGTACTATGATTGGTATTTTTATGACTATGAGGATATTTCGGTCATAACAACGGATTATAGCAGAAGGACTGGGAATCCTTCCGCATATGCTATATGCCAGATTGACTTATGGGATTCCCGGTTTCATACCGCCAGAGGAATTACCATCGGGGATACCCTGGAGGAATTAGAGGCGGCATACGGAAGGGCTTTGTGCCAGACAGATAAAGAGGGAGATGAGTGCTGCTATAGTTATACGGAGCATGGTATCGTAACCACCTTTTATCTTGAGCAGGATGCCATTGTAGAGATATCCATACGCTTGCAGTAGATTTGACGGTATGTGCCTGGTTAAACGTAAAATGAAAGAATATGTAGAATAATATTTTATAAAATGCAAGGCAAAAGAAAATGTAGAAAGGAAGCCTTCATACATGATGAAAAAAATAAATAAGTGGATTATGATATTTTTTTGTTGTTTTTGTACTGGTTGCAGCTCGCAGGAAAAAATGGAGACAGAAAATACAACAAGGACAACTGAGAATACATTTACAGAGACGGATGAAAAAGCAAAATCCTATATAGATGCATATATCAATTTGTCAGAGGACATAGAAGTGGAAGGCTATGAATGGATGCAATATGATGATGAGCAGGTATTACGTGTTGAGATTCAATATAAAGAATCACCGATAAATAATTACAGGCATAAGGAAGATTATTTTTTGTTTATAACTCCGGATGAAGCTGTTTCCATGACACTTGTAGTAAATTATGAAGATAAAGGGATACATATAAGATTCGATGAGGAAACGGAATGCATAGGTAATCATTATTTAGGCGAGGGATGTAGCTTTGCCGCCCATTTTGAAGATGTAACCTTTGATGGTAATAAAGACTTGATAATTTCGGTGGGAAATAGCAGACATGCAGAATATTATTGTGCGTATATCTATGAAAATGGTGAATTCCGCTATGAGAAAACATTTGAACATATTCCATCTTATGAAATTAATAACGATGAAAAAGTAATTTATGGTTCGGATACAGATGGTGTGGGATTATTTATTGATACAACATATGAATATATAGATGGGGCATTTGTACAAATAGAAGAAAAAGAATATAGGAATCTGGATTGACAGTCCTTGTTGAAAGAAATGAATGAAAGACTGGGAAAATACGGTCATAAATGATTAACAAAGAAGAAAGAGGAAGGGTTACTTACCGGAAAGGGGAATCAGAATATGAATGATGAAATGCAGAATGATGGATTGCCAGGCAATGAAGCAAAAAATAATGAGACAAAGGATAATAAGATACTGAATGACGGGCTGCAAAATGATGGAATACAAAATAACGAAACAAAGAATAATGAAGTGAAAAATCAAGAAGCACAGGAGGATGCGAAAAAGGATATAGGAAAAGGGGAAAAGCCGAAAATGACAGTCCTCCTTCTTCAGGTTGTAATTATAGTGTGCCTGATTGCCGGAGGCCTGTGGCTGGTATGCGGGAAGAGCTGGAAGGAAAGCACAGCAGGAAATGGGACGGAACATATAACAGAGGATACCGGACATTCCGACCGTACCGAAGAGGACAGCTTTGGGGATACGGAAGAGGAGGTACCGGAGGAATCCGAACAGGATGTAACGGTTATATCCGTACTGGGCAAGGAAGAGCTTGTGATTGAGAATGACCGGATTCAGAAAACGAGCCTGAAGATGATAGATAATATGTTTACTCTGGAGGAAATCAATACGATTCTGTCTGCCATAAAGGGAACCTGGGAAGCAGAACAGGCAGTGGGAATGATTTCTTATAATGACTATGAGGAACACTATTTGCCGGAAGTGACAGTGGCGGAGGGACAACGGCAGTATTATGAAATCATAGAACATATGGAACAGGATACGCTGCCTCTGCCGGATTTTACGATTTCCATTCAGGAACGTAATACCAGTGAAGGCGGTATCGTAGATATGGAAAATAATTACATTTATGTAAGGACAAAGGATGGGGTGAATTATGATAGTCCTATGAGTGTTGTGCTGGGCGTAGCACCATCTCAGAATTTGCAACGTCTCTTTGGGGATGAGAGCCTGGCCATCTATATTCAATTCTTTTCCATCTGTGATGCGGAGGAGGAGGGAAGCGCTGTAACGGGAAGATATGCTCCGGATAGTATGATACCATATATGTGTCAGGAGAAAAACGGCAGGAGCTATGAGCCGGCAACCTTGATTCTTACGCCAGAGGGAGCGTTTGAGCTTTATAAGGATGGTATTTTTTATTCCCTGAAGCCAACCATACAGAGTGAGATTATGAGCGGGAACTTTGAACATTTAGAGGAAGGAAAGGAAGAGAGAGGGGATGGCATTACCTATTCCGAGTATTATACGGAGCGTTATCCCTATTGGAAGGAATCCTGTGAATGGAGACAGCTTGATTTAAATGGTGATGGGATAGAGGATTTGATTTTGCAGGATAAGAGAGAGCTTGGAGAAAGTGGGAAATATGAAATAGTGGCAATCTTTGCCTGTGATAAGGATAGTGCAAGCAATATTTTGCTGGATGAAAATGATATGACTGAATACTATTTCTGCGGTCCTTCCGGAGAACTAATGTATACGGCGCCGTCTTATGGAATGTATACAGATTTCGAACCATACCGGCATTGTCATTATGACAGAGACTGGAACCTGATAAAAGATTATGATTTGATAATATATCGGGTTGATATAGAGGGATACATGGAGGCATATCCACAGCACGCGGAGGAATGGATACAAGCGAATCCGGATATGGCGGAAAGCGGGGTTTATTTCTTGAGAAGGACAGATACCGGGGAG
This sequence comes from Clostridium sp., assembly GCA_023667695.1. GTDB lineage: Bacteria > Bacillota > Clostridia > Lachnospirales > Lachnospiraceae > CAG-632. Next base: position 36,378 of record JAMOZY010000022.1, on the reverse strand, counting down.
GAATTGTTGACCCAGGAGGAATTTACAGACATTTGGGAAAGTGTAACGGGTCTTACGCTCGAAAGCGATTTCCTTCAATGAGCAAGCTCCCACGAACCTGTTGTGTTGGAAATTCTGCAGGATAGAACGGTTATTTCAAGAATAATTTAATTGTGCCGGATGCGTATCTATGGTATGATACCGTTAGATAAACGATACCATACTTGAGGAGAGGATAAGCATGAATACATTAAAGACAAAAGTAGTAGGACTGGTTGTCATTTGTTCTCTTGTTTCCGTTGCAATCTGCGGGGGACTGAACTTAAGAGAGACATCCAGGATGTCAAATCAAAATGCAGAGCGTATTATGTCCATGCAGTGTAAGAACAGCAGTCAGGAAATCGACACCATATTAAGTCAGGTTTCCCAGTCTGTGGATACACTGGCGGAAATCACATTACAATCTCTGGATTTTAATAAATTCCGTACAGACGAAGACTATGTGGAGACATTTACGAAGTCGTTAGAGGCGGTGGCACTGGAATGTGCCAACAATACGGAAGGGGCATTGACCTATTATATCCGGTACAATCCGGAGTTTACAGACCCGACCTCCGGTATCTTTGCGACCAGGGAATCGGCAGATACAGAGTTTGAACAGTTAACGCCTACGGATTTCAGTATGTATGACCCAAGCGACCTGGAGCATGTGGGCTGGTACTACATACCGGTTCAGAATGGTACGGCAACCTGGATGGACCCGTATTTGAATTCGAATATTAATGTATATATGATTTCCTATGTTGTTCCACTTTATGTAGGTGATGTATCCGTTGGTATCGTGGGTATGGATATTGATTTTTCCAGTATTGAGACTATTGTAGGGAATACTACGGTGTATGATACCGGCTCGGCATGTCTTTTGAACTCACAGGACCAGATTGTATATCATAAGGAGCTGGAATTCGGTACTGCTCTTTCGGATATTGACGGGGATTTATCCGGGCTGGCGGCTGCACTGACGGACAGCAGTAAGGCGGATACCGGAATTGAATATAGTTATGGTAAAAAGAAAAAGACGGGATATTATCAGGAGCTGGAAAATGGCATGAAGTTTCTTCTCACCGTACCCCGGTCAGAGCTTCAATCGGATTCCGACCGTATCGTAAAGGTAATCCTGGTGTCTGGTCTGATTGCAGTGATTTTTTCCGCACTGGTAGGATTTTTCCTGAGTGCAGGTATTGCATCGCCGATTAAGCAGATGACGGATATTATCCGGAAGATTGCAGATTTGGATTTGAAGCGGGATGAACGGATTGACCACCTGGCACGGATGAAGGATGAAACAGGCGCCATGTCCCGGGCGGTACAGGAGATGAACGACCGGCTGTTGATTATGGTTCAGGAGCTAGAGGAAACCGGATACGTTGTGCTGGAGAATGCAGAGCAGTTAAAGAACAGCTCGGAGGGCGTCAGCGCTATGTGCAGTGCTAATTCTGCAACCACACAGGAGCTGGCAGCAGCTATGGAAGAATCCTCCGCTACAGCGGAAAATATTACACATAATATCGAGACAGTCAATAACAATGCAAAGGAGATTATGCACCTTTCTCAAAACGGGGAGGCAGATTCCCAGCAGATTCTGGAGCGGGCAAAGTCCTTGAGCGACACTACCATCCAGGCGACGGAACGGACGAAGTCGATGTATGAGCAGGTACGGCAGGAAACGGAAGCTGCGATTGAGAAGTCGAAAGCCGTTGACCGGATTAATGAGCTGACACAGACCATCATGGAGATTTCCACCCAGACCAATCTGCTTGCATTAAATGCATCCATCGAAGCAGCAAGAGCCGGAGATTCCGGCCGGGGCTTTGCAGTTGTTGCAGATGAGATTGGCAATCTGGCAAATCAGACCCAGAGTACCATTAGTGATATTGATGATATCATCAAGGAAGTATACGAAGCCGTTAGAAGCATGACTGCTTGTTTGAACTCTTCTACAGAGTTTTTGGAGCGGACAGTGCTGGTGGATTATAATGAGTTTATGCAGGTCAGCGAGCAGTATGCAGAGGATGCAGGTAACTATGAGAGCAGTATGAAGGAAATCGGAGAGGCTGTCCGGGAGCTTGGTTCGGCAATCGAAGAGATTACAGAGGCGGTGGAAGGAATCAGCCGTATGACAGAGGAATCCGCCGAGGGTATTTCAACCATAGCGGAAAAGACCTCTGAGATTGTTCAGAAGATGGCGGATGAGGAGGACCTGGTTGCTGCAAACCGGGAAAAGGCAGAGCAGCTTGGCAATATTGTAGGAAACTTCACCGTTGAATAAAACAGGCAGTATGTTTGGCACAGCCGGGTATCCATAAGGTATCCGGCTGTACTTTATGGCGGCATTCATGAACGGTCTGAGACAGGAAAGTTCGAATGCCACAGGAGATAAGAGAGAAGGGCGTTGGCTTACTGGTACAGGTATTCATTCGTGTAAATGTAGTCAGAAATCATGTATCATAAGGCACTACGGAATGGACAGGATTTCTCCGGCGTAAATCAGATTCGGATTCGCGATGTGATTTTGAGTTACAAGTGCAGAAACGGTAGTGTTGAACCGTAGGGCAATACCGCTCAGGGTATCTCCGCTTAACACCCGGTAAAAAGTATTTTCTGCATTATCCGTCAGCCGCAGCACCTGTCCCGGATAAATCAGATTTGGATTTGACAGGTTGTTGATGCTTGCCAGTTCTCCTACAGAAGTACCGAATCTGCTGGCAATGGAGGACAGGGTATCACCGGAACGGACGGTATAGGTGGAAACTGGTTCAGAGAAGGTAGGGATTCGTAACACCTGTCCCGGATAGATTAGATTTGGATTCACAATACCGTTTAATGCGGCTAATTCCGCAACTGTTGTCCGGTATCGTGCTGCAATGGCATATAAGGTATCCCCCGGCACTACGGTATAGGTCTGATTTGTCGGATTGGGATTCGGCTCCGGCTCTGGTTCCGGACGCTGAGATGGCTCGATAAAAATGGAATCCTTAAAGTAATCCAGGTCAACATAGCCGTCAATGCCGCTGACATTTCCCATGTCGGAATACTGGAAGCCGCTCCAGTCTCCCCAGCTTCCAATGCTCTGGGGCATACCGGCGCCGTATTCCGCCACCCATAGCGGATATTGGGAAAAAGAATCGTTCCAGACCGTTTCGATATTGTTGACATCAGAATATATAGCTGGCGTATAACCCAGCAGACTGCTTAACCGCTCCATATAGGCAGCGCCGATTTCATTGACTGCTTCTACGGAAAGTCCCGGAAAGGCTTCAAAGTCCATTGCCGGATAGCAGTCTATGGTTTTGCCGTTGATGAGTGAATAGAAGAATTCCGCCTGTGCCTGGGCTTCTTCCGGATTAGAAGCAGTAACATAATGATAGTAGCCGATTTTCAGTCCGGCATTCAGCGCATTGGTATAGTTCTGTTCAAAATAAGGGTCGATATAATCATATCCTTCACCGGCGCGGATATATACGACTTCAATTCCATACGCCCGTACCTGCTGGAAATCAATGGCTCCCTGATAGACGCTTACATCAATTCCCTGATAGATTCTGGTTGCCAGTCCATCCGCTTCCTGGGCAGAGCAGACCGTTGGTTTACAGGTCATGGAAAAGAAGGAAAGCAGAACAAGCACGGCAAGGAGAAATCGGCAGGAATCAGGAATATGTTTCATAAATGTCACCTTTCAAGCATTATCAATTGACTCTCTGAACTTACGCCCATAGTCAAAACAATATAATATAAAGTATGTAGAACTTTGAAAATGTTGCAGCATTCATGGAGAATTGACAAAATTTTTCCTATCCTTTATAAAAGGCGTCAATCCTCTGTTCATGAAGTTGAACAGGGGTTTTTGACTTTTATGGAATAAAATTGGGTGGCTGCTTGCAGTAGGGCATTGATTGCGAAAGGCATAAAATTGACATATGCTATAATATATGGGAATATAAACCCAGTCAGAGGTTAGGGAAGGAGGAGTTAGATGAATTTAGAAAAGCTGCAGCAGGATTTTTCCATATGTAAAATTAAGGATGCTTCTGTTATCCGTTGGGAAGATGCATTCTGCTTTGTAGGAAAGACAGATGAAGAGCTTTCTCTGGTCTGTTCCACCCCCTATGTCCCGGCAGAGACGATAGAGCGGGAGGATGGCTGGAAGGCTGTTCGGATACAGGGGGTGCTGGATTTCTCCCTGGTAGGGATTCTCTCGAAGATTACCGCCGTACTGGCAGAGCAGGGAATTGGAATCTTTGCAGTATCCACGTATAATACGGATTACATATTAGTGAAATCCGAGCAATACATAAGGGCCTTGGAGGTTCTGGCAGAGGCGGGATATGGTGTTGTTTGATGGATTGCCGGATGGAGAAAGAACAATAAGGAAGTTATCTTGACTTTTTATGGGATTTATTTAAATTATTTAGTATGTGCAAGGAAGTTACTTATTATCTTTGCATATTAAAAAACGGTAACAAATGAAACAAGGATGGAGAGGACAATGAAAAAACGATATCTGATTATATGCATCCTAATGAATCTGCTGGCATTGGCTTTAATTCCGGCAAATCTATACCTGTTTGCCATGCCGGAGTGGATTACTCTGCTTTTTGACATTCTGGCAGCAGGCTTTTTGGCAGTATTCTTTTTGAAAGGCAGAGGGAAATGGCTGTCAAAATCCATTCTTAGTATATTTTTAGTTCTGGCCATTGGTATTTCACTTTTTGGTACTTATTGCAATCCCTACTGGAACAGCTTTAACTTTCGTGGTTTTTCTTATTCAGAAGCCTATGATACGGTGCTGACCTATGAAGAGGCAAGGGAAGATTTGGATGCTTGTCTGCACTATCTAAAGAAGGACCATCCACGATTTATCCAGGGAGTACCAACGGAGGTACAGCACAGGTATGAGCAGGCGATTGAGGAATTGCAAGGCGCAGAACGTATTGATGTTACCCTCGTATGGCAGAACTGTCAAAACATCCTTTCTGTACTAGAGGATGGACATACCTGTTCCTATCCGAAATCCAGTTATAAGGATGAACATTACTTAAAATATATTGCGGCAAGAAATAATGCTGGAGACACGTTAGCTGCAGTCAATGGGATGGAGCTTCCTCAGCTGCTGGAGGAAAAAACAGATTTGTACTGCTATGAAGTGGAAAGCTGGGGTATCCTACAGCTAAAATCGGATTTATCTACGTTGGAAGGCTTGCATTTCCTGGGGATTCCGGTGGAGGAAGGAATTACGTATACCTATGAAAGCCCGGAAGGAGTGCAGGATACGGTTACATATTATGAAAGTGATTTTGTGACTTATGAAGCCTATATGGAGTGGAATCAGATTGGGTCAACGATAGATAATGCAGAAAATGATAGGGAAACCGAGCCGGATTCTTTTGTATCCTATCAGATAGACCGGGAGCGGAGTCTGGCTGTTCTGACTCTGACAGAGTGCAATTATAATGATGAATATTGTGGCTGTCTGCGGGAGATGTTCGAGGCGGTAAAGGAACAGGGAATTGCAAATGTAGCAGTAGATATTCGGGACAATAGCGGGGGAAATTCCATGGTGGCAAATGAGTTTATCCGTTATCTGGATGTGGATACTTATCAGGTGGATACCTGTAACTGGAGGCTGGGTATCTTTCATCCGGCCTTTGGAAGCGGTGTTAATCAGAATCAGCGGTATACCGATTTGACATTTCAGGGCAGGGTATATCTGCTGACCTCCAGTGGAAGCTTTAGCTCCGCCATGATGTTTGCGGAATATATCAAGGATAATGAATTGGGAATTCTGATTGGGGAGGCGCCGGGGAATACGCCGGCCGGTTATGGAGATATTGCTATTTTCCGACTGCCGAACTCGGGTCTGTATGTTCAGGTATCCACAAAGGAATTTTTCCGGGCGGACAGAGAAACTGATGATATACTGGTGGAGCCGAATATTCCCTGTGATGCTGGAAAAGCATTGGAATATTTGTATGAGGAGTTGGAAAAATAAGCTCTGTATAACAAACATATTGGAAATGAATGAAAGGCATGAAAAGCATGGAAAAGAAGTCATTTGAAACGATAATGGCTTCTTTTTTCATGCCCGGCCTCATAGTCTGTTAATAGAAGCCTATGTTAACAAACATGGAAGCAAATGTTAATATAAGTTGATGGTAATATAGCTGTAATTCTATATAATAAATGCAGGAGGTATGAAAAGTATGATAAATATGAATCTGGCTGTTCTTCGAAAGCAGTATGGTCTGACGCAGGAAGAAGTGGCAGAGAAAATAAATGTATCCAGACAGGCAATTGCCAAATGGGAGAAGGGGGAAAGTGTACCGGATATCAATAATTGTACTGCACTGGCAGGTCTGTTTCAGGTATCCCTGGATGATTTAGTCAACTACTCAGAGAAGGATGTCGGTCTGCCGATTCCGCCGAAGGGGAAGCATTTCTTTGGTTCCGTTACGGTAGGGGAACGGGGACAGATTGTAATTCCCAAGAAGGCAAGAGAGGTGTTTCGGATTGAGGCAGGGGACCAGCTTCTGATGTTCGGTGACGAAGAAAAAGGAATTGGAATTGTGCCGAAGCTTGCATTACAGGAGATTATGAATGTGGTAACCGGAAATCTGTATTCTGGAAAAGAGCGCAAAAAAGAGAAAAAAGAGAAGAAGGAAAAGCGAGAGAAAAAGGAGAAGTAGGCATGACGGAACGAAAGTATTATATTGATAATATACGATGGATAACAGTATTGGTAGTGATTTTATATCATGTAATCTACAGCTTTAATACGGTAGGTGTCATAAAGAATATCGGGATAGATGGCATCCCTCAACTGGATGCTGTGCTGACCTTTATATATCCATGGTTTATGTGTCTGCTTTTTGTAGTTGGCGGTATGAGCGCCAGGTATTCCTTAGAGAAGCGGAGCGGAAAGGAATTTGCAAAAGAACGTGCAACCAGGCTTTTGGTTCCATCCATTGTCGGAATATTTCTTTTTGGCTGGATATCAGGCTGGGTAACGAACCAGTATACGGATATGTTCATGGGAAACGGAGAACTGATTCCCGGTCCGGTTAAGTATATCATCTACTGCTTTGCAGGAATCGGGCCTCTTTGGTTTGCCCATGAGCTGTTCCTGGCATCTATGGTTTTGCTTTTGCTTCGTGCCATTGATAAAAAGGATAGACTCTGGAAGCTGGGAGAAAAAGCAAAACTCTGGTTTTTGCTTTTGCTGGTACTTGCAGTATGGGGAAGCTCCTGGATATTAAACACACCATTGATTGAAGTGTACCGCAATGGTATTTATATCTTCATGTTCTTATTAGGCTATTATGTATTTTCCCACGAAGCAGTTACGGACCAGCTGGTAAGGTTCAAGCTTCCGCTTATGCTTGTGGCATGGGTTACAGGCATTTCCTACGCCATTGTTCATTATGGGGAAAATTATGCATCCCAGGAATGTCTGCACGAATTTTTTACAAATGCCTACGCATGGGTCATGATTTTGGCAATCCTTGGCTGCTTTAAGGCATGGGGGAATCGGGAAACAAAGTTCAGCCATTATATGACGGTGCGTAACTTTGGCTTCTATGTGCTGCATTATCCCTTATTGGTCATTCTGGCATATCTGGTCACGACTTATTGGCATCTGCCTATGATTCTGAATTATATTGTAATACTTGTGCTGGAGATTGTATTTTTGCCGTTATTATATGAAGGAATTCATCGGATTCCGGTGATACGATTCCTGATTTTGGGGGAAGGGAAAGTATAACTTTTGCCTGTTGGCATTATAGTATATGCAGAAATTCTTTTGTATTAAGTAATATAACATCTTGTAGATGCTAATTCTTTTATTGTATCAAGGGAAAGCGCTGTATAGTCGGCGATATCTTCCAATGACATTTTCCCCGCCTGAATCATGCGAATTGCTATTTCTTTTGCATTTTTTAACTCTGCTTTCTGTGCTGCTTCATTCCTCATATCTTCCATAATCTTACACATGACAGCTACTCCTTCCTCGTTTTGTTTGAAGTATCTTGCTTTTTAGCAAGTGCCTTATAATTCATATCATCGGGATTCGTGCAGGAAAAATCGTGCATTAACTTACCGACTTCATCATTGCCCCTGTATTTGCCATTCACATATAGGATATGCGAACCGTCACCAAACAATACTTTACGTTTATTATACATCGAACAATATTTTTTTGAAAACTGAATTTTTCGTGAAATTTTTTCAAATGGATTCTTCCTCCTTTCTGCTATATCACATAAATGCTATACTGTGGCTCTTTTGTACTTATTTTGACTGCCTGTGATTTTCTAATATGTAATTGCTTTGGGTATTGTAGTTTTAATGAATCCAGATTCCCAGATGAAATACGGAACGATTATTAGGAAAAGAATGCATTGAAGTAAAATAAAAAGTATTATATTATTTTAACAAAATCATAATAAGTTATTTCAGCTTTGTCAATAAAATTATTTTAATTCTAAAAATCATTTTTTATGGAAAAATATCAAATATCATGTAACGAATTCATTTCAACAGGGATATAGGAGTAGAAGGGAGGACATACATGGAGGAATTGTATAAAGAAAATGCCAGGATTGTCTATCACTTTCTATATTCCCGTTGTCATGACCCACAGGTGGCGGAGGATTTGACCCAGGAGACTTTTTTAAGAGCCTGGCAGTCCCTTGACCGCTATAACGGAGAATGCAAGGTATCGGTCTGGCTCTGTCAGATTGCCAAGCACCTGTTATATCAGCATTGGAGAAAAAGTAAGCATGAAATACCGATGGAAGCAGAACCAGAAGAAAAGCCAACTGCCGCCAGTAATCCGGAGCATCAGGTATTAACAAAAATAGAATTGCTTCAGGTACTGAAGGATATGCAGAAGCTGCCGGAGCAGATGCGGGAGGTTATGTATCTTCGAATTAGCGGAGAGTTATCCTTTAAGGAAATTGGTGAGATTATGGGGAAAAGTGAGAACTGGTCCAGGGTTACCTTTTATCGTGGGAAGGAACGACTGTTGAAAGGAAGGATGAAAGATGAATAAATTAAGCTGTGATGTGATTCGGGATTTGATTCCGGCTTATGTAGATGAAATCTGTTCGGCAGATACGAGGAAAATAGTGGAGCAGCATTTGCAGGAGTGCAGGGATTGTAAGAACCTGGTAGAAATGATAAGAGAAACAGAAATCGTTTCCGTGGCAAGTGATGCAAAGGAAATCGATTACATGCGGGGGATTCGGAGATATCTTACAGGAAAGACGCTGATTTGCATGGGAATATTATTGCTGCTGGCGGCTGTGGGGATAGGAATGAGTATTCAGAATTATGGTATGATTTCGCTTCCTTTTTATTATATACTTGCTCCGGTCTGGATGCTGCTTTCCTATCTGGTTGCATCGGATTCTGTTAATGGGAGCAGAAAAACGAAATGGAAAGGAATTATGACAGGGATTGGTGGTGTCTTACTTCTTTATAGTATATGGTTGGAATTTTTAATCATTTTCTGGCTGAGAGATGGTTTATCCGGAATGCAGCCGGAACAGCTTGCTTCTGCTTTACGCATACAGCTGTTTATGTTAATCCTTCTGCAAGCCGTAAGCTTTGTGGTAACGTGGATGATTAGCATGAAAACCGGGAATTCGCATATTATCTTGACAAATATGAATATTATGGGCTGCTGTCTTTCCCTGTCCTTTGCTTCTATGCTGCGGGGAATGAGTTCTTTAGAAAACTTTGTAAAAATAAGGGATTTTTCTCTGATTGTTATCTTGCTGGAGGGGATTGTTATGACGGGAATCCTGCTTATTTTGAACCAGAGAAAAAGAAAAAAAGTTGCATCTGTCATCTAAAAAGTATAAACTATGGAAAGATATAAAATGGTGTTTAGGGAGGAAAATCAATGAAGCTCAAAACAGCAAAAATCTTATCCATTATTTTCGCATCCGTACAATTCTTTACCGTATTGCTTACTGTACTGATTACTTTGAATCAATATGCAATAAAGCAAAATTTTCTTGGGGTGACGGATACAGGGGTGCTGGAGCTTCATACCATACCGGTTTCTGCATTTTGCCAGAGTATTATTCCATTGATTTTGTATCTTGCAGTCGTTTTTATTCTATTTGCAGGAGAACACAAGAATACAAGGGTTCTTGCAGGTGCCATGCTCTTTTTAGGTGTTATGTTGAATGGCGCCAGTTACTATATACCGTCTATTGAGAATATGCTGGTGGGAAGAACCATGGGTACAAATGCATTAGTCAGTCTTTCGACATTAAACCAGATGTTTACATTGACCTGCACACCCCTTCGGGTGATTGCGTTTGCATTGTTCTGCTTTGTCATAGGAGGATACTGGGGAATGCAGAAGGAGGAACAAACAGTATAAAAACTCCCTTTTCGGAATTGTGTACCCACTAAAATCAAACTTATAAATACACATTATAAATATGTAAAAACACATTTAAACTTTATAAAGATAAATCGGGATTAAGTCACTGCATTTCAAGTGGCGATATGAGCAAAAAGCGAAGCGTTTGCGAGTTTGGGCATTTCGATAAATCGTTATTTTTTGGGTGATAATACTATGAAAAAACAGTTTGATAAAAAAGTTGTCAGTCATGTAGAAATTATAAACGGTGCAGATGGTCCTACGTCTGTTTTCATACTTGGTAAAAAACATGGGAAAGCAACATTAAAGCAGATTATTTATAAAAGCCTTTATGCAAAAAGGGAAAAGCGTGCCATTAAATCAATAAAAGCAAATCCTCATAGTATGGATGAAGTGATAGAATATACCAAAACAAAGTGGGGATTTTCAGAAACTGATAGAGATACGGCAGAATTTCAAACAGAGTACCGAGAATTAAGAGCCGCATTTCTTTTGCAATATAACCCAAAGCTACTTGGGGACTTGGCAGAGTTTCCTAAGCTTGAAAGTCATGGTGCTGATGCTGTAAAGGCATTCATGGAGCAAATGGACAAGCGGAAGAAAGTAGCAGAAGAAATCTCCAAAGAATTATTTGATATAGAGTTGTGCATTTTGGAAAGACGGGAGAATGATGTTTCTTCAAAGGTTATTATAGAGAAGAAATATGGTTATATTGGCGGTTCTGCATCAGGAACAAAGAACATAAAAATGTTTGATAAAATATTTCGTGATATTTATAAATACTATGGAGTTTCGCAAGAAGATATTGATAAAAAAACAAAACGATATGAAGAATTGATTAAGACTTTGGCAGCAAGAAGATAAATTCCCTTTGTAGAGTTACATAGAAAATCAAGAAATGTATACAAAAATAGACTAATGAAATAAATAAAAATCTGCAAAAACAACAATTGTAATAGTTAACAGCGTTTATTAGGTTGACCTAAAACGGTCAGCCTATTTTTTATGCATAAATCCGGAAAATATGTCCACACTTAAAAAAATGAGTTAACCCAGCAATAAGTCCTTCTTGCTTATTGGATGTGGGAGGAAAGGAGATGAAGAGGTAATATGCAGTATATCTGTAAGGTATGTGGATTTATATATGATGAAGAAGCCGGAGATTCAGAAAGCGGTATTCCGCCGGGAACAAAGTGGGAGGATGTGCCAGAGGATTATGTATGTCCTGTATGCTTTGTGGGAAAAGACCAGTTCGAGGAGCAGTAACAGATACACTCGTAGGATAAGAAGAGTTGGAAATAAATGAATTGCAGATGGTTGGAGGCAGAAGGATGGAGACTGTAGTATTACCGGTCAGGAATCAAAGTGGTTATTATGAAATACGATTAGAGAGTATTGGCGGGCTTGGTGCAAATCTGTGTGGAAAAATGTTAGGTGAGCTGGGACTTCAATATCTGGGCTTGAATAGCGTCAGCTTTTCCAGTTACGGTTCCGAGAAAACAGGTACGCCGGTGAAGGCTTATATCCGATATTGTGATGCGGATAAGGAAATCCGGGTGCATTCTCCGGTTACACAGCCACATTTGCTGGGAATCTTTCATGAAGCATTGCTGGCAGATGCTTCGATTCTGGATGGCTGTATGGCAGAGACAAAAATTGTGATTAATACAGAAATGGATGCACAGGAGATGATAAAAAGAAAGCAGTCCGTTGCGGGTACACTTTACTTCGTACCGGCACAGAGAATCGCCATGGAGACCCATTCCCGTATCAATGTTGTAATGCTGGGAGCCATGGCAAAGATAATGGGCTTTGTAGCACTGGAAGCATTGAATGAAATCTGTGAACATGCATTAGGGAGAAAGTATCCCGATGCCCTTGCTGGGAATCTGGAGGGAATCCGCAGAGGCTATGAAGAAGTAAAGCAGAAAGAGAACAATCAAGAGAGAAAGAATCAAGCGGAGAAAAACCATGAAGAAAAAAATCAGGCATTCCCACAGGAGAGTGGTGATTTAGAAAACGCAAAGTCTGGTGGAAATATACCAGAAGCTCTTGGACAGAAGCAAGAGGAACAGTCCCAGCATGTGTGGGGATATGAAACCGCTCCCATTGGAGGCATCAATCCGCTGTACGGAAGTAGTGTGATTGCAGATTTATCACCATCCCGGCAGGGATATATTCCGGTATTCATTCAGGACCGATGCATCAATTGTGGTCTTTGTGATTCTACCTGTCCGGATATGGTGTTCCAGTTCCAAAAGGGTGAATATAAGGGAAGAGAGATGATGGTCAATCGTGGACTGGATTATTATCATTGCAAGGGATGTCTCCGCTGTGTAGAGGTCTGTCCTACCCAGGCACTGGTGAAGGCTCTGGAAGCGGAGCATCCGCAGAAGGAGTGGTTTGTTCCCAATCAGGAGCTGCTACGGCCACCGGATTACTATGAGAAAGCAGGACCGGATGGATATATTACTTCGGAGTCCTATTTAACAGAAAAGCGAATGGAGGGAGGAGAAGTCTGATATGGAAGAACAGGTAATGGAATATGCAAGTGGAAATGAGATGGCGGCGATTGCAGTCCGGCAGATTGGCTATGATTTGATGGGATATTATCCGATTACCCCCTCTACCCAGATTGCAGAGAATCTGGATTTGATGCGGGCGGAGGGTAATACAGATATGATTATGATAGCTGCTGAAGGCGAGCATAGCGCAGCAGGAATCTGTTACGGTGCTTCCGTAGGCGGAGGCAGAGTGTTTAATGCGACCAGTGCCAATGGACTGCTTTATGCTTTAGAGCAGCTTCCGGTACAATCCGGCACCCGGTATCCCATGGTAATGAATGTGGCATGCCGAACGGTATCCGGTCCGCTTTCCATAAAGGGCGACCATAGCGATATCATGTATATGCTGAATACCGGCTGGCTGATTTTCTTTGCGCATACGGCACAGGAGGTCTATGATTTTAACATCCTTGCCCTTCGACTTGCGGAGAAGGTTCGTCTGCCTGCGGTTGTGGCGTTTGACGGGTTCTTTACCAGTCATCAGAAACGGAGATGCTATCGATTTGCCAAAGAAGAAGCGGTGCAGAATTTTATCGGAGCAAAGCAGGAGCCGTATCCCTTCTTTGATTTTGAACATCCGATTACCGTCGGCTCTTATATGAATGAACCGGATTTGATTAATAACCGCTATCAGATGCATATGGCGATGGAGGAAGCCCGGAGAAAGCTGCCGGAGCTGTTTCAGGAATATGAAAAATGGTCTGGAAGGAAATATCGGGAGTGGGAAGGCTACCGTCATGAGGATGCCGATACGATTCTGATTCTTCTTGGTTCTTCCTTTGATACCGCACAGGAGGCAGTGGACCGGATGCGGAAGGAAGGAAAAAAGGTCGGACTTCTGACGCTGCATATGCTGCGCCCTTTTCCTGGAGAAAAAGTATATGAGAACTGCCATCATGCAAGGAATATCTTAGTCGCAGACCGACAGGACAGCTATGGAGCCGGAGGCGGGAATCTTTCCCTTGAAATTCGGGCGGCGATGCAAAAATACGGAGGAACTGCAAGGATAAAAAGCATAATATACGGCTTAGGTGGTAAAGATTTCTATGTAGAGGATGCTATTTCCATGCTGGAGCGGGCAGAGGCAGATGCGACTTTGGATTTCTCTTATTATGGAATTACGAAGGGAAGCAAAGAAGAGAACATGCAGGAGCCATTCTTTGCCCCTCTGACCAGAGAGAAAACCAGACTGGTTCCCCAGGATTTAACGCTAAATGCGACCACTGCCATGCCAAAACGGCTGGCACCGGGACATGGCGCCTGTCCGGGCTGTGGGATTCCGGTAAATCTGAATCTGCTTTTGCGGGCAATTCAGAATCCGGTAGTGCTTTTGTTCCAGACCGGATGCGGTATGATTGTAACAACACCTTATCCCCGGACCAGCTTTAAAGTACCATATCTGCACAATCTGTTTCAGAATGGTGCGGCGACCTTAAGCGGGCTGGCAGAAGTTTGTTATCGGAAACAGCGACAGGGAGAAATACCGAAGGGTGACATTGTTTTTATTATGGTGAGTGGTGACGGTGGTATGGATATCGGTATGGGTTCTGCATTGGGAACTGCCCTTCGGGGGCATCGCCTTCTGCTGTTTGAATATGATAACGGCGGTTATATGAACACGGGATACCAATTATCCTATTCCACACCCAAGGGAGCCAGAAGCTCTACTTCCCATGTTGGAAAACGGCAGTACGGAAAGACATTTTTCCATAAGGATATGCCACAGATTATGGCGGCGGCAAATATTCCATATGTGGCAACGGCAGCGGAATCCAATCCGGCTGATTTTATGAAAAAAGCAGCAACGGCAGCAGAGTATGCCAGGACCTGTGGTGTGGCTTATCTCAAGGCATTATCGGCATGTCCGTTAAACTGGAATGACAAACCGGCCACCGAGCGAAGCGTAATCAGTGCCGCAGTGGATTCCTGCTTCTTTCCTCTGTATGAGGTAGAGGAGGGGAAGACCCGATTAAGCTATGACCCGGAGAAGGCAGGAAAGAAAATACCGATTCTGGACTGGCTTGCCATGATGGGACGGACAAAGCACCTGAAAAAAGAGGAATACAGCGATATCGTAGAAGAACTACAGATGGAAGTAGACCGGAGGTTTGCGTGTCTGAAAGCAAAATCTGAGCATTCCCTTTTGTAGGAAAGGAATCAAACATTATTGTCTTCTTTCTAAGAAATAGAACAGGGGGCTTGGAGAAGCGGCTTTCACAGATATAGAATAAATAACAAAGAATAAATAATAAAAAGAAGGGAGTTAATCATTATGGCAGTAGAATTCAAGAACAGTGAAACGAAGGATAACCTGATGCGTGCCTTTGCAGGAGAGAGTCAGGCAAGAATGCGGTATACCATTGGGGCGGAAGAGGCAAGAAAGCAGAAGCAGCAGGCAATTGCGCAGATGTTTATCTATACTGCGGACCAGGAGCGGGAACATGCAGAAATCTTTTATAATCATTTAAAAGAATTAGGCGGCGAGACCATTCACGTAGATGGCGGGTATCCGGTGGATATAACCAATGATTTGGCAAAGCTGCTCCGTATGGCACAGCATAATGAATATGAAGAGCATGATGATGTATATCAGCGATTTGAAGAGAAAGCGAGAGAGGAGGGCTTCCAGAAGGTAGCAGGTTCCTTCCATATGATAGCGAAGATTGAGAAATACCATGGAGACCGGTTTGGAAAATTCGCAGAGTGGCTAGAGCAGAATAAACTTCATGTATCGGATGTAAAAACAGGATGGATTTGTCTGAATTGCGGTCATATCTATGAGGGAGAAGAGGTGCCGGAGAAATGCCCGGTATGCGACCATGACAGAGGGTATTTTATCCGGTTGGAATTATCCCCTTTTGCAAATTAAGTAAGCATTTCTTATGATTTTAATTGACACAAGCAATATAATATAATTATAATATAATTATGATAGAAATAAAATTTGAATGGGATGAAAACAAAAATCTTGCAAACCAGAAGAAACATAAGGTTTCGTTTCAGGAGGCTCAGACAGTATTTTATGATGTAGATGCTCTTGTTATTAATGACCCGGAACATTCAGAGGAGGAAGACAGATTTATTATCTTGGGGTTAAGCAGAAGAGCTAATTTGCTTGTGGTATGTCACTGTTATAGGGAGTCAGATACTACTATACGAATTATTTCTGCAAGAAAGGCAACTGCGACTGAGGCAAGGCAATATTATGAATAATGGGGAGGTGCGGTAATGAAAGAAGAGTATGATTTTAGTAATGCTTGCAAAAATCCTTATGCAAAAAAGCTAAAGAAACAGATAACAATTAATATTGATATTGATACAATTGATTATTTTAAGAATTTGGCAGAAGATTCCGGAATTCCGTATCAGACATTGATTAATTTGTATCTATCAGATTGTGCAGCACAACAGAAACAATTACAGCTCAATTGGAATTAGGAATATATGGCTTTTATACAATTTACAAATCCCCCGCAGCGGACTGTGGGGGATTTATGAATTCCAGCATTATGAGATTTAGAAGTTTTCCAGCAATGATTTATAGAATTCACAATAATCACTGCGGTTCTCTGCCGTAAAGGACATAGCCTCTCTTGGATGGCGGTTTAACTGACCGGTAAACATATATTGGAGGTCATACCCCCATACCACACCGGACTGCTTTAACGGAATCATGTATTTTTCAATAAAGGTCAATAAGCTGTAGAGACTGTACTTTGGATTTTTCAGGAATCCAAGCAGAAGCTCCATGGCACAGTTACCGGCACCCCGGCCCATGCCCTGTGCAGTAGCGTCTAAATAAGAGACACCATAGGACAAGGTTTCAATGGTATTGGCAAAGGCAAGATTCTGATTATTATGTGCATGGAAGCCTACCTTTTTTCCGGTCTTTTCTGCTGCGGTCAGATAGGTGTTGGCTAATGCGGCAGCATTTTCCGGATAGAGAGAGCCGTAGCTGTCCACCAGATAAATAACATCTACACTGGATGCGGAAATCATTTCCAGTGCCTCCTCTACCTGATTCAGATTCGCCTGAGAAATTGCCATAATATTACAGGTAGTCTCATAGCCCAGCTCATGGAAGTATTCAATCATCTCGATTGCTGCCGGAATCTGGTGAATGTAACAGGCAACCCGGACCATATCAATCACACTTTCGCTTTTCGGCAGAAAATCGGTTTTAAAATCACATCTTCCTACATCTGCCATAACCGCGATTTTCATATCAGAGATATTATCCCCTACGATGGCGCGGATATCTTCCTCCTTACAGAATTTCCATTTTCCAAAATCCTCTTCCTTAAAAAGATTCCGGCTGGCTTTATAGCCGAATTCCATATAATCTACACCGCTTTTAATGTTGGTTTTATAAAGCTCCTGCACAAATTCATCCGTAAACATGAAGTTGTTGCAAAGTCCGCCGTCCCGAATGGTAGCATCAAGCACTTTGATATCATCCCGAACGCTCATTAGGTTTCCTTTTCTTTGTTCTGTTTTGTTCTTTTTGAGTTCCATGTGACTGCTCCTATATCTATTTCTGTATATTTGTACTTCGATGCTTTAACACACTAAAGCAATTAAGCGACATAACGTATTCTAGCACCGGAATGGAATTTTGTCAAATCGTATCTTTTCCGACTTCCAACAAAGCAGCATTGAGCTATTTGGGGAAGAAAATCTCTGTTACTTGTTGACAAGACTTCTTTCATGCCATACATTTTTAGTTAGCAATTTCTTTGTTCGCAATCGAATGATAAAGAAAGAAGATAAGAATGGACAAAGTATATGTGAAAAGGAGCTGGTGGAAATGAACAAAAGGGAAATTGCAAAACGATATCTATTATTTGTAATAAGCCTGTTTTTTGCAGCATTGGGTGTTGCATTTACGAAACGTGGAGAATTAGGCGTATCACCCATTTCTTCTGTGGCAAATGTTATGAGCTATCGATTTACGTTCTTTTCTTTGGGAACATGGCTGATTATTTGGAATTGTTGTTTAATTATTGGACAGATTATCATACTTCGCAAAGAGTTTCAACTCATACAGTTCTTACAAATACCCCTGTCTTTTTTGTTTGGCTGGTTTACCGATTTTGGAATGTGGATGGTGTCCTTTATTCCTATGAATTCCTATATCATACGAATCACAATGGTGGTAATCGGAATTATCATTCTTGGCTTTGGCGTTTCCCTTTCCGTTATTGCAAATGTAATTATGAATTCCGGGGAAGCCTTTGTGAAAGCCGTTTCAGATAAGATGAATAAGGAATTTGGAAATGTGAAAATTGGGTTTGATGTTCTATGTGTTATTCTTTCTCTTGTCCTGTCTCTTGTATTTTTTGATTTTACTATAGTAGGAACAAGGGAAGGGACTATTATTTCAGCCCTGCTGACCGGTATGGTTGTGAAATTTTTTTGCAGTAAGCTAAAGAAACCGCTGGATGCTGTTTTGTGTGGTGAAGCGTAGAGATGTGGATATTTCCTGTATTTTAAAGAAGGTTAAGGGGCTGTATATATAGGTTGAAGTGTTTATATGAGTACAAATAAAATAATAATAAAATCTTTATTGTATAAATTATAAATAAAATACATTAAAATTATATAAAAAATATTGACGAGAGTATCAAAAAGGAATAAAATAATTGCAAGCAAGTGAACTTCAATCACAGGTGAAACGGCCTTCTTAGAATTCTGTAAATTTAATTCTTATTTTGAATCCTTGCGAAATTTACGTTCTTAAATAACGCAGGGAAAATATGAGATTTGAATGCAGAAAGAGAATCATCGTTATTCATTTTTCTTATTTTCAGCCGGAAGGGAGAAAAATGGGTGACAGTAATGTGATGTTTAACAAGTGTATAAATGAAAATAAGCGCTATGCGGAATGCTTCAATATGGCGGTGGGGAGAAGGCTTATTATTCCAGAAGCCCTTTATGATATGGATAAGGTATTTACAGGTCAACGCTTGAAAAACCAGGGAACATATGAGAAACGGAGAGATTGCATTAAAGCGTATGGCAGACAGGCGGTATGTGCCATTATTGGTATTGAGAATCAGTCGGAGATTCATTCTTCTATGGTATTAAGAAGTTTTATTTATGATGCGTATTCTTATGACAGGCAATTAAATACAATTCGAAGAAAACATAGAAAAATGAAAGACCTGAAGGGGGCAGAATACATCGCAGGATTTTCCGAAAAGGATCGGATTATTCCGGTTATGACAGTGTGTGTATATTATGGTGATGACCCGTGGAATGCACCCATCAGACTTCATGAGTTAATTGATTTTAAGTATTTTCCAACAAAGGAACAGGAATTTGTAAAACAACTGGTGAACGACTACAGATTGATTGTACTTGATGTTAAGCATATGAAGAAAGAGATGCTGGAGAATATGGAAACTGACCTGAAATATTTATTTGGAATATTACAGCATTCCCATGATAAAAAAGGGATGGAGGCATACATTAAATCAAATCAAAGTGAGTTGAAAAATGTAGATGAAGATATTTATAATGCCATTGCAGCTATGACGAATACAGATATATTAAATGATGTCGTTGATACAGTTGGAAAAGGCGAGGGAGGAATCGATATGTGTAAGGCTTTTGAAGAGATGATTGCAGAAGGAATGGAAAAAGGAAAGGCAGATGAGCAGAAGCATTCTATTCAAAAATTAATTCTTACTCTGCGTGAGCTTGGAGTGGAAGAACCCTTGATTCAGGATAAAGTTATGCTACGATATCAGTTATCAGCAGTCGAGGCCATGGAGGCTATGCAGATGTCCTGACGCACTGTATAGGATGGAAATAAGAATCCGCTTATTGACTGAAATTATCTCATTTCCTGGAAGGTATCCGATAAATCGGCAACCAGGCTCCATTGGCGTTCCATGTAGGTTTTCAGACCTTGTGTGCGTTTCTTATAATCAGTCAATATCAAAGCAGGGGTGTCAAAGTATTCTGCGATGGCACAGGCGGCACAATACCCGCTTTCCATTCCGGCGGAGATTCCTTCTCCCATAGGATTTAGAAATCCAGCGGTCTCTCCGGCAAAAAGAATCCGTCTGGTTCCGTAGTCGATTGGACAGCCTGGATGGATTTGAGGCATTAACCATTTTTCCTGTCTTAATTCCTGTTCAATGTGTAATTGATGCTGTTCACGCATGTAGGTGAGAAACTGTTCATAATAATATTTAATTTTGCTTCTATCCTTAACGGATACTCCCAGAACCAACTGTTCGTCTTTTACATTAAACCATGCATCATATTCTGATAATTCCGGCTGTAGCCAGGCATAGAAATAATGTGGCTCCAGATTTATGTTCCCCTGATTGAAGGTTTGGAAGGTAGTTATATATGCTGGATGGAGATTCCGAAGCCTCTGTTTGAAAGAACCAACGACTCCTTCACAGTCTATGATATAACGTGCAGTTTCCGTATAGATTTTTGTATTATTCAGAGTAAGAGTGATGGAATCATTCTTTTGCTCACAGGAAATGGCGGTGGTGCAATCTCTGATTTCGACGCCCTGTTCTTTTGCTTTGTCAGCAAGCCAGTTATCAAATGAACTACGCCAGACATTTAACCCCGGTTGTTGGAAGGTATATGTGGTTCCTTTATCGTTGGTGAATACCATTCCTTTATTTTCCCTTGGTGTACATGTGGTAAAAGCTGGAACCGGTTCCCCAAAATAAAGGGAAACCAAATCCATGGTTTTTTTAATTAAAACGCCGGAGCATGATTTGTATCGAGGCAGCTTGAATTTCTCAACCATCAGAATATTATAGTTTAATCCGGCCAGTGTCTTGGCGGCCGTACAGCCGGCAGGACCTGCTCCAATAATAATAACGTCGTACATAATCGTTTCCTCCGCAGCTTATATCGCACACAATCGCCCAATATCTGCTTTGCAGTCGCCTGGTTCATTGTGTCCGCGTATATTATATCATAATTTTTAACTGCATGTTTGTTTTTCGGCAGTCCAACCCAAGGACTCCTCCCATCTGCGATGGGTCCCTCCTCGGGTTATGAGTTAAATAGTTTTTGATTAACGCTTTTGTGGGCTAATTGAAAAAAGGATATTGTGGAGTACGGAAATATTTGGAACATAATGATACCGAAATGAAACAGGCTGATATAAAACAATCCCCCGATGCTGAGCAAAATGATAATGCCTCCCAGGATAGTAAAAAATAATGACAAGAGGCTACCAATTAACAGACATACAGCGGATGCCGGAATCTTTTTCTGGTTGGAACGCAGCCAATTTATTTTTTGTAAGATAGAACGTTTTTCTAATTTCACTTGCTCTTGTGCGGATGCTGGTATATTGTGGGAAAGTTTGATTGTGCTTATGATTAAAAGCACGATTAAAACCGGAGTTGCCAGAACATATATGCAGAATAAGATAATGGAAAAAATTCCTGCCGGCGAGGCAAAGATTTCTTCCGATATCGAAAGCATAGCACATAAATAGGCAATACCACTAAAGACAACAATAATAGAATTGCAGATAAGGGTGGACAGAAAGAATATCATTCTTCTGTGCCATTTGTAATAAAAAGAAATATCATTCATCATTTAATAGGTCCTCCTTTTTGTGACAGTCAGCAAAAGGCATAGAAATATGTCTGTTTGATAACGATTGGTTGGTTTTTAACAATTGTAACAATGATTAAAATACGGGACAAGGTAGTGAAGTTTACAATTATCAAATAATATGAAAAATGGTCAACCGCTGGTTGTAAAATAGTAACGGTTTGGCCATGAATATTCATAAACTGCCAGAATATGATAAATGTGCTTGCAATTTTATTGGGATAGCTATATAATGTGTTTTGCAATATACTTAGTAAAACTAAATAGTATAAGAGGTGGTAAATTGACAAATCGATATGAACAGCAAATGAAAAAAGGAGTTCTGGATATGCTGATTATGAAGCTGCTGGAGGAACAGGAAAAATATGGTTATCAGCTAATTCAGGAGTTAAAGCAAAAGAGCGGGGGGAGACTTACTTTGAAGGAAGGTACCCTGTATCCTGCATTGTACCGCTTGGAGGAAGAGGGCTGGATACAGAGCCGATGGAGTGAGGCAAGTGATAAAGAAGCGGCAAAAAAATATTATAGACTTACGCTAGATGGGAAACAGGCATTAGAAGAGATTTTTACAATCTGGAAGGAATTTTCATGTAATGTAGAACAGATTATGCGTGAAACAGGTGAAAGCGGATGTTGAGCAGAGCGTAATATGCATTGCACAGACCGGATATTTATAGTAGGAGGTGTAATAGAATGCAACAAGAAGAATACATAAAGTCAGTGATGCGGAAGCTGCAATGCTCCGGTCAAAAAAAGGAAGAAATCGAAAAGGAGCTGGTGTCTGATATTCAAACTGCTCTTGCCAATGGAGAAAGCTGGGAGGAAATCGAGGCCCGCATGGACACTCCGGAGCAGTTGGCAAAGGCATTCAATGAAAATCTGTCTCCGGAGGAGCTGGCAGGGAAAAAACGAAAAAAAGGATTTCTGGCAGCCGGCATTATAATTGGAATCCTGGTTCTGCTGGGTGCAGGTGTATTCTGGGTGCTGCCAAAAAGCTATGAATTAGAGGAAAGCGGTATCTTTCAGGAAGCTGTGGTACAGGAACGGACAGAAGAGATTATTGCATTGCTGGATGGGGAAGATTATGTTGGTCTGGAGGAGTGTGCAATTGAGAAGATAAAGCCCTATATGCAGGAGAATGTGATTACGGAGGCGAAGGCAACTCTTGGAGGAGAACTGGGAGAAAATCAGGGAATTACCAGTAACTACATGGCAGAGGTCCGGCAGGCGGGGCAGCGTATGGCCGTGGTTCAGGTTACCGTGCAGTATGAGAACCGGAGCGTAACCTACACGATTTCTTTTGATAAGGATATGAGACTGGCAGGCTTATATATGAAGTAAGGGAATGGAAGCAGGAGGTGAAGAGCGATGGTATTTGGCATTTTTTTGTTGTGCTGCAATTTGATTCTTCCGGTGATGATGATTGGCTTTGGTATGGTTTTTTTAAATCAGAATGCAGGAAAAATAAACAAATATTATGGTTATCGTACCAGGATGTCCATGCTCAATCAGAATACCTGGGACTTTGCACATAAGTGTTGCGGGAGGCTTTGGAAACGAATTGGACTGATTATGCTTCCCGTTTCAATAATAATCAGTATACCGATGTTGTGGCTGGGGGAAACCATGCAGGGAGTTTTGACTGGTGTATTGGAGACGGTTCAAATACTTGTAATGCTTGGTTCTATATTTCTGGTGGAGAGGGAATTAAAGCACAGGTTTGATGAAAAAGGGAATCCGTTGCAGTAATCATACATCAATTATCCTTGGTAAGTTGCCGATATAAGTTATAGAGTAGGGATTTCTCAGGGCAAATGGATTTGCAGGAAGAGATTCAAAGCAGTTATAAAGAATCGGAATCAAGGAGGATGATATTATGTGGATTGCAGGTACAACGGAGGTAAGGGAAAATCAGGGTGTAATTAATGTGGCAAAGCAGAAGGCTTCTTCGCAGGAGTCTCTTGTGGCTAAGGTGCTGAAGAATAGTAATGTCGGTGAAGATAAAGAAGGTTCAGGGGAAACAATCAATGGAGTTGCATTGAATATATCCAATGCCGGAAAACAGAAGCTGGAAGAGCAGGATAATTTCTTAAGCTTTTTACAGGACCAGTTGGATAGTATCAAGGAACAGGAGAAAGCAGGGGAAGAAGGCTGGGAGGATTTTGGAAGATGTCTGAAAATTGCTGCCAGCATTGCTGCCGGCGATAATGTTCCTCAGAAGGATATGCAGTTTTTACAGGAGCATGAGCCGGAGTTGTTTATGAAAGCTATGCTGCTTCGCAGACCGAAGGAGGACCCGGAGGACTGTGATAGTGTGCTGGAAGATGAAGAGGATAGCGGGGACAGCGGTGCAGGCTCTGCCAAGGTTGTCGAAAGCGGGAGTTCTGTGGATATGGGCAGCAGCGAAGGTTCTGCTTCCGCAGATGTTTCAGTGGAATAGAGTTAAGAATAAAGCCGGACGCCGCTTGATAAATGATGCTGAAAGACATTCCATGCAAAATCGCTTGTGTTGTTTCGATATAATTTAATTTATGGAGGAGAGAGATATGGTTGCATTTATTATCTGGAGTCTGGTTGGCATTTTATTTATCGGACTGGGAATCTGCGATTTTCATGCAAAGCAGGTAGTAGGCTTCTGGTCTATTATACCTGCACCGGAGATACCGGAGATTGAAGATAAGAAACACTTTAATCGTGCTGTAGGCTGGATGTGGGTGATATTTGGTGTACTTATGATAGTACTAGGCATCCCATTGCTCAGTGGACAGAATTCGCCCTATGTGTTTCTTTCCGTGGCAGGCATCATAATTGAAATAATAGCAATTATGATTATTTATACCCGGCTTGTGATAAAATATCAAAAGCACTAAGGGAAGGGGATGACTTCGTTCCAGGCAGGAGGGCCTTCCGCTAGCTATGGGGTCTTAGTTTTTTTCCGCAACACAGTAATAGCAGCATAATGCAATATATGAAATTGTTCAGGAGCAATGTGGCTTAAAAGCGTCATATGCTCCTTTTCAAATTTTAAAATCTCCGTATCAGATAGAGAAGCCCCGATTCCGCGACAGGCCTTGATGCGTCCGTTCCAGCTGTCTCTGGTAAACGGAATCTGTAAGTCAAAGACCTCTTCTTGTTCAATGGTAAAGAGCTTTTGATAAATGTCCGGTATGAAGTTTGGATGACGGTAGTCTCCGTATCCGGTCCAGGCTGGATTATGTTTTAAGACAAGCGCCTCACTTTTTCCGGCAATCTTATCTTCGGAAGGCAGCCATCCCATGTACATTACAACAAGGCTTCCATCGGACGTTAGCAGACGGTGTATCTGTGGCGCAAGTACCGCATGGTCAAAATAAAAGAAGCACTGGCAGGCAGTAATTACATCGAAGTTGTCATTTGGGAATGGAAGCGCCTCGGCAGGCATGCAGGCGAACCGGATATTCATATGGCAGGCTTTTGCTAATGCTTCTGCCTGCTTAATCTGATTTTCCGAGATGTCAATTCCGGTGAAATCTGCACCGTGGGTATAAAGATTGCGCGGAAGAACTCCGGTACCGGTGCCGAGGTCCAGAACCTTTTGTCCATCCTTACAAAGCCCTAACGTCAGTATGTGATTATAAAATTCATCCGGATAAATATCCCGATATCTTGCATAATCTTCTGAAGTACGTCCCCAGTCAAAGACTGTACCGTTGTCAATGTTTTTATCTTGCATTGTGTTCTCCTTTGTTTACAAATCCTTAACATATATAACCAATCATTTCCTTCACCTGGTATAGGTTCTGAATCATATAATCTACGGTTATATCCGTAGTATTTTCCAGGTTTTTTGGATTATACCAACAGCACTTAATTCCAGCACGATTGCCGCCTTTCATATCGCTGGTCAGAGAATCTCCCACAATCATAATTTCATTTTTGTCATAAGAACTAAGATGTAGGAATACATGGTCGAAGAATTCCTTGCTTGGCTTTTCGGCTCCGATTTTATCGGAAATGAATATGCCGTCAAACAGTTTATCCAAACCGGATTTTTTTAATTTACGTTCCTGAACCGAGATGGTCCCATTGGTTACGGCATATTGTTTTACAAGAGGCCGCAGCTCCTGAATAAGGGAATCAGCATCATCTATAAAGCAGATGGTATTTCCCAATTGAAGGAGATATTCCTGATGAAAGGCTTCCATGTCGGGGCAATGGATTTGTTCGGCATGGAAGAATTCTTGAAAGCGTCCAAGCAGTACCTGTTGTTTGGTGATTTCACCAAGCTCCAACCGATTCCAGTAAGCGGCATTGATGGAGGAATATGCTGCAATCATAGCATCGGTACATGGACCAAGCTGAAAGGTGGAAAAGCATTGACGCAGGGCATTGCGTTCTGCTGCTTCGAAATCCAGTAGTGTTCCATCAATAT
This sequence comes from Clostridium sp., assembly GCA_023667695.1. Taxonomy (GTDB): domain Bacteria; phylum Bacillota; class Clostridia; order Lachnospirales; family Lachnospiraceae; genus CAG-632. The sequence continues at coordinate 10,364 of JAMOZY010000022.1, read as the reverse complement.
CCCATAAAATCACCTTTATCATAGCATATCCTTTCTGGAGAGATTTTACTTCCCGTTTGTTATTTATTCCCGCGGGCAATGAGGAAAATAGCCATGCCTGCATGGATATTTGACGGATGCCGGCGGGTATTGTGGCATCGCAATCCTTCAGCCATGAGCATTTGTAAGCCACCGGAATTATAATTTGCTGATTATATAGTAAACTAGCTGATAACCGATTCCAGGTCGGACATTCATCCAATCGAATAAATTTTAATAGATTATAACAGATGGGGTCATAGCTTGGCAATTTGAAACTGGTCTGCAAGCAGTAGCCAGTTTCCCCGGAATAGACGCATAATCTGCCAGTACCCCATACCCTTTAGTTGATATTCTTTTACCAGAGTGAATTTTGCCTGCATACTGCGGACATCTTCAAACCATACTTCATGCTGAATGCCATTGGCTGTATAGGTAAAGAACGGCGACATGGCAGTTTCATCAAATTGAATGACTGCCCCATTATTGGCAGCAATGGTTATGGCTTCTATATTGCCAATGGTAGTTGCGGCAGTTTCACCCATGACAAAGGGGAGAGGCCAGTCATAGCCATAGTTAGGGATTCCAAGATTAATCTTCTCCCGGGGAATACGTGTAAGAGCATATTCCACTACCCGGCGGACGTTATTGATGGGCGCCACTGCCATAGGAGGGCCGTACGTATACCCCCACTCATAAGTCATAAGCAGCACTTCATCCGCTGCCTCCCCCAAAAGGGCATAATCCTTTCCCTCATAAAGTAATCCCGGCTGGTCATCCGAAGTCTTTGGTGCCAATGCAACGGTAACCGGATAGCCAAGTTCGTTGATGGCCGCCCGCACCTGGGTTACAAATTCAGCAAAGCCTATCCGGTCCTCTGCAAGGATATATTCAAAATCAATATCTACACCCTGAAAGCCTTTTTCAGAAACAGTTGTCACGAGATTGTTGAGTAATTGATTTCTGGCTTGGGCATTGTTGATAATTTCAGAGATAAGCTGGTTATTAAAACGGCCGCTGGCATCAAAAGGGGTCAATGTTAAAAAGGGAGCAGTTCTATATTCCAGGGCCTGGGAAATCATGAATGTATCATCAACCATAGGAGGAATTAAAGCGCCCTCACCAGTAAATCCATATGAAAATATAGATAAACGGCTGAGATAAGGCAGGGTTTGCTCCAGGACCCAGGTGTTGATAAAGGGATAGGCATATCCATTGGTAATAGCGGGGATAAAGGAAGTATTTGCAGAAGGCGTGGAAAGTAATAATGCCTGCCCCGGAACCAGAATATACGGATAGATTAATTGATTGTTATAGATGATGGAATCAGCAGCGACTTGATAAACCTCGGCTATGGAATTAACGGTATCGCCCGGTACTACAACATGAATTTCCATAATAATCCTCTCTCATTTATTCCCGCGAGCAATGAGGAAAATAGCCATGCTTGCATGGATATTTGACGAATGCCGCGAGGGTCAAATACCCCGTCCCTTGGGGCGGAAAGAACAAGCTAGCTCATGCCCATAGCTTACTGCGGGGTATTTGACTGAAATAGCACAGATAGGTTTCTTGCTTTAGTATATGTAGCCGATAAAGGGAATTTGACTAATTATATGACAGCAGGAGGTATTTCTTTCAGCTTTGAATATGTAATAAACGGTAGATACAATCATGAAAAATGAGAAGAATGACAAATAGAGCGGCGTATATGGGCATATAATTTTACTTGTAATATATTTCTTAGATAGAATTCAGAAAAAATGTTTGACATATTTTTGGGGTAAGCGTATACTAGCTAACAGATAAATAAGTGACAAAACCGATGAGCAAGAGGAGTAGGCAGGTGTGAAGCGCAAAGAGAGTCGTAGGTGGTGAGATTACGATAGTGGATAACCTGGTGAATGGACTTGTGAGGGTGGCTTGAAATCATGAGAATGAAAGTAGATGTCAACGGGGTTCCTGCCGTTATCAGAAGGAAGCATATGAAAGTATGTTCAGAGTGGGTATGTATATACCAAGTTGGGTGGTACCGCAGAAGTGATAGCTTTTGTCCCTGTTAGGAGGGATGGAGGCTTTTTTTATTGTAGTATGAAAAGTGCCAGTGACAGGTTTTCTGCAATGCCGGACACCCGAAAGAAGCTGCAGATGGCAGTTTATTGCAAGTCTGTAGGAAATGCTGATAAAGCTATCCGACCTATCAATTAGAAAAAACTACAAAATAAAAGGAAAAGGAGAGAATAACAATGATTAAAGATGCGATTTACAAGTTAGTGAATAATGAGGATTTATCCTACGATATGGCAAAAGAGGTCATGAATGAGATTATGAGTGGTGAAGCCAGCCAGATTCATATGGGGGCTTATTTGACAGCGTTGCGGATGAAGGGTGAGACCATTGAGGAGATAACCGCAAGCGCGGAAGGGATGCGGGAGCATTGTGTCCGGTTACTGCATGATATGGATGTACTGGAGATTGTAGGAACTGGTGGTGACGAGGCGAATTCCTTTAATATTTCTACGGCGTCCTCCATTCTGGTATCTGCTTATGGAATTCCGGTAGCGAAGCATGGGAATCGGAGCGTATCCAGCAAGTGTGGTGCCGCTGATGTATTGGAAGCACTGGGAGTTAAGATTGATATTACCCCGGCTGAGAGCGCACAGGTATTGAAAGAAATCGGGCTTTGCTTTATGTTTGCTCAGAAATATCATAACGCCATGCGGTTTGTGGCACCGGTTCGGAAAGAAATCGGAATCCGTACTATATTTAATATATTAGGACCGCTGGGGAATCCGGCAGGCGCCAGTTATCAGCTGTTAGGCGTCTATGATGAAACACTGGTAGAACCATTAGCGAAGGTATTGGTCAACCTTGGAGTAAAGCGTGGTATGGTGGTGTTCGGCCAGGACAAATTAGATGAAATATCCTTAAGTGCCAATACGACCTGCTGTTCCATCCGGGATGGCAAACTGGAATCCTTTGTATTGAATCCGGAGGATTACGGATTCCAGAAATGTGCCAAGGATGATTTGGTTGGCGGAGGACCGCAAGAGAATGCAGAGATATTACGTTCCATTTTCCAGGGAGAAACCGGACCGAAGACGGATGCAGTAATCCTGAATTCTGCGGCATGTATCTATATGCTGGAGGATGTCACAATGGAACAGGCAATTGAGAAGGCGAAGGAAACCATTCAAAGCGGAAAGGCAATGGAACAGTTAAATAAATTCATTCAGGCAACCAATCGTTTTTAACGTTATTAGTACAAAGAAAACGGAAAGGGAATAGTAGGAAGCGATATCCCCTATCACAATGGAGGTATCATGATAAGGGATAGAAAATCGAAAATAATCGGAGAAACCATATGATATTAGATGATATTGTTGCAAAAACCCGAATCCGGGTACAAAAGGATAAGGCTGTAATTTCAGAAGCAGATATGAAACGAGCTGCGGAACAGACGGAGAATAAACTTCCGCCCTTTGCCTTTGAGCAGGCGCTAAAAGGAAATGACATCGGATTTATCTGCGAGGTAAAAAAAGCGTCTCCATCCAAGGGGGTTATAGCCAAAGAGTTTCCTTATATTCAGATAGCCAGGGACTATGAAACAAGCGGTGCCGCCTGTATCTCCGTTCTGACAGAGCCGGATTTCTTTCAGGGAAAGAATGAATATCTCACCGGGATTAAACAGGAGGTGGGTCTGCCAATCATCCGAAAGGATTTTGTGATAGACGCCTATCAGATATATCAGGCAAAAGCAATCGGTGCGGATGCAGTGCTTTTGATTTGTGCCATACTGGATACGGAAACTATAAAAGAATATATTCGAATCTGCGACCGCTTAGGGCTGTCCGCATTGGTAGAGGCACATAACGAGGAGGAAATCGCCTCTGCCCGGAATGCCGGTGCAAGGCTGATTGGTGTAAATAACCGGAATCTAAAAGATTTTACGGTTGACATTCAGAACAGTATACGACTGAGGAAGCAGGTACCGGAGGATATCGTTTTTGTTGCGGAAAGCGGAATCAAAGACTACGCTGATATTCAGGCATTAAGAGAAGCGAATGTAAATGGAGTGCTGATTGGCGAGACCCTTATGCGTTCACCGGATAAGACCCGGATGTTGAACACCCTTCGGGGAACGAAGATTAAGATATGTGGTCTGACCAGAGAAGAAGATATTGCCATGGCAAATGAGTTGAAACCGGATTATATTGGGTTTATATTTGCAGAGAGCAGGCGGCAGGTCAGTGATGAACAGGCAGGACAGTTAAAGGCAAAGCTGTCGAAGGAGATTCTGGCGGTTGGTGTCTTTGTCAATGACAGTGTGGAGCATATTTCAACCCTTTGCAGGAAAGGAGTCATTGATATGATTCAGCTTCACGGAGATGAAGAGGAGTCATTTATCAGTGAATTAAAGAAGGTGACGGATTGTCCCGTCATTCGGGCGATTCGGGTAAAGGATGAGAAGGAGATTCAGAAAGGTATGGAAAGCTCCGCAGATTATGTTTTGCTGGATACCTTTCGGAAGGATGTGTATGGCGGTACAGGAGAGGGCTTTGACCTTACATTGATACCGGCAGGATACCGCCCTTATTTTCTCGCAGGAGGGATTTCCGGTGAGAAGGTAGAGGAAATCATTCATCGATGGCATCCTTATGCAGTAGACGTCAGTAGCAGCGTAGAAACCGACGGCGTTAAGGATTACCAGAAGGTGAAGGAAATCATCCGGAAGGTGCGGACAGCTGGATAACAGATACCGACAGAGAATGCAGAAAATGGTTGTATATTTAAATATTTGCGATGGTTGATAATGAAGTGTGGCATAATCTGGCTAATTTGTTATGTGGAGAAATCAAATATCCATGCAAGCATAGTTATTTTCCTCATTGCTTGCGGGAATAAAGGTTAGGAATGAAGTAATATAACAGTAGATTCATAGAAACAGAAAAAGTAAGATAAGGAAAGTGAGAGAACACAATGAATGAGAAAGCAGGAAGATATGGAGAATACGGCGGGCAGTACGTACCGGAAACTCTTATGACCGCAGTTCATGAGGTGGAGGGGGCATATGAGCATTATAAGAATGAACCGGAATTTATTCGGGAGCTGGATGATTTAATGAAAAATTATGCCGGACGTCCGTCTATGTTGTATTATGCGAAGCGTATGACGGAGGACCTGGGTGGTGCTAAGATATACTTAAAGCGGGAGGACCTGAACCATACCGGTTCTCATAAGATTAATAATGTACTGGGGCAGGTATTGCTGGCAAAGCGTATGGGTAAGACCAGGGTCATCGCAGAAACCGGAGCCGGACAGCATGGTGTAGCTACTGCCACTGCTGCAGCATTGATGGATATGGAATGTGAGATATTCATGGGAAAAGAGGATACGGAGCGTCAGGCATTGAATGTATTCCGTATGGAATTACTGGGTGCAAAGGTTCATCCGGTTACCAGCGGAACCATGACCCTGAAGGATGCGGTGAATGAGACCATGCGGGAATGGTCCAAACGGGTAGACGATACCTTGTATGTATTAGGTTCGGTTATGGGACCCCATCCGTTTCCGATGATTGTTCGTGATTTCCAAAGTGTGATTGGAAAAGAGATTAAAGCACAGCTAATGGAACGGGAAGGGAAGCTGCCGGATGCCGTAATCGCCTGTGTGGGTGGCGGCAGTAATGCTATGGGTGCATTTTATGAATTTATTCCGGACAAGGAAGTAGAGCTGATTGGCTGTGAGGCAGCAGGACTTGGAGTAGATAACCCAAAGAATGCCGCCACCATTGCCAATGGCACCAAAGGCATTTTCCATGGAATGAAGTCCTTGTTCTGTCAGAATGAATTCGGGCAGATTGCACCGGTTTATTCGATTTCTGCAGGGCTGGATTATCCGGGAATCGGACCGGAACATGCCATGTTGCATGAGACCGGGCGGGCAAAATATGTGCCGATTACAGATGAGGAAGCGGTACAGGCATTTGAATATCTGTCCAGACTGGAAGGAATCATACCGGCAATTGAAAGCTCTCATGCAGTAGCCTATGCCATGAAATATGCAAAGACATTATCAAAGGATAAAATCGTCGTAATCAATATTTCCGGCCGGGGAGATAAGGATGTAGCGGCAATAGCAAGATACAGAGGAGTGAAGATTTATGAGTAGAATACAGGATGCATTTACCAACGGAAAGGCATTTATACCATTTGTGACCGGTGGCGACCCGGATATAGAGACAACGGAGCGGTTACTATATGAAATGGCAGAAAAGGGTGCGGATTTGATTGAAATTGGTATTCCCTTTTCAGACCCTATTGCCGAGGGACCGGTAATCCAGGAAGCGGATGAGCGTGCCTTGGGTGCCGGTTGTACCACAGACCAATTATTTGATTTAGTAGAACGGGTGCGAAAGAACATCGAAATTCCTCTGGTGTTCATGACTTATCTGAATCCCATTTACAGCTACGGCAGTGAGCGGTTCCTGAGTAATTGTAAAAAGGTTGGAATTGATGGTGTTATCGTACCGGATTTGCCTTTTGAAGAGAAGGATGAGTTAAAGGACCTTTGCAAACAGTACGGGATTGAATTGATTTCTCTGATTGCCCCTACCTCTAAGGAACGCATTAAGACGATTGCGAAAGAGGCGGAGGGCTTTATCTACTGTGTATCCTCCATGGGAGTGACTGGTGTCAGAAGTGAGATTACCTCGGATGTAGGCGGAATGGTGAATTTAGTAAGAGAAGTAACGGATATTCCGGTTGCTATCGGCTTCGGTATTGCGACACCCAAGCAGGCAGAGGAGATGGCAAAACTCAGTGACGGCGTCATTGTAGGAAGCGCTATTGTGAAAATGATTGCAGCACAGGGTAGGGACAGCGTAAAGGCAGTCGGGGAATATGTGGCTGACATGAAAGCGGCAGCCAACCGTTCTTGAGATAAAAAATGATAGAATACTTATAATAGTTAGACTTACTTAAACAGTTCCGAATGACTCCCTAAACGATAAAGCATCAACACAAGCGTATTGTTATAGATTTCGTAGATGAGCAGCCAATTCGGCTCAATATGACATTCACGGCAACCCTTGTAATTTCCGGTCAGGTCATGCTCCCTGTACTTTGCTTCCAAAGGCTCGCCACACGCCAGCTTTTCAACAACGGCAAACAGCTTCTCGGTATCCTTGCCCTGCTTTTGCGCCAGCTTCAAATCTTTTTTGAATTGGTTAGTAAATTTGACCTCGTATTTCATCATGTAAGCGCCGCCTTCAGCTCATCCATCGTAGAATAACCCTTCACGCTTTTATCCTCGGCAAGCCGTCTGCCCTCTTCAATAGCAGTGACGGTCGTTTCGTTGGGAACATCCAATTTCAGTTCAAAAGGGATTCCGCGTTCACGGATGCTCTGGCGCAAAAAGATGTTGACGGCAGTTGTCATGTTCAGTCCAAGCTCTTCAAAAATCTTCTCGGCGGCGAGCTTGATATCCTTATCGGTACGGATGTTTAGATTAGTTGTATTTGTAGAAGCCATAAAAACACCTCCATGATTTATTCTATGCTTATTATAGTAATTTATGCACACGCCGTCAATACAATATAATGCTATAAGATAAAAAACCACAAAAAAATTCAGAAAGAAAAACAAATGTCAACCTATATTCATTCCACAGCTGAACAGAAAGAACAGGCTCGACGCACTTGCTGTTGCTTCTGAAATAATCTGGTACAGGATAACGGCGAAGCCGGATGATAGGATAGGGGAAAGTGCTGCTGGGAAGTATTGTGGGAGAAATATTGCAGAGGCAGTAGCAGGTTGGATGAGGTATTTCAGGCGGAATAGAAAAGAAATGACAGGAATAAAGAAAGGTTATATAATAAGTATAGTAATCGCAGAAAAAAGCTTATAAGGAACGGATGGAAAGAGGCTTTCATTTTCTACTGAACCATATAGATATGAATAGTAAGTGGAAGAGGTGACAACATGGAGAGTAAGAAAATAAAAGGTGTAATATTTGATTTTAACGGAACCATGTTCTTTGACGAAGCATTTCAGAAGCAGTCATGGCTAACCTTTCTGGAGAATAAGACCGGACGAAGTATTTCTGAGGTTGAATTTCAAGAATATGTCCATGGAAGGAATGCAGAGGATACCCTTTCCTATTTTCTAAATCAGGAGTTATCCCAAGAAGAGGTTGCAGCCTTGGAGGAAGAAAAGGAAGTCGTGTATCGCAGGCTGTGCATGGAATGTCCGGAAGCCTTTCGTTTGGCAGAGGGACTGCCCCGGTTTCTGGAGCAATTCGTTCAGAGGAAAATCCCCATTACCATTGCGACTGCTTCCGGCTGGAATAATGTACAGTTCTTTTTTGAACAGCTTCATTTGGAGCAATGGTTTGACATTGATAAGGTAGTATATAATGACGGAACCATTCCGGGCAAGCCGGCACCGGATATTTATCGGAAGGCAGCGGAAAAGATTAATGTAGCGATAGAAAATTGTATGGTATTTGAAGATGCGAAGTCCGGAATCGAAGCGGCAAGGCGGGCCGGCGCAGGACGGATTATTGGAGTGGCATCCATGCTGGAGGAGGAGCAGCTAATCGCTTATGGTGCGGAGGATACAATAAAAGATTACGATAAAGTGGCGTGCTTTGAGACAGAAGGAGATTGCTATGCAGGCAATGCTAAAAGAAAAGGATAGAGAGGAACAGGAAAAACGGTTCGAAAAAACCTGGATAGGAACCCTTGTGATTTCTATCCTCTTACTGGTATTGTCGGCACTGTGCATGGGAGCCGGCGGACTTTTTTTATTTCTCTTCCAGGATGCGGAAACCATCCATTCCGGTATTGCTCTGATGAGCTTAGGGCTGCTCCATATCCCCCTTGCCATATGGGGAATTTCCATTTCCAAAAAGCGGCAGGCGGATGCCGGCTTTGGAATCTTAATCTATGATTCCGGTTTGAGTTATAAAGTAGTTCTGGCTTGTCTTTGGCTTGTCAGTATCTGTGCTTTGGCAGTATTCCTGCTTAGTGTTTTGTTATGTATAGCAGCGGTGGTGCCTGGTATTATTTTTTCTATAATGTCAGCAGCATTCTTCTTTTGGACATATTATTTGTTTGCTGCCCGTAGAAATACGAGGGTGGTTCTACAGGGAACAACCATAGAACAAATCAATGCATTCGGCAGAAGGCGTGTTTATGACAAGACGGAAATAAAAAGAGTATTAAGGAATGCACCGATTCATGTAGGCGCACATGGTTATCAATGCTGTGGCTGGGAAGTATACGGTCAGAATGATAAAAAGCTGTTTACACTATCAGAAACCATGGTAAACTTCCCGGCGGTCGAGCCTTTCTTTGAGGGAAAGATAGAAGAATGGCAGGAAGCTATGGAATGGAAAACCGAACAGGAGCTGGCAGAGGCTTCCGGTTCTTCCTTTCAGCGGAAGCATTTGAAGCAGATTCAGATTGCCGCCTGGATTTTGTTTGCGGTGGATTTGTTGCTTGGAGCTATAGTTGTACTTATATATCGGAATACAGATTGGATAAAGATGAAATACTATTTTCTGATTATGGAATTGCTTCCATTGACCTTCTTTCTTTTTGCATGGATGTTCAGGGATGTGGTGGTATGGGATGATGACAGCGGACGTTATTTGTGGGTACAGACGAAGAAATCCAGATTGAAACGGTATGTGAACATAAGTGTAATGATGATGATGCTTATCCTGTGTAATCTGGTTCTGGTAATCATGCCCCTCACGATTCAGATGGTATGCATCAAGGGCAGCCTGAGCATATTTTTCCTTTGGGTGGTTTATGCACTGATTCTGATTCTGATATCCTTTGGATGTGTGGGGAAAAAGCGGTTAAAGCTGTATACACAATGGTTCTTTATTCTGTTTTTTTCGGCAGTAACAGCATGGGGCATGACGGATACCACCTTTTTCTTTACCAGCAAGGCAGCGAAGCATTATGCTGCCGAAGTGGTAAAAACAGGGGAATCTCATAGCTATCGGCGCGGTACGAGTTATTATGTTGTTGTTATGCTAAAGGATGGGGCCGAGCAGCGTATCCGGGTTGCCAAGTCGGTTTACCAGGCGGCAGAGCGTGGAGAGTCGCTGGTGATTTGTGAACGGGAAGGAATACTGGATACGGAGTTTGTAACGGTGCATTTGCCTTAGCGAATAACAATATTTATATTCTATAAAATTTAGGATACTGTATTATTTTTTAAAACTGTTTTGTACCATCTGTTATAAATCATGTGCCTGCCTTCCGGCAGGCTTTTTGAATATGGGCTTTAGCCTGTTGAGTACATCGGAGTTTCTCCCGACGGAGAAATGGA
>JAMOZY010000021.1 GCA_023667695.1 Clostridium sp. | reverse complement strand
CTCACACATCTTTTTCCCTTCCCGCTCAACTTTGCTTTCTATCTTCAAGTCAACAACCCCGCCGCAAGCAGCGGGGCATCAAATTTGAAACGCCCCAAGGGGCGGGGTATGTTGACCCTCGCGGCAGTCGCCAAATGTCTGCAAGCAGCCACTTGGCTCGTTGCTCGCGGGAATCAATCAACATTCAGACTGCTTGCATATTTCTGTGCCAGTTTAATTCCCTGCTGTACATAATTTTCCTGAAATTGTTTACGAATCTGAACGGCATACCTTCCATCTCTTTCCAACAGCTTTTTTATTTGAAAGTTAATCACCCTTAATAGCTCCTTCCTATCTAACTCTTTCAAAAAAACCTTCATGGCCTCCAGCACTTGCAATGCCGCTACCCGCACTGGAACAGCCGTATTCCATCCTGTCTCAATCCATATGTCATCTTCATTAAAAGTCGCCGCCCGCTTTTCATTCTTAAGCGCCATAATCTGTTCAAACGGATAAAATTCACCTGGCTCCTGCATCATCAGATATAAAATCAGAAGATGTAAAAATTCCAAATCCTCTTTTTTTATTCCAACCGGTTCTAATGGATTTAAATCCAACATTCGAAGTTCAATATGATTTACCCCATGGCACTTCAGATTTTCCAATGTATTTTCACCCTCCGGCTTTAAACGCACCGGATAATATAACTCTGATATCTCCTTTAGCTGCCCCTGCCGGATATAACCTTCTATGCTCTGGATATAAGACTCGAAAGAATCATATTCCAGCAGCGGATCAAAATCATTCCAGTACCCAATCCGGCTGCAGCGTGGTGACGCCAGATTCTTCAATACATCCCTGCCCAAGTCCTTATCTTCAAAATAAGACCCGTCCATGACAGGACTGGCTGCCGTCAGATACACAATCAACCAGCTATATTGGGTAAGCTTTTGTGTCAGCTCCAGATAAACATGATTCTTATATGTCTGAAAATCCGGATAAGCCCAGGATGCCTGTTCATAGTCCGCCTTTAACAGTTCCTCCGTAAAGGAAAAATTGAAATGGATACCGGAAAACAGCATTTTTCTCTTTCCGTATTTCTCCGCCAGATATTCCCGATAGCGCTCTTTTCCCTGTTGCTGTCCCTGGTAACTGGCAATGGGAATATCCTTCTCACTTTTAATATAAGGCGGATTTGAGAAAGGCCATAACAGCTCCTTTCCTGTCTTTAAATGCAGCAGGGTAATTACAGCCTTTTTCTGTAAAGCGGCAAGCTGTTCCCATGCTCCATCAACACTTTCAGCTATATCCGTAATTAATTCGGTCTGGTTCTCACAAAAGTCCCGTTCCATGTTGGGATTATTCAAAAAGGGATGGCGGGTATGTGCCAGGTACCCCTCCGGTGTCACACGAAGGCTTTCCTTCTCCAACCCAAAATATCCCCGAAGCATATGCTTTTTTATCTCTGTGCGCCTAAAATCAATACCCAAATTCTACAACCTCTTACATGACATAATATTTATAATTCATATATGATTAGTATGAATAATGGGAATTATATTACGAATAGGTTAAAATGTCAACTGTTTTTCCTGAATTAAGTCAAATACCCCCGCAGCAAGCTACGGGGCATGATCGAGCTTGTTCTTTCCGCTCCAAGGGGCGGGGTATTTGACCCTCGCGGCATTCGTCAAATATCCATGCAAGCATGGCTATTTTTCTCATTGCTCGCGGAAATAAATTCAGGCAGCAATTCTACAGGGCGAATGCCCACATGAAATTGCATATCATCTTACCGATTAAACGCATCTTCATGGGCATGAAAGAAGTCATAATATGCCCTGACATTCGGCAATTCCGTCCAGTGTCTTACCTGCATCGGGGCTGCATCCAAATCATATACTTTTGCGTTTTTCATAGATAATAGAAATGGAGAATGGGTTGCCAGGATAAACTGACAGCCGAAGAAACGAACGGAATCCTCTATAAATTTTACCAGCTCCTGCTGCCGTTCCGGCGAGAGACTGTTTTCCGGTTCATCCAACAGATATAAGGCATTCTCCTGTATCTTATTGGTAAAGTAAAGATACGCACTTTCTCCGTTAGAATGCTCCCGTACATTATTCTTTAATTGCCTCTTTACATATTGCGACTTGGATTTGCTCCTTGCAAGATTCACCTTCATCAATTGCTCATAATCTTCAAGGGATTGCAATTGAAAATCCGAATGCTTGTTTTCATAATAATTTTCAAACAATTCTTCTCTTTTACCGTCAATCCCTTCATTCAGGCTTCTCAGATTCAACATGAAATCAAAGACATCATCACTGGTAATAATCCTGCTGTCCTTTGAAATCGTTCTTGTCGGAACTGCTTCACACAGGTCAACAAAATCTCCAAAAAAATTAGTCCGGTTATAAAGCGTATCTCTCTGCAGCCCCAGCTTCTCAGCAATCACATTCAATGCCGTAGTTTTTCCGGAACCATTTCCACCATACAATATGGTTATCGGTTCATCAAAGTCCAAATGATGTACCCCATGCTTCGTTAAGACTTGAAAAGGATATACCGTAGTAAAACAGGTCTCTCGAATCAGATGTAAAAAGTTCTCTTCTGCTCCTATGGAAGGAAATATAAATTGTGATAAATATATCATCTCTGGTTCCTCTTTTTGTCCTATTTTCTCCCTGCTATCTAAACTCATTTTTGAAGCATATCAAGCACTTTATAAAGCAATGTATAAAGCTGCATTGCTTCCTCGTTATCCAGCTTTATGCAGCCAGCAACCTTCTGCGGAATATCCTTTGCTTTTTCCTTTAATGCTTCACCCTTCTCCGTAAGCTCGACCATTAATACACGCTCATCCTCTGTGCTGCGATAGCGTTCAACATAGCCCTTTGCTTCCAGACTTTTCAGCACAGGAGTCAGCGTACCGGAATCAAGAAACAGCTTTTTGCCGAGGTTTTTGACGGTTATCTTCTTTTCCTCCCAAAACACCATCATAGCGATGTACTGTGTATACGTAATATCGAGTTCATCGAAGTATGGCCGATACTGCTTAATCACTTCACGAGATGCCGCATATAGCGGAAAGCATAATTGATTTTCAAGCTTTAATCCTTCATAATTATTGCTCATTTCTTTTTACAATCCTTTCCGCAAACAAGGCTGCATGTTCCAAATCCGCTTTGTCAGGTTTCCCTTTATTCGCAAGCATAAACTCTCCACGACAATGGAATTCCTCGTCTGACAGCTTAATGCCATGCAGCTCTGTGAGTTTTTTCATCGGCTTTTTCATGGATTTCATCATAGCTGATGTACCAAAGCATATAATTTCACCTATGTTATCTTTATTTTCAGCAATAAAGCGCTTGACCTCCGGCGCCATGTCAAAGGCGTAATAGGAGCAGCCAAGGAAAAGAATATCTGCTTTTTCTGTCAGAGGAACCGAAATAGTTTCCGCCTTTATCTGTATTCTTTCTGCAATTGCTTCCGCTAATTTCTGTGTATTACCGGAACGGGTATAGTATCTGATTGCTATGTTCATCTCTTTTCACCTCACTGTTCTTGCGTTTTATTATATGCTTCCCGGACAGCGCGCGCCAACTGGTCTGCGCAGGATGTAGGCCGTCTGCCACAGGTATTGCCAAGAAGCTTTTCTTCAATTTCTTCAACGGTGCTTCCCTCAAGCAATTTGGATATAGCTTTCAGATTACCATTGCAGCCTCCATAAAAATCAATGTTTCGGATAACGTTTCCATCAATGTCAAAGCTGATAAGCTGGGAACAGGTATTACTTGTTTTATATTCGTACCGCATTAAAGACACTCCTTTACTTTCTCTTTCAGATTTTTCATATCCGTAGGCTCAAAACGGGCAACAATAGTCCCCTTCCGGTCAATCAGAAACTTGGTGAAATTCCATTTGATATTACCATTGTTCTTATAATCTTTGTCCATCTTTTTAGCAACACCATTCATCATGAGTGCCATAGGACCTTTACCGAAGCCTTCAAACCTCGTATTTTCAGACAACCATTTGAACAGTGGAATTGCATGCTCGCCATTTACATCTACCTTCGCAAATTGCGGAAATGTAATGCCGTATCGACCTGTGCAGAAGGAATGGATTTCTTCATCATCTCCCGGCGCCTGTTCACCGAACTGATTACAAGGAAAATCAAGGATTTCCAAGCCTTGCTCCTGAAACTCCTCATAAATATCCTGCAATTCATCATACTGTGGTGTGAATCCACAACCGGTTGCTGTGTTGACAATAAGCAGAACCTTTCCTTTGTAATCAGCAAGCGAAATATCTTCCCCATCTTGTGCTTTCACCTTAAAATCATAAATAGACATTACATTACCTCCATTCTTTGTTTTAATCCGATTTAATTGAACACAATTAAATTATAATAAATTGATGTGGAATTGTCAATAAGGAAATGATTTGGGTTTATCTTACTTCCATCTTCTACTTGATATATAATTTTATATATTACTTGTAACATTATCTTTATTCATCATGTTATCTTGATTTTTCGGTCTGCTTACTCCATTTTCGTGGGCTTCAATGCTCTGTTTCAATGATTCATAATAGAGGTTGTCTGGAAGAAACAGCACCAGAACGCACATCCGGCTCAAGGTTTCTGTGCCGAACCTGCCACAGAGCCGGGAAAACAACCCCATCGCAACACCGCAGACAAGGACAAAAAAGGAACTGCCGCATAGACGACCCGAAAAACATGGATTCCGTGTAATTACGGATTTCCTTATTTATTTTTACTTCCAAATCTTAAACACCTCCTTTGGGGCATAAAAAACGCCACTTGCAATAAGTGACGATTCCTTTTCTGGTTATTTCATTGTTACCGTATAAGCCATCCGTAATCCTGCCTGCAATCCACTACATAGTCCGCATAGACAATATCATCCACGATTTGGAAGATTATCATATAGCGTTTTTCAAACAGGATAAACCGATAAGCATTTCGGGGAATATATTCCCCTGTGAGCCACGGGCATCTCTGCGGCATGATTTCCAGTGAATCCGCCGTTTTTTCAAACTCTGCGGTCAGACGTTCCGCAACTTCGGGACTGACCTGTGCCAAAAATGCGGCGTGGGAAACAAGCATCTGCGTTGCCCGCTCTGACACAATGACACGGTATCTATTCTGCTGTTCCATGACCTGCCGCCTCCTTGATTGCATTACGCATCATTGCGGCTGCTTCATTAACGGAATAGCCCTTGCTGCCACGCATCCTGTCCTCCTCAACTGCCAAAAGTTCCTCACGGAGCTTTAACATCTTTTCCCTGCGGTTATAAGTCCCAATATCCATCACCACCAAATCCCCCTCGCCGTTCTTGGTAAGGAAAACTGGCTCTGCGGTCTTTCTGCACTGCTCGGCAATCTCATTGTAATTCTGTCTGATTGCTGCCGATGGGCGAATATTCATATCGACACCTCCTCGAATCAACAGTAGTAATATTCTACCCATATTATACCCGTTTCATGCAATGAGGTCAACATAGGCATGACATTTTCCCCTCTACAGAAATGATTTGGATTTTATCTAAAAGCAAAGAGCTCTAGCTATATTATAGCGGTAATTTTACATATATATTCTCATGGTCTTTGCCGCCCCAATAATATCTGAAAATGGTTTCTGTAATTGATTACTCATATATGCATCCTGTCCTCATTCTATTTTTCATGCCGGGTTATTGTTAGTTCTGGCAAATTATTTAGGCTTACTGTTTCCAATGTTCTCAACTGTTGTACTGCCAACTGACGAAGCAGTTCCATTCGCTCTTTTTGCTGCTTTCCCTGATTGATTAAAACAGCATTATAACTTTCCAAATTTGCAAGTACCAATAATTGATTCAGTGTTGCAACATCTCGCATATTACCTTTTTCGATTGGATTTTCATCCTTCCACTGTTTTGCTGTTTTTCCAAACAAAACAACATTCAACATATCCGCTTCATTGGCATATGCATAAACCACCTGTGCAGGCGTTAATTCTGACGGTATTAAATTATCCTTAATGGCATCCGTATGTATTCTGTAATTCAGTTTGGAAATTTCTCTGTTTAGATTCCAATTCAAAGATAATCGACTGTTTTCATCTGTCTTTAATCTTCTGTAATCCTTCATAATATATAACTGAAATTCTGGAGAAATCCAAGTTGCAAAGGACATCGCAATATCACTATGAGCATATGTTCCGCCATAACGCCCTGCCTTTGAAGTAATACCGATTGCATTCATCTGTGTAATCCATTTAGTCGGCGTCATTACGAAACGATTTAACCCCGCCTCATTTTTAACCGCCTCGAATTGCACACGGTTAAAATCGGGATTATGCAATTCTTCCCAAACCCCCAAAAATTCTATCGTATTTCGATTACGCATCCCGTTTTGAATTACAAATCTCGGATCATCCTCATTACGATATTTTGCAATGTCTGTTAAAGAAATAAACTCGTTTTCAAAATTTGTTGTATAAATGCCAATATCAATACCTTTGGCATGAATTGTTTCCTTAATAATTTTCCCCATTGTTCCTCCTACTACAATCATTCTCACCCCTCTTATTTTAGCATTTAAAAGGTACTTTCCCTTCGCCATCTCCAAACTCAACCTTAACATTTATAATGCTGTCTGGTGATTTGCGGGACAAAAGCACGATACTTTGTGATTACACCACTATTAATCAGTGAACTATATCAAAAATCATATTCCCTTTGTTTAATTCAAGCATTACACCCGGATGCTTTTTATCCTTTTTTATTCGTTCTTCCAGTTTCCAGAACTTATCCGATGCATTTTCTTCTCCATCTAATAAATTCATATATTCCTTAACCAAGCATTCCATATACGCTTCTTGCCAATCACCGATGCGTGTTCTAAATAATTTCCAATCGCCTTTTGAAATTTCCATGTAAATAACCTCCCATCTTATGCGTTGATTTCATATGCCCGTTCATTGTCCCAACCTTATTTCTACACCAATTACTAAAGCAACCCTCGGTAAGAGTTTAATTTCTACCGAAGTTTACCTAATTGCTGTAATTTATCAAATTTTACCCACAAACTCCAGAAGTCCATTCGTCACAGCACCAATTTCTTCATCAATCCATCTCTTGTCTGATGTATCAAGTCTCTCAATGTAACCCTTGTCACTAAAAGTGATTTTTAATCGTTTAGCGATATCACTTCCTGTGTTTTCCTTCATCGTTGTATCGCTGAATATATATGTATCCAATGCCACCATCAATTTCCCTCTATCGACAGAATCCTTCAAATAGTACATATCATATACATCCTTATATCTTGTTGAAAACGGTCCAAATTTGAGAAGTGACCGCAATTTTTCTACCAACATCTGCTCATCAGAGTTAATCAACAGATTCGCACCTTCATCATCACACGCTATATCAAAGCAATACTCTTCCTGCTCCAATTCAAATCGATTGTACACACCCAAATCCATCTTGCTTCTAACCTGATTTCCGTCTGCATCTTCTATCAAGATGAACACCTGCTTCCCACTATAGTCCTGTTGCTTCAGCTCTTCAATCTTACCAAACCTACTAATCTTAATTCCATCAAGACAATTAAGCTTGCTTATGAATGCATCAATAGCTTCATCTGCCAACGAATACTTAATAAAATCAATATCCAAATCCTGAGTAGCTCTTCTGACATTGTTGGTCTTACTACGCATAACCACTCCGCCTTTAATCGTGACATTTCTACTCAATGGTCCAATTGATAATGCTTTTAATACAATATCCTGGCACACTTTCGCCGACGCTTTATCCCCTTGATAACCATTTTCATTTGCTTCTTCAATCAGCTTCTGTATATTTATCATCATAAAACCTCTAATCTAAGTGTCTCCATTACCATGTTTGACTTTGGTAATTCATACGTATATTCTGCAACTAAAGCTATATCCAATTCATGAACAATCTTTCTGTAATTCGTTATTATTTCTTTATATAAATCAAACGAAAATTTTCTTTTATTTCGTATTAGTTCCACAAGAATACGTTCTTTATCATAAATTGTAATATCCACACCATCATAATTCATCGCAGTTTTGCCCATATCAAAGGCTTCACTATTTTCATAAAATTGCTTCACTCTTTCATCACTAATTTTTCTTGTATTTTTTGGTGTCGCAACATAATAAAAATCCGGTATGGTATCTGTTAATCCATAATAATAAAATGCACTGTTCAGAGTTATAATTGCATTGGGATATTTCTTAGATATAATCTCCAACTCTGGTACATATCTCTTATCCGAATAGATTCCTTTTTCCTTTACATATAGTTCACCATCCTGAACACATTTTTTAATTTTATAATCTGTTCCATATTTTTCCAAACATTCCTGATATGATAATAGCATTTTACAATTCACCTTCTTTCAAATAAATGTAGGTATTAAAATATTTTTTACCTGCTTTTACTTAAATTATACCATGTAAATAAGCATAGTCAAGAATTTCATAAAGGGAATGTAGGTATTTTTTTATTTTTTACCTACATTCCCTTTGGTAACTAGTCTCCATATACATTTAATCTATAAAAATAACTTCTGTAATTCCCTTCTGTGTACCTCACCACAGACATATTCAATCAACGCTCTTCCCGTGCCTTTATTTTGATAATCCGTAAAATTCTTATATAACCCATAGGAACGCTTTAAATCTAATATGATGACTTCCCATCCTTTCATAATTGTCTGTATGACTATCTGATTTGCAAGATATGACTTTCCCGACCCGCTTTGCCCGCTGATTAAAAAATGCGGATAATCCCTTACATTCACTATATGTTTTTTATCAAAATACAAAGACATCATATCAGATGATTTTATCTTACTGGCATACTCCGATAATGAATACTGTTCAGGCTCATAATTTTTCATGTCCTCATAAATGATTATGACTTCCGTATTGTTCTATGTGATATAGTAATCCTCAACAATGTATCTGTCTGGAAGTGCAGTGAAAAATGAATCTAGGTATCGTTCGATAATGGCACGAATCCTTAAATTTTTAAGGCTGATTTTGATGATTCCTTTTTTGATTCTGATTTTTGGAAGTTCCACAAATACTTTATTTTCCTGCTTTGTATATGCACCTACTGAAATCAGATTGCTTTCTATATGTGACAATAAAATACGGTTGTTTATGTAATTTTTAAGACCACCATTTTTTATTAGAATAATTGTGATTACTGCAAGTATGATTATGCTTTCCGCCATGACTGCATATCTGCATATAACATTTATCAAATCAATGTGAAGCAGTTATTTGTTAGTTATAGACGCACCCGTAAAAATAAGCACGCCTACAACCATCATACAGAGCATAAAATTACAGTAATGCTTTCGTTTACTGATAACCATTTACTCCACCACCTCGATAACTGCTTCAACGGAAAGCTGTGAACCGTAGTCACCCCATACAGAGCATTTTCCAATATTCTTAAAATGATTTTATCTCTGACATGATATTTCCCAATATCATCTTCATCAATATCCTTGATTAAATGCACTTTGAATTTTTCAAAAATGTTGCTTACGGTTTCATCCCCATAGTCCGTATTATCTTCGGTTATGATTACATCAAGTGAAACACATCCTTTTTTATCATTGTACTTCACATTCTGAATCATGAATTGTTTGTCTTTTCTCTTATATTGTTTTCTTAAGTATATTTACAATTCAAAGTCTCCAACACTGCATCAATCACATCAATGCTAAACTCTTTCTTGGAAACTTCCATGGCTTTGAGCAGCTTCTTATTCTTTCTCAAAAACTTCCATAACAGCTTTTTATCCCTGTCATTCAAATCAATTTTATATAAGGAGTTTGCCAGCGAAATAATCAAATCCTTATGTTCTTTACACAGCTCGTCTTCAGCATTCCTTTCTTTGCTATTAAGGAAATCATCGTAATCTGCTTCTGTATACTTCGGCTGTATTCCCTTGATAGGATTTACCAGCAACTGTGTTGATGAATACATCAAATTCACATATGAACCTAATTCATACTGCTGTGCTTCACTCATCTTATTATAATCAAATCCAAATGACTCTATTTTTACAATAGCGTCTTTTAGTTTTTCACTTTCATCAGTTATTCTTGTAATACGTTCATTCAGCTCAACAATTGCAAGATTGTATGACTTTACATCTCTTTCACTGATAGTAGTGAAAATATCTTCAATATGCTTTTTGGTCACTTTTATTTTCCAAATAAAAATACCACTTGATAATAATGCTACACCAGCAATTGACCAGCCAACAGGGCCTGCCAACGCAAGAAAAGCATTACCTGCAGCCATTCCGCCACCACCAGCAGCAAGAGCACCGCCCCCCAACCAAGCTAAAGCTGCATTGGTTGCTGCCGCACCGCTTAATGTTGATATAGCAGTTCCTGTTGAAGCAACACCAAAAGTCGTGGCAACACCCATAGCTGCAGTCGGTCCCATTGTTACAACCGCAATACCAACTCCTGCTCCGGCCACTCCTACTCCAGCATTCTTGATTGCAGCTTCTTTATAATCCTTCTCAATTTTCTCAGCTTGCTGTTTCCAATTTAATCGGACCTGCTTTAACTCTTCATATTGTAATTTCTTCTCATCAGGCACATTTCTGATTTTATCAAAAATCCCCTGTATATCAGTTAACACAGTATACAACGAACTCGTATGGGTACCTAAAACCTCTATTCGTTTATTTGTCTCATCTATTGCTGCTTGTGCTTTCTCCTGTGCCAACTGAAGCTTTGATTTCTTTTTTTTCTTCTTACCCATTAAGCATTACCTCCATTGAAGTAAGCATCAATATCTGCTTTATTCCTTAATATATCTTCTTCTGGATCGTTTCTTTTTTCTGCTAATAAAACAGTTTTTTCGAATGCTTGCTTATACATATCGCTCTGTTTCAAATCATCTACAAAAGTTAGAAGCTCTCCATCATCATATATTTCGGCCAGATATTTCAATCCGGTTATATAATCTTCAACTACTACTTTTTCCCTTCTTAAGAAATAAACCTCTTCCTGAGCTGCTTTCTTCTTTATTCCTCGATTTTCCTCTCCATATAATGAAATAGCAAATCTTCCTACACCTATAATGTTTAATCTCATGAAAAACTCTACAACGTTAAATGTTCCCGCTCCCGTAGCAAAGCCACGTATTACAGCATCGCCTGTATCTATTAAGCAAAACGTACCATGAGCCACTGTTAACATTCTCTTTACTGTTGCATTCGAGAATGGTTCACAGAATTTCCACAAAAGAGCGAAAGAACGCTCTTCTTTCTCCACATTTGCGAAGTATCCGACCAAACGTCTAATAGAATATATCAAACGCACCGTCATCTCATTGATGAATACTGGTATAATCTGTGCTGCTTGAAATCTTGCGTCATATCCTTCTTTATACATTTTAAGTGCAAGTTCATTAATGGATTTATCAAATTCTAACACTGGAATATTCAATTTTCTTTTTATTGCTATAACATCATTCGTCCAGCTCCATAGCGATGAAGGAATACCCATACCACGCCCCTTGCTACTTGATGAACCTGACATATCCGAAATAAGATGTCCGAACCAATTTGCAAAAGCACAAAAAAGTTTACTCGGCACATCATTACCTCTTAACTCAAACTTTCCATCTGCATCCTCAAGAGATATCAGTTCCCCACCAGAAACAAAATGCGATGTGTTACTAAACTGGTCTAAGATAGAAAAGAATAATCCCAATAATGTCGGATTATGAGCTAATGATTTAAAATGATGATTCTTAGGATTCAAATCAAATATTATGCTTGCAGCATCACCAGCGCCTCTCTGGTCATACGGAATTTTAAACTTCTTTTCAAGATGCTTTGTTGCTGAGGATAGTGAACCTCCATCCTTATCATCCCATCCACACAATTTTGCAAAATCCTTCGTGCGTTCTTCAAACCATTTATCTGTAATATCTCCAACCGGCGACTCTCCTGGCTTTCCTACCAAGAAGACATCTATCACGCCACAAATTGCTCCACTCGTAGCTGCTAATATGTAATCCATTTTATCGCATTCAGGTGTTAGTTTCTTTACTGTTTCAACACTTTCTGTCAGTTTTTCTTCTATACTCAAAAGTTCATTCTCCGCTTCTGACAACGCACTTGTGACACTTGAAGCAAATTCAAATTTAAATCCATCCTCTTTCACACATAAATCAAGAATAACAGAGCCGTTTTTAATTTCTTGCAAGCTTTTCTTTTGTTGGGACAAGAGAACAACCGTCTCCACATTCGCCGTTCCCGGGAACATATCCACACAGCACACATTCTTCACCTCATAGCCTGCTGCCTGCAGAACCACCAGGTCCCTTGCCAGACTGGTCGGCTTACAGGAAATATACACCATTCGCTCCACCCCATAACGGATGATTTTATCCAATGCCTTAGGATGAATCCCATCCCGTGGCGGGTCCAGCACAATCATATCCGGCAATTCCTTCAGATTATCCAGCACCTTCAGCACATCCCCGGCAATAAATTCACAATTATCCAATTGATTCAGCATCGCATTCTCCCTTGCCGACTCTACCGCTTCTTCTACAATCTCCACACCAACTACCTTTTTCGCTACGGGTGCCAGCATCTGTGCAATGGTTCCGGTTCCACTGTACAGGTCAAATACCACCTGATTACTGGTATCTCCTACATAGCTTCGTGCCTTTTCATACAAGACCTCAGCCCCCAGGGAATTGGTCTGGAAGAAAGAAAACGGTGTAATTCGAAATCTCAATCCCAGGATTTCTTCATAAATATAGTCCTCACCATAAAGCAAATGCGTCTCGTCACTCTGTACCACATCCGCCAGACTATCATTTACCGTTAATAAAACACCTGCAACTCTTCCATGAAGCGTTAAGGAATTCAACTGCTCCACCCATGTATCAGCTGCCAGGTATTCCTTTATCTTCTCTACCTCTATTGACTGACTATTTATTGATGCTCTATCCGTTCCTGCCAATCGTTCCTGCTCCGTACAATCATGACTGACAGCGGACTCTTTACTCCCAACCTGACTGCTCACCACCAGATTAATTAGAATATCCTTACTCTTGGCGGTCTGCCGGATTACCAGATGACGAAGGCAGCCCTCATGACTCATTTTCTTAAAGTACGGTATCCTCCTATCTGCAAAATGCTTCAAGGTACAAGACAAAATCCGGTTATAATCGGAATCTACAATCTTACAGTCCTCCACCGTAACCAAATCGTAAAAGCTCCCCTTCTTATGTAAACCTAAGGCAAGAGGTCCATCCTTATATTCATCTCCGAACGAAAACTCCATCTTATTCCGATACCCTTCTGTCACCGGACTGCCAATCATACCATCCCAGATATAGGTATCGCACACTCCATCTAACAGCTTCCGTACCTGCTGCTCCTTCATTGCCAGCTGTGTCTCATAGGGGAAGGTCTGATAGGTACAGCCCCCACAGGTTCCAAAGTGTCTGCAAATGGGAAGCGCCGTTTCCAGCTCCGAAGGAGCCAGTACCTTCAGCAGCCTGCCTTCTCCTTTTCCATTTTTCGTCTTGGTAATCCGTATATGAACCTTTTGTCCCTGGAAGGCGCCCTTTACCATCACCTTCCGGTCATCGATGAACGCAATGCCCTTATTGGGAAATTCATAATCCTGAATAATAACCTCATATTCCTGTCCCTTTTTCATGACCTTCTTCTCCTTTTAATAATTCATATGCGGACCCTTCAACTCTGAAAAGCCCGCATACCATCACCACCGTTTGCTAATTTCTGTTTTTTCCGCCACTATCTAACGCATGCCAGAAAAATTCCATATTTCCCTGTGCATCTATCTCCATAATCATAAATGTCCTTGCTCTCCCTTCCTGTCTGGGATAAGTCAGACTGCCAGGATTCAATATGGTAATATCCTCTCCTAT
Organism: Clostridium sp.; assembly: GCA_023667695.1. GTDB lineage: Bacteria > Bacillota > Clostridia > Lachnospirales > Lachnospiraceae > CAG-632. Next base: position 34,913 of record JAMOZY010000021.1, on the reverse strand, counting down.
ATCCAGATAGGGATAATGCGTATGGCCATACATTACCAGGTCCATTTTATTCAGGGTTCCCAGCAGTCCCAGTCGCTTCAAATCATAATTCACCCCATACCGGTGTCCATGGGTCAGAAAAATCTTCCTGCCACCGATGGTAATATTCAAATGCTCCGGCAAGCCTGAGCCATAATCATTATTCCCCATCACGATATAGGAAGGACAGCCTGCAAAAGAACGAAGCTCTTCCACATCATCTTCCACATCACCCAGATGAATGAAGGCATCAATGGCACCTGCCTGCTTTATGGCACGCTTTACATAATCATTTCTTCCATGGGAATCACTGACGATTAAAATCCTCAGCTTATCCTTTTTCTCATCCTCTGCCATTGGAAGCATCTCCTTCTCTCGTTCCTTCTTACATGGACTCCAGTTCCTTCCGCATCATCCGCAGAGCCTTCCCCCTATGGCTGATTGCATTTTTATCCTCTGGTGACAGTTCAGCACTGGTACAGCCGAATTCCGGCAGATAAAAGATAGGGTCATAGCCAAAACCATTGCCGCCTGCTTCCTGATAACCAATCCTTCCTTCCATGGCAGCCTCCTTTACCAGCTCCCTTCCATCCGGAAATACTGCTGCGATGGCACAGACGAACCGGGCGGTCCGCTTCTCCTCCGGTACCCCTGCAAGATTATCTATAATCATCTGATTTTTAATGGAATATGGCGTATCCGCTCCGCCAAACCGATGGGAAAATACCCCCGGCTGCTTATCCATATAATCCACCTCCAGACCGGAATCATCCGCCAGTACCAGCTCGTGGCAAAGCTGATTAATGGCTCTGGCCTTTATCAACGCATTTTCCCGGAAGGTCGTCCCGTTTTCTTCGACCTCAATATCAATTCCCGCCTCCTTCATAGACAGGATTTCATAGTCCAACCCTTCCATAATCGCACGAATTTCCCGTAATTTATCCTGGTTTCCCGTTGCAAAAATCAATCGTTTCATAATTTTATACCTATCCCTTCTATCTTCCGCCTCTGGCATTTGTAAACGCTTTCAGACACAGGTTGCAATCCTGATTTTTCTCTGTATTTACCCATTTGTTCCCATACAAACTGATATAGCCTTCCCCGTCTGTAATATCAAATTCCCGGGTTCGCTCGTCCGCATCATATTCAATCGCTACCGGATGAATGGACCCCGGCGTTTCAATATAAACTACAATTGCAAACTTCTCATTATCATTCAGACTGATGGGCTGGTCCAGCCGAACGGTATAGTAGCCCGCGGATTCCAATTTTCCTTCCTTTACCAGCGAGCGGTCGTTCAGACTTTCCGCATTTTCAAAATTCCTTACCACAAAGACCTTATAGCTGGTATCTGCATCCGTCGCATAGAAGGAAACCGCAGCCAGCTCTTCTTTTTCCCCTGCTGTATAAGCATTCGCAAAATAAGCAGATTCCCGGTTATAGCCTAACTGTCCGGTCCAGCCAAGCAAGTCAGACTGATAAATATGGTCAAAATTATCTGCCGCTCCCAGCCTGGAATATACTACATTGGTCGTACCGATATTTGCATCCTCATAGGATACATAGAAATACCCTTCTTCGCCAAAAGCAGTTCCCCAACTATTCTTGCAGATAAACGCGCCATCACTTTCCGGCTGGATTGTAAAATACTCTCTTGGGAAATTATCGTCCCATCCTACAATAATAATGTCATGATTACAAGGAGCTTCCACATTATAATAATAGGTTGCCCGTTCCCGGTTATAATAATTGGACCAGCTGTCTGCCGCCTTCATCTGGGTATAAATAGAGGTTTCTACTGCGCCGTATTTATAAATAGCCTCCTTGATTGCCTGGTAGTCCTTTGGTGCAATAATCAGTGCTTCCTCCAAATGCTTCCGGGCTTCTAAGGACTCATCTGTTTCCCCGTCACCATAAGGGTCATCGGATTCATATACCGGTCCCTGCCAGCTTGCCAGATAAGCAATCGCCATCGTATATTCACCACCCTCATTCTGCCCCAGGCTGAAGCTGTTGCATAAGCTCATATGATCCGGCGAAAAAACTACACTTTCCTGGGGTGTCAGGGTCGTTTCCAAGGCTGCCAGAGACGCAAAGGCCCAGCAGGTTCCATAAAGTCCCTGATCCCGCACGGGGGTCACCCGTTCCAACACCCGCATATCGTACTTGGCAGGCAGCTCTACCTCCTCCGCAATCTGTGTCATTCTGGCAGAAGCTTCCGTATAGTCCATAGAAAAATCATAGTTAATATATTGCGCAATATCAGCAATGGGTACATATAACTTCTCCTCTGATATCTGAACCTTATCCGTCAGTTCCATCACCGTGCCGTTAATTTTGGCAGAAGCGCTGTTTACATACAGGCTAATGGAATTCATACCCTTTTCAATTAATATATTCCCATTTTCATATATCTGGGTGGAACAATTAAAGGTATCCGTCAACTGATTCACCGGAAACATCAGGCTGCCCTTTTCACTTATGAAGGGTTTTTCCTCTATAAATGACAGGGAATCCTCCTCTACCGATATGGTAATCCCCTTTTCATTATTCATTTCTGCCAGGTCTGCAAGGAACTGGTTAACATAAACCCGATTATCCACACCCTTCTTCACCTGCATCTCTGAATGTCTGGAAAGAGCCATTAATATTAAAATTGTAAAAATAACCGCCAGAACAGCGCCAATTATTTTTTTCAAGTTCATTCTCCTTCTTACCGGAACCCTCCGTTCCCTGTTCAGTGCTAGGCTTCCCTGCTTCTGGTCTGCCTGGGTGGTTTCGGTCCCATATACTGATAATAGTATGCTTTAATCATGCCATTATAGATTTTTCGGTTTTTATCTGCTTTCTTTCCCAGATACTTTTCCGCCTCATCATATGAGGTAATAATATATTTCGACCAGGTATCCAGCCGGTCAAAGCTTTTTGCAATCATACGATACAGGTCTGGAAGTTCTTCCTTTTCCTCCAAGCGTTCTCCATAAGGGGGATTGGTAATAATAAAGCCGTATTTTTTCGGGTGACTGAATTCCGCCACACTTCGCTGCTGAAAATGAATATGCTGCTCTACCCCTGCCGCTCTGGCATTCTCCACCGCACATTTTACAATACTGTTATCAATATCATAGCCCTGAATACTCATTTTTATATCCCGCAGCATCAAATCCTCTGCTTCCTCTACTGCTGTCTGCCACTGATAGCCGGATACCAGATTTGCCCACCTTTGCGCCGTAAAGCTGCGATTCATTCCCGGTGCAATTCTTGCTCCAATCATAGCCGCTTCAATGGGAAAGGTACCGCTTCCGCAGAAGGGGTCTACCAGAATCCGGTCCTTATTCCAGGGAGTCAATAAAATCAAAGCTGAAGCCAGTGTTTCCGAAATCGGTGCTTTTCCTACTAACTGCCGGTACCCACGCTTATGCAGGGACACCCCGGAAGTATCCAGTCCAATGCTGACCACATCTTTATTGATAAATACACGAATGGGATATTCAGCTCCGGTTTCTTCAAACCAGTTTACATGATAAATGGTCTTTAGCTTTTCAACAATGGCTTTTTTTACAATGGACTGAATATCAGAACCACTGAATAATGTACTGTTCTTGGTCGATGCCTTGGATACCCAGAACCTTCCATCCCTGGGTATATATTCCTGCCAGGGCAGAGCCTTAGTTGCTTCAAACAACTGGTCAAAGGTCTTAGCCGGAAAGCTGCCCGCCTTCACCAGAATCCGCTCCGCGGTACGAACAAACACATTGGCTCTGGCAATCGCCAGCTCATCTCCCCGAAATGTAATTCTTCCATCCTCTACCTGTATGATTTCATATCCTAAATCCTGAAGCTCACGCTTCAAGACAGATTCCAAGCCAAAATGACAAGGTGCAATTAACTCAATTGTATTCATTCCGCTTCTCCAACCATTTTCATAATTCTCGAAAGTACAATTCTGCTTTCATGATTCGACACTCTGCTGCTTCTATTGTATTGTACGTTTCCAACCGCCGCCTGTCAAGGCTTCCCAGCCGGAGAAAAACAGCAAAAAGCCTTTTACAGCAGGAACCGCTTCCCTTCGTAAAAGGCTTTCCACCACTTCTATTTCCTATTCTTCACTATTTTCTGCAACCTTACTTGCTCTTGCGGCTACCTCTGCAGCCTGGATATCGCTTGGAGCCTGTTCATACCTTGCGAATTCATAAGCAAATTCTCCCCGTCCACCGGTCATGGAACGAAGGACAGAGCAATATCCAATCAGCTCCATCATCGGAATATCCGCCTCAATTACCTGTTTTCCTTTTGCTACCAGATTCATGCCAAGCACCCGTCCCCGCCGCTTATTCAAATCACCCATAACATCACCCGTATACTGCTCCGGCACGGTTACCTTTAAGTTCATGATTGGTTCCAGCAGAACCGGTCCGGCACTCATAAATCCCTTCTTAAATGCCTGGATGGTTGCCATCTTAAACGCCATTTCAGAAGAGTCTACGGAATGATACGAGCCATCATACAAGACTCCCTTAACACCTACCACCGGATACGCCGCAAGAGGACCCTTTAATACGGATTCCTGCAAGCCCTTTTCCACCGCCGGGAAGAAGTTCTTCGGAACTGCACCGCCAACTACCTCCTGTTCAAATACATATGGCTTTTCATCATCACCGGATGGACCGAACCGCATCTTTACATGTCCGTACTGTCCATGCCCTCCGGACTGCTTTTTATACTTATATTCCACATCTGCAGTCTTTTTTATGGTTTCCCGAAATGCAATCTTTGGCTTGCTCAGCTCAATCTCACACTTATATTCGTTCAGCAGCCGGCTCTGAACGATTTCCAGCTGCTGCTCGCCAATGCCGTACAATAATAGCTGGCTGTTCTCCGTATCATTTACTACCTTCAGGGTCTGGTCCTCATGGGTCAGCTTCTGAAGCGCCTGAGCCGCCTTATCAATATTACTCTTATTCGGAACCTTATAACGCATAAAGGTATATGGCTTGGAAATCTCGAATTTTCCATATTCAATAACAGTTGCCTTCGTCGATAAGGTGTTACCGGTTCTTGCCGCTGTCAGCTTTGCAATGGCCCCGATATCACCGGCATGAAGCTCTGATACCTCAATCGGCTTACCACCCTGTAGTATATAAAGCTTACTGATTCGTTCCTCCACATCCTTATCTTTATTATAAACTACATCATCCGACTTAAATACGCCGGAGCATACCTTAATCAAAGAGTATTTTCCAATAAATGGGTCAACAATGGTCTTAAAGACATACGCGGACTTTGGTTTTGAAAAATCGTAATTTGCCGGAAAGACTTCATTGGTCTTCATATTAAAGCCTGCAATTTCTTTATTTTCCGGACTTGGCATATATTTGGCAATGTCATCCAGCAGTGCATATGTACCCTGACACAGAATATTCGAACCCATGGAAATCGGTACCAGGGAACCATCGATAACATTCATCCGAAGCGCAGCACGAATCTCATTTTCAGAAAAAGTGTCCCCTCCAAAATACCGGTCCATAAATTCTTCACTGGTTTCCGCTACCGCTTCCAGCAAAGTATCTCGATATAGCGAAAGATTCTCCTTACTGTAATCCGGAACCTCACACTCTACAACTTCCTTTCCCTTCCAGCGGTTTCCGGTTTCACTGATAACATTCACATAACCTACAAACTTCTCATTCTCCCGGATTGGGAAATGAAATGGTGCAATTTTCTTACCGTACTGCTCGGTAAGGGTTTCCACTACATCCTTAAAGGAAGCATTATCTGCGTCCATACCCGTTACATATATCATTCTTGGCAGCTTGTATTTCTCACACAGCTCCCATGCCCGCTCTGTACCTGCTTCTACGCCAGTTTTACCGGAAACCACAATAACCGCCGCATCTGCAGCACTGATTGCCTCCTCCACTTCACCGATAAAATCAAAATATCCCGGTGTATCCAAAATATTAATTTTCATTCCGTTCCATTCAATCGGAACAACGGAGGTACTGATTGAAATCTGGCGCTTCTGCTCCTCTTTTCCAAAGTCGCTTACTGTATTGCCATCTTCCACCTTCCCCATCCTGGATGTAATCCCTGCCAGGTATGCCATGGATTCTACCAGACTGGTCTTTCCGGCTCCACCATGCCCCAATAATACTACATTTCGAATCTTGTCAGTTGTGTACACATTCATTTTGCAGCTACCTCCCGTTTCTTTCTTTGATTTTTCAAAATCCCGTTTGAAATACAGATTTTGTCCATCTATATATAATTTTACTTCAAGTTGTCTGTATATACAATCAAAATATGCAAAAAACTCGTAAAACATGTCCCCTTTTTCTTATACAATTAAGTCTATACCGGATATTCAACACAAAGTATAAGCCGGCACTACTGCCGGCTTATGGTTAATTCCTTATCGTATTGTCGAATACCTCCAACTGCATTTATGGTCCTGTATCCATATTCCGCCAGTATCCGTGCAGCCTTTATGCTGCTGGCGCCGCTGTCACAATAGAAGATTAAAGCCCTTCCTTTCGGAAAATTAATCTTACCGTTCTGAATTTCCGGTAATGTCACATTGATTGCCATAGGAATATGACCTCTGCAAAATTCCTCCCGGCTTCTTACATCTATGATAATCGCATTTTCAGCAACTGCCTTCTGAATAATATGGCGGATATTTATGTTTTCAATCGTTGGTATCACTTTTACCACCACCAAATGCTCCTTATACTCTATGGTATTCGGAGCATTGGAAAGGTGTTCAAAAACTTCTATTCGCAGTCGTTTGTAGACTGATTGCTGCTGTTGGAAGCCTTGTTGCTGCTCTTATTAGAAGCTTTGTTTGAAGTCTTGTTGCTTGCATCATTCTTAGATGCATTGCTTGATGCGTTCTTGCTGCTTGTGTCGTTAGAATAATTGTTATTAGACATATTGATGTCCTCCTTTTTCTCATTACTGGTTACATCTTCATTGTTCTCAAATAATATGAATTTTATTCTTTAAAATCAAAAAATCTACAGATTATTTTTCATCTGTAGATTTTCCAGCTACAAAGCCCTCCAAAGCATCCGGTTTTCCTGAAACGTATATGTGATTTTTTCTTCGTCATATAAATAAGATAAGTAGGAGCGAATGGTGCTTCCCACCAGCATATACTGATTGGCATTTATAGTCAGTCCGTATTCATCAAAGATAAATTTTAAAATATCTTCAAAGCTTATTTCCTTCTTGCAGATATGATATATTTTATCCAGAACCTCCCGGACTTTATTCCGATTTAATTCAATAAGAAAAGAAATATCCTGAACTGCTTCACAGTGGGATGGCACATAAAGACCTCCGTCTAATGTACTCAGATAATCCAAGGTATTCAGGAATGCTCTCACATCATACAAAAAGAACAAGTGATATTTCATAATGGTTTCCTCACTGAATAAAGAATCTGCCAGAAAATAAACATTATCACTGGTCCGGATGCCAATCATATCAAAGAAATGCCCCGGCAGGGGAAAATATTCCAAGCCCTCCGGAAGATGCTCCTCAATCGAAACCACCTGTGATTCCTTTGCCAGTAAAAACTTATTCCGGATATCCTTAAAGGGATAACCTCCATATAAAAAAGAAGGTTCTAAAATCGGATGCTCCGTTATACATCGTTCTATTCCGTATGCTAATATCGAGCAATCGGTCCGGTCCTGAATCACCTTATTTCCACCGATATGGTCTGCATTGGAATGCGTCGAAATAATCCCCTTTACTGTCCACCCCTGTTCGGAAATCAGCTTTAAGATTTTCTTTCCGGCATCCTTATCATTGCCGGAATCAATGAGATATACCTGCTCATCATCTATTTTATAGATTCCAATATTGGTTGGATTCTTTATATAGTATGTTCTTTCGCCTGCCTGTATTAATTCCATTTTATTTTCCTCTTGTTTGCAATTTGAGGTACAACCTAAATTTCTATTTCATACCCATACTCATGCAGCACAAAACCATCGTCAAATACTTCATCATAAATACCCTCTGCCTTTATAAATCCATTTTTTACATAAAGCTTGATAGCAGGTATATTGATGTCAACAACAAATAAACGCAAATAGTCAAATCCTTTTGATTTGGCAATTTCTTTAGCTTTTCCAAGCATTAAAGTTCCTATCCCTTTATTACCGTATTTAACATGAACACCTAATCTGTCTAAATAAATTGATTTACCTAAATCTTTATTCCATTGCACTTCTTTTGCACCTGCATTAGTATTACATAAAACAAATGCTGAAATAATTTCGTTTTTATCAATCAATACATACATTCGATTATCCTTAATATCATTTTCAAAAAATTCACAAGGATAAATATCATCCCAAATCTGAATATTATTGTCATTCATGTTCTTAATAATTTGGCTATACATATCTTTAAGTTCTTCTAAATCGCTAATATCAGCTAATCTAAATTCCATTTTATTATCTCCGCAAATTCCGCTTTATCATTCTTTACAAGATTATTTTTTTGTAATACGAAGGATTCTTACGCAATCAACATATTTTGTACGGATGCCCCAATCAATAATGTATCCCTGTTAATAATTCTGCAAACTGGAAATCAGTAAAACCTGTCTAATAAAGTGACCTTTATAATGGTTCAAAAACAATTACAGGCATCCAGTCAACAGGCTCTCCTAACCCCTGAATATTCTTACACATTTCTTTTACTGTTAAAAAATCTAAATCTATCAATCCATATTCTGAAAAAGATATATTTTTAAACTTTTCCTGCAATGAATTACATAAAAAGGAATGAAATGAACCCATATCAAATCCTATAATATCACAGCCTAATATCTGTTTTTCTTTTATTGCAGCCAATTGTTTACTCTGGCGAAAAGCGTCATTAGCTGTTAATGCCGCATAATATTCGTATTCTGTCGCAAAAGAAATAAGTATATATTGTTGATTGTGAAAATATTTGCAATAGAAATATTTTGCATCTTCTTCATTTGAAAAACGCCCATCAATAGAATATCTGCCATTTTCAAAAACATTTTGTATTTCATTGCTGTAATCAAAATATTGTTTTAGAGTTAGCCCAAGCTTTTCCATATATTCAACATTATCGCCATTTGGTTTCCAACCATGACATAAGCAAATTTGCGGCTCGTGAGTACACAAACATTCACTTAATGAAATTCGTTTATTTGATATTCCATTTAAATATTTAGGTGCATCTTCTATTCTGCAAATATAGAAACCTAAATTGTACAATTCTGCATTCATATAAATTGTCCTATTGAACTTCCGATTGACTTAATAAATTAAAATTTATCATACTATATTGGGTTGCTTATTTCAAGGCATGGGAAACCATTGAATATGTTTTATACATCAGAAATGTATAAATTTATAGGCATGTTATTAGTGGGTACATAATTCAAAAAATATTGTAACATAAATTATGGTTTTCACGTAAGCCTTGATTTATGGCTACCCTATCACCGCATTACCAGTATACAACTGATAGTACCTTCCCTGTTCCTTTATCAATTCATCATGCGTCCCCCGCTCTATAATCCTGCCCTGTTCCAGCACCATGATACAATCACTATTCCGCACTGTTGACAGCCGATGGGCGATAACAAAGGTCGTCCTGCCTGCCATCAGCTTATCCATGCCATCCTGTACCAGCCGTTCCGTCCGGGTATCAATAGAGCTGGTTGCTTCATCCAGAATCAATACCGGCGGGTCTGCGATAGCAGCTCTGGCAATCGCTAACAACTGCCGCTGTCCCTGACTTAAGTTCGAACCATCTCCGGTCAATACTGTATCATATCCCTTTGGCAGCCTGCGGATAAAACCATCTGCATTCGCCAGCTTCGCTGCTGCAACTACCTCTTCATCCGTAGCATCCAGTCTTCCATACCGGATATTTTCTCTTACCGTCATAGTAAATAAATGGGTATCCTGCAATACGATTCCCAAGGAGCGTCGTAAATCTGCCTTCTTTATCTTATTAATATTAATCCCGTCATACCGAATCTTACCATCCTGTATATCATAAAACCGATTAATCAGATTGGTAATCGTCGTCTTACCGGCACCGGTAGAGCCTACAAATGCAATCTTCTGCCCCGGCTGTGCATAGAGCTTCACATTATGCAGTACGATTTTTTCATCATTATATCCAAAGTCCACATCATCAAACACTACATCTCCCTGAAGCTCTACATAGGTGGTGGCATCGCCATTTTGATGCTTATGCTCCCATGCCCAAAGTCCGGTACGTTCTTTACATGGCACTAATTGCCCCTGCTCACGCTTTGCATTTACCAGCGTAACATATCCCTCATCCAGCTCCGGTTCCTCGTCAAGCAAACGGAAGATACGCTCTGCGCCTGCCAGTGCCATAACGATAGCATTAATCTGCATACTGATTTGATTAATCGGCATATTAAAGCTCTTATTAAAAGTTAAGAAGCTCGCCAGTCCTCCAAGGGTGAAGCCACCCACATTTCCGATAGCAAGGATGCCTCCTGTAATGGCACAGACCACATAGCTGATATTTCCAATCTGTGCATTAATCGGTCCCAGAATATTTGAAAATTTATTTGCTTTATATGCACTGTCAAACAGCTGGTCGTTCAATTGATTAAACCGCTCCATGTTCTCTTCTTCGTGGCAGAATACCTTAACTACCTTCTGCCCTTCCATCATTTCCTCAATATAACCATTCAGACCGCCGATATCCTTTTGCTGAGCAATAAAATACTTTGCTGACAATCCACCGATTTTTCTGGTCAGAACCAGCATGATTCCTACCATGGCAAAAGTCAGGATGGTTAATGGGATATTTAACATCAGCATACATACAGTGGTACTGATAACAGTAATGGCACTGGAAAATAGCTGTGGCATGGACTGACTAATCATCTGACGGAGGGTATCCGTATCATTGGTATAAATGGACATGATATCACCATGCGCATGGGTATCAAAATACCGGATGGGAAGCCGTTCCATCTTCCGGAACATCTCATCTCGAAAATATTTCAACATCCCCTGCGTAACATTTACCATAATCCGATTATAAGCATATGCAGCAACGATACCCACTACATAAAATGCTGCCACACGGACCAGTTCCCTTAACAAGGGCTGAAAATCCGGTGTAGACGCTTTTAACAGCGGTTCTACAAAGTCGTCAATCAATGTCTGCATAAACATGGTTCCCTGTACATTTGCCAGAACATTCACAATAATACAGACTGCCACAATAATAATCTGTACGCCAAACTGCTTCATTAGGATTCCCAGCAAACGGGACAGAAGCTTTCCGGCATTCTTTGGGGGATTCGTTCTTGGTACATTTCTTCCTGCTTTCATTGCTTCCACCTCCTAATCCTGTTTCTCATCAAAATCACCACCGCCGGAGGTCTGGGATTCATATACCTCCCGGTAAATGGAATTCTCCCGTAGCAGCTCCTCGTGGGTTCCAACTCCATGGATTTCCCCTTCCTGCATGACTACGATACGGTCTGCATTCTGCACACTGGAAATCCGCTGTGCGATAATAATCTTCGTAGTATCCGGTATCTCCTCTGCAAAAGCATTCCGAATCTTCGCATCCGTAGCGGTATCTACTGCACTGGTGGAATCATCCAAAATCAGTATTTTCGGCTTTTTCAACAATGCTCTTGCAATACAAAGCCTTTGCTTCTGTCCACCGGATACATTGGCTCCCCCCTGTTCAATATAAGTATCATACTTTTTGGGCAGCCGTTCAATGAATTCCTCCGCACAGGCGAGACGACAGGCTCTTTGGCACTCCTCATCGCTTGCCTCTTTATCGCCCCAGCGGAGATTCTCATAAATCGTACCGCTAAATAACGTATTCTTCTGTAAAACCACCGATACCTGATTTCGAAGAACCTCCATATCATATTCCTTTACATCCACACCGCCTACGGTTACTTTTCCCTCTGTTGCATCATATAAGCGGCTAATCAGACTAACCAGACTGGTTTTGGCACTTCCCGTTCCACCAATGATTCCTATGGTTTCGCCGGACTGAATCCTAAGGTTAATATCCTTTAATACCGGTTCTCCGCTTTCCTTCTTATACCGGAAGCTTACATCTTGAAAGGCAATACTTCCATCTGCCACCTGGGTAACCGGCTGGGCTGGATTCTGCAAATCACTGGTTTCATCAATTACCTCTGCAATCCGTTCCGCACTTGCCATACTCATACTAATCATAACAAATACCATGGAGAGCATCATCAGACTCATCAATATATTCATGCAGTATGCCAGCAGACTCATAAGGTTTCCAGTCGTCAGATTATCTGCCACAATCATATGCGCTCCCACCCAGCTAATGAGAAGGATACAGGTATATACCGTAGTCATCATGACCGGCATGTTAAACGCAAGGATACTCTCCGCTTTGACAAACATGTTATATACCTTTGCACTTGCCTGTGCAAACTTATTGGTCTCATATTCTTCCCGCACATATGCCTTTACCACGCGGATTGCCGATACATTCTCCTGCACACTGGCATTCAAATCATCATATTTACGGAATACAATATTAAAGTACTTGTTTGCCTTCACCATAATCACACCCAGAATTCCACTTAACAGGATGACTGCAATCAGATAAATGCTTGCCACCTTCGCATTGACTAAAAATGCCGCAATCATAGCGCAAATCAGGCTTGCCGGCGCCCGCATACCCATACGCAGAACCATCATGTAGGAATTCTGTACATTCGTCACATCCGTAGTCAGACGGGTAACCAGCCCTGCTGTGCTGTACTTATCAATATTGGAAAAGGCATAGGTCTGAATATTGCCAAACATTGCCCGCCGCAGATTTCTTGCCAGTCCTGCCGATGCATAAGCACCATATTTTCCTCCCATAATACCTGCAAACAGACCAATCCCTGCCGCTGCTACCATCCATATCCCGACTACACAGATATGATGAATGTCACCGCCCGGCACATTTACACCATCATCAATAATGGATGACATCATCAACGGAATTACGGTTTCCATCAATACCTCAAGCAGCATAAAGCAAGGGGTTGCAATCGATGCGCCTAAAAATTCTTTAATCTGTTTTCCCAATGTCTTTAACATGATGTCTCTCCTTTCTTCTGGATTTCATTTGATGTCTCTTTTAATATCTCTTTGGGTTCCCCATTCATTGTCTCATTTGGTGTCTCACTTGGTTCCCCATTCATTGTCTCATTTGGTATCTCACTTGGTTTCCCATTCATTGTCTCATTTGGTGTCTCACTTAATTTCTCATTCATTGTTTCATTCTGTATATCACTCCGTGTTCCATCCGGTTTCCTCCAAATATCCTGGGGAGCGCCGATTTCTGTCATATTCCTACTCATTTTCTCCATCAGATGATGAAAAGCAGTAATCTCTTCCTGACTGAGATTGTGTGCCAGATGACTCTCCATCTTCTCCACTCGTGCCTCAATTCTGGCACTCAGCTCCCGCCCGTAATCCGTTAGCACCAGCTTTTTTAATCTGGCGTCACTGGCAACACTGCACCGGGTAATCAAGCCATTTCGTTCCATACTCTGTAAGGTCTGGGTAACGGTAGACCGTCGAAGGAAAAACTTATCTTCTATATCCTTCTGGTAAATATCACGCCCAGCAGATTCCCGTACCAGAAAATGCAGAATCCGGCTCTGGGAACCGCTGATTCCCTCCGCCTCCGCCGCCTGGTGCAGATAATGCTTAACCTGATTGGACAATATGATTACTTTTCCGCCCAAATGCTCTGATTGCTTCAATAATAATCCCTCCTGAAATTATGATTTACATAAGCCCTTCGACTGAGCCAAAAGAAAGGGTAAGCACGGTATGCATGACTCAGACAATTATAAATTACACCTGCCTTCCAAGCAGTGATATTCTGTGTCATAAATCATATAGAAACGCAAATATAGTTCGCTTACGAACAATTCGTATGCGAACTATATTCTATCACTTCTTTTTATATTGTCAAGTCTATTCGAGTTTTAATTTAAAAGCCGTTTTATACTCCTGCTTTGCCCCCTGTTCCTGCACCCGCTTCTCTTCCTGTGTCTGCTTCTGTATTTGCTCTGCTTCCTTTTCCTGTTTCTCCTCCCGGTGTAACGCCTCTTCTAATTCTTCCATCTGTTGCTGCTTTTCATCCAAGCGAAGTGCCTCAATGCAGCGGACAATTTCCTGAAGCTCCCCTTCAATCACACGAAGCTGTTTGGATATATCAATATTTCCATGCAGCGGCGGTTCAAAGATACCACCGGAACCGCTCCGCAGGATATTCAGATATTCTCCGTCAAAGCTGATGCTGATTTTAGCATCCATCCCCCAAAGTCCCTTCATATACTCCATAACATGAGGGGTAAGGAAATAATAGGCACTATGGGGGTCGCTCGTATATACGGTAAACTTATCATTAAAGTCCATATCCTCCATAGAAACGATACCCATATCCCCAATATGCTCCTTTTCCTTCTGTGTATACACAGGTTCTCCATTGGCAAATACGGTAGCGGTTTTTGGAACAAAGCCTTTCGAGGCAATCAGTATCTTTCCCCGAATTTCCTTCTTATAATGGAACTGAGCCACCCTTCCGTCCACATACACTACCTTTCTCTTATGTTTTCCGCCCGTATAGGTATATAACTCGACATCCGACTGTTTAAAATCAATTCCCTGATAGCTGGCAGTAATCAAATCCTCCGAACGATAATGTCCTCTGTCACAGAGATACACACCTGTCTGCTCAAATTCCCCCCTGGTTAACCCCTGTTCCGGAGAATAGACCACATCATCAAAAAAAGTATTCAAAATCTTTTCCAGTTGCAAAAGCTCCTTATACTGATCAAAATACCGCTTTTTAAATCTGCCCTCTGTAAAAATAACAACTATAAGCAGAACCAGGCTTAACCCGCCAATGAACATACTTCCATATGTAAAAATTGGTTCCAGTGCAGGAACCCATATATTGGCTCTGTCCTCAGAAAGAATCAACTGTGCAATCGTAGAACATAACGCAGGGCCTAATGCCAATAAGGTTACCCCAAAACAAAAAAATCCTTTCAAAATATGCATTGCCTGAATTAATCTTTGAAATTTTCTCATTTTCTTCTGAACACCAGCAATATCTAAATTCAATCCTTCCATTTTCTTCCTTTCTCCACGCTGCTTCTAAAATTTATCCCATCCAATTCCTTCAAAATCATTATCCTCTACTGCCTGGGTTGCCTCTGCCTCATATCGGCTTCCAGCTTCCTTCAATTCCTTATATAATTCTTCCTCCCGCTTATTTTTTACCGGTTCCGTCCCCTTCATACTCTTTTCTTCTTTTAATCGTTCCTTCCGCTCCTGCTGCTCATCCAGACGCAGTGCTTCGATACAATAAACAATCTCCTGAAGCTCCCGATAGCTTTTATTTACCTCAGCAGCTATATCCAGGGTGTGTTGCGACGGCGGTTCAAAGATTCCTCCTTTTCCGGTTCGGAGAATATATAGAAATATTCCGTCAAAGCTGATACTAAGCTTCTGATCCATACTGCACAAATGCTTCAAATACTCCATGACCGGAGGCGTCAGCAGATAATAGACGCTGTGTGCATCCGTTGCATATGTCATAAAGCGTTGATTAAAATCCACATCCTCCATCGAAACAGCCTTCAGGGAATCCCCCATGCATTTCTCTATGAATTCTGTATTCCTTCCGTTTCCGAACATATAGAGCAAAGAGCCGGAAACCGGCGAAAAGTTTTTCGAGGTTATCAGTATCCTGCCCCGAATATCCTTATCATAACGAAAACGGGTCAGCCTCCCATCTACATCCACTACTGTTCTGCGTCTTTTTCCACCGGAACGATGGGTTACCCTGACATCGGACTGTTGAAATTCTACTCCGGAATGCATACCGGTAATCAAGTCCTCTGAATGATAAGAAAAGTCGTATCCCCACATGGAAAATACACCTGCCATGGTAAACTCATCCCGGCTAAAGCCCTGCTCCGGAGAATAGTGTGCATTCTCAAAGCATGCCTGCAGCACCTTCTCTGCCACCAGCTTTTTATATGTATTCGTATACTGCTTCTTCACTGCAGTCAATCGATGTCCGGCAAAGAATCCAACACCGATAAGAAGCATACCTATGACAAAGACCGCCATTCCATTGCTGCTGCGGGAATTGGCCGGAGTTTGCGAAAACAATGCCATTCCCAGCACAATGAAACCTATACATATCATCTGCCACATAACCTGTTGTTTTCGTAGCGGCTCCAGTATGCTCAAAATTCTGTCCGCATTCAAATTCAGCTCCTTCATCCTTCACCTGCCCCTTTCTTATAAAAGTAAAAGCTGTTATAAGACTAGTCGGAACAATCGTCTTACCTCTCCGACACAGCGCTCATAACAGCTTCTGTCCCTCTAAAACTTCATCTCCACATCACTCCGCTTATACTCCTCTGCCTGGAATAAGGTCCGGCTCTTCATGCCTAGCATATTCGCCACAATGGAAGCCGGAAACATAACAATCCTGGTATTATAATCTGTCGCATTGGCATTGTACAGCCGTCTCGCCGCCTGTAAATGCTCTTCCACATCCGTAATGCTGTTCTGTAACGCAATATAATTGGCACTGGATTTCAATTCCGGATATGCTTCTGCTGTCAATCGGAACAGCTTCCCAACCTCCGTCATCGTATTTGCCGCCTGAATCTTCTCATCTACCGACATACCAGAACGAAGCCGAATCGTCTCGAACAGGGTCTTGCTTTCATGGGATGTATATTCCTTTACCACTGCTAACTGCTTCGTCAACACATCATACCGTTTGGTCAGCGCCACGTCGATACCGGAATCCGCTTCATCCACCTTTAATGCAGAAGCCCTTAATTTATTCATGGTACTTACATACCAGACCACCAATATCAATAAAATAACAACAATTCCAACGATTACTCCTACTACAATTGAATTCCCCATGCTAACTCCTCCTTCTATACCCTCTCTGTTCCTGATTCCTACTATACCATATAACTGTACAAAGTCAAACACCCCACAACAAGCTACAGGGCATGATTTTGTTCTCTCCGCCCCAAGGGAGGCAGGTATTTGACCATCGCGGCATTCGTCAAATATCCATACAAGCATGGCTATTTTCCTTATCGCTCGCGGGAATAAAATTATTAAATGTCTGATGAACCCCTTTTATTTGATATCATCCAGATTTTTTCTTGCCCAGAGTTCTAAGGAATTCGTCAAATCTGAAATTTCAGACAGAATATCCAAAATCCTCATAAACTCCTGCCGCTCTGTTTCATCCACCATACCGTCCGCAGATATATCAATGAGAGAATCCTTTATCTCAGATACATCCTTTAAGGAACCCAGTATATTCAGAATCAGCCGGTCCAGATTATCCATTCGGACTTTTTTGGTCGTCATACTGCCTAATGGACACAAGGTCGTACAATACTGGTTGCATAATTCCGGCCGGTCATATGCCCTGGCAATCAGCTTTACCTCCTCCTGATATGGAAGCACCTCTGACAGTTCAATCCGGGCAAGTCTGGTACGGTCGATTCCGATGATAGAAGCGGCTCGTTCCCGGCTGCTGAATGCATCATTTTCTTTCATGGCTTCTTCCCTTGCCTCGTAGAATATATTACCGGATGCTTTTGTTGCTTTTCTCCCCATCGTATCCTCCTTCGTAAGAGATAGCCTTGCCTATTACAAACCCTATCTTATACATATTGCTATCATTTAATATCATACCAAATATACGAAAAAATTTACACTGGGAATTCTTCACTTTACTCTGGCTATCGTGCATATTTTGAACGAAACCTTCTCGTCTGCGCTCTCCCTTCATCAAACATTGATTCCATCGGATAAACGGAAGCTCTCTTCGGTTTGTATCATCTGCAGGAACGACTATGAACACCTTTCACAGACAGCGACAGGTGTAATCGGTTTTTTCGGCATATACGGCTCCGGCTTTTTTCCGGTAATATCCCGTATGATAATAAATGGCGTGCATTCGTCATCCTGACCAGCCGGATTATCTTCTATAAGAGCTGCCAGCGTCTCATTTGAAATATCATTCAAAATCTTTGCCTTTCCAAGAATATTGACATTGATATCATTAGCATCCACAATCATAAGAGGGATATGGCATTTTTCAAGAACTTCATTGCAGACCCGATTCGGCTCCCTGGGATTCAGGGTCGCCATGGTATGATATGCTTCAAAGGCGGAATGGTCATAAAAGCCATCAATGCCGGCCGCTTCTTCTCCTAATATCTCATAGAAAACTCCCTGCCGTCCCATCAGCTTGCCAAATATTCCGGCAGCTCCCGCATACAGAACCCTGCCCATTCCCTTCATATCAATCATCAACTGAAGCTTATAAGGCTCAGTAATCCCTATTCCGCTTTCTGTTTTTGTGCCAAACCGGCTCAATAGCTTTGTCAGCCAGGACAGCTTCATATCCTGCATAAATACTACATTGGACTGACACATGGAAATAACCTTTTCACTGGTGCTTACGATATCCCCTTCCTCTATAAAAGGAAGAACATAACGCTTCATTAACTCAATATAATCTTCCCCCACTTCGATAAAATGGGTCTTAATGCCGTAGCGTTCATACATATGTCCATCTACCCAAACGGTCCCCCGGATATAATATTCAATTTTGCCTTTTTTGCGATAATTAATCGGCTCATTCAGATTTCCTTCATAAAAATAGTTTGCCATCTTTATTCCCTCCTGTATAAAACCGGATTCAAAAAAACTTCTGTCCGATATTCATGCTATCAGACAGAAGCCTTTGATTATTTAATATTCCATTTATGATTTCCTAAGAAATGATTGAGATATGGGTGATATTTTTTTACGTTTTCGTTGGCAGAAGAATCTGAAAGGTGGTTACCTCATTTTCACTAACAGCATCTATTTTCCCTCCATGTAAGGTGACAATCTCCTTTGCAATCGCTAGTCCCAGTCCTGCCCCACCTGTATTGGTCGAGCGCGCTTCGTCCAGCCGGAAGAATTTCTCGAATATGGAATCCAGCTTATACCTTGGAATCGTCTTTCCCCGGTTACAGAAGCAGATATTCACCTCCTGTTCCCCAGCAGCGGCCCGAACCTGTATTTCTGTATTGGGATAGCTATAGGCAACTGCATTCTTTAGAATATTATTGAACACTCTTGCCAGCTTTTCTCCATCTCCATATATCACCAGTCCTTCCTCCACCTGAAGCGCTACCCAATTACCATGGGCGCTCAGTATCGGATAAAACTCATCTGTCATCTGGACCAGCATATAGGACAGATTAATGCTTTCCTGCTCCAGACTGATTTGCTGAAGATTATAGCGGGTAATATCAAAAAATTCATTAATCAGCTTTTCCAGACGCTGGGCTTTATCCAATGCAATATTGGTATACTTTGCTTTCTGCTCCAGCGGCATATCCGGCACCTCTGCCAGCAGGCTCAGATATCCGATAACAGAAGTTAACGGTGTTTTCAGGTCATGTGCCAGATACACGATTAAATCATTCTTTCGGTCGGCTTCCTCCTTCATAATCTGCTCGTTCCGCTCCATAGCCGTCCGGATTTCCACCAGCAGGGCATACAGCTCAGGATTCTGCTCCAATAGCAAGGGGGCTATATCCGTATGCGCCATCATATAAGAATGTATCATCTGATTGGTGTCCGCTGTTGCCTGCTTCACCTTACGTTCTGCATACAGCCATGCCGTTATCAGTACAACCGTTACGCCTGTCATCATGCTGCTGCATAATACGATTAATGCAAATACCTTGACCGCATGCCAGTCAATGTCCTTATGGTCATATTCAATCTCCGTTTTTTCATCATAGAACAACGTCCGTGTTATAAAATTATGTTCCGCCCAGCTCCGGATTATGCCTTTTAATTTCTGGTCCGCCAGATTATAAATTCCAAAGCATAGCTGCAGGGTGCAAAGCTGTAGGACTAAAAACACCAGAATCCGTTTCCAGACTTCTTTTCTCTTATGGTTCAATTTTATATCCACACCCCCAAACTGTTTTTATATATTGGGGGTCCTCAAAGGAATCCCCCATCTTTTCCCGCAGATGCCGGATGTGAACGGTAATGGTATTGTTATTTTTACTAAAATATTCGTCTCCCCAAATCTCATGAAACAATTCTTCTGCACTGACTACCCTTCCCTTCTGCTGACAGAGAATCCGCAGAATCGAAAATTCAATCGGAGTTAAAGATAAGGGTTTCTCATTTAAAGTACATTCATGACTTCGAATATTCAGAACCAGACCGGAATGCACCAGAATCTCTTCTTCCTCTTTTCCGCCGGAATTATAATGCTTCCATCTACGAAGCTGTGCCTTTATCCGTGCTATCAGCTCCAGGGGCAGAAAGGGCTTTGTAATATAATCATCAGCCCCAAGGGTCAGACCGGTAATCTTATCGACTTCCTCCCCCTTTGCCGTCAGCATAATAACGGGATAACAGTCATGTTCCCGGATTTTCCGGCATAATTGGAAGCCGCTCATGTCCGGAAGCATCACATCCAGAATTGCCAGGTCCGGAGCATGACTCTGAATACACGTTAAGGCATCCGTTCCATTGTAAAACTTCCAGACCTCGTAATTCTCATTTCGAAGATATAGCTCTACCAGGTCTGCAATCTCATGTTCATCATCAACAATCAATATCTTTTCATTCATACACATTTCCCTAACCTTTCATTTCTTATCTTACTTAAAATAAGTGATAATTATCCTAATATTTTATTAATAAAAGGTTAAGTATTTCCTGTCATTCCTGCTTTCGCTTTCCCAATTCCAGCATCTGCTTTTTTTGCTGTTGTATGAATTCATACCCGCCTCTTTCATGGGGTATTCTGCATCCGGAACAGTCCTTCACACCATTTTCCAGATATACAAAATCACCGCCGCATTCTTCCTTCAGCCCATACAAAGGACAATAACAGAACAAACAATTGAATTCATCCTCTTTTATCCCGGAATGGCAGGGAAAATATTCACATTTTTGATTCTGTACATACATGTATTGCTTCATGATATCCCTCATTTCTCAACTCAGCCGCAAGCCATTCCAAAGCCGGAAATAAATCCCCTCCCGGCTTAACAGTTCTTCATGGCTGCCCTCCTCTTCAATTCCCTCCTTGCCAAGCACTAAAATCCGGTCCGCATGCCTTACCGTCGTTAACCGGTGGGCAATAGTCAATGTGGTCCGTCCCTCTGCCAGCTGCTCCAAACTTTCGCCTACCAGCAATTCACTCTCATTATCCAAGGCACTGGTTGCTTCATCCAAAATCAGAATACGGGGATTCTTCAGAAATACCCTTGCAATGGAAAGCCTTTGCTTCTGACCGCCGGACAGCTTTACACCACGCTCACC
Organism: Clostridium sp.; assembly: GCA_023667695.1. Lineage (GTDB taxonomy): Bacteria > Bacillota > Clostridia > Lachnospirales > Lachnospiraceae > CAG-632. The sequence goes on along the minus strand of JAMOZY010000021.1, from coordinate 13,428 downwards.
GATATAGGTATCATATCCATCCTTTAATTCCTCAATAAAGCAGTCCGCTCCTGCCAAATGAGCCGCCTGCATGATTTCCTCCCGGGTTGCATCCGGTTTCCCATAAGCAATATTGTCTGCCACAGAACCGCTGAATAAAAATACATCCTGCTGTACAATTCCGATTGCCTCCCGCAGACTCTTTAAGGTAACCTGTGAGATATCCTGTCCGTCAATATAGATTCGCCCCTCTGTTACATCATAAAATCTTGGAAGCAGATTACACAGCGTTGTCTTACCTCCACCGGAAGGTCCTACCAGGGCTAACTTCTCACCCGGCCGGATAGACAGATTCACATGACGCAGCACCTGATTATGGTCATCGGGATATTCAAAGCTTACATCCTCTAACTGAATCCGTCCCTCCCTTACCTTTAAGTCCTTTGCATCTTCCGCATCGGTAACCTCAATCTCTGCATCCATGATTTCACAAAACCGCTCAATTCCGGTCATACCCCGCTGGAACTGCTCGGCAAACTCTACAATCCTTCGAATCGTAGCAATAAGGGTTGTTACATACAGCATATATGCTACCAGGTCTCCAGCATGAATCTTACCGGATACCAGGAATAACCCGCCGGCAAGAATTACAACCAGATACATAAGCCCGTCAAATAACCGGGTAGAGGTCTGAAATAATGCCATATACTGATAGGTTTTCTTTTTAATCCTCTGGAAGGACTGATTTCCTTCCTCAAACTTCCCATTTTCCAATGCTTCTGCTGTGAATGCCTTTACCACCCGCTCTCCCAGCAGACTGTCTTCAATCTGTGCATTCAGCTCACCAACCTGATAGCGCTGCTTGCGGAATGCATCCCTCTGCCTGAGGTTCAACCGAAAAGAAACCAACAGCATGATTGGCAGGCAGGCGAATACAATCAGGGTCAGCATAACATTGGTGTGACAAAGTATAAGAAAGGAAGCCGCTATCTTGATAAAAGCAATGAAGAATTCTTCCGGACAATGATGGGCGAATTCCGTCACGTCAAACAAATCATTGGTAATCCGTCCCATAATCTGCCCGACCTTGTTGTTGGCATAATAGGTATAGCCTAACCGCTGGAGATGCTCAAAGGCATCCCGGCGCATATCCGTTTCAATATAGACCCCCATGACATGACCATTATATGCCATGTAGTAATTTGCCGTCGCATCCATGAGCCGAAGCAGCAGGTAGATAAGCGCCAGCTTCAAAATCATTTCAATCGTTAATACAACCGCAGTATCCGTAGCTGCGGTTGTTAAATAGCTCATAATCAGCGGCAGCACCATATCACATATGGTAGTCAATGCTGCACAAAACAGGTCTAATAGTAATATTCTCTTGTATCGAAGCAAATAGGGCAAAAAACGCTTTAGCATGGTTCCACCTCATTTATCCTGTTCTTCCGGCTATTCCACATAATCCTCCATGTCAATAATCTCTGTTGACATATCCGTTAAGATTTTCTTTGTATAGACTGCATGAATGATATTTTCAATCCCATTCAAAAGCAGGGCAACTCCAAGAAGGAAGATAAATATCTTGCTGATTCCGAAAGGATTGACAATCAATACGATACTAAGCCCTATACTAATCAGTGCAATCACTAAGAGAACCCACCAGCCTCTTGCCTGCTGCTTTCTGGCATCCAAAGCAATCTTCAGCTTCAAAGCTCCTTCTATCAGTATGTATATACCAACAATAATAGACAATATGGACATAATCCAGCCCGGATGAATCAAAAGAAGCACCCCTGCTACCAGGCTGATAATACCAAAAAATAATTCAGAAAGAAACATCTGCCTCCGAATATAACCAATCAGGTAAATCAACCCAACTACACAGAAAATACTTCCCAGTACCCAGCCAATGATATTTACAACCGTTCCGGAAAAAATCATAAAGACTAAGCCGGTAAGACATAAAATAACAGAGGACAAGATTAAATTATTTCTCGCCTGTTGAATCGGTTTGTCTGCACGCATCCTTCATACCTCCTACTACAATTATAATTTACTGTTTCCCTGTACTTCCAAAGCCGCCCCGGTCAGCTCCGGTCAGCTCCGCCACCTCTTCAAATACAATCTGTGGCTGATGCTTCTCTATCCGGAACTGGCAGATACGGTCATTTATCTCAATAACGGTATCCCGCATTGCCAGTGCCGGAAACCGATACCAGTCATTGGGTCCACAGTAAGTTTCATCAATGATTCCCATGGAATTCGCCTGTAGGATTCCAAAGTTCTTAAAGGTACTGCTTCTCGGTACGATATGTGCCTCATATCCTTCCGGCAGTTGGATTGCCACGCCTAAATGAATCAGCCGAAACTCACCTGCTTTTAATTCTACCCGTTCTGCCGCCCGCAAATCAATCCAATCCGATTTTCCGTCAATATATTCCAAACGGGTGATTTCATCATTTAAATATTTAATTTTCAGTATAACCTGTTCCATTTTTATCCTCCCGGTTTATGCCATTCATTATATCTTATTATTCTGCTGATTTTTCTTTCAGATGTCAAGTGTGATATGGAAAATCACAATAATTTTATTCCAGATATGAATCATCTATGCTATACTAAAGATGTTCTGGCTCTGTATAAGGACTTATAAAATGGTTACTGTAGAAGGAGGATTCCATGATTACCATTAGCACATGCATGATTGTAAAAAATGAAGAACCAGTATTATCCCGCTGTCTGGATTGCGTGAAAGCATTTTCCGATGAAATCATCATTGTGGATACCGGTTCTACGGACCGGACAAAGGAGATTGCCGCCCAATATACCAATCGAATTTATGATTTTCCATGGATAAATGACTTTTCTGCTGCCCGGAACTTTTCTTTTTCTAAGGCAGTCATGGAATATATTTATATTGCTGACGCAGATGAGGTCATAGACCCCGCTAATATAAAGCAAATCCAGGACCTGAAGCAGATACTGCTGCCGGAAATTGATATTGTACAGATGTATTATACCAATCAGTTAGAATTTGGTACTACCTATAACTATGACAAGGAATATCGCCCAAAGCTGATTAAACGGCTGCGGGAATTTTACTGGCAGGACCCCTTGCATGAAACTCTGCGTCTGGAGCCTGTTATATTTGACAGCGATATTGCTATTATTCATAAGCCTCATGAAAGTCACAGCACAAGAGACTTTGCCAACCTGCAGAGGCTAATTCAGTCCGGAACACCGTTATCGCCAAAGCTAAACATCATGTATGCCAAGGAGCTGTTTATTACTGGAACAGAAGCTGATTTCCGAACTGCCAAGGATTACTTTTTACGTCTATCCTATGAAACCCTGTCACAGGATGAATTAAAAGCAGTTCAATGTGTATTGACAAAATGCGGTGCTATTGAATCCAATCCACATCTAATCTTAGGCGCCGCCTTAAAGAATATAGCAGACGGTGCCGGAAGTGCAGAGGTCTGCACCTGTCTGGGAGAATACTATGAGGCTTGTAAGGAATATGAAGAAGCTGTACTTTGGTATTATAATGCTGTCTATGAAGCCCAATGCGAATTAGCTGTTAAATATGGACAGGAGCTGCCACTGCAAGGACTTATCCGCTGCTATACAGCGCTGGGCGATATGGAACAGACAGCCTACTATGAGGCAGAATTAAACAAGATGTAATGTCATAACGCACATCACAGAATCCCATGATGTGCGTTTATTATATTCTATGTGAAGGAATGTCTAAATCTCCCATACCCAGGCATCCATATTCCCATCGGAATTCTTCCCTCCCTTAAAGGTCATTTCCGGATTCTTCACAATTACCTTAGTCTCTGCTGCTACGGATTCTGTAATAAATGCATTTCCGCCGATTACAGTTCCTCTTCCAATCACTGTATTGCCTCCCAGGATGGTCGAGCCGGAATATATCGTAACATTATCCTCTATGGTTGGATGACGCTTCACACCGGCAAGCTGCTGTCCCATCCGGGTAGACAACGCACCTAACGTCACACCCTGGTACAGCTTTACATGATTCCCTATGGTAGTGGTTTCTCCAATTACCACCCCTGTACCATGGTCAATAAAGAAATATTCTCCAATCTCTGCACCGGAATTAATATCAATACCAGTACGGCTATGTGCATATTCCGTCATGATTCTTGGAATATATGGGACCTGCTGCAAATACAGTTCATGCGCAATACGATAGACATAAATCGCAAACAGACCCGGATAAGAAGCAATGATATCCTCTTTACTCTGTGCTGCCGGGTCCCCGTCAAAGCCTGCCTGGACATCCTTCAGCAGCATCTGCTGTATATAGGATAAACGACTGATAAAATATTTGCAGATGTTCTCTGATTTTTTCTCTGCTTCTTCCAATGTTAAAACAGACATTACGGAGTCTCCGGCAGATGAATCATCCTTTCTCTGAAGGGATTCACTTTTATAAATCAAGGCTGTGATAATCTGTTCCTTTAAGGTCTGATACACATGGTTTAAGTGAGAACCTACAAAGTAGTCTCCAACATAAGTGGATAGATTTTCATCCCCAAAATATCCCGGGAACATAATCCGCCTTAATTCCTTTATCATCCGGATAATTGTACTCCGACTGGGAAGGTGCCGTCCCTCCTTTGGCATCAATACATCATTTACCTCGTAATTATGTGTGATTTCTGCCACGGTCTGCTGTATCTGTTCAACCATAGAATGATTCATTTTCATGTAACCTCTCCCCTTTTCTTCTACTATCTTATTCTGATTCCCGGCAATTTTCCTCATCCTTAGAAACGATTATTGCACGATTCATCATATAAAATGAAAACACCGCTTTGTCTACTAACTGCTCCTTATCGTCATAAAGAAACGCCTCATACTGGGAGACATGCATACCCTGCCGGATTTCTTTTGCTTCACATATAATGTATTCTGTATCAATCGCTGGAAGAATGTATTCCATATGACCATCTATGGTAGATGCATAGACGCCATAGGTACAGGCTGCCAGACCTGCAGTAATATCTGCCAGAGAATAGAGGCAGCCGCCATGAACAGAACCATAGGGGTTCAATACATGCTCCGTTACCGGAAACCGGCCCTTGACATAACCTCGCTCTATCTCCATGATTTCTATTTTTAAATCCTGCATGTAAGGATTTTTAAGCACCAGCTCCTGTAGTACCTTTTGTACAGCCGGAGAAATCGGCGGTACTTCTGCTTCTGTAAACCCTTTTTTCATATTATAACTTCCTTTTCATAAAAGTGTACTTTCTTTCATTTTTCCTTCTATCTTCCAAAATTGACAGTTGCTAATATCGATTCTTGCAAATCTCCCATCACCATTCATTTGCTTTGCGCCATATACCCGATATCTGTTTTCTCTATATGCAGTACCCATTTGGTCGGTATCATAAATCACAAACAGTTCCTATTTCCATCGCTCAGATATAACGGTTCTTATTTCCAAGCGGAGAAATTCATTTTCAGTCATACACGTTCCTCCCACAATACTAATTTGCCGCTATCATTATAATCCATTTTCAGGAAGAACACAATTACGAAAGAATATACCTGTTATACAAAGGAAATGAAAAAAGCGTCAACACTCCAAATAAAAGGATGTTAACGCTTCTTATCAACGGGTCTGTCTATTTCGCTACTCCGATTCGTTTCTCGATAAACTCTTCCACTTCATTCTTTTCAATTCCCAAAGCCATGGCAAACTCACCATACAGATTATCCTCTGCCGTCTTCAGATATCTGGCATCAGTTGCCGTCACCTTCTGTCCTTTTTCCACCCGCTCCTGCTTCCGGAGATATAAGGTCTTAATAACCTTAATCCAATCCTTGCATTCATGCCGCTTCATACATTCCTTAAACCGCTCTTCCCGCAGCTTATCATTCATCTCCCGAATGGTTTCAATTTCCGGAATATGATCAATCAGTTCATTCACCTGTTCCTTCGTCAAAACCTTCCTCATAATGATTTTTTCATTATCCACCGGAATATACACGACACTGGTCTTTGCATATACGGGCTGTAAAATATAATAAAGCCGCTGCGGATCAACATCCGGTACATCAATGGTACTGATATCTTCTACCGTACATATGCCATTATTACTGCATACAATATAGTCACCAACTTCGAACATTTTCTTTCCTCCTTCTATTTTTCACTACTTTTATTTTAGCCAAATTTTAGAAAATCAATCCAAATAACGACAACCAACTATTGATATTCTAACATTTTCAAAATGCAAAAAGTAAGTTGAAAATTGTCCAAAAATAAATTTTGTGAAAAATGTCTAGGAAAGAAGGTTCCATCTATGCAATACTACTCTAGAAAGGCACTGACCAGTATAGTAATAATGCCCAGTGCCACACCGGTCAGCGTCAGCAATTTGTTCTTCGCATGAAGCAAATGAGGAATCAACTCAAAGAATATGATATATAACAGCATTCCTAATGCCAGACAAATCAAGCCTCCAATTACAAATTCATTCAGAACCGGACTGATAAATACCATTAAAATACCGCCAATAAAAGTAGAAACCACCGCCGAACCAAATATCAGTATTTGCTTTTTCCTGCTGTCACCCTTTAACGTAGAATACATCAGCATACCCATCGGGATATTATGAAGTCCTACCCCCAAAGCAAATAGAATACCGACCCTTACCGACTCTGCCACAAGACTGTATACCGCCATGCCTTCTACAATGTTGTGCAGAATAATTGCAACTGCGGAAATGATTCCGATATGAATCACATTCTCTTCTGTCTGTGCTTCTCCATGTCCCTCCTCATGATCCGGAATAAAATAATCCAATGCTTTTAGAAGTCCGATTCCAACGATTACCATCAAAGCCGCCAGCAATAACCCGCTGCCATGAAAGGTTTCCAGCAATTCCGGTATCAAATCCAATAGTACAAGAGAAACCATGGTGCCAAGTGCTATGGCAATTGACAATTGCTCTATTTTCCTGCTATTCTTTGCAAGCCTGACAATAACTGCACCAAGCAATAAAAAAATTCCCAAGATAAACGTTATGATAATTCCCATCGTTCTGCCTCTTTCAAATATAACTTCCCTTTAACACCTTCCAAGTATCACACGTTCTATCCTTCCTGTCAAGATGCAATTGCAAAGCATTTGCAATAACTTATCCATCTATTGCTTTTCTTCCTCCTTTGCAGAAGCCGCTTCCCTCTCCTTGCGCTTTATAAAATAATTGTAAAACAACATCCCGGCACCACTAATCAAAAAGGTAACTACAAATACGATAATCGCAAACTGATAATTTTCCATACCAATAGCATTACCTCCAATGGTAGATGTAACGATAGAAGGAAACTTCGCAATGGTCGTAATTAACAGCCAGGTCTTTAGCTCCATATTTGTCAGACCGGCGAAATAACATAAGACATCCTTCGGCGTGCCAGGAATAAAAAAGAGAAGAAACATCAAAATATCCCGTTTCCTGCTATCCTTTAAGAATTTCAGGGAATTAATCTTGTCAACGGAAATAAAAACCTCTACCAGCTTTATTCCGAATTTCTTTACCAATAGAAACACAAGGGTGCCTCCGATGGCACTTCCAAGTATACAGATAATCGTCCCCTCTACGGCTCCAAAGGCATAGCCTGCCCCGATTTCGAAGGGTTCTCCCGGTATGATTGCAACAACAATCTGGAGAATGACAATACCGGTATAAGCAAGACGGCTCCAAAGCCAATTATCATCCACCCAGCTTCGCAGCCGTTCATTATCCGATACGAACTGAAGCAGCGGCTTACCAACCTCCCAGAATATCGCTGCCGATACACCAAGAAAAGCAAGAAGGATGAACACTGCAAGAATACGCTTTTTCTTTAATCCACTCTCCTGCTTTCCGCTATTTTGTTTTTTACGCCTTGTATCTTTTTCTTTCATCCCATTCATAATCATGACATGTTAACAATTTTCCACTTATTTCGTACCAAAAATACGATCTCCTGCATCTCCCAGTCCGGGACAGATATAAGCGTCCTTGTTCAGACAGCGGTCCAATTGCCCTACATAAACCTGGACATCCGGATGTGCGGAAATCAAGCGTTCCAAGCCTTCCGGCGCGGCAATAATACACATAAACTTAATATTCTGTCCACCCTTTTCCTTAACAAAGCGAATGGCATCTACTGCGGAACCACCGGTTGCCAGCATAGGGTCAACCACAAGGATTGTCCTCTGGTCAATTGTGTCCGGTAATTTGCAATAATAATCATGGGGTTCATGTGTGACCGGGTCACGATACAAACCGATATGTCCAACCTTTGCAGTAGGCACCAGCGCCAGTATTCCATTTACCATTCCAAGACCGGCCCGGAGAATGGGAACCACAGCCATCTTTTTCCCTGAAATCATGGGCGTCATACAGGTTTCAATCGGTGTCTCAACTTCGACCTCCTCTGTTGGCAGGTCCCGAAGCGCCTCATATGCCATAAGCATAGCGATTTCCTCTACCAGCTTCCGGAATTCATTGGTTCCCGTGTTTTTATCCCGAATCATAGAGATTTTATGCTGAATCAGCGGATGTCCCATAATCGTATAATTTGCCATTTGTCATCCTCCTTCTACCTGCTATTATACTATACTCCCATTCTGAAGTTCTTGCAGATTTCTTTCTATTCCCTAAATAATTAGTAATGGTTTTCACTTTCCTTCATACTCAAATCATTCAGAAGCTGCATCTTCATTTCATAATAATCCGGCGTCATATCCAGGTAATGCAGATGCGGATATTCAAACCGCTGTTCCTCTTCCCAAATCTCTTCCGACAACTGCCGCTTGACATAAGCAGCAATATCCTCTAAGGAAGGAAGCTCATACACCAGCTTGCCATTCTTAATAATCGGCTGCTGCAGCTCAATCGCCCTGCAGTTTTCAAAATACCGGTTCTTCCACGGCTTTGTAGGGTCCACATACCGAAACGGCTGGCTCATGTCAATCTCTTCCTCCGCTTTTGCAATCATATCTGCAATAGCACGCCCCTCTTCATCAATAATCCGGTATACCTTTTTCAGACCCGGATTCGTGATTTTTTCTACATTTTCTGATATTTTAATTCTCGGCACAAAGCAGCCATTTTCTTCTACTGCCGCTATTTTATATACTGCACCGAATACAGGCTCTGACTTTGCCGTAATCAGCCGTTCTCCTACTCCGAAGCTGTCTACACATCCTCCCTGGTTCAGGATGGATGTAATGGTAAATTCATCCAGGCTGTTTGAAATAATAATCTTACAATCCTCTAATCCAGCCTTATCCAGCATTTTTCTTGTCTTTTTCGTCAGATACGCCAGGTCTCCACTGTCAATCCGAACACCCTTCAACCGTTTCCCCATAGGCTCCAGCACTTCCTTTGCCACACGAATCGCATTCGGAATACCGCTCCTTAGCACATCATAGGTATCCACCAGCAGTACGGCTGCATCCGGATAGGTTTCTGCGTATTTCTTAAATGCCTCATATTCATCCTGATAGAACATAACAAAGCTGTGTGCCATGGTGCCGCTGACCGGTATATCAAACATCTGTCCGGACAACACGGTTGCCGTGCTGTTGGCACCGCCAATATAGGCAGCCCTGGCACCATAAATAGCTGCATCCATATTATGCGCCCGACGGGCGCCGAAATCCGATACGGTCCTTCCTGCCGCGGCAGAAACAATCCGCCGTGTTTTGGTAGCAATCAGAGACTGATGATTGACCTGCAATAAAATAGCGGTCTCAATCAACTGGGCATCAATCAATGGCGCAACCACAGTCAGGCATGGTTCATTGGGATACATCACCGTTCCTTCCGGAAAAGCATAAATATCTCCGGAAAACTGAAAATGGCTCAGATATTCCAGAAAATCCTCTGCAAACAGCTTCTGACTTCTCAAATACGCAATATCCTCCGCATCAAAATGAAGGCTCTGTACATATTCCACAATCTGCTCCAGTCCGGTAAAAATAGCAAATCCACCGTTATCCGGATTCTTACGATAGAACACATCAAAGGCTACCCGTGTGTCCTTATCCTGGTCCAAAAAGTATCCATTGCTCATGGTTAATTCATAAAAGTCCATAACCATCGTCAGATTTCGTTCCATACTCTGTGTCTTTTTCATCTTTCATTCCTCCTTCTATCTGAAAGCAATTCTCTTTATTGAATCTTATCCTGCAGCAGTTCCTTTCGAAACCGGTATAGCTCCGGACTGCGTTTTGTGCCTTCCTGACTCTTTTTTGCACCGGTTGCTTCTACATAGCCGCTGATTTTCTTTCGAAAGTTTGATTTATACAGGGACTTTCCCAGTACTGCTTCATATAGCCTTTGCAGCTCCGGCAATGTAAATACCTCCGGCATCAGGCCAAACAATACATTCGTATATTCTGCCTTATTTCTCAAACGGCTGATTCCCATTTGAATTATCTTTTCGTGATCAAATGCAATGCCGGAATCTTCTTTTTTATATGCCGTTTCTTCAACAGAAGCAACTCCTCCAATAAAAAAAGGTACCCTTGTTACATAAAAGTAAAGAACCTCTCCATTATCTCCATGAAGCTCTACCCTGCCATCCTGCTCCTGCACTGTAAACCAGCAAACCTCTGCCGCATCATCCCCTGCCTGTATCTCTACCGCTTCTTCCTTTATAAGCGCCAGGTATGCCGTTGAAATAATCCGTGTCCGTGGATCCCGGTCCGGTTCTCCAAAGGTATACAGCTGCTCCATATAAATATCCTGAACTCCTGTTTCTTCCTTCAGTTCCCTTCGGGCTGCTTCATCTAAGGATTCATCCATTTCCACAAAACCGCCAGGCAATGCCCAACAATGCAGGAAGGGATGGTTTTTTCTGCGAATCAACAGAAGCCGTAATGCATCAAATGCTTCATTTACTGCAAATACCAGCATATCTACTGTTACGGATGGCCGTTCATATTCTCCAGGTCGGTATTGTCTTAGAAACTCCTGCTCTGTTAAGCCATCTGCATTCCTCATTTCCTCCAAGCCGGTTCCTCCTTTTCTCTATAAGATATAAAGTAGTTTTTGAATACTTTTATAAGAGGATACCATGGCTGTCTTTGTTTGTAAAGTAGTTTTTGAATACTTTTTTAGTTTTTTCTTTTACTTAGCTTTACAATGATAAATATACAAAATAGTGATTTATTTTCCCTTCCAATCATTGTATAATTTATGTATACGGCACGTATTCATGACATGGCTTTTCCGCTATGTTCGCCAAATTAAGGAGTGTTTTACAATGGATGATTTTTACGCGAACCTTGGTAAAAAGGTAAAAGAGTTACGCATTGAGAATGGATTAACTCAAAATCAAGTTGCTAAGGCATTAAATGTGACCCCTGGTTACATTAGTAATGTCGAAAATAACCGTAGTGCTATGACCTTACGTCTGCTGATGTATTACGCTGAGTTAACACATGTATCATTGGATGCTCTGATTGGAAGCATTGATTCCGAATATGAGGCTACTGCATTAGATTATGAACTAAATGATTTAACCCGACGAATGACCGACGAAGACAAGCGTAAGCTTGTAAAGACATTAAAAATCTGGATTCGCAGATAACCGTTTATTTGAGTCCTTCAAAAAAGAAGCCCTGAACCGGGGCTTCTTTTTTTGGGAAATCCTTTATTTTATCCTTGCAGTTTTCCACACATAATGGCATAATCATACTGTATGTCATCACATTTATGACACAATTATAACGTATACTCAAAATGGAAATGCTATCGATTAAGGAGAAGAATCATGAGTAAGAAATCAGCAAAAGCAACTGAACAGGACAAACCCAAAACGAAATATGATAGAAAAATGGAAGCCCGCAGAAAGGAAGCAGCAAGAGAAAAACGAAATGCCATCATTCTCCGGACCATATGCATCCTTATCCTGGCTGGAATCATTGGAACCGCAGGCTACTTCAGCATTAAGCAGTATCTGGAATTCCATAGTGCTACTACAGAGGCATATGCAGCTATCGGCGAGCATGAAATAACAAAACTGGAATATGATTATTATTTTAATTCTACCGTAAATAATTATATTAATACTTATTCCTACTTCCTGTCTTATATGGGTCTGGATACCACCCAGCCCTTTACAGAACAGCAATATTCAGAGGACATGACCTGGCAGGAATATTTTGAGCAGATGACCTTAGAGCAATTAAGACAGGAATATGCATTAATCGATGACGCGAAAGCAACCGGCTTTGAGTATGATACGACGGAAGATTATGATACCTTTATTGACACAGCAAAGGAAGCGGCCCGGAACAATCAGGTGACCATGTTTCGTTATTATAAGGCGATGTTCGGGGATTATGCTACGGCTAATAATGTAAGACCGTTTATGGAGAACAGCTTTATTGCAGAGGCTTACTACAATCAATTAATGGAAGAGCATACGCCGGCAGAAGATGTTGTTTCTGATTATTACAAAGAGCATAAATCAGACTATGACCAGGTATCCTTCTATAGCTTCTCCTTTGATCCGGCTAATATCCCGGAAGCATCTTCCGAGAATACTGATACGGAAAATGATATGACGGAAGCTGCTGATACCGAAGCGGATACAGAGGAAGCTACGGAAAATTCCGATACCGAAGCGGATACAGAGGAAGCTACGGAAAATTCCGATACCGAAGCGGATACAACCGATTCCAATGAGAACCCGGATACGGAAGGGGAGGATAATGATTCTTCTGAGAATAAGACAGCAGCCTATACATTAGCGGAAGAAATGAAAGAGCGCGTGGAAAATGGCGAGGACTTTGAAGCCCTGTGTATCGAATATGCACCGGAGGAGCAGCGGACGAATTATGAAGCCGAAGATACGGAATACTCGTTTACGGAAAATGCAGTCTGCTCCCAAACCAATCTGGACTATCAGGAATGGGTGTCCGACGAGAGCCGTAAATCCGGTGATATCACGATTATTCAGGCAGAGGATACCGGAATATGCTATGTATTGAAGTTCGTCAGCCGTACCTATGATGAAACCTGTCTGGACACCATTTCCTCAAATCTGACAACGGAAGCTGTTACAGAATATATGGATGCACTGCTGAAAGATAACTATGAGGCGAAGGACATCAAAGGTGAGATTTCTTATCTTAGCAAGGACGCTGATAGTACAGACGACACAGCAGAGGATTCGGACAGTTCAGACACGGAATCCCTTCTGAATCCTTCCGGTTCTGATGAATAAATAAACTAAAAATCTATGGTTTATTACAGTTTCCTGCTAAAGTCCGTCGGTATCTATATGGTCACCGCAGACACGCTTGCGCTCCTGCCAGCACGTAGCGGTACATACGGCTGTAAAGAACACAGCCTAAGTACCGACGTGCTTCTAAGGTCTGCTTGCGACCATATAGATACC
>JAMOZY010000020.1 GCA_023667695.1 Clostridium sp. | reverse complement strand
AGGTGCTCTTTCCTTTATCTATTTATTTTTCCTACAAAAACTTTACCCTAACTTTTCTGAGCCTTCCTATACCCGGTGCTTCCGGAAATAATATGCCAGAAAAATAACCAGTACATCCACCAGAAGCAGAAGAATCACAATACTGACCCACCACTGGGATGAATATTTGATTTCACTGATTTCCGGCTCTTCTATTTCATCCGGCGGAGGCAAAATTTCCGTAAGCATGACTAACTCTTCCGTATACTCTGTTCCCTGTTCATCCTCGTAGGTAACAATGATTTTTCCATTTACACTCCCATACTTTTCAATATGTACATCCCCCAGACGTCCATAATTGCGGTTTGCTGCAATCGGTGCCAGATTAGCAGTAGCACCGCTTTCCGGCATGATATTTCCAACATAATATGTGCCGCTTTCCAGAAATCCCCGGCATTCCACCTTACAGTATACATTATAAATCGTTGCCTTCCCTGTATTGAACAGATTTACGGTTATATCCGCAGTGGTTTTGGATACCACCTGTGCAGGAACCACAGGCTTATCTGCCACAAAGCCTAATGGCCGGTAAATATTAATAAACACACTTTCTGAACTCGCATAGGACATGGCATCTTCATTTTCGTATTCCATATTTACCGTAATCTTCTGATTGTAATTCACAATATCCCTGGAAACATGCATAGGAAAGGATATGCTGGTACTTGCACCGGCCCCCAGACTGGCAATGTATCGGCTGTTTGTCGCCTCCAATGCTGTCAGGTCTCCGGTCGTACATTCATAGCTAAGCTTCATATTATAAACCGTTTCCGAAGAACTGGTGTTTTTCAAGGTAAGCGTAAAGGTCACATCCATTCCCGGTTCAATCTGTTCCACATCCGTAGTACAGGCGGACACTACCATTTTGGGAGCATGGGCCGGCGGTTCCTCCTCTGGTACTTCCGGAATCACAATTGACTCCGTATTCTCGGTGGGATTCTGCTGGGTATTCTCTGCCGGAGCTTCCGGCACATGGCTGCCCTCTGTTGTCGGTTCGCTTGTTCCCGGCTGCTCTGCAGTATTGGCTGAGCTGCCATCTTCCCTGGTATCTGTATTCTGTTCATTTCCTACGGCACTGTCTATTGCCTGTGCCATGACCGGAAGTCCATGGCTGTATAAGAAGAATACCATGGCTGTACTTAACACAACTGCCGCCAGTTTGTTTTTACCCTTCGTTCTCTTCATGTCCTGATACCTCCCGTAATATTCCTGCATCCATTTCACATACGGTATCGCAAAGAATGCGGATATCTTCTGCATTATGGCTGGCAAGCAATATCGTCTTTCCCTGCTCCTTTAGCTCCATGATAATATTCCGGATATCTGCAACTCCATGCTTATCTAAACCATTAAAGGGTTCATCCAGAATCAGCAAATCCGGGTCTTCCATGATTGCCTGGGCGATTCCCAGACGCTGCCGCATACCCAGAGAATATTTACTAACAGTTTTCTTCAAGGCGGGGTCCAAGCCCACCCGTTCGATGGTTCGTATGATTTCCTCCCTGCCAATCCGGTTATTCAGAGATGCCAGTATCTGGAGATTGCGAAATCCGGTCTTAAAAGCCAGAAATCCCGGTGTTTCAATAATAATGCCAATATGCTCCGGAAAATCCACATCCCTGCCAATTTCCTTTCCCCGTACCAGAATTCTTCCTTCTGTGGGCTGCATGAAGCCGCAGATGCATTTAAACATTACTGTCTTACCGGAACCGTTATTTCCAATAATCCCATGCACCTTTCCTTTTTCAAACGCGTGGGAAACATTCTTCAACACCCGCTCTTCCCCAAACTGCTTTACCACATTTTCAATAATGATGGCATATTCCTTCGAAGAATCCAATTCCAGCGGGCTTCCCGTTTTTTCTTCCAGCACAGCAGCTTCCGGGACCTTGTCCCCCTGCTTCTCGCCAAATAGTGCCTGCTCCTCTGCTTCATTCTCCGTATATTTTTTTTCACTCGGCAGTCTGCCATCCCATTCCGGTTCTTCTTTTTCCTCCCCTGATAAGGGATTCTTTTGAAACAAACCTCTTGCCATTGCTGTGATACTCATGTTAATTCCTCCCCGCCTACAAAGTAAAAGTTATATTTTCGTATGGACCAGTATAATAAACCAATCAGCACTGCTGACAGTACGCCAAAGTATACAAAGGAATGCCACATTCTGGGAAGAGAATCATAGCCAAAATTATGACAATGAAAGGTCGCCTGCCGGATTGGTGAAAGCCAGCCACAGATAAACCGGGCTATCTTTTGCTGCTCTACACTCAAATCAAATAACGCCGTAATCCAATTGGGCTTCAACAGGATGCCAAACAAATGAAGCCCTGCCACACTGAGAACTGCCACCAGCTGCCCTTTCCACATATTCACCACAAACATAAGCAGTACGGACATCAAGGTATACCCAAGCATCAAGCCGACAATGATTAAAGCGCACTTATAGGGGCGCGACATTTCCATGGCATGTATGACCGCCGGTACTGCCAAGACCTCTCCTGCATCTGTATAGCCCAGCCGGGCAGCCGTTTCACTCCACATATTGCCGGGAAACGCCCGACGCATACACAAAAGTCCGGTTATTACGAAAATATATCCCAAATAAAGCAGCGTGGCGCTGATAACATACATCAATTGCCCGGTAAGCCATTGCCTGCGGTTGATTCGTATCAGATAGTAGGGTACGGAACCATCCAAAAACGGCATATCTGCAAATAACAAAATCAGAATCAGGGAGCTGAGCATAATGGATTGTCCGTCTTCAAAGCTCCAGATAAAAGGTTCCATTACCATCATGACGGTATCCTTTTCTTTTGCAAATGCCATGATTTTCTCTGTCAGCAAAAAGCAAAGCACCGCTGCCAGCAGAAAGGATACCAGAATCCGCTTATTTCCCCGCCAGTGGCTATAATTAATTTTACATAGTGTGAATGCTTCTTTCATACCATTTCTCCTTCTGTAACCATTTCTTTTTTAGAAACCCTTGTCTCTGTCAAACCGGCTTCCATCTATGGCATTCACGGTCACCCAGATATCGTTGCCGGAGCTGAAATCCCAGACCGGAACCATGATATATTCTCCCTCACGGTCCGGTGCCTGCATCGCAGCATAGTTCAACTCGATTGCGGTTGCATTAATATCCCTTTTCCTGTCAGCCGTTCCCGCATCTGCATACAGTATTTCCATCTGGTCCTCTGCCCGCCTCTGTATCTGTTCAAACTCCAACAGCTTTACATGTTCGGCAAGGCACATCGCATTCTCCATAGGATTCATCAGACAGGCATATACAATGCCATCATCTGTTACAATAAAAGCAGAGGCTTCCTGCATTTTATCCAACTGAAAGCCTTCCTCGGTATGACCAGAGGCCTCCCACTCCTTAAATTCCTTTTGCATATAAAATTGAATGCCGATTGGCATCCCGCCAGCATAGATAGTACCTGTACTGATAAACTGACGGCTGCCCATGCTCAAATCCTGGATTCCAGCATAAGCCCGAGTAAAGAATATTAAATATCCCTCATTTCCCAGCTCTATCACATCAGCCCCATTATTATTCACCAGATTCAGTTCCTGGATTTCTCCGGAAACCTCCATATTTTCAATTCCAAGCTGTATCAAAAAATCCTTACACAAGGATACGGCCTCCTCCTTGGAATACATACAGGTACTCTCAGCCTGCTTTACCGCGAACTCACCGGTCTCCGGAACTTCATAATAAATAAACTGATATGGACAACCATAACTTGTTTCTTCAATATCATACATTTGAAAATGGATACCCGAATTCATTCCGTCCCGTTCAAAATGCAGTTCATATTCTCTTCCGTTATAAAGACCTACAACTCCACCTTCTTCCATGTCATATGCATAGGACATATCCTCCATATTATATTCAATGGAATCTGAATCAAACGAATAATCATATACTTCCTTCGTTTCCCAATCCGATTCCTCCTCTAACGTATCCAGATTCTCATATTCACGTTCCAGGGTCTGTCGCAACACCTCTGTATATCCGGAAAAATAAGCTTCATCTAAGGGTGTTCCATCGGCAGTACAGCCGGATGCCAGACATGCTTCTAATGCTTCTATATATTGCAGCCGGTATTGCCTTGTATAATCTCCCGGTACTCGCCGTTGTTCATTATCAAACAAAAGCTCTGCATAGCTTTCTAATAATTCACTGCCAATATTCTTTTGGTGAATTTCCCATACCGGAACCGCAGTTCCTTCTGAAATTACCGGCGCCCCATTAATGGCAACGGTTGTATATTCATTTCCCTTGTCACTGGTCCAATGAACCGAATCCGGCACCCGGAGCTGTTCTCGGAGAGAAATTCCTTCATCACTGGCAGTACTATTTACTAACCAATCACCTATTCCCTCTTTATTGCTGACCGATTCAAATTCCGGAGTTTTTAAGCATCCTGACAGCAGCAACAGGATTACAGCCATAACGGCACTTATTTTTCCAGCCTTCCTCTTCATATATTGCCTCCTTTCTACCCTTATTTCATAATTGATTCTATAACGGCGCAAGCTTTCGCTCCATCAGAATACCGTTTACCAGCATCAGAAGCAGCATACACTCTGTCAGCAATGCCATAACGCCTAAGTTTCCCCCTTCCCAATAACAGGTCTGATTGAACCATTCCCGGGGATTTAATATATAGATGTTATTAAAAAACCGCGTCAGCAGGATAATCAGCAAATAGCTGATGAGAAAGGAAGCACCATATGCCATATAGCGATTTCCGTACAGAACCGCAAAAAAACAGCTGACGCCTGCCCATGTACCACCCATTAAAAATGCCATGGCAGACCATTGAAGCAGCAAGAAAAATATATTACTATGCAGCGCATCCTGTACCGTTACATCTACATAAGAGCCATACACATCCTTCGCCGCACCGGTAGCCTCATACATGACATCCGCTACCCTGCCATTCAGTGCCGCCAGCTCCATATTGATTTCCATCGGTGCATATACCGCCCAGTAAATCAACGCCGTCAACATCACACCCAGCCACATTGCCAGCCCGCCAGACAACACACTTACGATTATCTTCGTCAATACATAGGTCCGTCTTCCATAGCGGGGAAGGGCAAACTTATAATATCCGCTTTTCATTTCCTCCAGATACACGCCTCCAAAGCCCAGGGTACAAAGAATCGGCAAGGCGAAGGTAAAGGCTTCGCTTTGCAGACCCCGTTTCAGCATCTGCCAGTGATAGCCGAACTCCAATCCTTCCTTTTTTACCATCTCCATATCCACCCATAGGCCGGTAAACCCACCTGCCATTAACGCAATCACAATTCCCACAACTGCCAGCATAAATCCAATGGAAGTTATGGCCCGTTCTAAGTCTGTTTGAAATGCCCGCATTCTATTCCTTCCTCCTGCTAATATCCTGTCGTCCGATTGATAATCGAACCATCCATTGCTTTTACCGTTACCAGAGGCAATCCTTTTCCTTTTTTTATTTTATCATTCAAATGTATCTAAAATGTATCTGCGGTCAATAACCCCGCTGTAAGCAATGGGACAGGAATTAAAAATTCCCTTCTAAAACAAACGTGTGTATTTATTACACAAATCTGCTTAAAAGGGAACTGTTTCTCACTTTTATTCCACACCCTCCTGCTCCAGCTGTACTGTAAATGGAGACAGACTAAACCAGCATTGTCGGTCATTCCAGCGCAGGGAATATATGAACTTATCATTATTTACAATATTTTTAACCTCTCGGATTGCCTCTGTATAAGAAGCAATATCTGTCGAAGCGCTTAGCAGCACCTGCTTTTGTGCAAGTCCCGGAGAACTACCGGTTTTCTGCCCGGCAGTTAAACCATATGCCGTGTTCCATAACTCATACTGGGGCTGATATCCATTGGTACCGGTAATATCGAAAGCAGACTGAACGGGCTGTATCCTATGATAATAGTCCAGTAAGCTGTCAGAAACCTCCGGAAGCTGTTCTGCATTGTATCTCCACTGTGTATCCAGCCTATAATCCTCTCCTTGTATACCTGCCGCCAAAATCATACCAGAGGTGTCATCCAACAATACCGTATGCCGCATGGAGCCATCATAGTATTCCAATTCTACCAGCCATACATAGCATATATAGGAATCAAAAATAGCATCGGAAAACTGATACAGCTTTACCGTTGGACGATACCAGTTACTATATGTGCTTTCCGGATTTTCCGGATAGAAGCCCACTTCATAATACACCTTAAGTTCTTCTTCCACATGCTCCAAAACACTTTGATAATCCATATAGCAATAACCGGTCAGTTCCAAGTCCCCCCCTTGTCCGCTTTGCAGATTCGGCCGACTCGCTTCCGGAATTTTTGAAATATCCTGCATTTCCTGCTGATTTACTTCCGCCCAATTACTTTCCCACTCACCGCTGATTAGCTTCATCCGCTCATAGAGGGTCATTTGTACTGCCGTCTGCGTACGGGAGGAATAATAGGAAGCCGATGCCTGATGAACCGTATTTTTATTGCGTTCTGCCTGTGCATTCACAAGTATTCCCGGTAGAATCATACAAAAAACCGCAAGCAGAACACTGATGCCCAGCCACATTACTTCTTTGCGATTCCATCTACGCCTCATATGTATCCATCTCCTTTCCCGGCAGAAGAACATGCATCGTCGTTCCCTTCCCTACTGTACTTTCAATCAGAAATCTTCCCCGATGTACCTCTATGATTAAAGAAGTCGTCGCAAGTCCCAGTCCAGCTCCTCCCTGCTTTCTCGCCCGGGACTTATCTACCATATAAAATGCTTCACAAATTTTATCGACTTCCTCTTCCGGTATACCACAGCCATCATCCTGAATCTGAATCTCATAAAGGGTGGCATCTTCCGCCTCCCGGTTCCATAACCCGCGCATTCGAATCTCATCTCCCGGCTTTGAGGCTTTTCGCGCATTATCAATCAGATTAATGAATACTGTTTTCAACAATTCCCGGTCCCCTTCTATGACAGCCGGCTGCATATTTACAGAAAAGGAAAGGCCTGCACGCTCCAAAATCGGCAGAATACTGTTTTCAATCTCTTCCCCAAATACCTGTGTATAAATCTTCTGCTTCTCGATATTCTCTCTTTTCAAGGCAATCAAATCAAAAAGCTTCAGAGACATGCTTTCCAACCGCTTTCCCTCCTGAAAGATATAGTTTGCAGTCAATATCTGCTGTTCTTCTTCCATGTCCTTGGAACGAAGCATATCGGCATAACCAATAATTGCGGTCATTGGCGTCTTGATTTCATGGGTAAAGCTTGCCACAAAATCCTCCTGCTGCCTTGCATGGTCCTTTAACTCCTGCACATGGTCTTCAATGGCTTCCGCCATACTGTCAAACTTCTCTGCCAGTTCACCAATCTCATCATTGGATACCAGCCGGGTCCGCACTGAATAATCCCCCGATGCAATGACAGATGCCGTATTATTCAATTGCTCAATGGTTTTTGTCAGCCACCAGCTAATAACAGAAATGACACCGCCGCATATAATCAAGGCTGCTATCATGATAATCTGAAAGAAGCGAATCTGCTTCTCATTCTCCCGGTATATGTCAGAAATATCCCGCTGGTTTACCAGATACATATTACTGTCATTTACACGAATCAGACTGGCTATCGTTAAGATTGCATTCGAATCCTGCTCCTCTATGGTATAATTCCGTTTTCCACGTTCCAGATAATCCAACAGTTCCTTATTAAAATTCAATTCTTCCCCATTGGAATAAATACACTGGCGGTCTCCATCCAGAAAGCAGAACCTGGTCCCAGTACCTTCTACCGTACCGGCTATTTCTTCCCCGATTTCTCCAATCTGTTCCATCGAGTGAAAGCTGTCGTTTACCAGAAAATCCACGACTGCAGATTCTACGGCAGATACTACCATCTGATGCTCCTCCATCGCCCGGTCCATCTGCATATCCATGGATACCCGATAACTGTTATGTATCATCAGATATCCAATCACTCCAAGGCTCACAGCCATCAGCATAATATTCGTTATCAATACCTTAAGCTTAAAACTCATACCCTATACCTCTAACCGATAGCCACAGCGGTAAATGGTCTTTAAACAGCCCTCTAAGCCCAGCTTTTTCCGCAGCCGCTGTACATGCAAATCTAAAGTCCTGGTATCTCCGGTAAACTCTGTTTCCCAAACTGCTTCATAAATCTTATCCCGAAACAGAGTAATATTCTGGTTTCTGGCGAAAAGCAGCAGCAATTCGAATTCCTTAGGCGTCAATTCAACTTCCTTCTGCGCTTTCCACACCAGGCGTTTCTCAATATCAATCCGGACATCCTGTATCTCAAGATATCCCTCCTCCAGCTTATGATACCGGCGCAGTACTACCTTGACCCGTGCCAGCAGTTCTACAATCTCAAAGGGCTTTACAATATAATCCTCTGCTCCTAATTCCAGGCCCTTTACCCGATCCTTCAGTGCAGCCTTTGCCGTAATAAAAATAACCGGAATCTCTAAGGGACGGATATAGTCCAGCAGTTCATACCCGTTAACCTCCGGAAGCATAATGTCCAGCAATGCCAAATCATAGGTATGCTCCTCCAATAAATCACAGGCTGTCATACCATCCAGGGCGCAGGTACATTGATAACCTGCATCTGTTAAATTCATATAAATCAAATCTGATATTGCCTTTTCATCTTCTACAATTAATATCCGAATCATATTCTGCACCGCCCTATTTGTTTGATTGTAACCGTTCAACTATGCAGAATTGCCTATGCAATGCGTTGTGGGAGCCTCTTACAAAGAATTCGTTGTATTGGCAATTATGCTGAACTGTTACGTTTGATTCAAGCTGTACCTACAAATATCAGTCTTAACTACTATCTGCCTTGTACGGGGTCATACTACACCATCCTTATCATACATCTGAAATGTATCTAAGTTGTATCTAAGTTGTATCCAAGCCATTACATGAAAATCATTCAAATATATTAAAACTCTTCCTCCATCATAGCATAGATTTCTTTTAATGCTCCATTGCTCAAATCTGCTGTATCCAATATGGTGTACCGGTCCGGACGGGTGCTTTTTGCCTGCTGCCATGCATGAATAAATATATCCTCTGTCACCTTCCAGTCCGATGGCTTTACCGGCAGCTGGTATTCATGCAGTATTCGCTTTATCTTTCCAATGTTTCTCTTCTGAAAGATACATGCCGGCACGCTTCCCATAGCAACTGCAATCCCATGGGGTACATAAACCTCTTCTGCAAAATTCTCTTCCAATGAATGACAAAACAAATGCTCTGAGCCACTGCTGGGCCTGGAATTCCCGGCAATCTCCATGGCAAGTCCACCCATGACCAATGCCTGGGTCAATATTTTAATAAAGCTCTTACTCTTTATGGATTTCTCCTCATTATAGCAAATGGAGTTAAATGCCATCTTGGATATCATATAGGCAAAATCATCAATGGGGTTGCCGGTAGCTTCTGCATCCAGCTTCCAGTCGTTTAATGCTGTATATTTGCTGATTGTATCACCGATTCCGGCTAACAGCTGTCCTTCCGGGGCGCCCATGATAATATTCACATCTACAATAATACTACTGGGAATGGTACAGCGGAAGGTCTTACGCTTCAAGCCCTCTGTACCAAGAACCGCTACCGGAGAGGCGAGACTGTCATTGCTTAATGTAGTAGGCAGGCACAGGAAGATAGCTTTGCTGACAAAAGCAGCGTATTTCGCCAAATCCAATACCATACCGCCGCCAAAACCGATAACTACGGTCACATCCTGCATACAGATGTATTTTGCAAGGTCAACTGCCTGGTCAAAGGAACCATCCTCCACCAGGTAAATCTCACTATTGTGGAAATCCTTTGTCAATTCCTGCAAGGTATCCGGAAATAGATTTTGCAGATTCCGGTCCGTTACGATAATCACCTTCTTGTGACTGATTCCCGGTACACAGTCAGACATGACTTCATTAACTCGGTTAAAAATTCCCTCTTCTACTAATAAATGGTAGGGTAAACGAAATCGGTTCATGTGGATTCTCCTTTCATCTCCTATATGCGTATAGTTTTATTATTTCTTCTTTTTCATAATGCATACTTTGTTACATAGAGCAAATGCCTTATGACCTACGTGTGCATCAGCGTACTACCATTGAGCCGAAGTAAAACGAAGGCAAGGTAGGCATGGCTTAAGTAAATTAGGGTTTACCTGCCTATTGATAACCGCCGTGCGGATATCATATGTTCACCGAAAACACGCTTGCGCACTTCGTGCTAACGGGAAGTGCGCTGATGCGCACGTAGGTCGTAAGGCATCCTCCCACTACGTGGGTCCCTCCTTGCGACAAGTTCGCTCCAGTCGGTACGCAGTGGTGCATAGGATGCGACAATACCGCATCCAAGCACCAGCGTACCTTTAAGGTTTTCTTGTGAACATATGAATATCCTTGTGGCTGCTAAGCCTGGTGCAGACACGCTAACAAATCACAAAACCATGAATTCTGATAAGACACTTTTTATAGCATTTATTAACTGTTATATCTTATCTTCAAAAAGTCCGCAAACCCTTGAAAATGCTAAATTTATAGCAAGTAAGTTTGCCCTTAGACTTTCCCTTGTGTTATATCCTTTTCCCTCGTGTTACGAACCCTCATAAGGGCAAAAATAAGGGAAAGAAAAACCTGTAACAAATTATAACACAGAATAAATTAGGCAGAAAGAACTGATTGAAATGCTTTCTAAAATTTCTCCGAAATTTAATCAGAAAAGAAAGGACAGATAAGATATGAAATTCATATATGCAGAATACAATATGTACCACAACAGTGTTGATGTAACCGTCTTTGACGGATATATCCTACGAATTGACTGTAATGTAGCGGAAGATGGATTACGGACTACTCCCGGCTCCCAATGTGCGTTAGATGCACTAGCAATAGATGAGCCGCTTGAATATGCAAGACTCTATCTTGATGGGAATATACAGATGTAGGACGGATTTTGCGGACATTCAAAATAAAAAAGAATATGGAGGTAACAGACAATGGCAAAATCATTATTTGAGGAAATGGGCGGCAGTTACGAACGGCAGGGAGATTATTTGATACCGTGCTTGACTGTACCTATCGAAGAAGAACAGGCAATAGGCATCTGGGGGTAGTGGCATTTAGATTATCTGAAGCAGTACCGCAGGGTTACATACACTAATCTTCTCACGAGCGGCAGACTCAATGCTTATCTTGCAGACATCGACGGGCAGGTACAGGAACGCTTTGAACGGCTCATAGAGGGCATGAAACAGGCACAGGGCATAACAGAGCGGCTAAAGGAAGAAAACGCCTTAGAATGGACAGGAAGAATGAATAACATAAGGGCTTGTGCAAGGGAGATTGTGGAACAGGAAATTATTTACGTATAATGGTAATAGCGGCAGAGAGAGATTTCTGCCGCACTGTTTTATGGGAATATCAATAAAATCCTTTTGTATTTTAAAAGAATTGTTGTAAATAGAACTTGTAATATTTCGGAGAACTCCATACAAAATTCAAAATTGAATGATATAATATCATGGTGCGAGGAGGTTCGGATATGAAGAAAAAAATTCTAATTGTCGAAGATGACATTGAAATACAAGATATATTGAAAAATTATTTGACAGATGCGGGATATGAGATACGGATTGCAGCGGACGGCGTAGAGGGCATTTCAAAATTTGATGAGGATATCAGCTTAGTGCTGTTAGATGTTATGTTGCCTAAAATTGATGGTTTTGGTGTATGTGAGGTCATACGCTCTAAGTCACAAGTACCAATTATCATGCTGACAGCCTTAGCAGATGAGGAAAACCAAGTGAGGGGATTTAAGCAGAAAATTGATGATTATGTTCCAAAACCATTTTCACCGCAAATACTGTTATATAAAATTGCCGCTATATTTCGCAGGGGAATGGTAGCAAAAGAAGAAAGGAAAACGATAAAGTATAGAGAGTTATGCATGGATATTGATGGATTTCATTTATGGCATAAGGAGCAGGAAATTATTTTAACGCAGAAAGAATTTGAATTGCTGCGGATTATGCTTGAAAATCAAGGGAAAGTATTTACCAGAAAAATGTTGCTTGACAGGCTTTGGGATGATGACATTTATGTGGAAGAACGTATTGTGGACAGTCATATAAAGAATATCCGTAAAAAACTAGATGTTGATTATATAGAAACAATCAGAGGGGTGGGATACAGGATTGATAAAAGTAATTAAGAAAAAACTATCATTGAAGATTTTTTTCATTACATTTGTATTGTTCGGTTTGGTAAGCGGTGGGACTTTTTTATGTATTTCACAGTTATTGCCAAAAGCATATTCTGATTTGTTAAATGGTAATGTTGATAAAAAAGCAATGCTTCTTGCCGAACAGCTTGCTGACTATGACAAATTATCAGAGTGTGAAGATTTATTGGAAAGGTTTTCGGAGGAAACAAACGCTGTATTCTGGATAGAAGATGTATATGGGAATCAGGTTTATCCGAAAGAGGATTCCGCAAAAACGGAAACATTTGCGGGTGATACGGCAATTACCTTTGTAGATGAAGCTGCGCCAGAGGAGGTACAGGCAGAATTTATCGGAAGTGAAACGAAATTTTATTCTGTTGCTATGAAAAAAGGCGAAGATTATACACTGGCAGTTAAAGTGGATTTATATGCTGTCCATCAAGTTACAGATGTTTTATGGTCAATATTTCCGTATTTTATTTTTATGGCATTTATGATTTCTGTTTTATGCTCTGTTTTATATGCGAAGCATATTACACGCCCTATTGTGGCATTGAGTAAGGCTTCAAAACAAATGGCAGAATTGGATTTTTCTGGCAAGTGTGACGATACCAGAGAGGATGAATTAGGAAGTCTGGCAGAAAACCTTAATTACTTATCAGCCTCTCTTTCTGCCGCAATGAATGAGCTTACATCTGTAAATGAGCAATTACGGACAGATATGGAAAAGGAACAGGAATTGGAGCGTCAAAGGATTGATTTCTTTGCGGCTGCTTCCCATGAAATGAAAACGCCTTTAACAATATTAAAAGGACATCTGAATGGAATGATAAATAATATCAAAGGATACGAAAACCATATTGATTATATGAAACGTTCCCTAAATGTTGTTGATAAAATGGAGACATTAGTAAAAGAACTGTTGTATATTTCACGTTCAGAAAGCAACAAAGGAATTACTGTATATGAAACAGTCGATTTAGCAGAGATATTCCGAGTGCAAATTGCGGACGTGACAGATTTATTTTTAGGAAAAAAACAGTCCTTTGATGTAGAACTTCCCAACTGCATTTTATGTGAAGTAGTATGTTCCCAGATGGAACGAGCCATACAGAATATTATTGTAAATGCAGTACGTTATTCACCAGATGGGGCACAGATTAAGGCGGCTGTATCAGTTTCTCATGACAGCGTACATTGTGAGGTTGAAAATACAGGAATTCATATACCGCATGAAACCTTGCCGCACTTATTTGAAGCATTCTATCGTGTAGACTATTCCCGTAACAGGGGAACAGGAGGAACGGGGTTAGGTCTTTATATTGTAAAAACTATAATGGAAAATCATCATGCAAAATATGGAATCAAAAATACGGAACAAGGGGTAATGTTTTGGTTTGACCTTCCAGCGAAAAACGATACCAATTAGCAACTCCATATAAATTCCATATTGTTTGCAAATAAAATTCAAAACGATTTGTTATATTATAGCTGTCCTTTAAGGGCGGCTATAATTTTTAGAAAGCGAGGAATTGCGTATGAAGAGTAAAAAACTATTATTGACAGGCTTAGGAGGGGCGTTATGCTTGAGTTTTGTAAGTTTTGCATATGCCCAAGGGAAAGCCCCAGATGTGAATTCGACTGCTTCGGATATGAACGCTGCTTGTGAATCAACAGAAGATATTCTTTATCAAGATGTAAGCGGCGGTCAGATTAGTACAGACGGAGAAAATTGGTTATCCCAATCGGATTATGAAAATGATGTTCCAAAGGTAGAATGGTGGACAGCCGAGGAATATGAAAAATGGATTCTTGAAGAAAAAAAAGAACTGGAATCTTTAATTGGGAGCGATGACGGCTGGTATGATGGGCAGGGAATATTTCATGAATGGACACAAGAAAGCGTAGATGCAGCAATCTCTGAATACTACCAGATATTAGAAAACATTAAGAGCGGTACTCTGTATTCTAAAGATTCTGGAGATGATGACAGCTATGCTATGATTCCACCAAGTGATGATGTGGAATGTAGTTATGGGACTGATATCATAAAGGAAGATGGAAAGTCGCTCCATTTGGGTGATTATTCTACAAAAGAGGAATTAGACCAAGCAATTAAGAAAGCTGTTGAAAGCGGACAATTGACGGAGCAGGAAGCTAAGGATGCATATCTGCAATAGGATTTAATTGTAGGCATAAATGTATGTAAATTTCTCAAAAACAGATATATTAGTACAGAGCCGATAAACTTGCGAGAAAAAAGGCATTTCATCGGCTCTGTTTCTTTTCATAAGGTTTTAAGGCAAACGCCCACCAAATAAAAAAAACGGTGTTATGGTGGGCGGTTTTGCTATGCCCGAAAAGACTTAACAAGCACTCTCCAGACCTGTTTTGAAGTTTGGAGGGATTTTTTTATGTCCTTTTTTCGGGCGGTCATCCATCTGCTCACACGAAGCAAAGTTTATCCATACATAGCACATCAGGGAAAGGCAGGAAGCCAGTTAAAAAAATCCCTGCCAATGCAGCGGGACTTCTCACCATGAAGGTAGAAGTAGAATCTCCATACAACAGAATTAGCATTTCCTATAACCGTAAAGGTCACAGAGCCTTTGCGGTTTTTCTTTTGTCGTTTTTTATCGGAATGTGCCGCAGGGTTGTTTCTGGTGTGCGTTGCCGCTCTCCGCCTCTCCATCTGGATTTTAACATTTCAAAAATTCAGATGGGAGGTACTTACGGTGAAATACGCACCAAGAAAGGTATATATCAAGGAAAGCGGCGGCTATGTGGAACTGTCCTACACGGATTTCTGCCGCCGCAGACAAGCCGACAAGGGATATATGGACAAGCTGTTTATCCCGATTCAAGGCTGTCTGCTTGAAGTCGTGAGGGAGGAATATACAGACTTTTATCGGGACAAAGAACGGTGGCGTTATCTGAAAAAGCTTGACGTGAATCACGGTCTGCTCTCATTAGAGGGATTTACAGACAGCGAGGGTAATCCTCTGGACTTCATCGCTGATGAAGCGGCGGACATTGCGGAAACCGTTGTCAATGCGGTCATGGTGGACAGGCTGAAAGCCGCCCTGCCTTTGTTGTCGGATAGTGAACAGGCATTGATTTATGCCATCTTCTTTGACGGTCTTACCGAGCGTGAGGTTGGATTGCGGTTAGGCTTGACCCAGAGCGTTGTGAACAAACGGAAAGCCAGAATCCTAATGAAATTAAAAGAGATAATGGAAAATTAAAATTCAAGGCGTTCAGCCCCCTTGTTTTTTCCTTTGGGAGAATGAGGGGGCTTTTGCTGCCCTCTCAATCAATTCTGATTGGAGGAACAGGCATGGCATACAACCACGGACGGGAGGAAAGGAAATGGCGTATCTGGAAAGAAGCCGAGGAAAAGCTGCTGCGTGAGTGCGGCGTGGATGAAGCGACCATTGAGCAGATACGCATAGCGGACAGGGCGGACTTCAATTCCAACAGGCGGTTTTACCGATGGGCAAGTGATTTCGGGGAATACCTTGAGGGCATGGCAGACAGGGAGCGGCAGGCGGAGGTGAACACGGTTGCGGAGTTACTGGACGAGATTGAGAGCGAAAATCTCTATCAAGTATTAGTCACGGTGGACGGGCGTACCTTGAAAATCGTCCTGCTGAAAATGCAGGGGTATTCCACAAAGGAGATTGCCCCTCTTGTGCATTTGACGACTGGTGCTATCTATGCGAGGTTAGACCATCTGCGTAAGAAGCTGCGGAAAATTTTATAAGTGTCTAATACATCCCATTATCCTGCGGGCTACTGAGT
Organism: Clostridium sp.; assembly: GCA_023667695.1. Classification (GTDB taxonomy): domain Bacteria; phylum Bacillota; class Clostridia; order Lachnospirales; family Lachnospiraceae; genus CAG-632. Next base: position 33,321 of record JAMOZY010000020.1, on the reverse strand, counting down.
GGGGAGTGGAATCTCCCCGCTTATTTTTTTGCAGGAGGAGAACGGGATGGCATATAAGGCTAAGGCGTACACGCTTCGGGAGGAATCCACGGAAAGCGGCACAAGGTATTTTATCAGCTTCAAGGACGGACAGGGGAAACACCACGAACTGGAAGTGTCGGGGCAGTTATTCTTTGAATTTCAGCAGATGGAACGCAGGAACAGGAATCTTCGCCAATGGGACGAGCGGCACAGGGAGTTTAACGAGGTATGGGATGAAACCCTTTACAGACGGGCGTTGCGTGTGCCTAAGAGCCTTGATGAACGCATGGTTGAGCAAGAACGGAATGAAACGCTTTATAAGACGGTTGACAGCCTGCCAGAGATACAAAGGCGGCGTTTCCTGCTCTACTACGAGTACGGATTTAATTTTTACCAAATCGCCGCTATGGAGCATTGCACCGCTTCCGCAGTACAGAAATCCGTTGCCATTGCAAAGGGGAAAGTAAAAGCGGAAATGAGGAAGTATCTCCAACCGTGACCGACACCGTCCGAAAAAGGAATCTGCTCTTTATTTGCGTGGGATTGGCGGCATTACATACTCTCACTTTTTCTTCGTGGGAGTAAATCTATTTTAAGGAGGTCAACGCCTATGTGCAACAAAAACAAAGACACCGCCCGAAAGGAGGAAAGCCATGCAGAAGTTACAGACAGTCAACGCCGAAACGCTCCTTTATGAACCGCTTGAGAAGCCGTCCTTTGTGGTGGACAGCCTTATTCCCACAGGATTGTCGCTGTTCTGCGGCTCACAGAAGATAGGCAAGAGCTGGCTCATGCTGAAGCTATGTTTATGCGTGTCGCAGGGACTTCCCTTGTGGGATATGCCGACAATGGAGGGCGACGTGCTTTACCTCTGCCTTGAGGACACGTTCTGCCGCATACAGGACAGGCTGTTCCGATTGACGGACGAAGCAAGCGGGCGGCTCCACTTTGCCGTGGCAAGCTGCAAGCTGTCAGACGGTCTTATCGTGCAGTTGGAAGATTATCTGAAAGACCATCCAGACAGCAGGCTCATTGTGATTGATACCTTGCAGAAAGTCCGAACCGCATCTAAAGACAACGCCTATGCAAGCGACTATGGGGACATCTCCCTAATCAAAGATTTTGCCGACAGGCACTCTCTGGCGGTCATTGTCGTACACCACATCCGAAAGCAGAACGACAGCGACGTGTTCAACAAGGTGTCTGGGACGACAGGCTTAACGGGGAGTGCGGATGCTACCTTTGTTCTGGAAAAGGAGAAACGGGCATCTGACACCGCCAAGCTGTATGTGACGGGCAGGGACACGCCTTATCAGGAATACACGCTCCGTTTCCGTGATTGCAGTTGGGAACTGGTGGAGAGGAAAACACAGGAGCAGCTTGCAAAAGAAACGATACCAGATGTCCTTTTTCGGTTAGTGGATTTTATGAGGGATAAGGAAGAATGGACAGGCACAGCTACGGAACTGTTGGACGCTCTGGGCGAAACGGAAACGGCGGCAAACGTCTTGACAAAGTGGATGAACGAATACCGTCTTGACTTTCTCCAAGAGAACCATATCCGCTATGATTTCAGCCGCAGGAACAGCGGACGGATGATTTTGCTTGCAAGGCGGGAGGAAACAGACGGTGACGGTCATGACGATGATGACGGTGTTTCTGGGATACCCCCTGCCGCCGTCACCGATATGTAAGCCTATGTGAAATTGGCGGCTCTGCCCCATGTGTGACGGTCATGACGGTTATGACGGTGTTTTTGGGATACCCCCTGCCGCTATCACCGTCATGCGGAAAATGATGCAGAATCGGCGGCTCTGCCCTGCGGGTGACAGTTGGTGACGGCTGTGACGGTTATTTTAGGATACCCCGCAACTGTCGCCCTTCGGGAGAACACCCCGCAAACGCAATATGCAGGCGTGGGATTTACCCGCCCCTCTCGGCGTGTAAAACCACCCCTGCGGTCAGAAAAATCGAAAGATTTTTCCGACCTGCGTTTACAGGGTGTAACACACTACACTTTGCCCTGCAAAGCCGTGTGCCAGACGTTCCCTCTGGACTCCCTTAAGGCAGGGCTGTCGCCCTGCTATCCTACGCTTTACGCTTCGGATAAAAGAATGGCGGCATGACGGTGACATCTCTTGCGAGGGGGTATCTCAAAAACACCGTCATCATCGACATGACCGTCATGCAGGGGATAAGGATGACAGTTGCGGCAGTCGGCAGGGGGTATCCCAAAACTGCTGTCACCGCCGTCACCGCTGTCACCCAAAGAGCAGTTTACCCGCCGAAGAAAGCCTGCAAATAAAAAGTCAAGCCCCAAATAGGGAAAATAGAAAAGGGAAAGAAAGGAAGTGAGATTGAGAAAAGGACACAACGAAAAGACCACCGCCGAAAAGCAGTAGTCATGGAAGGACAGATATTGCCGTCAGTCCATCAAAGGTTCGTTCCAAAGTCCCTTTTCCTTGAGACAATCCCGAACCTTACCGTAATAGATACGCAGGAACTTAGTACCCCCGGCGGTCATGTAAACGTAGAAAGGCTTTCCTTCAGAGCGTTTCTTGTCCAGGAACTGGTAAACAGGGTCGTCCTCAGGCTTCAGCTGAAGCAAAATTGACATGATGATAAAAAGAGTCTTGCGCAGATGAGGTGAGCCGCGTTTGCTGGTCCTGCCGGTGTTGGAAGTTTTTGAGCCGGAGTCGTTCCTGCCCGGGTCCGTACCGGCAAAGGCCACCAGGGACTTCTGGTGGGCAAAGCGGCGTAGATCGCCGATCTCCGCCATGAGCTGGGGACCCATAGAAGGCCCCACGCCGGTCATTGCCATAACGGTCTCGTATTCAGGAAGCTGGGCGGCCAGGCGGTTCATTTCGGCGCGGAAGACCTCAGCCGTGTGGGAGATTGTGTTAAGCTGCGTTATGGCCTCTTTTACCAGTAACTTGGTGGTCTCCGACTTGGGGACCAGAGGAAACAGCGACTTGGCGTTTTCATGGATTTCAGCGGCCTTTGCAGCGCTGAAATTGTAACCGCGGCGCTTGCACCATTTTTGGTAACGCTCGGTAAAAGCACTCTGGCTGAGCTTTGCAACGCAGTCCACATGCCAGAAAGTGTCTGCGAAATCCACCCACTTCTGGGTGCCATCTGAGCGTACAGGGCTGCTGAACAGGGAACGAACGCCCGGATAGGATTGCTCCAACAGGGCAATCAGGTTGTTGGAACAGGCCGTGCGGTTCTTGCTGGCCAGTTGGAACTGGCGGTTCAATGTTTTCAGTTGATAGCGAATTGTGTCCATAGGAGTATATTGGCGCAATTCTTCCCAGTTGTCAAGGGTATACCTGGCAATTTTCTTAGCGTCAGCCTTGTCAGTCTTGACGCTGCGCAGTGAATTGCCGCCGTATTCCCTGATGAGCAGCGGATTGACTGCCGAGACCCACAGGCCGTGTTCATACAGCACATTGGCGATACACTCGTAATAATTGCCGGTGTGCTCCATGACGACCTTAACTTCACCGTCCAGAACGCTCAGTTTCTCCAGGAGATTAGCAAATCCCTGAGAATTATGCGTCACATTGAACGGACGGATCACGATATCCGTTTTTGACCGGAGCACCGCTACGGTGCTCCATCCGCATGAAACATCCACTCCCACAGCATACATTTTGAAATCCTCCCGATACCTTGCTTACAACGGCAACCCATCCTTTTTCTCATCACCGATTCAATCTGTTTGCTGACCCGAGTGGCCCGTGTAGGCGCTCCACCTGCACAAATCGAACGCTGCGAACGGAAGGATGGCTGGCGGACTTTCTTACGAGCGCTTGGCTCTTGGAGATGTACGCCAGACCATTGCTCTTCCATTCTAACAGCTTTGGCATGAGATGTCCCTCGCCTGTGGCTGGCTGCCACTTTCATGGGGCAAATTTATTGTAACAGGAAGATGATGAATTATGCCCTATGCAATCCTGCGTTTCCAGAAACGCAAAGCGGGCGGCGTTGCGGCTTGCGAACGCCACAACGAGCGGAAGAAAGAAGCCTATAAGAGCAACCCAGACATCGACATGGAACGCTCTAAAAACAACTACCACCTTGTGCCGCCGCCACGCTACACCTACAAGAAAGAGATTAACCGAAAGGTAGCCGAAGCGGGGTGCAGGACGAGGAAAGACAGCGTGATGATGGTGGAAACGCTCATCACGGCTTCGCCAGAATTTATGAACCAGTTGCCGCCAGAGGAACAGAAAGCGTATTTTACGATGGCTTTAGACTTCATTTCAGAACGTGTCGGGGAGAAAAATATCCTCTCCGCAGTCGTCCACATGGACGAGAAAACGCCGCACATGCACTTATGCTTCGTGCCGATTACGCCAGACAACAAGCTGTCAGCCAAAACGATTTTAGGCAACCAGAAATCATTATCCGAGTGGCAGACCGCCTACCATGAGCGGATGTCCTCACGGTGGAATCAGCTTGAAAGAGGTCAGTCGTCAATGGAAACCAAGCGGAAACACATCCCCACATGGCTGTTTAAGGCGGCTACCCGACTGGATAAGCAGTATGGGGAAATCGTGTCTGCCCTGTCCGACATCAACGCCTTTAACGCAGGGAAGAAGCGTGACAAGGCTCTGGAACTGGTTGCGGCATGGCTTCCAGACGTGGAGAAATTCTCTAAAGAAATCGGGAAACAGCAGGCGTATATCGACAGTTTGAAAGAGAGAATCGGGCAGGAATCCGACTATGCGGGGCGTATGCGTGATGAAAAGTACGAGCAGGAATTAAAGGTGCAGAAAGCGAACCAGAGGATATTTGAATTGCAGAGAACCAACGAGCAGATGGGGCGGCTGCTCTCCAAAATCCCGCTAGAGGTATTAGAAGAATTACAGAGAACAGGCAGAAATAAACCAAGAGAAAGGTAGAAAGTGAATGAAGAAACAGGATTTTAAGGTGTTAAAGACAAAGGATTTATACCCATTCCCAGACAATCCGTTCCATGTGGCGGAGGACGAAATGCTGTCAGAATTAGCGGAAAGCATCAAGGAATTTGGCGTTGTCACGCCGATAATCACACGCCCGAAAGAGGACGGGAACGGTTACGAAGTGATTGCGGGGCAGCGGCGTGTCCGTGCATCCGAGCTTGCAGGGATAGACACAGTACCCGCTTTTGTCCTGCCCTTAGACCGTGACCGAGCCATCATCACGCTTGTAGACAGCAATTTACAGCGTGAAAATATCCTGCCGAGCGAGCGGGCGTTTGCCTACAAGATGAAATCCGAAGCCATGAAGCGGCAGGGATTCCGCACGGACTTAACCTCGTCACAGGTTGGGACGAAGTTACGGACGGATGACAAGGTGGCACAGGGCTTTGGCGTGGGCAGGATGACCGTGCAGCGTTTTATCCGCTTGACGGAACTGATACCGCCGATTTTACAGATGGTGGACGAGGGGAGAATCGCCCTCACGCCTGCGGTGGAACTGTCCTTTTTGAAGAAAGACGAGCAGGAAAATTTATTCGCCACGATGGAGAGCGAGGAGGCAACGCCCTCGCTCTCACAGGCACAACGCATGAAAACCATGAGCCAGAGCGGGCGGCTTGACATGGATATGATATTTTCCATTATGACCGAGGAAAAGGGCAACCAGAAAGAAACCGTGAAAATCGGCATGGAGAAGTTAAAGAAATACTTCCCGAAAGGCACAACGCCGAAGCAGATGGCGGACACCATCATCAAACTTTTGGAGCGTGAATTGCAGAGGAAACGGAACAGGGAGAGCCGCTAATCTTCTCTTTTCGGGAAGTAAATGCAGGACATTGGAGCAAAAGAAAGACAGATTTTTAAGGAAAACGAGGTATGGGGAATGAAAGAAATCCAGTATGAAATCGTAAAGGAAATCGCCGAACTGTCTAAGGGTGACAGCGGCTACACAAAGGAAATCAACCTTATCTCATGGAACGGGAAAGAGCCGAAGTATGACATCCGCAGCTTTTCCCCGAACCGTGGGAAGTGTGGCAAGGGTATCACGTTAAACGCTGATGAAGCGGCGGCACTCCTTGAAGCGTTGCAGAAAGAATTGAACAGCGGGGATTGATTGTATTTGACTGGCAGGGGGAGGGCGTTTTTATACGCTCCCCTGCCCTGTCTGGAAAGGAAGATTTAAGTATGGGCGAGGATAAGAAAGCGAATAAAAAGAGAAAGCGTATTGTGGTAAAAGCACCAGTGCAGATGGTAATCAGCCGTGAATATGTCGGCACACAGACCATTTCAGAAGCATTTATCCCGATTATCTCCGAGGATATTCGGAGGAAGATTGCTGAGGGCGACACCTTCGACAATGAGGGGTTATCCGCTTAGAATGTACGCAACGGAACATGAAAACAGATAGGACAGATACGGAGGTTTTACAGTATGGCAGGAACAAGAACGGAGAATAAGGTTTATGAAGTCGGCATGTACTGCCGCTTATCGAAAGACGATGGCACGGATAACGAGAGTGCGAGCATTGCGACACAGAAATCCATCCTCACCGATTATGTGAAAAAGCAGGGATGGCATTTGGCAAAAACGTATGTGGATGACGGTTATTCTGGAACGAATTTCCAAAGACCAAGCTTCCAAAACATGATTAAGGACATTGAAAACGGATTGATAAACTGCGTTATCACGAAAGATTTATCACGTCTGGGGAGGAACTATCTTGATTGTGGGTTATATCTGGAAGTCTTTTTTCCAGAGCATAACGTGAGGTATATAGCGGTCAATGACGGCGTGGACACGCTCAATAAATCGGCGATGGACATCACGCCTTTCCGCAACATCCTAAACGAGATGTATGCCGCCGACATATCAGTCAAGATAAAATCAGCGTTCCGTGCAAGATTTCAGCAGGGGAAATATATGGCTACTTCCGCACCCTACGGTTATATCAAAGACCCCGCAGACCATAATCATCTGCTGATAGATGACAAGGTTGCCCATGTGGTAAGGGAGATATTTGACCTTGCCTTACAAGGATACGGAATCCCTAAAATCCGCAAGCACATCAATAAACAGCATATCCTACGCCCTGCCGCTTATGCGGCGGAGCGAGGGGAAACGGGTTTTGAACGCTACTTTGAAGATAACGAGGAAAACCGCTATATATGGGGCGAAAACAGTATAAGGAACATTCTGAGAAGCCCGATATATGCGGGAAACCTTGCAGGCTACAAACGGATTTCCCCAAGCATGAAAAGCAGGAAACGCCTCTCTAAGCTGCCCGAAGAATGGGAAGTGATACCCGATACTCATGAGGGGATAGTCACGCAGGAGGAATTTGATACTGTCCAACGGCTTATGACGAGCCGCAGGCGGGAAGAAAATGCGGGAGGATTTAAAAATATATTTGCAGGCATAATTAAGTGTGCGGACTGCGGCTATGCTATGCGGGCAACGAGCGTACACAGGAGGAAACGCCCCGATATTATCGACTGTGTACAGTATTCCTGCAATAATTATGCCAGAAATGGAAATGGCGTGTGTACTGCACACAACATAGAAGCAAGGGATTTGTTCAATGCCGTCCTTGCCGACATCAATCAATTTGCGGATATGGCGGTGAATGATGAAAAGGCGGTGAGGGCGATTGAAAAGCGGCTCACGGAAACAGACCACAGCAGGGCAAAGGCACTGGAAAAGGAGCAAAGAAAGCTGAACAAACGCCTTGCGGAACTGGACAGATTGTTTTCTTCTCTTTACGAAGATAAGGTAATGGAGCGTATCACGGAGCGGAATTTTGAGATGATGTCGGGGAAATACCAGAAAGAGCAGCTTGAAATCGAAGCACGGTTAAAGGAAGTGTCAGAAACACTTACAGAAAGCTATGAAAAGTCGCAGGGTGTCCGTGACTTCCTCTCCTTAATCCGCAACTATCAAGGAATTAAGGAACTGGACGCAACTATTATAAACGCGCTCATAGACAAGATAATTGTTTCGGAACGTGAAACGATTGCAGATGGAACGGTGCGGCAGGAAATCAAGATTTATTATAAATTCATCGGCTTTGTCGGTGAATTACATATCATACCCACAAAGCGGTGGGCGGCGTTAAAGCCTAAAAATTGTACAGTATGCGGCATTGAATACGTTCCTAACTCTGGAATATCGAAGTATTGTCCAGAGTGCAGGGAAAGGATAAGAAAGGCTCAGGGGACGGAAACGAAACGCAGGAGCAGGGAGCGGAACAGGCAGGCCTGTATTGAACTGTCCGTAAAAAATGACCGACTGATGTGGGTGGATGCAGAGGATTCATTAGAAATATGGTAAATAATCCTTAAATTGAAGAAAGCGCCAAATGATTTACCCTGTCATCTGGCGCTTATCTTATAGATTTCTTCCTTGATACTGTATCGTTACCACATAAACCGTTTTGTACGATTCGTCAATGCGGAAGATAACAATATAGTTATCAATCAACAACTGTCTGTAACTCTTTCCGGCATATCTTCCCTCGTTTCGCTCTTGATGAGACTGCGGAAAAGTGTCTAAACTTAACACAGCTTTCTTAATTCTATCAACCTGTCCTTTTGCATTTTCAGGAGCCAATTTCTCATTTGCAATATATTCATAAATGTTGTCTAATTCGCATATTGCTCTGGGGTTAATCATTACCTTGTATTTATCCAAAATGCTTTTTCTCCAATTCCGCAAAAACTATCTCTGCATCGACTGCCTCTGCTCCGTTTGCAATTTCCTGCTCGGATTCGTAGATAGCTTGGTCAATGCGGTTAATCCTTGCGAATTTATCATACAATTCACTACTCATTACAACCAAGTCGCTATATCCGTTTTTGGTAATAAAAATAGGCTCCTGCTCTTTGTGTGCAATATTGGAAATTTCGGTTGTATTACGTAAATCCTTAATAGGCATAATAAGAGGCATAATGCTCCGCTCCTTTCTTTGACACAATTATAGCATAATTATGTGTTGGAAACAATAGAAACATGTGATATACTCAAATGGAAATTTTCGGATGCAATTTTGCATGCAAAAGGAAGAAAAAATGTTGAAAGATTATACAATAGACGAATTGATAGCAGCCTTGATGACAAAACCGGAATTTGCCTAAACAAATTCTGCACCTACATCTTTTAACTGTTTGAAATACTTATCCCTATTTTTAATAAACATTGTGCCGATAGCATTTTCATTAACTATCACTTTATACCCTTTTTTAATTGCTCCTAATGCAGTCAGGGCAACGCAGCCTCCACCATCTACACCTACAACTTCAACACACTCAATATCACTTTTTTTCAAAAACTCATTAAGTGCAGGGTTAGAGAACGCATTCCCTTCATATTTTGTAAATACATTTTCTGATACTGTCTGAAGGTTATCAACTAACTCTACCTCCTCTGTACCTTCATATGCATGAAATGGTGCAAACTTATTAATAAAATTTTTCTTCATTATATTTTTAATATAAATAACCACGTTGCCTTTATTAGCATCAATGGCTTTATTTACCGTTTCAATAAGAGCTGCATTATCATACTTAAAATATGCGGCATGATTTTCCCCAACACAAACATTTTGCATATCAATTACTAACAATGCCTTTTTCATCCTTCGTTCCTCCATAAATTTCGATTGTGATTTGATGATTTTTAGGGAAGCAAAATCACATAAAACATTATAACACAATATAAATCAGGCGCGTCAATATATTTCTTTTTCCAATAAATGCTGATACGTCATATCCATACCAAATGCACCCAACGGAGCAGTAATTATGATTGACAATACAGCTACTGATAACACGATATTTCCGCAAGGCAGACCTAAAGACAAAGGAACTGAACCAATAGCGGCTTGAACCGTAGCTTTTGGCAGATAGGCAATGACACAGAATATTTTTTCTTTTAGGTTAAGCTTTGTGCCTATCATGCATAGATAAACTCCAATTTGTAAAAAAGACAACCACCGTTTAACTACCAAACTTGGGTATTTCAGCAAATGAAAGTCAATGTTGGATGAAAATTGTACCTGCCTTGGCAGCGACTGGCGATGATAAACAGGATTTCACGCAGACCTTAGAAGCACGTCGGTATTTAGGCTGTGTCCTTTACAGCCTTATGTACCGCTACGTGCTGGCAGGAGCGAAAGCGTGTCTGCGTGGAACCTGTTTATTATCACCAGTCGCGGTAGCAGGGGTAGTACGCTAAACCATAATTTACTGAAGCCATGCATCCCTCTACCTTCCTTGCAGACCTTCTAAAAAATCCCCTATTGCAGAACCTACCTCCTCCGGCTTTTGTTCATAAATGCAGTGGTCCCCCGGAATATTGACTTGTGTCACACAGCCCAGCTTTTCCGTATATGGATTTACTATTTCCTCTCGGAAAACAGCGGCATTGTCAATCAGCAAATTTGCTACCTCCTGAAAATGAGCCTCATCTGACATATCAAAATATTCTCCTTTTCCACTTTCCTCCATTCTGTCATTTACATATTCAAAATATTCCCGTACTTCTTCTGTCTCAGTAAAGGAATATCCGGCACAAATGTACAGCTTGGGGATATCGTTGGTCTGTGTATGCTCATAGACAAAACTGCAGTTTTCATTCATTAATTTCGTTTCTGACAAAACTGCATAAGAGATTAATTGATTCGCACAAAGCATATCTCTATATGTCTGCTGTTCCTCCGAAAAGGAATCTGGCAGAGAAAAAATGTAGTTCTTATATAACATCCTTCCCCAGCCAGCCTTGGAGAAAAATGCTTCTATATAATCCGATGCTGTTACCTTTACTTCTTCCTCTTCAAAAGTGTTTTCACCAGTAATCGTGGTAGTATCCAGCATAACCATTGCTTCGACTTCATCCGGATACTGACTTTCCCAATAAGTAGCATATATACCACCAATGGAATGAGACATCAGAATATAAGGTCCCTCCATTCCCAACTGTTTCATGACATTCCTGTAATCTGCAACAATCTGCTCAACTGTTTGCTCCTGCACAGTATCATCACTGTATCCGTAACCTGCTCTGTCAATAAGAACAAGTAAATTATCTTCCGCTATCGTCTGAACACAATTTGAAAATGTAACAGAAGTATCGGTACAGCCAAGTCCTGAAATTCCTACTATGATATGTTCCGGATTGTCGGTTTTACCAAATATCCGTACATTCAAATCATATGCTCCGACAGAAATAAGATTAATATACCCCTGCTCTTCCAATACCCTTTTATTTCTGGCGGATGCGGTCCGGTCTATCTCAAATACTACTATGAAAATCAATAAAAGAATGCCGATTCCAGATAGCAATATGGTACGGATATTTTTCCGCAGCTTTATCTTCTTTTCTGTCTTCATTTCTCTGCTTTTTCCTCTGATTTTCTATAAATTTTATAAGACCATATTTTTCAATTGCATTTTCGCTCTATTATGATTCAAATCAAAGACTTCTTCTGGCTTCACCGGATTTCTCCCTAGATTACTTGTTATCATAGATTTCTCTTGTCAATTCCATCTCTATACAGTTCCATGTCTCATTTCCAATCCTGTATTCACAATCTGCCCCTTCCATCACCTGAAAGCCAACCCCTCGGTAACAGTGGAGGGCGGATGAATTATTCTCAAATACACCCAGGGTAATCTTTCGCACATGTAACAAATCAAATGCATAGCGGATTGCCAGGTTCAACATAGCCTTTCCATAGCCTAGTCCCCGCAGTTCAGAATCTACAATAATGAATCCAAACCGCAGGATTTCCCGATTCTCTTCCGGATACCGCATAATGAAATGACCTCTGGGAATTCCTTCTTCATCCATTGCAGTCATTTCCCAAACAGTATCATAGGCTGCATATTCGGCATAATGCGCATTTAATATCTCCGGGGTCAACGGATATTGATTTATCCGGTCCGCCGACCACTGGTAAAAGCTATATTCATCTTTCATCCATGAAGCAACAAATGCCCCATCCCTGATTCGATAGGGCCGTAAGCGGAGTTCATGCTTTTGGAATGGTTTTTCCATGATTTCATAAATCAGGACCTGACTCTGGTTTGTTTCCACAGTGCCATGACTGATTGTCCGGTAACCTCTTCCGGCATAAAAGGCAACTGCAGGTAAGGATGCATCTAAGCAGACCTTATGATTGTTCTCTGCCGTCTGCCTTTCCAATACTTCCATAAGTCTGCTGCCATATCCTTTTCCCTGATATTCCGGCAATACAAATACCCTGGTAATATGATTCTCTACCAGAGTACCGGTTGCGACAATCTGACTGTCAGCCTGTAATATCCATACGCAGCCCTTCTCAATATCTGCTATAATATGCTCTTCCTGATGCAGCTCAGAAAAAAACTGCACTACACCATCTGGATAATACTTGGGATATACCTGTTGAATGGTCTGCTGGACCATTCTCGCGATTGTTTTAAGATTCTCAGGCTTTGCCTTCTGTATTTCCATACTGTCTCCTTACTCTTCCGAATATATGTATATTTCTGGTAAATTCACCATCTGAGTTTTGTCACAGCCAATCCTAACGGCTGGAACACTCGAATCAGCTTCATAGATATAATAATTCTCATAGTAACCAGGGGATGCATAGCCGATATCATAAATCAGCCGCTCTTCATCATCAAAGTATTGAGAATACTCTTGTCCAATCTGCCCCCAAATGCTCATATTGCGTGCATAATCCTTTTTCTTCACAGAGCCATTTTCCCAATATTCAAATTCCGTGGTAGTCAGCCAACGGATTTCTTCATCATAAACTCCTTCTGCGTCATTATATGCAGTCCCGTATGCTTCATAGGACTGGACTCTTCCTGCTTCGTCATATTGATAAACTTCATCAAAATCCTTTACCTGAATCCAACTATCCGTTGCTGCAATAAAATCTATCGTTCGAATTGTATCCGCATCCTCCTTTTGGAACGCCTCACTCCTGCATTCTCCCAGCACAAAGCCTTTCATTTCCACATAATCCTCATCATAATAATAGCGGATACCACAACCATGATTTGCAGTAAAATCGTAATACAATTCCATCTGGAGACTGTCATCTTCGTCATAATAGCAATATACTGCACCCATCTCTGAGGCTCCCGGTTCCATATAAGCATCAATAAACGCCTCTTTTTTATCCTCCTGCAAAATGCAATATCCATGCTCTAACTCAAACTGTGGTTCTAAACCCAGCAACAGTTCTGCGTTTTGTTGCAGTTCCTCTGTGGAAGATGCACTGCAGCTACAGCACAATATTCCAACGAATACGAATATACCGAACCATTTTTTCATATTCATGCTCCTTCGCAGATGTATACTTTGATTTTTCTCAAACATCAGAGTTTTCGTATTTTATGCCATGATTTCTGACTGCATTTCTACTCTTCTACAGCCCAACTCAAGGTCTCCTCCCAGCTGCGATGGGTCCCTCCTCAAGTCATTATTATTCGCCAAATGTCTGCGGCCCAGCTGTTTGACTCACTTTATTTGCGTATATTGTATCATACCGATATGGAATTACACAATATTAATCCCAAAATAACGCACAGAATAGTTAAATTCCAAAGTAAATTCCAGTTCATATATTTGAAGTGCTATAATAAAGTTGTAACAGGAATGGCTAATAAGATATACTGAAAATAATCAGAAAAGAAGTACTTATTATGTCACAGAATTACACATCCAAATTTAGTCAAGAACACCGGCTTAGCCGGTGGCTTGCTCAAGCCCTATAAGGGCTTTTTACCGACTCTGGGTCTAAAGACCCCTCGAGGCTTCACCAGCCGCAACATCATTTCTCTACTGAACCCCTGGGCTCCTTTATTTGTTTTGGTTTACCGACTCACCCGTAAATGGGTCTATATATTCTTTCAATGTCATTTGATTATATTCCAGATCTTCTTTTAATTGGTTTCGAATATACTCCTCTATCTTTTTTGCATTCTTTCCCACTGTATCCACATAGTAACCCCTGCACCAGAAATGCCGGTTCCCATACTTGTATTTCAACTTCGCATGTCTTTCAAATATCATCAGTGTGCTTTTTCCTTTCAAATATCCCATGAAACTTAATACGCTGATGCTTGGTGGTATTCACACCAGCATATGCACATGATCCGGGCAAATTTCCGCCTCAATGATTTCCACTCCTTTTCGTTTGCATAATGTACTCAGGATATTTGCTATGTCCTATTTCAATTCTCCATAAGCTACTTTTCTTCTGAATTTGGGTGCAAATACAATGTGATATTTACACTCCCATTTGGTGTGTGATAAACTATTCACATCCATTGGATAACCTCCTTTGCTCTTGATGCGGCTGGTGAACCATCATCTAGTATAGCAAAGGAGGTCCTTTGCTTTAAGCTGAAGCATTTGTGGACACACCTGCATAGCAGGTGGTTTATTAAAAGATGTTACACAATCGTACCACCATTCGGGTGAAGTACCTGACCTGTCATATAGCTTGCATCCTCCGATGCCAGAAAAACATAGCACGGTGATACTTCACATGGCTGTCCTGCCCGCATCATCGGAACCTGCGATGTTTTTCTGCCAAAGGTTCTGACTTCTTCCGCAGAATAGGATGCCGGAATCAGCGGCGTCCATATTGGACCAGGGGCAACTGAATTGACCCGAATTCCCTGTTCAGCAAGGGACAGAGATAAGGAGCGGGTTAAAGCGACAATTGCCCCCTTGGTTGAACTATAATCAATCAAATCCTGATTCCCTTCATATGCCGTAACAGAAGTCGTATTGATAATAGAAGCCCCCTGTTTCATATAGGGCAGCGCGTATTGAATGAGATAAAAAAATGAAAACACATTATTTCTGAATATAAATTCCAGCTGTTCATGGGAAATATCCAATATGCTGCGCTGTATAAACTGAAAAGCATGATTATTTACAAGAATATCCAGAGAACCAAAGCACTGTATGGTTTTTTCAACGCAGCTTTTTGCAAATTCGGGTTCCTTGAGGTCCCCCTTTAAAAGCAGACATTCGCCCCCAAGCTGTTGAATCCGCTCAGAAGTAATCCTTGCATCACAATCCTCATCCAAATAAACAATAGCAACCTTTGCTCCTTCTTTCACAAAATCATATGCAATTGCTCTGCCGATTCCACTGTCACCACCAGTAATCAGTGCAATCTTATTTTCCAGCTTACGGTGGGATTGACAGCATTCAGACATCGGCTGTGGCATCATGATATATTCCAGCCCCGGCTGCTCATCCTGATGCTGTGGCGGAAATCTGACCGGAAAACTACATGAATTCGTATCATAGTAATAACTATCCTGATTATTCATAGACAAAAACCTCCTACATACTATGATATGCTCATCACGCCTGAAATGACCGCAAATAAAATCATCTTCTACCCTAAAGCACTCTATTTGCTCTCAGCATTTCATTATACAATTACCATGAAGCCTTCCAGCAGCCCTGCCATGAATCATTAAATACTAACTGCAGCCCTGTTGAAATCCCACCTTGAGAATGCTATAATCAGATTCATAAATACACTATATACTTAGCGCTTATAATTCATATCAGGAAGGGATTTCTATGGGATTATTCAAAAAGCCTCTCACCCCGGAGGAAGCAGAACAAAAGGAACGATATGAAGCATCAAAGCTTCGGTTAATGGAGCTGCATAAAACGGCAAAGGTCATTTTTTATATTGATGAAGTTACCATAGATGACATTTCCCACCGTCCCGTCCTAATCGGAGAGGTAGGAAAAGGTCAGCTAAAGGCCGGGGATGCTATGGAAATCTATACCTGCGAGGGCTTACCAGTTGGAACCATGACCATTGATGCAGAAGAGGAGCGGGAGGAACGGCACTTTATTCCCGGAAGAACCATACGCACCTTCTGTTTTCCTAAGGAAAACTGGGATGGTTATATTGCCGGTCAGCTATTAATAAAATTCAAGCCGGACAGTATATCTCCGGAGACTTACACTTCCGTGTAGCCAATCGTTACATCCGGCTTACAGCTTCACAAAACTGCAGAGTATCGGTGCAAAAACAATATAATATAAATAACATTCTGTTATTACAAAGGAAAGAAAGGAACTGCCATGGCACAAATCAGCAATGACTGGGACGCACCATTACGTCCGGAATATAAGAAACCTTATTATAGAGCTTTATACAATCGAATTGTGGAAGAATACAAGAATTATGTGGTTTATCCACCTTCCGAAGAAATATTTACCGCCTTTCACCTGACGCCTCTGAATCATGTTAAGGTAGTCATATTCGGACAGGACCCTTATCACGAGGAAGGACAGGCACATGGTCTTTGCTTTTCCGTGAAACCGGGGATAGAGACGCCCCCTTCCTTGGTGAATATTTATAAAGAATTGCAGGATGACCTAGGCTGCTACATCCCAAATAACGGATATCTGACCAAATGGGCAGAACAGGGTGTCCTTATGTTGAACACCCTGCTAACGGTTCGCGCCCATCAGGCATTTTCCCATCAGGGAATCGGCTGGGAGGAATTTACCGATGCCGCCATCCGTATCTTAAATGAACAGGACCGTCCGATTGTATTTCTGCTTTGGGGCAAACCGGCACAAAGCAAAGCCGCCATGCTGAACAATCCAAAGCACCTGATTCTAAAAGCGCCTCATCCAAGTCCATTATCTGCTTACCGTGGTTTTTTCGGCTGCAAGCATTTCAGCCAGACTAATACATTCCTGACTGAGCATGGACTGGAACCGATTGACTGGCAGATAGAAAATCTGTGATAAAAGCTGCAAAAACCGCACAAGCTTCTTTGTAACATCTGCGTTTGTAGCTGCAATCATACCGTTACAATCAATGTATCATAGCCCAGATTCTGAAGCTGAGTCTGGGCATTTCTTGCAGCATCTAACGAAGTATAATTCCCTACCTGCACCGCAAAGAACTCTCCGCTTTCCACAATTTCCGCTTCAAAGCCGTTTTCAATTAACCCTTGCATCATGAACTGAGCATTTCCATACCGCCGGAATAATCCGGTCTGCACTCGGTAAGTTCTGGTATTTGCAGTTCCTCCGTCAGTTCCAGTTCCTCCGTCAGTTCCAGTTCCTCCCCCAATCACATTACTGATACCGGTAGCAATCGCATTCGCCATGGCGTCAAAATTATTATCAAAGGTACGATTATCCGCATCCGTGTTCAGAAATCCCGCTTCAATCAAAATAGCAGGCATCTGCGTTCGTTTCAACACGGTCAGATTGGTCCGCTCTTTCACACCCAGATTGTTAAAACCAACCTTTTCCAACTCACGATTCACACTTCTTGCCAGTTCTCCCTTAACTCCCTCATCGGCAAACACTAAGGTTTCCACACCACTGTAGGTATTGGCATAGGGGCTGGAATTCCGGTGAAAAGAAACAAAGTAATCCCCACCGGCACGATTGGCAATCCGCGCCTTTTCGCCCGGTGTATCAAATACATCCTCCGTCCGTGTATAGACTACATTATATCCCCGCTGCTCTAACAGTCTGCCTACTGCCAGCGCCAACCGCAGGTTATCATCCTTTTCCTGTCTGCCGTTATACACAGCTCCCGGATCGGACCCGCCGTGTCCCGGATCTATGACTATTGTTGCTGCCATATTCGCTCCTCACATCATTTTACTATATCATTATATGATATGAGGAGCCGTTTGATTCTGTGAACGAAAATCTTATTTCATTATTTCTCATCAGACGGTTGCTCCACGTTCTTCTTTGCCGGTGCTTTTTTCGCCGGTGCCTTCTTTCCCGCCTTTTTCTTTGCTTCCTGCTGTTTTAAAAATTCCTTGTTATCCATATAGTCATATTTAAATACAGTTACTGAAAGCGGCGGCAGCGTAAATTCAATATGCTGTTCTCTTTCGTCACAAGCACCTGCAACAGCCTTCAACGGTCGCTTATTCACTCTGCCCGCTCCTCCGAATTCTACTGCGTCGGAATTCAGAACCTCCGTATAATTTCCCAGACAAGGCACGCCTACCCAGAAGTTCTCCCGTTCCACCGGGGTAAAGTTACAAACCACCAGCAGCTGCTCCTCTGCCTTGGACCCCCGGCGGATAAAGGAAACCTGACTATGCTCATTGTCATTGCAGTTAATCCATTCAAAGCCCATTGGGTCACAATCATTATAATAAAAAGCATCGTATTTTTTATATAACTCATTCAGCTTCTTTACAAACCTCTGTAAGCCCAGATGTCCCGGCTCTTCCAGTGCAAACCAATCCAGGCTCCTTGCCTCGCTCCATTCTCTGGTCTGTCCGAACTCCTGCCCCATAAATAACAGCTTCTTTCCCGGATGGGCATACATGAAGCCATATGCCGTCTTCAGGTTTGCAAACTTCTCCGGCATGGTTCCCGGCATCTTATACAGCATTGAGCATTTTAAATGTACCACCTCATCATGGGACATGACCAGGATAAAGTTTTCGGAATATGTGTACATCAGACTAAAGGTCAGCCGGTTATGATTGAAGGAACGAAAATAAGGGTCCAGCTTCATATATTCGATAAAATCATTCATCCAGCCCATGTTCCACTTATACAGATAACCCAGTCCATCCATAGATGCCGGCGCCGTCACGCCTGCCCAGGCTGTCGATTCCTCTGCAATCATCAATGCACCCGGAACCCGCTCTTCTATGGTTTTATTCAAATGCTGCATGAAGGCAATGGCTTCCAGGTTCTCCTTTCCACCATTCTTATTTGCTACCCATTCTCCATCATTCTTGCCATAATCCAGATACAGCATGGACGCAACTGCATCTACCCGCAGACCATCCACATGGAACTTTTCCAGCCAGAACAGAGCATTTGCAATCAGAAAATTCTGAACCTCATTTCTTCCATAATCAAAGATATAGGTACCCCAGTGCGGATGCTCTCCTCTTCTTGGGTCCGCATGTTCATAAAGCGGCATACCATCAAACCGCCCCAGTCCATGCGCATCCTTTGGAAAATGAGCCGGAACCCAGTCCAGAATCACATAGATGCCGTTTTTATGCATATAATCCACAAAATACATAAAATCCTCCGGCAGTCCATAGCGTCTGGTCGGTGCATAATAATTCGTTACCTGATATCCCCAGGAACCGTCAAATGGGTATTCCGCAATTCCCATTAACTCAATGTGGGTATACCCCATTTCCTTTACATAAGAAGCCACCATTGGCGCCAGCTCCCGATAGCCATAGAAGCCATTATCACTATCCTCTACCTTTTTCTTCCAGGAACCAAGATGCATTTCATAAATTGCCATCGGCTTGCGAAGGGAATCCGCCCGTCCGGTATTCTGCCGCTCTGCAATCCAGTCCGTATCCTTCCATTTATGCTTATTCAAATCTGCAACTACGGATGCATTATCCGGCCGGAACTGACAGCAGTTTCCATATGGGTCTGCTTTATAAATCAGCTCGTCAAACCGGGTCAGAATCTGGAACTTATAGACAGCGCCTTCCGTTACCCCCGGAATGAACAACTCATGAATACCGGATGGTCCCAGCATGTTCATCGGATGTAACGCGCCATCCCACATATTGAAATCTCCCACAACGCTGACTCTTCTTGCATTCGGCGCCCATACAGCAAAGTATGTACCCTCTACACCATCAATCTTCATCGGATGCGCGCCCAGTTTTTCATAAATCTGATAATGATTGCCCTCGGCAAACAAATAACGGTCCATATCCGTAATCTGACTTTCAAATGCATATGGGTCTGCCAGAGTCACAGTACTGCCATCCTCATAGGTCGTCTCAAATACATATTTCTTATATACCTTCTTTGGTAAATACAAACCAAAAAATCCATTTTCTCCTATCGGTTCCAGCTCATTGACATTCTTGCCGGTACTGCTCATAACCTTCACGCTGACTGCATGTGGCTTATAGGCAGTTACCACCTGCCCCTTATAATAATCGTGAGCGCCCAAAAGCTTATTCGGATTATTGTTCTTTCCTGCCATCAATTCATCATACTGAATCCAATTAATCCACCGCTGCAACTTTTCATTCATACTATTTACCTCGCTTCCTTTTCTATTACTTATTCTTAACCTTCTCTTCCGGTTTATTCTCTTCCGGTTTATTCTCTTCTTTCTTGTTTCCTTTTCTCTGCTCCTGCATCTGCCATGCTGATTCTGGCTATTCTAGGAATAGATTCCATACATGAACTGACGTACCAGCTCCCAGATTGCATGGGGATTGGATAACTCCTCCGGCGAAATTCCCCGTTCATCCATAACCAGAATATAATGATTAATGATGCCTTGAAATCCAATGGCAAACTGCTCCTGTCTGCCATTCATATTGCCCAGCTTGTCCCCTGCCCGTATAAACACATCTGTGGTTGCCTGAAACATGCGTCGCATATAAGGGGATACTGCCCGGAAGGCTTCATTGTCCCTTGCAGAATAGTTCAGACTTAACAACAGAAAGTAAAGCTCCCGGTCCTTCTTTGCAATTTCAACAAGGGTACATGCCAGTGCGTAAAGGGTATCCTTCGGCTCTCCCTGATAGGATGCTGCCACCTCTTCTAACTGCCTGCAAAATGGTCCGCACCGTTCCTTCAGTAATACTTCTAAAAGTCCCAGCTTACTTTTAAAATAATAATACAGGGTCGGCTTCGTAACACCTGCTGCCGTCGCCAGTTGCTGAACCCCAACTGCATCATAGCCCTTCTGGTAAAACAAATGAATCGCACAGTTTAGAATCTTCTCCCGATTATCTGTTTTATCCTCCAATCCGTCATCAACTCCTTGGGTAATATACTTGTCCCTTTTCTTCCGTTTTATACCCTTTAGTATACCAATCGGTATACTTATTGTCAATGATTGACAAATGTTTTTTCTGTGTCTATACTGTTTGTAGTCAAAAAGCACTATATTGTTTATGAAGGAGGACAAAACTATGTGGGCTTACGAAAGTGTATTCTATCAAATATATCCCTTGGGCTTCTGTGGAGCGCCCTTTGAAAATGATGGTATTCCGGAATCCCGTATCTTAAAAGTAATTGACTGGATTCCCCATATTCAGAGCTTGGGCATGAATGCCATTTACTTTTCACCCGTATTTGAATCCGATACCCACGGCTATAATACCAGAGACTATACGAAGATTGACTGCCGGCTTGGAACCAATGCGGACTTTAAAAAGGTCTGTGATGCCTTGCATGAAGCTGGAATCAAGGTAGTACTGGACGGGGTATTCAACCATGTAGGAAGAGGCTTCTGGGCTTTTCAGGATGTACTGCAAAATCGGGAGAATTCCAGATACAAGGACTGGTTTGCGCGAATTGCTTTTGATGGTAATTCCAACTACAATGACGGTCTTTGGTATGAAGGCTGGGAAGGTAATTATGACTTAGTGAAATTAAATCTTCGAAATGAGGAGGTCATTCAGCACATATTATCCTGCATACAGGGATGGGTGGATGAATTCGACATTGACGGACTGCGTTTAGATGTATGCTACTGTCTGGACCGGGATTTTCTAAGGCGTCTCCGGGGATTTGCCAATCAGGTAAAACCAGACTTCTTATTGCTGGGCGAATTACTGCATGGAGATTATAATCAGTTTGTCAATGACGAAATGTGCCACAGTGCTACGAATTACGAATGCTATAAGGGCTTATTCTCCAGCTTCAACAGTATGAATATGTTCGAAATCGTTCATTCCCTGCTTCGGCAGTTTGGACCGGAAAACTGGACGCTGTATAAAGGCAAGCATTTGTTAAGCTTTGTAGATAATCATGATGTCAGCCGGATTGCAAGCAATCTGACAAATGAAAAGCATTTACCATTGATTTATGCTATGGCATTCGGAATGCCGGGAATTCCTTGCGTGTATTATGGAAGTGAGTGGGGAGCCAAAGCACATAAGAATGAAGGCGACCCGGCCCTTCGCGCCTGCTTTGAGGAACCGGTTGAAAATGAACTGACCCAATGGATTGCCAAACTGGCAGAAGCAAAGAAAAACAGCAAGGCACTAAACTATGGAGCCTTCAAGTCTCTTGTCCTAACCAATAAGCAATGTATCTTTGAACGGGAATGTGATGGTGAACGGGTATTAGTTGCCATTAATGCAGATGAAAATGCTTATACCGCTCATTTTGATGCCAGAGCCGGTCAGGGAACCGACCTGATTACCGGTGAGCTTCACGACTTCGGCGGTGGCAGTGAATTACCACCATACAGTGCATACTTCTGGAAAACAGAGTGTTAGGCACCTGCCTGACCCGTAACTAAAACAGGCTGTTGGAATCACAAAAA
This sequence comes from Clostridium sp., assembly GCA_023667695.1. Classification (GTDB taxonomy): domain Bacteria; phylum Bacillota; class Clostridia; order Lachnospirales; family Lachnospiraceae; genus CAG-632. The sequence continues at coordinate 11,028 of JAMOZY010000020.1, read as the reverse complement.
ATCTTCGTAATTCCAACAGCCTGTTTTATGCTTATATTAATGATTGGTATCCGTTTCCGTCGTTCCGGCATCTGCCGTCGTATCTTCTTCTGTGACCGACTCGATTCTGCTTACTGCGAGCCGGGTAGATATAATTTCTCCATATTGTATATTCTCCAGCTCCTGCATCTCCACTTTTACATTGTAAGTTCCTTCCGAAGTATAATCCGATACCTGGATGGTCGGGTGCAGACTCTGTACAGTAAGGGAATCCAAATCCCGTTTCAGTCCTGTCACCGTCAGTTCAAACTGTTTTTCTTCTGAAAGCACTTCATATTGGAAGCTGCTGTCCATTCCTTCAAACGCAATATCCTCCCGCCTTATCGTTATTGTTTTTTCAATCAGCTTTTCAATATTAATCTTTATCGCAATATTCTGGGTGCTGTCTGCAATAACAACACCATCCGGCAGATAATTATTAATATCTACTGTAGTTTCAAAATCACTATTCAATCCGGTAATATCAATATCTTCTATGCTGATTTCCCGAAGGCTCCGCAATACCGCTTCCTCACCGGCAACCAGCACCGTGGTCGGCTGGTATTCAATCGGTCCGGCAATGCTGTAGCCCTCTGCCACCTCACCGGATGGTACAATCTGTATCGGTACTTCCTTCGTCTTTTGAATCACTACCTTAACGCTGACCGATGAAAGATTCCGATTGATTTTATCCGACGCAATCGGTTCACCATCCGCATCCAGCAGAATCAATTCTCCCCGTGTAGAAATACTGGTATTCAGTCCTTCCACATCCACCTCTACCCGTACGGTCTTGATATCCTTCACCTTACTTGCTGCACCGGTCACCGTTACCATATTCGGTGTTGCCGCAGCACTGACCACTGCATATCCCTCCTGGGTTTCTCCCATGGTAACTACTGTAATCGGAAGCTTCTGCTCTCCACGTTCTTCAATTGCCACCTTCATCGTACTGTCTACAACAGATATATTAATTTCCCTTCGAATTACACTACTGGCGGCATCTACTGTAATCTGTACGGAATTCGTAATGGAAAGCTCCGATAAGTCAGCCGAGGCAGTAAAATCCTCTATGGTTAATGCTTCAACCACGGAGCGTCTGCCTTCTACTTTAATATCTACCGTTCTGCCCTGTACCACTTCATATACCATATCCTGAGAGGTAATTGCCTCTTCATTTAAAATCGCAACCGGAATTCCGGTGATTGTCTTAGATATGGAATAATCTTCTATGTTCGCTACCAGAAACCATATCAGAAACGATATCAGGACAGCCATGATTTTCAGTCCCCAGTTTTTAAGAAGTTTTTCCTTCATTCTTATTACCCTTCCATAATCTGAACCGTTTTACATCAAGAGACTTATTTTGAATATATGATAATTTCTTTTTCAAATTATCTGCATCTAATCCGCGGAATAATTCACCGCCCACTGCAACCGACACATCACCAGTCTCTTCCGAAACAATAATCGTCATGCTGTCAGAAACCTCACTGATTCCAATACCGGCTCGGTGCCTGGTGCCTAATTCCTTGTTAATCTCCAAGCTGTCGGAAAGGGGAAGATAACAGGTCGCTGCTATAATCCGGTTATTCCGCATAATGACTGCACCATCATGCAATGGCGTATTATGTTCAAAAATATTCACCAGAAGCTGACTGGAGACTACAGCATCAATAGGTATTCCGGTCCGCTCATAATCACCCAGGGCTACATTTTGTTCAATTACGATTAAGGCACCTGTTTTATTCTTTGCCATCTCATAAGTTGCCTTTATCAGTTCATTCAAGGTCTTTGCCGAAAACCGTTCCCTCTTCTCACTGCTTCCGCTGTCAAAAAAGGATGAAATGAAATTCTGCTTTCCCAGCTGCTCCAATGCTTTTCGAAGCTCCGGCTGGAAAATTACAATAATCGCAATAATTCCTACGCTGATTGTATTTCGGAATATCCAAAGAATGGTATTCAGTTCGAAAATCGCCGCAAATAACCAGCAAATCGCCAATACGGCAATTCCTTTGAACAAGGTCCACGCTCGGGATCGTTTAAACCAGCCTATAATCTGATATAGGAGGAATGAAATAATAAGAATCTCAAGCACATCTGTAATATGAACCTGCGGAAAATATATGGTTTTAAAAAAATTATTAAATGCATTTAAGATATTTTCCAATACTGCTACTCCTGTTTCTTAATCTGCTCTTACTATGTTCCAACCTGTCTACTGCTTTTTTGCCTGTCCCTGACGCACCTTCTGTTCGTTGATTTTCTTGACCTTCACATTCTGCCCCGTAACCCTTACCTTGGGTACTGCCTTAACATAATAGTAATAATCATCATCTTCAAACTGCACGACCTCTGTCCTGCTGTAATCCAGTACTCCTTTGAAAAATTGTGCAATGACTGCCAGAATAGCGCCGCCTACCGTTCCTAAGAAGATAACCAGAATATTAATATCTGCCTCTAATACAATACCACCGACTAAAAACAAAATAATACCCAGGACAGCTCCTGCCCCAATGGCAATCATCCAGGAATACTCAAAAGACTGACGATATATAATATATGTGACTGTAATAACCAATATGAACACGATAATCGTCAACAGCATTGCCTTGTCCTGCAGCATCCCGTTCAATACAAAAGAAAATCCCTGAATGCTTTCTTCCTCGGATGCTGTGGCAAGCAGTTCCACCAATTCATTTACATGAACGGTCAGATAATAAAATACAATTCCAAAAATCATCGGGACAATCCCAACCGGTCCTACAAAAATACTAATCACAATAGGAATCATATAATGAAGCTTTAACATGTACAGCAATGGCATAATGATAATAATCCAACCGTATTTCGGTGCAAAACGCAGGTACAGCAAATACATCAACACAAATATGCCCACATACAGAAGTCCAATATCCATGGAAACTGCATACATATGAACAAACCCAACAATTCCTGCCAGAAGGACGATTATCTGAATCGGCAAAAATGCACAGATTAACGATAGAACAAACATAATCGCAGGACTGTTCATGCGGGAAGAGTAGCCCATGATATTGCTATAGGAAATCAGAACCAGTAAGGTGCCGATAAATTTGATAACCGGTATTACAAACTTATCATACTTTGCCACAAAATCTTTTATGGTATCTCTAATAGTCAATAAGGTCATCATGATTCAGCTTCACACTCCTTCCCACACGTTTTTCTTTTAATTCCTTTTCTTCTCTATCATATAACTCTTTCAATTGCTTCAGGTTATGATTATAAATAATTACATCTGGTTTTACCTTTTCATATTTGTGGGAATATACGAAGCGGGCGGCTACCATATAAAGCACTAAAAATATGATGTAAGAAACTCCTATTTTCATAGCTGCATTCAGAAAATCCAAATCGTTTAACTGTAATAATATCTCCTCTACGTTTTGCAGTATATAGATTCCTACAATAATCATATATGCAATTGTAGCAGCCACTGCCGTTTTGAACATATTATACCGCACATAATCCCGTTTATAATATTTACTGATATTTAATTGTTTTTTCCCCTTGGTCGATTCATAAATCGCAAGCTTGGTCATCATTTTAACTTTTTCTTCATTTATCACTATATCTTTACCTCGTCGGAAATTCTAACTGCATAGGAGCTTCTCCAGGAAATCCATATATCTGCTCCCTCGTTTGCACATCATTTGTTATCTTATCACAATCTCAAGGGTTTATCAACAATTAGCATTTCTTGTTTTCATTTAATTTACTAATATTTATTCTTCCCTGACTGACTGCTTCTGTAAGCTTCCAGTTTTTCACACGCAGTCTCATCACTAAAATCCATATGCAAAGCAGGCTGCTGCTTCAACCATGAAATTCGTGAAGCAGCAGCCTGCCTTTATGATTGCAAATATGCATACCCTTTCATTACTAATAGTTCTCTGCATGTACTTCAAAATATGCCTGGGGATGGTCGCAGACCGGACAAACCTCCGGTGCTTTCTCGCCAACTACAATGTGTCCGCAATTACGGCATTCCCATACCTTAACCTCACTCTTGGCAAACACTTCCTGCATCTCAACATTTCGAAGCAGCGCACGGTAACGCTCTTCATGCTGCTTTTCAATAGCACCTACTCTGCGGAACTTCTCAGCCAGCTCCGGAAATCCCTCTGCCTCAGCCGTTTTTGCAAAATCCTCATACATATCCGTCCATTCGTAGTTTTCTCCATCAGCCGCCGCTGCCAGATTCTCTGCGGTATCACCAATTCCTTTTAATTCCTTAAACCACATCTTTGCATGCTCTTTTTCATTATCCGCAGTCTTCAGAAAAATACTTGCAATCTGCTCAAACCCTTCTTTTTTTGCCTTTGATGCAAAATAAGTATACTTGTTCCTTGCCATGGATTCTCCAGAAAATGCAGCCTGCAGATTCTTTTCCGTCTGTGTTCCTTCGTACTTGTTCGTCATCCCTTTTTCCTCCTTGGTACTATAAAAATTAGCCTTTAATCAAGAATATCCATATCCCATTCCGGCTTCAATGACATAAATACAGTCTACTGCATTTAAAACCATTTCACAATAGTTTCTGCATGATTCCGCTGTCTGTGCAATCATCATAAGAATGAACACACTACTGCTGATTTCCTTTCTTTGATGTAATTTTAAATGTAAGTTCTATCATATTCTCCTATATTTTTTCAAACTTTTCAGCATTTAATATCCAAGTGATTCCCTTTGCCATACGGTAAACAGCATCTTTATAATGATTTCCGGGGTTCAGTTCAAATACAGAGTTGATTCCTTTGCTCTGATAGATAGAAAAAAGTTCTTTCGTACCGTTTTCCGTCTGTTTCAAAAAGGGATTCTTTGTCCGGCTTTCCTGATCTCCAAGAGAAAGATAGATTGCGTCGGGCTTTTTCACAAAATCATGTGATTTCACATAAGATATAAACTCAGGATACCAAACCGAACCGGAGGCTGATACCACAGAGGAAAACAAATCCGTTACATACGGTGCATACAATGCAAACAGCCCGCCCATAGAGTACCCGGCAATGATACGGCAGGTTGGCAGTCCGATTTTATTCTCTATCAGAGGGATAATATTAACTTCCATACAGTGCGCATATTGATTTGCTTCTCCTGTAAAATGGTCGCTTTTTGAAACAACTGGTTCATGCGCCCATGGTGACAATTCTTCATCCCACCGAAGTTCCGTAATGGATACAAGGTGAAACGGTTTGCAGCCGAGTTTTTCACACTGTTCTAAAACTGCTTTTCCTACTTCCGTATACATATTGGCATAGACAATTGGAACGCTGTCATTCTCATTTCTGAAAAAAGTAATTTGCTTGCCGTCTATTACTGTTTTGATAATTTCTTTCATCCTGATTCCTCACTATATTTTCATATAATCCTGCATATCCCGAAAACCGATGCTTTCGTACAATGCCCGTCCGCAATCAGAGGTTTCGAGATATATCTTTGTAATACCTTGTTTTTTAGCATAGTCAACCAGCCAGCGAACAATCGCATTTCCTACACCATGTTCACGGTACGCTTCTCTCGTATATATGTTCATCAGATAGGCGCACGCTCCGTTTGGATTATCGGGGGACGGCATTTCCCGATGCAAACAAAGTCCACCACAGCCTGCGGTCGCTCCGTCTATTTCTGCAAATACGGCAATATGCTCTCCGCTTGGTATCGACCTCTGATAGTATTCCCGATTGGCAATATAAAGATTTTGCATATCCTCGTTTTCCGGAATAGCGAAAACATGATGAAGAACCTCCATTCGCCATACCATCAGTTTGTCTATTTCTTCCATGGAAGCCCGCTTGATTATAATATCCATTTTAAGCGACCGCTCCTTCTTTCATAATAACAGGCAACGCTTTCGTATCCACCTTACCGTTTGCGTTCAACGGAAGATCGTTCATTTTCACAAAAAATTCGGGAATCATATAGTTCGGCAAAAATCTCGCCATTTCCTTTTTCAAAGTCGAAAGATTCGCTTCCGGCTGTTTCAAAACAACATACGCTACCATATACGAGAGATTTTGCTCATCCATATATGGTCTGACAACTGCTTTTTCAATTTCTGAGCATTTGCAAAGCACACTTTCAACCTCAACAGGCTCCACCCGTTTACCGAGAATCATCACCTGTGTGTCTTTTCTGTGAAGAAATGCAATATTTTCGTCAGGCAGGAGATAACCGAGGTCCCCGCTGCGATATAAAACAGAACCATCCTGTCGGGTAACAAAGGCTTCATTTTCCCTTTTTCTATTTCCGATATATCCGGCGGATACGCCCTCTCCGAGAATACAGATTTCTCCGATTTCACCCGGCTTTACGGAAGCCAGGTGTTCATCTAATATCTCAATCCAGCAACCAAGAACCGGTTTCCCTACGGGATATGTGCCGTCTGCAAGCGGCGTTACATCATTACACCGATAATAGGAAGCACACACCGTTGTTTCCGACGGACCATAGGTATTGTATATCTCTGCTTTGTCGATTAGATTCGTAATATAGCTTGCACGAAGCACATCGCCACCGCTGATTAAAAGTCTTAGACTTTTCGGAATCTGCGGCAAATGATTCATTTCAAGCAGTAAATATGGAAAACCGCTTATTTCCGTTATATTGTTGTTTTCTACAAACTCCATAAGAGCATGAATATCCTCTTTGGTTTCGGCAGGTGGAATCGCCAGCACAGCACCAGACAAAAGCGTCGTAAATACTTCTTCCACAAAAATATCGAAGGAACAGACCGAATATTGAAGCATTGTATCCGCTTCGCACGGATGAAATTCATTTTGGAATGCTTTTACATAATGGCATACATTACGGTTGCGGACAGCAACCCCCTTCGGCTTTCCCGTAGAACCGGAAGTATATAAAATATAGGCAAAATCCTCCGGCGAAGCAGATGACTTAACAGAAACCTCCTCTGCTTCCATACCGGGATCAATGCAGACACAGGGAAAGTTTTCAGATTTTCCCTTGTAAATACTGTTTGTCAGAATTATATCTACCCCAGCGTCCCTCATCATAAATTCAATTCTTTCCTGTGGGAAAAATGGTTCTACAGGAACATAAGCTTTTCCTACCTTTAACACCGCAAAAATAGAAGCAATCATTTCCACAGTATGCTCCATCATGATTCCTACATGATGTGCTTCTGCTGGGATTTTTACAGCAATCGTATTGATTAGCTGTTCAAGCTCCATTCTCGTAAGGGTTCGCTCCCCATCAAACACCGCGGTGTTGTTCGGCGCTGCTTTCATTTTATCGTGCAGGACTTCATAAATTACACTTTGGTTCATAATCGTTACTCCTTTGGCACTTGACTTTGCTTGGTATATTTATTATACTGTGTCCCAAAAATATTTCAAGTACGCAGAATTTATATATATAGTACAAAAAAGCTTACTGTAAGGAGAATGAAGCTATGGAACAGATGATGAGTTATGATGAGTTTTTGGTACGGGTGAAGGAAGGAATTGTAACGGAATCCGGGAACTGTCCTGTCACACCGGGTTTGTCTTTATTTCAGGGAAAATGGACGGATCAGGTGCTGTATGTGCTTTGCATTTATGATTCTATCCGTTTCGGAGAACTGAAAAAGAATCTTCCCGGCATCACCAATACAATGCTTACGGCAACCTTAAAAGATTTAGAAGCAAAAGGAATCGTACACCGTGAGCAGTTTAATGAAATCCCGCCTCATGTGGAATATTCCTTTACAGAGAAAGGGAAAGACCTTTATCCAATATTTTACGCTATGATGAATTGGGGCTATAAGTATGAACAGGATTTTTACAGTGCGGCTAAAGAATCCGGAAAGGAATAACCATGGATAGTATCAAAAGTATCTTTCAGAGAAAAACGGTGAATTTTGAAAATCTTATGGCATATGGGTTTTCAGAGGAAGCTGATATATACTCATACAGCACCATTTTATCCGACAGCGGTTTTACAATGACTGTCAATATTACAAAAGCAGGTGAAATTAACACAGTTGTGATTGATCCGGCTTTTAATGAACCATACACGTTACATCTTGTCGATGGTGCGGCAGGCTCCTTTGTCGGGCAGGTGAAAAGCGAATATGAGGCTGTACTTGAGGAAATTGCCGAAAAGTGCTTTGATTTCGAGGTTTTCAAAAGCAAGCAGGCAAAAGAAGTGATTGCTTATATCCGAGAGAAATACAGAGACGAGTTTGAATATCTGTGGCAGAAATTTCCGGATAATGCCGTCGTAAGACGAAAAGACAATCAAAAATGGTACGCTGCCTTACTTACCGTATCACGACGAAAATTAGGCTTTGATTCGGATGAAAATGTTGAAATTCTCGATTTGCGAATGATGCCCGAAGATATTGAAAAACAAGTTGACGGCATTAAAATTCTACCCGGTTACCATATGAATAAAAAGCATTGGATTACCATTTGTCTTGACAGCTCGGTAGCAATCGGGGATATCTTCACTCGGATTGAGGAAAGCTATAGACTTGCCGTAAAATAAGGAAGAAAATCCGACCATTCCGACACCAACTCAGGGTGCATAACTGCTAAGCTGTTGCTCATCTTTACGTTTCCCACAACCGCAAGCATATTAAAAACAGTTATCCGATATATATCCACACCTGAGTGACCGCTGCAGCATCGGGTTCAACAACGGGCGGTGAAGCTTTTGAACCGACCTACAAGGGATGCCTTCCATTTTTAAGTTTGGGATTCACAAATGTGAATTTAACGCTGTTTGTTATACTCAAGTTCCGTGGGAAGATTTCCCCAGAGTTCTGTCCTCGTCTTGCTTTTTCTCAACTTTTCCAATACCTTTATATCCGGATTCGGATATACTACAAAGCTATCAACTTCTCCCATTTCCAGACGTATAGGAAATGCAAGCTGTTCTGTTTCTATTGAAAATTGTGCGTTCACACCAGTTTTGTTTCCTCTTGCGTCAAGCCTTATCCACTTTTTATAACCTTTGATATATACACCATTTAATCCATGATAGATTAGTACAGGTGCTGTTTCATCATCTAAAATTAACTTTTGATAACAAAATCCTGCTGGAACAGACTTGCAACGCAATAAAGCTGCCAATAAGTGAGATTTAGCAAAACAAATACCATGACCAGCTTTTAACACTTCCGAAGCAGTACATGTAATTACTTCTTCATTTATATCTGCCGAATGTGAAATATTATCTCTGACAAATTCATAAGCAGCTTTAATAAAATCCAATTCATCACTTGCTTTTTCGAAAAGCATATCAGCCAATTCTGTTATGGCATTATTGTCATAATCAATCACATTATCATACTTCAGATATTCATCAATATTATTCGAGTATAAAACTATATCCATGTTTTCCTCCACCAGCCTCTGATTCGATTTGTCGTAAAATCTGTTGTAAAAATACGATACTTACATATCAGGTAATGAAGCACCTAAAAACCAATCTCAAATCAGTCGCCCTGTGTTGCTTTTTGTTTGTATAGTGTAGCATTAAGCGGTTGAATTTTCAAGCGTTCCACTATTTTGTCCTCGCATCCGGCAATAATATATATGTATCACAAGTGCCTTTCGTCCACTTCATTGAATTTTCGTCCACTATATTCTATAATATGGATGAAAGAAAACAAGAATGGATGAATCCATTGCAAATAAAGAGTTTTCTATGAAAAATTTTGATTATACAAAGCTGACAAATTACAACTGGGACAGCGAGATTCTTTCCTATATCGCCAAGATACACGAATGCAAGGGCAGACAGGATTTGTATGTACCAAAAGCCCATAGAGCTTGAACACCTGACTGAGGTCGCAAAAATTCAAAGCACGAAGTTTCTAAAGGATTTCATCTCAGAAACAGCGAAAATGAGGCTGCTGCTTCACGAATTTTCATTTGTTAAAGCGACAGCCCCCAAGCATTTTATGCAGGATTCTCCATTTTTATTTTTTACTATTTATAGAAATCTTCATCTATAATATCCAGATTCACAAGAACAAGCTGATTAACCTTGTAACATGTCTTTGCATCCTTAGCAAGCTACATAAACTTGGACACACTCATTGAATACATCTCAGCACCTTCGGAATATCTTACGAATCTTTTGTTATTAGTCTTCTTTGTTCTCTGATCCATTCTGCAATTCCTCCATTACCATATTTCTTGCTGCATGCATCAAATTAAGCTGTCTAATCAAAGCCCTGTCAATTTGCTTCATCACATCAGCTTCCACAGGAATATAGCCTGTCTTTCCTCTGATTGCTCCCTTGGCTACTGTTTGAATATCTTCTGGCAAGAAATCCGAAATAGTCTTCAGACGATAGCCTCTCACATCATTCGGCTTTATTTGTACATGAACCGGAATCGGTTTTAATTTGCTGCTTAAAGGACACACCGTTACCATCGGTGCACCATCATGATTACTTGCATCACAACTGACAATCACGCAAGGTCTGATACCACCTTCTACTCCATGTGGCTTATGACCAAAATCCGCATATACCACATCACCACGTTTATATTTACCATAAGATTTATTTGCCATATCTATTCCTCCATCACAATATTCATACCAAGATTACCCTCATCTACAGTGATTATCTGTCCACCGACAGCCTTAACCATACCAATTTTGAAATACGCATCCGTCATATCTGAACTAACAAATTTCATCCCAGCCATAACCACACCGTCAAGCTGTTTCTTCCTTGTATAAATAGTAATCTGTTTAAAGTTACGTAATACATCATTCATGCTAAACCCATGTCTTCTCATAATCCCAACAATCTTGATGTTATGAGCCTTAGAATATTCTTTTATATACTTGAGCTACTTATTTTCCAGTGTGTCTACATGCTCCAAATCAGCTTCCACAGATAAATAAGCAATACATTCATATTGAGGTTCTTTTTTCTTTGCCATAATCTGCCTCTCTATACTTTCTTATATATTTTGCACAAAAAAGCTTTTATTTTAGCTGTTT
>JAMOZY010000001.1:211909-256868 GCA_023667695.1 Clostridium sp. | reverse complement strand
AGCAACTGTGGACACACCTGCATAGCAGGTGGTTTATTAAAAGATGCTACACAACAAGAACAGGACAAGCCCTGGAGATTCTTTCTCTGAACGCTTGTCCTGTTTTTATTGTTTCCTGTTTTTTTGCTTTCTGTTTTTTGTTTTCTGTTTTTTGTTTTCTATTTTTTGTTTTCTATTTTCCATATTCCTTTTCTGTCAACCGAATCAAAACCGGCTTCCTTCTTCAACGGGATTCCTTCCCGAATCATTTCTCACCATATAAGTAATCCGCATGCCGTTCTTCCTCCTTTAACTGGGGTGCCAGCTCTTCCAACAAAAGCCGTCCGGCTTCTTCATCTCTGTTTCCTCGTTTCAGGAACTGCTCCAGCCGTTCCTTTCCTTCTTCCAACTGCTTTTTATAATGCTGTATATCCCGTTCCTCCATCTGCAGCGTATATATACTGGAATTCAAAATCAGCCCAATATGAATACAATAGGACCATACCACTCTTGCTGTATTCACGATTATAACCAAGCCCGTGATTACAAATAAAATCACTGCCCAGATTCCAAATGCCATTCCCCCATTTCCATTAATGATTAAGAAAAGAAGAATTGCCATAAAGATAAACACAATTGCGATAATGCTAAAGACCCTTGCCTTCTGCATGAGACTCTTCTTCCGCTGTCTGACCGCCTTTATCCGCTCTTCATAGCGGTCGTTTAGAAATTCTATTTTACGAATCACATCTGCGATTTCAAAATTAATATCTGTTTTCTTATTATCCTCTGCTACCTCAAACTCTTCCGCATTGATTTGAAATCCCATACCCTTCACCTCTTCGCTCCATCATGGTTCGCGCACATTCGCCAAATGTCTGCTTTGCAAACCCTTGGCCCATTGTGTTCGCGTATATCATGCCATGATTCCGCGTTGCTTTATCATGGTTCGCGCACATTCGCCAAATGTCTGCTCTGCAGCCCCTTGGCTCATTGTGTTCGCGTACATCATGCCATGATTCCGCGTTGCTTCATCATGGTTCGCGCACATTCGCCAAATGTCTGCTCTGCAGCCCCTTGGCTCATTGTGTTCGCGTATATTATACCATAAAGTAATGATTTTGGTATAGATAAAAGCCCTATATGAAAAAGGGAACTGCTTCCGAAAGCAGTCCCCCTTATGGATGATTGTATGTTTGATTTATTTTGCTGCCAGTTCAGCCTTTAAGGACTCGGTTAATGCCGGTACAATCTTATTCAGATCACCAACGATGCCATAATCCGCTACATCAAAAATCGGAGCAGTATCATCCTTATTAATTGCAATAATGATATCCGACTCTTCCATACCGGCTACATGCTGAATCGCACCGGAAATACCGATTGCAAAGTATACGTTTGGACGTACCGTCTTACCAGTCTGTCCAACCTGCAGGTCCTTCGGCATCCAGCCGGAATCTACGACTGCACGGGAACAACTGACCGTACCACCCAGTACCTCTGCCAAATCCTGAAGCATTTTGAAGTTCTCAGCGCTTCCAACACCACGGCCGCCGGAAACCAGAATCTTAGCATCCATAATATCTACGGTATCCGATACCGCTTTTACTACCTCTAAGATTTCTACGTATTTGTTATCCGGAGTAAATCCAGGATTGAACTCAATCACCTCTGCCTTTGCACCTTCTGTCTTTGGTGCCTTCTGCATAACACCCGGACGAACCGTAGCCATCTGTGGACGGTGATTCGGACAGGCAATGGTAGCAATGGTATTGCCGCCAAATGCAGGACGGGTCATTAATAACTGGTTGTGCAGCTGCTCCTTACCCGGAATCGGATTGATTGGAAAATCACCAATTTCCAACTGGGTACAGTCCGCAGTCAGACCGGTATGAATCCGCGCAGATACGCGAGGACCTAAGTCACGACCGATTGCCGTAGCACCAACCAGCATAATCTCCGGCTTGTATTTCTGGATTACGGAAGCAAGTGCATGGGTATAAGGCTCTGTCCGATAATCCTTTAATTCCGGATCATCTACAACGATAACCTTATCTGCGCCATATGCAGCAAGCTCATCTGCAAGGTTCTTCACATTCGAACCGATTAATACTGCCGTTACATCAGTACCTAAATCTTTTGCAAGGTCTTTGCCTTTTCCGATTAATTCGAAAGCGATTCCGCTAATTTCGTTATCAACCTGTTGTGCAAAGACATATACTCCTTTATATTCTTCTAATCCCATTTTTTTCACCACGCTTTTCTTAGTTTTTATTAAATCACATGCTTTGTCTTTAACTTATCAACGATGTAGTCAACTGCTTCCGTCGGGTCTAAGGTTACCTTTTCACCGGCGCCCTTTCTTACTTTGTCAGAGGCTCTTGCAATCTGGGTCGGAGAACCCTTCAGACCTAAGTTGGAATCATCTACATCCACTAAGTTTGCTCTGCCCCAAGTGGTAATCTCTGCCTGATATGCATCAAAGATTCCGCCTGGCGTCATATAACGTGGCTCATTTAACTCAGCAAGTGCAGTAATCAGACAAGGCATCTTTGCCTTTACTACGTGATAACGGTCATCATACTGACGCTCTACGATTACACTGTCGCCTTCCACCTTGATATTCTGTGCATAGGAAATAACCGGAATGCCCAAATGCTCGGAAATCTGCGGACCAACCTGTGCGGTATCGCCATCAATTGCCTGCCGTCCGGTAATGATTAAGTCATACTCTAAGTTACGGATTGCACCTGCCAGCGTCTGGGAGGTTGCCCAGGTATCTGCACCGCCTAATACACGGTCTGTTACCAGAATTCCCTTATCTGCACCCATAGCCATAGCTTCCCTAAGTACTTCCTCTGCCTTTGGAAGACCCATGGTAATGACAGTAACCTCTGCGCCATACTGGTCCTTCAGGCGGAGAGCTGCTTCCAAGCCTGCCTTGTCATCCGGATTCATAATGGTAAGCATTGCGCCTCGATCAAGAGTACCATCCGGGTTGAACTTTACGCCACCCTTTGTATCCGGTACCTGTTTAATACATACAACTATTTTCACGGTATTCACTCCTTTATTCTCTTATTTCAATAAGCTGCCAGAAATAACCATTCTCTGAACTTCACTGGTACCTTCATAGATTTCGGTAATCTTGGCATCCCGCATCATACGCTCTACATCATATTCTCTGATATAACCATAACCACCATGAAGCTGTACTGCCTTGGTCGTTACCTCCATTGCAACCTCTGCCGCATATAGCTTCGCCATAGCAGCCTCAACGGAATAAGAAACCTTCGGATTGGTCTGATATTCAGCCTTCTTCATTGCTGCCTTGTATACCAGATTCTTAGCAGCCTCTACCTTGGTTGCCATATCTGCCAGCTGGAACTGTGTATTCTGGAATGCACCAATGGCTCTGCCAAACTGCTTCCGTTCCTTTACGTACTCAATGGTAGTTTCCAATGCGCCCTCTGCGATTCCCAGTGCCTGAGCAGCGATACCAATACGACCGCCATCCAGTGTATGCATGGCAATATTAAAGCCCTTCCCCTTCTGTCCTAACAGGTTATCCTTTGGAATCCGGCAGTCGGTGAAAATCAGCTCATAGGTAGAAGAACCACGGATACCCATCTTCTTCTCCTTGGTGCCGAAGGTAAAGCCCGGCGTCCCCTTCTCTACGATAAATGCAGAGATTTCCTTAAACGGCTTACCACGCTTCTCTGTAATGCCGGTAACGGCAATCACAATATATACATCTGCTTCCTTACCATTGGTAATAAAGCATTTTGAACCATTCAATACCCATTCGTCACCCTCTAATACTGCCTTCGTCTGCTGTCCCTGTGCATCCGTACCAGCACCAGGCTCGGTCAGTCCAAATGCTCCCAGCTTTCTGCCGCTTGCCAAATCCGGCAGATACTTTGCCTTCTGCTCCGGTGTACCATAGGTCTGAATCGGGTCTACGCAAAGAGAGGTATGTGCAGATACGATAACACCTGTGGTACCGCATACCTTGGACAGCTCTTCCACGCACATTACATAAGTCAATGGATCACAGCCCTGACCTTCATATTCCTTCGAAACCGGAATACCTAAGAATCCAAGCTTTGCCATCTTCTCAACGGTCTCCCGTGGAAACTGTTCCGTCTCATCTACCTCTTGTGCAAGAGGCTTTACTTCATTTTGAGCGAATTCCTGAAACAGGCGTCTCGCCATCTCATGTTCTTTACTTAAAGAAAAATCCATGATTCCTATTCCTCCATTTTATTCTTTCTTCAACAAGACTGCTGCCGGCATCCGGCAACAGTCCCATTTATTCCATATTTATTCCTGCGGGCAACGAGTCAAGGTCCTGCTTGCATGACGTTGACGACTACCGCAAGGGTCAATACCCTGTTGCTTACAGCGGAGTTATTGACTACTTAGAGTAATCGTAGAAGCCGATTCCGGTCTTACGGCCCAGCTTGCCGCCCCGTACCATCTTCCGAAGAAGCGGATGTGCGCGGTACTTGGAGTCACCGGTTTCTGCAAATAATACATCCATAATGGCAAGTACAATATCCAGACCAACCAAATCGCCTAATGCCAGAGGTCCCATCGGATGACTTGCACCAAGCTTCATTGCAGTATCAATACCTTCTACGGAAGCGATACCCTCTGCATAAATGCCAATCGCTTCATTAATCATCGGGATTAAAATCCGGTTTACAACGAAACCAGGAGCTTCCTCCACCTGTACCGGCTCCTTGCCGATTTCAACAGCAATTGCCTTAATCTTGTCTACTAATTCTGCCGGGGTATTCGCACCGGCAATGACCTCAACCAGCTTCATCCGGTCTGCCGGATTGAAGAAGTGCATACCAATGATTGGACGGTCAAGTCCCGCACCGATTTCAGTAATAGACAAAGAAGAGGTGTTGGTTGCAAACATACAATCCTTCGGAACGATTGCCATTAATTCCTTGAAGGTATCCTTCTTAATTGCCATGCTCTCCGGAGCAACCTCAATGACCAGATTACAATCGGTACAGATGTCCTTCAGACCGGTTTTAATCTTGGCCAGAATCGCATCCCCCTTCTCCTGGGTAATCTTTTCCTTGCCTACCAGAAACTTGATGTTCTTTTCAATCTTTGCCTTGCCGCCATCTGCAAACTCCTGCTTGATATCGCAAAGGCGAACATCATAACCGTCTGTCATTGCAAATGCCTGTGCAATACCGGAACCCATGGTTCCTGCACCAATAATACCTACTACCATTACGTCTCCTCCTACCTTTTATTTATTTTGAAATGGTTCTTTCACTTTTTCTTTATTCTTATCCAGGAAGAATGCCATGCCGTACTTCTGATCCTCTGTCTCGAAGCAGCTTCCAAACAGCTTCTCTTCTATCACGATTGCCTGGTCCATATCTACTTCCAGACCGTCATTGATTGCTTTCTTGCAGGCACGAACTGCAATCGGCGCATTCTTGGCAATGCCACCTGCCAGCTTCTTTGCCGCATCCATCAGCTCCGCCTGCGGATATACTGCATTGACCAGGCCAATCCGAAGCGCCTCATCCGCTTTAATATTTCTGGCACCGTAAATCATCTGCTTTGCCATACCCGGACCTACCAGACGGGCCAACCGCTGTGTGCCGCCAAATCCAGGTGTAATGCCAAGGCCTACCTCCGGCTGACCAAATACTGCATTCTCGGAACAGATTCGAATATCACAGCTCATGGAAATCTCACAGCCACCGCCCAATGCAAATCCGTTAATCGCTGCAATGACCGGAATCGGGAAGGTCTCTATCATACGGAACACGTCGTTGCCCTTCTTACCAAATGCTTCTCCCTCTGCCTTCGTCAAGGTAGACATCTCACCGATATCTGCACCGGCAACAAATGATTTTTCACCGGCACCAGTTAAGATAACCACTCTTGTCGCATCCAAATCAATTGCCTTGAATGCAGCATCAATCTCTTCTAACACCTGACTGTTCAGTGCATTCAGCGCCTTTGGACGATTAATGGTGACAATTCCCACAAATCCTTCCTGCTCATAAGTAATGAATTCCATCTACGTTCTCTCCTTTATATTCGTATTCTTCTCTGGCTTAGTCACGCTTTACAACAGTTGCACAGCCCATGCCGCCGCCAATGCAAAGGGTTGCAAGACCGGTCTTGGCATCCCGCTTCTCCATCTCATGAAGTAAGGTAACCAGAATACGACATCCGGAAGCGCCTACCGGGTGACCCAGTGCAATCGCACCACCATTTACATTTAATACCTCATCCTTGAAGCCTAAGTCCTTCTGTACTGCAATGGACTGAGCAGCAAATGCCTCATTTGCTTCAATCAAATCAAAATCATCAATCTTCATTCCGGTCTTAGCCATTACCTTATTCGTTGCTGCTACCGGACCAATACCCATGATGGAAGGGTCTACACCGCCTAATGCACCGGCAATAAAGGTTGCCATTGGCTTAACGCCTAATTCCTTTGCCTTCTCTTCACTCATAACAACGATAGCAGCAGCGCCGTCATTGATACCGGAGGAATTGGCTGCGGTTACGATACCATCCTTCTTAAATGCCGGACGAAGCTTTGCAATTCCCTCTGCAGTTGTGCCTGGGCGAGGACCTTCGTCTGTATCAACGACTACCGTCGCCTTCTTGGTCTTTACTTCAACCGGAACGATTTCATCCTTGAACCTGCCTGCATTCATAGCAGCTTCACACTTCTGCTGGCTCCATGCAGCGAACTTGTCCAGCTCTTCCCGGGTAATTCCATACTTTTCACATACGTTCTCAGCCGTAATACCCATGTGGTAATCATTGAATGCATCCCATAATGCATCATTTACCATGGTATCTACCATGGTATTATTACCCATTCTATATCCAAAACGAGCCTGCTTTAAAGCATACGGAGCCATAGACATATTCTCCATACCACCGGCTACTACAATATCTGCATCACCAGCCTGAATCATCTGTGCAGCCATATTCACACAGTTCAGACCGGAACCACATACAACATTAATGGTAACTGCCGGTACTTCAATCGGAAGTCCAGCCTTAATAGAAGCCTGACGGGCAACATTCTGTCCCTGACCTGCCTGAATAACACAACCCATGTATACCTGATCAACCTGCTCCGGTGCCACACCTGCACGATTCAAAGCCTCTTTTATTACGATAGAACCCAGCTCTGCTGCCGGTACAGTACTTAACTGACCGCCCATAGTTCCGATTGCAGTACGGCACGCGCCTGCTAAAACAACTTTCTTCGACATAACACAATCATCCTCCATTATTTTTTTATGCAAGATGCATTCTGCATCTTCTGCATACAGACTGAAACCACAGCCTGCACACAAGCTGGAAATATCTTAGCATAATTTTAGGTTTTTTGCAACAAGAAGTAGGCCTGGATTCTGCTTCCAACACCTACTTCTGCTTCTTTTTATGCACATTTCGTATGGTCTTTTTTTTCTTTTGCATCTTGTCCCGTTCTGTCCGGTCTGTCCTGGAATATCCATTCCGTATTTCGACCCCTGCTTTCCCCCGCTGATTTGTTACATCCCCTCTTCTGGGACGAATCAGACACCGCTTGTCATATCCGATTAAATCCATCCTGCCTGCCTTCTGTAATGCTTCTTCTACTAAATCATAATTCTTGGGATTCCGATACTGAATCAATGCCCGCTGCATTGCCTTTTCATGAGGATTGGTCGGTACATATACCGGCTCCATGGTTCTTGGGTCCAGCCCCGTATAGTACATACAGGTGGATATGGTGGATGGGGTGGGATAAAAGTCCTGTACCTGCTCCGGCATATACCCCAAATCTCTTAAGTATTCCGCCAAAATAATTGCTTCCTGCAACGTAGAACCGGGATGGGAGGACATCAGATAAGGAACCAGAAACTGTTTCTTTCCCAGGGCTTCATTTATCTTTTTGTATTTCTCTACAAACTGTCGGTACACGCTGTTTTCCGGCTTTCCCATCTTCCCCAGCACTGCGTCTGCCACATGCTCCGGAGCTACCTTTAGCTGTCCACTGATATGATGCTCACACAGCTCCTGCAAAAATGTATCATCCTTGTCCGCCACCACATAGTCGAACCGGATACCGGAACGGACAAAGACCTTCTTTACATTCGGTAATGCCCGCAGCTTTCGCAGCAGCTCCAGATAATCCTTATGGTCTACCTTCAGATTCTGACAGGGCTTGGGAAACAGACACTGTTTATTGGAACAGACCCCATGGGTTAACTGCTTTTCACAGGCTGCATGCCTGAAATTCGCCGTAGGTCCGCCTACGTCGTGAATATACCCCTTAAAATCCTTCTCCCAGACCATTTGTTCCGCCTCTGCCAGTATGGATTCATGGCTTCTGGTCTGGATAATACGTCCCTGATGAAAGGTTAAGGCACAGAAGCTGCAGCCCCCAAAGCACCCACGGTTACTGACCAGACTGAATTTTACCTCCTGAATCGCCGGAACCCCTCCGGCTTCTTCATAAGACGGATGATAGGTCCGCATGTAGTCAAAGGAATATATCCGGTCCATTTCCGACTGTGTCAGGGGCTTTGCCGGCGGATTCTGTACGATATACTGCTTCTTCCCATAGGCTTCCACCAGACGCTTCCCGGAAAACGGGTCCGTATTGCAATACTGGGTATAAAAGCTTTGGGCATATGCCTTTTTATCTTCTTTGATTGTGTCATAAGAAGGAAGCATGACTGCATCATAAACAGAATCTAAGGCTTTTGTCTTATAAACGGTTCCATCAATAAATGTAATATCCTGTACTGCAATTCCACTATTCAGTGCATCTGCAATCTCCACCATGGACCGTTCCCCCATGCCATAAGAGAGGATATCCGCCTGCGCATCCAGCAGAATCGACCGTTTTACCGTATTCGACCAATAATCATAGTGTCCCAGCCGGCGAAGACTGGCCTCTACGCCGCCGATGATAATCGGGATATCCTTATAGGTACGGCGGATTAGATTGCCATATACTACTGTAGCATAATCCGGACGCTTTCCTATCACGCCGCCGGGCGTAAATGCATCCTGCTGCCGCCGTTTTTTCGATACGGAATAATGATTCACCATGGAATCCATATTTCCACCACTGATTAAAAATCCAAGCCTGGGTCTGCCAAATACGGAAATGCTATCCTCCCGCTTCCAATCCGGCTGGGAAATGATTCCAATCCGATAACCGTTTGCCTCTAAGCACCGGCTGATTATGGCATGTCCAAAGGAAGGATGGTCCACATAAGCATCACCGATTACATAGACAAAGTCCACTTCCTCCCATCCTCTCCGCCTCGTATCTTCTATTGTAAGTGGTAAAAAATCATGTTCCATTCCCTATTTTTCTTTCCCCAGCTTATGCATAAACTCTACTGATTTACCAGCTCCCAGGGCAACCGCTTCCAATGCCTGATCCACTACGACTGCCTGTATTCCGGTCTTTGCTTCAATCAGCTGTTCCATTCCATAAATCATACTGCCGCCGCCGGACAGTACGATTCCCCGCTGGGAAATATCGGCTGCCAGCTCCGGCGGACAGATTTCAAGAACCCCCAGAATTGCATTTAATATCTGGAGGGTCACCTCGCTGAATGCTTCTATGGTTTCATTTGCCGATACCCGTATCCGGTCCGGCAGTCCATTTACCAGATTCCGCCCCTTTACCTCCATGAAATCATCCGTTGGTCTTGGATATACACTGCCGATTTCCATCTTAACCTCTTCCGCCGTAGGTTCACCAATCAGTAAATTATAGGTTCTCCGGATGTATTTTATCATTGCTTCATTGTAGTCGTCACCAGCAACCTTCAGGGAACGGTTTACCACCAGACCGCCCAGGGAGATTACCGCAATATCTGTGGTTCCGCCGCCGATATCCACTACCATGTTTCCACAAGGCTGGACAATATCTACATTCGCTCCGATTGCTGCCGCTACCGGTTCCTCCATGATTAATACGGAACGGGCGCCGGTACGGTAGGCAGCGTCCTCTACTGCCCTCCGCTCCACCTCAGTTACCCCGCTGGGTACACAGATGCAGACCTTCGGCCTCCGTAAGGTAGGCTTCCGACTCATTGCCTGCTTGATATATGCCTTCAGCATCTTTTCCGTTACCGTATAATCCGAAATAACCCCCTGCTTCAGTGGACGGATTACATCTATATTTTCTGGCACTCTGCCAATCATTTTCTTTGCTTTTGTCCCGATTGCGATTAATTTTTTGGTGGCCTTTTCAAAGGCGACTACCGAGGGCTGATTAATGACAACTCCCATACCTTTTACATAGACCAACACATTCGCGGTACCCAAATCGATACCGATATCCATATCAAACATCTTTGTTCCTCTTTCGCTTTTGTTTCTTCTTGCATGTCCTTTGGCTTTTTCGTGCTTCAAAGGCCTGAGATTCGCTTCGCTCTCTCCGGCTTTTGCGGCAGTCGCCAAATGGACATGCAAGCATGTCCGCTTGGCTCGTTGCTCGCAAAAATAGGGGCTGTCATGAAGCACCGGCCTCTTTGCCGGGGCCTCATACAGCCTCCCTGATTATTCAAAATCCGAATCTACCAATACCTTATGCTCGGTCTGTGAATCCGTTCCGCCTAATCCCCGGAACATCCGCTCCTCCGCTCTGCTTACGGCATCATTTACCATCTTCAGCACACGATCCAGGTTGCCATCCTCTACGCCAAGCATCAGATTCTTCAGCTTGGACAAGGCCCTCTCGTCTGCTTCATATCCTAACTGCTTAATATAGTTCTGGGCAATCTCATAGACAGCTCCATTATCAATCCGGTGCATCTGAATCAAATGCTTAAAATGCGGAACCATCTTGGCATTGCCAGAGAACAGCCTGGATAAGGAATCCATTTCGCCGGTTAAAATAACTGCGATATCATTTCCCGGGTCTGCAATCACATCTGCAAGCTGATCCACCTTTTCCGGTCTGACATTTCCTGCATTTTCAATTACCAGACAGCCGCCCTGCAGCTTTGCTACGGCAGAGCTAAGGTCAACCTTATTAAAGGCCGCTGCCTTGATTACTGCCACGGTACTATTCCTGCAAAGTCCCATTGCATAATAGCTCTTTGCAAAATCAATACCGATATTGGTGGTGCCGAAGCCATGCTTACATAAAATAACAATATTTCTTGGTTCATCCCGATTCTCGTCAATAGCGATAATCGCCTTCTTCATCTGACGGCTGATAGAATCCACGGTCATATATTTGCCCAGGAATTCTTCTGCTCCTGTTGGCAGACCAGTGCCATTGCTCTCTGCCTGCTCTGCAGCACGAGCCGCTTCTTCTTCCATCGCACGCTGCTTTAATGATTCCTCTTCCGCCTTGCGAGCCTCTTCTTCCGCCGCTTTACGTGCTTCTTCATCAGCCTGCCGGCGAGCTTCCTCCTCAGCTTTCCTGTGAGCTTCCTCCTCCGCAGCCTTGCGAGCTTCTTCCTCTGCTTTCTTACGAGCTTCCTCTTCCGCCTTACGAGCCTCTTCTTCTGCCTTCTTGCGAGCCTCTTCTTCAGCTTCCTTACGAGCTTCTTCCTCAGCTTTTCTGCGAGCCTCTTCCTCAGCTTTCTTACGAGCATCTTCTTCCGCCTTCTTTCTTGCCTCTTCTTCCCTTCTCCGGGCTTCCTCCTGCCTGATTCGTTCTGCTGCTTCTTCCGCTTTTCTGCGCCGTTCCTCTAATATGCGCTGGCGTTCTTCCTCTGCCTTTTTCCGGGCTTCTTCCTCTGCCTGTCTGCGGGCTTCCGCACGCTGCTTAATCTCAGCATCTAATCTGGCACGTTCTTCCTCTTCTGCTTTTCTCCGAGCCTCTTCCAATGCCCGCTGACGTTCTTCCTCTTCCGCTTTTCTACGGGCTTCTTCCTCTGCCTTCCGTTTTGCCTCTTCTTCCGCCTTTCTTCTGGCTTCCTCTTCCGCCTTCCTGCGGGCCTCTTCCTCTGCCTTCCGTCTGGCTTCCTCTTCTGCCTTCTTCCGGGCTTCTTCCTCTGCCTTCCGTCTGGCTTCCTCTTCTGCTTTCTTCCGAGCCTCTTCCTCTGCCTTCCGTTTTGCCTCTTCTTCCGCCTTTCTACGGGCTTCTTCTTCTGCCTTCCGTCTGGCCTCTTCTTCCGCTTTCCGTCTGGCTTCCTCTTCTGCTTTCTTCCGGGCTTCTTCCTCCGCCTTTCTTCTGGCTTCCTCTTCCGCCTTTCTACGGGCTTCTTCCTCCGCCTTTCTACGGGCTTCTTCCTCTGCCTTCCTACGGGCTTCTTCTTCCGCTTTCCATTTTTCCCGTTCCTGACGTTCCTGTTCTTCCAGCTCCGCCAGTTTATTTCGAACTGCTTCCGCCTTTCGGGCTTCCGCTGCCAGCCGCTCTTCTTCCTCGCGTTTTGCCGCCTCGTATTTCTTCTCGTCTTCATCATCCGAGAATTCAATGTCATACATGCTCTTAACATTATTCGGGTCTAGATTCTTTGGCTCTACCGGAATCACGTTCACTACATTTCCCTGCTCATCCAGTACAGGATCATCCGATGCATCCGAATTCTTTGCAAATTCCTTCGGTTCCTTTTCCGTTTCCGAACTGCCTTCCAATATATCGTCTGATAATCCCAAGCCGCCAAAATCACTGTCTCCATCTAAGGTTTCCCCGGTTAATCCGAAATTATCCAGGGTTTCACCTAAGGAACCGGTTCCATCCAGGGATTCCCCGCTGGTTCCTCCATCCGAAACACCTTCAAAAGACATTGCCTCTTCCTGCTGCACCACAGCCTCCGGCTCTTTTACTTCCTCCGGCTTTGGAGCTTCCGGAATCGGTTTTTTCTCCTCTACTGCTTCTGCCTGCTTCTGTTCAGCAGCCTTTTCTTCTTCCTTCTTGTTATCCCCATCCGGATTCCAAGGGCGGAATTTCTGGGTCGTCTGAGACTGAGCCGGTTTACCGGATACCTTTTCCTGCATTTCCTGCTCTTTCGCCAACTTTGCTGCTTTTGCTGCTTTTTCTTTTTCTACCTGGGCTCTAACCGCTGCAATTAACGCATCTCTCTCATTCATACTCTTCTTCTAGGCGCTCCTTTCTATCATTATAGGTCTTTCTTTTTCTTTTAATCCTTCGGTTCTTTTTCATCCCGATAAGACTTTACCATTGCCTGGGTAATGGTATTGGCACCAACCAGATTCATAAGAAATTCGTCCAGATCCAATTCTTCTTCGGTTTCCGGAACGGACTCCTGCCCTTCCTTATCCTCCTGCCGTTCTTCTTCAATCAACTGCATGAGCTTTTCCAAGCGTTCCTTCGGACTAAGGGTATCCTCTACTTCAAACAGCTTCGGCTGGTATGGTTTTTCTTCCGTCAATTCCGCATCGGCAGCTGCCTTTTCCTGTTCCGCAGCTTCCGGCCGGGATTCCTTATCACTCTGAAAGGTCATAGGATGCTGTAATTCTTCTGCCACTGAGGCTTCAATGTCTGCAACCGACTTCATGACAGACTCGATATAAGCAGAAACATCTTCACTTTCCAGAGAAGCATCTGCTGCCTTTGCCGTTCCTTCCGGTTCCAATGGCTCCGACCGGGATGCCAATATGGCATTCCCATTCTCTTGTACTGCTCCCGAAAGGGGCTGAACTGCTTCCGGTTCCGAAGCCGCCCCAGATGCCTCTGGTGCCGGGGATGATATGTCTGAATTCTTTCCCTGCTTCTTCCGAAAGGGCAGCCGGATGCCAAATCCCTTCTCTTTCCGTTCCGGAACCTCTTCCTCCGTTCCGTCATCATCCTCCATCTGAAGAATCACCGGTGCGGGAGGGTGAACCTTTAACAAATCCTTCTCCAACTGCTTTTCTTCGATTTCCAGAATCGAAGCATAGGTTTCTTTATCCTCCTCCGCCTCCATAAGCGGAAACCGAAAGTAGGAATTACTAATATCATACTCTTCTTTTTTTAATGCCTCTGCCAGGGCGCAGTAGGGAGAATTCCGAAAGGCAGCCATCAGATGAATGCATTCTTCCTTCATCTTGTCCTTTCTGCCCAGGGAGGCATATAACAGCGCAAGCTCAAATCCCCATTCGTCGGAATATTGTTCCTCACACGCCTTCTCCAGAATCTCCAGCAATTCACCGGCTTCTACCCGCTGTGCCTTTTGAATCATATACTGTAAGTACAGCTTTCCCGTGTCATCTGCAACTGCATGATGAATATAGATTTCATAGTAGAGTTTGGCACGTTGAAAATACCCCATTTTTAAATACAGGCGAACCAAATCATAAATAATCCGATTCCCCTCCGGAGCCATAATATGCGCCCGTACCAATGCTTCCCGGCTTTCATAAAACCGTTCGTTTTCCAGATAGACTTCTCCACAGCTCCGTAGAAATTGTGGATTCAATGACTGGAAGATGTCCTCACCTTCCAAAAGATCCAATGCCTCGCCATATTGCCTTGTTTCGGTAAGTTCCTTTACCTTTGTCACCACTGCATAGCTGATGCCCAATTATAACACCCCACATTTTTCACTATTCCAAGTTTAACACATTGATTTTTCTTTTACAATAAGCAACCGATATGTTTTTGCAGATTATGTGCAATTATTTCGATTGAACGGATGCCCTTCCGGAAACAGGCTGCTAAGAAAATTAATCAGTGCCGTCAATAAAAATCCTGCCAGCAGACCGCCAATATGTCCGATATTGTCAACGCCCGGTGTGGCAAAACCGCTATATAAGGAAATCACGATTAAAAAAAGGATTCGGCGGACGGACAGCCACGGTACCTGTTTCTTCCGAAACAGCACCATAGCCAGCAAAGCGCCGGTCAGACCAAATACAGCGCCGGAGGCTCCTACCGAAAGCACATGATTCTCCCGTATCAGCTCAATCAAGAAGGACAGCAGTCCGGAGCCAAGCCCGGAGCCAAGATAAATCACAGCGTATTTCACATGTCCCAAAAGTGGTTCCAAAAGCAGTCCAAACCCCAAAACCCCAATCATATTATTGAATAAGTGTCTCATATCCATATGAAGGAACATATAGGTCCACAGTCGGTAAACCTCGCCTTTCTCAAAGACAAATCCCCAGTAATTTCCGCCTTCATCCAGCCATTTCTCATGCTGTCCCATCCATACCGGCACCAAAAAACAGACCACATTCACCAATACCAGCACTACCGTTACATAGGGGAACTCTTTTTTATGAAAGGAAAGAGGAGATGACTTCGGTTCCGTGGGTATGGCTTCAAATCCACGGCAAAGTCCATCGAATTCCAGAGGCTGATTCTCATACTGGTACATCCGATTCTGATCGGCGGCAAACAGCCAGACATTGGGAGCCTGTGACACCAATGCCAGTAATTCTTCGGAAAACATGCCGTTGTTATGGCATATGATGCAAAGCTGATATATCCGGTCATAGCCCCGGACGGAATAATGCCCTTCCAACTGCCGCCTCTTTTCCTGAAGCTGTGCAGCGGAAAGCCCCCGCTCCAAAAGCAGGACTACATAGCATTCCTTTCCCTCATTTCTGGTAAAAATATAAGGCTCCCGCTCCCATTCCTGTTCATATCCCCGTTCCTTCATAACCTGAATATACTGCTGCTTCATATTCCCTTATCCTTCCCCATCTGCTCCAACAGCTCCGGAAGCTCCGATGGCGTCTGAATCACCCAGTCCGCTCCTGCTTCTTCCAGTACCCGGGCATCCCGAAAGCCCCAGGTCACGCCAATACAGCACAGACCGGAATTATGAGCCGTAGCAACATCCACATCCGAATCCCCCACATAAACAGCCTCTTCCTTTCGGCATCCCAGCTCTGCGATTGCCTTGTAAACACAGTCTGGCGCCGGTTTTTTCCGCACATCTGCAGATTCACCAATTGCTACCGTAATCGTATCGGAAAAATAATCCTCCCGCAATTGCTTTACCGCAGCATCGAATTTATTGGATACAATCCCCAGAGCATATCCCTTTTCCTTTAAGGAAGCCAGTGCCTCCAATATCCCTGGATAAGGTACTGTCTGATCCTGTAAATGCTGGGAATAATACTCCCGAAACGACTTCAGGCACTCCTCAAAATCCGGATTTTCCAGACCGCCGGGCAGTACCCGCTCCATCAGCTTTGCAACGCCGTTGCCCACAGCCAGACGGACCTCCTCCGTATCCTTAACCGGATATCCGAACCGGGCCAGTGCATGATTCACCGCAGCCCTCAAATCTCCCAGCGTATTTAGTAATGTGCCATCCAGATCAAATATAACGGTTTTTATTTTTGCTTTCATCTGCTTTATCCCTGTTTCTTTCCTTTATCATTTTGGTCTATTATAGCATTCTCCATTCAAAACCTCAATTTGCTTTTATTCTCGCAAGCAATTCGTCAAATAGCCGG
Organism: Clostridium sp.; assembly: GCA_023667695.1. GTDB lineage: Bacteria > Bacillota > Clostridia > Lachnospirales > Lachnospiraceae > CAG-632. Next base: position 240,506 of record JAMOZY010000001.1, on the reverse strand, counting down.
CTTGCATGGATATTTGACGAATGCCGCGAGGTATTTTATTTTTCCCGAAGCATCGCCTGTTCTATAGCATGCTTCCAGCCATCCAGCAGAATCTGGCGCTGATGCAGCCCCATCGTTGGCAGAAAGCTTTTTTCCTGCTTCCAGTTTTCCTTTATTTCTCCTAAGTCCTGATAAAATCCCACACCCAGGCCCGCCAGATAAGCCACACCCAAGGCGGTAGTCTCGATGCAGCAGGGCCGCAAAATCTCGGATTGCAGAAGCTCCGCCTGAAACTGCATCAAAAAATCATTTGCACTGGCGCCTCCATCTACCTTCAGGCAGGGCAGTCTGTCAATTCCCGCTTCCCGCTCCATCAGCTCTACCACATCACAGGTCTGAAATGCCAGTGCCTCCAATACGGCGCGAACGATATGCGCCCGGTTGGTTCCTCTTGTTATACCAGTCAGAATCCCTCTGGCATAAGGGTCCCAATAAGGCGCCCCCAGCCCAACAAAGGCCGGCACCATATAAACGCCATTGGTATCCGGCACGGACCTGGCAATCGGTTCCGATTCCGCAGCAGAGGAAATCAGTCCCAATTCATCCCGCAGCCACTGGATTGCCGCTCCTGCCACAAAGACAGAGCCTTCCAGTGCATAGGTCAGCCTTCCGTTTAACCCCCATGCAATTGTCGTCAGCAATCCATGACCGGAAAATACCGGTTCTTCCCCTACGTTCATCAGCAAAAAGCCACCGGTTCCATAGGTATTCTTCACTTCTCCCCGCTGAAAGCAGGTCTGGCCGAACAAGGACGCCTGCTGGTCCCCTGCCACGCCTGCAATGATTACCGGTCCCCCGAAAATAGAGGCATCCGTTTCTCCGTATATGCCGCTGGAATCCCGTACCTCCGGCAGTATTTGCTCCGGAATGTCCAACAGCTTCAGAATATCCGTATCCCATCGTTTTTCCACGATATTAAAAAGCATGGTCCGGGCGGCATTGGTATAATCCGTAGCATGAATCCTGCCCTTCGTCAGCTTCCAAATCAGCCAGGTATCGACTGTACCAAACAGGATTTCCCCTCGTTCCGCCCGCTTTCGGACTCCCTCTACATGATTTAAAATCCACTGAATCTTAGTGGCGGAAAAATATGCATCCACCCGTAATCCGGTCTTTTGAAACAGCATATCCCCATAGCCTTGTATCTCCAGCTTTTCACAGATATGGGCAGTCCTCCGGCACTGCCAGACAATAGCCGGATAAACCGGCTCCCCAGTCGCCTTGTCCCACAGAATCGTCGTTTCCCGCTGATTGGTAATCCCAAGAGCAGCAATGTTCTGATATCCGGCGCCAATCTGTTCCATCGCCTCTCGTGCAACTCCCATCTGGGTAGACCAGATTTCCATGGGATCATGCTCCACCCATCCCGGCTGTGGATAATACTGCCGGAATTCCTTTTGGGCAACACTGGCAATCCGGCCGTTCCGGTCAAATAAAATACAACGGGAGCTGGTGGTTCCCTGATCCAACGCCATTAAATATTGTTCCAAGCCTATACCTCCTCTTATCTGCTTCATCCAATACCCGGTTTCTATCCACGGAAATGAAAGACCACACTGCAAGCTGCAGAACAGTAAGCCTGCTATGCAGCAAAGCCGTAGGATGCTTCACATCCGTCTGGCTCATTACCGCAGAAAAACAGGAAAGGGGCGATGACTGAATCGTCCCTCGCCCTTTTCTTCCTGCTTATTTCCTTTGGCAATACCGGTTCCTTCCATTCCGGAACCCCGGCATCCTATGATTCAAATATATTCTGAACCTTCTCAATTACAACTTCCTTCATATCACCGCGGGTCTTTTCATACTGCAATGCAGATTCCAGTGTCTGTAACAGCTCCATACGGGAATCCGGATCAATATTCTTGATGTATTCCGAAATAACCAGATTCTTCATTTCCGTTACATTGCTCATGCCTGCCATCTTATCCAGCATCTCTTCGTAATTGAAGCCCAAATCCTTCTTAATCTCTGCTTCCTTTCTTCCACAGACATCGCACTCTGCATCGCTGACCTTATTAATGCATCCACAGACACAGGTCCAAATCATACCATTGGACTGATACTTCACTACTGCATCAATACCACGCTTCTTCTTCAGGCTTTCCAGACGGCGGGAAGAAAGCTCTGTGCTTACTGGAAGCTCCTCGCAGGTAACTACCTTTCTTGGGGTAACATACTTCCGTAATACCACCTTGGCATCCTTAATCATCTTAACTTCCCGTTCCTTAATGTCACATTCCACCCAGTCAGCCTCTAACTGAATCAGGTTGTTTTTCTCAAAGGTAAAGTCCATATCCCGAAGCACTACCTTTTCATCATAATAGGTCGTCAGCTCCACATCTGCCCGAATGGCACGAACTTCTTCATTCCGATAATTCATGAAAATCGGAGAAATCCGGGTCAGATTCTTATCTGCACGAATCCGGACCTGTACCGGACGAATCAACAGCTTTGTGTAATAATTGGTCACAAACAGATTCTGATGAACGCCTTCATACTTGCGGTTCTCCTTCTCACGAACCTGTACCGCCGTACCAGTGGCAATGATACCAATCGTATTATTCATAATGCTGCTCATTAATTCATTATAACGAAGGGTAATACCAATAACTGCATTCGCACCTCTCTTCTGTGCCTCTTCTTCCAACATCTGCACTGCAGTCTGATGTACCTGGGACAGCTTCTTGGTCAATGCCTTACTTTCCTTAATGTCCATTTCCGTAATACCGGAAAACTCCTGAAAGAACTTGGTTGCCAATGCAGTCTGTCCACTTACCAGACCTAAATAATCGGTAATCTCATATCCCTGGATATCAGTACCGGATGTTAAAATAATATTTTCCATAGTCTGCCTCCCCATAATCGCTAAATTTCTGAATAAAATTATAGCATATTCCACAATATAATCCAATGCCTATTTTGTCCATTTTCATCAATTTGACAATTTGCACAAAGATAGTTATGCATATTGATAAAAAGAAGAAAATTCCATATAATGGTAGCAGTTCTATCTACAGGCATAGCTGCCACGCAGATAAAAACAGACAAAAAGGAAAAGAGGTTGTTTATATTATGATTATAGATTTTCATACCCATGTATTTCCGGAAGCGATTGCTTCCGCCACCGTGGAAAAATTAGAATCCTTTGCTCATATCAAGGCACAATCCGATGGATTATTAAAGGGATTAAAGGCCTCTATGGAAGAAGCCGGCGTAGATTATTCCGTTATCCTGCCAGTGGTAACAAAGCCCTCGCAGTTTCATACGGTTAATGAATATGCCGCTTCCATAAATGGGCGGGAGGGAATCATTTCCTTCGGCGGGATTCATCCGGACAGCGCGGATTACCGGAAGGAGCTGGAGCAAATTCGCGACTACGGGCTTCCCGGCATTAAGCTGCATCCGGATTACCAGAAGGTGCACGTAACAGACCCCCGTTATCTGCGGCTGATTACCTATGCCGTTGACTTAGGACTGATTGTCACCCTTCATGCCGGCATGGATATCGGACTGCCGGAAGAAATCCACTGTCCGCCGGAGGAATCCCTTCAGATGCTTCAATATGTAGAAGCCCATGCCGCCCATCCGGAGCAGTCAAAAATCATCCTGGCGCATACCGGAGGCTATGCCCAATGGGATGATGTAGAAGCCCTTTTGGTTGGAACCCATGTATATTTTGACCTTGCCTATACCTTCGGTCATATCGAAACCGGACAGCTGCTCCGCATCATTCAGAACCACGGGGCAGACCGTATCCTGTTTGCAACGGACTCTCCATGGAACGGACAAAAGGCGGATATCGCAGCACTCAAAGCCCTTGGACTGCCGCCGGAGGAGGAAGCCGCTATTCTGGGAGGGAATGCCAAAGCCTTATTAAAGCTATGATTCCATAGGGTGAATACCCGACCGAATGTCAATCGTCAGGAAATCCGTTAAAACAGCTTCCCTGTTCTACCTTTCGTTTCGCAAATTCCCGGCGGATGGTATTCAGAACCATCCGCTTATTTCCGCTCCATTCCGGAGCAAGCAGCAGCCGTTTCGGTCCATCTCCAGTCAGCCGGTGAATCACCATCTCCTTTGGCAAATGACGAATACACAGCTCCAGAATATCGATATATTCCGGCAGCGTCATCACAGAAACCCTTCCTGCCCGATAGTCCGTTTCCAAATCCGTCCCCTGCAGCACATGCAGAAGCTGTAATTTTATTCCCTGTGTCCGGGTCTGTCCCACATATTCTACCGTTGCCAGCATATCCTCCGCCGTTTCCCCCGGCAGTCCCAGAATCACATGGGTAATTACGGTTATATGATACTGCCGCAGGTTCCTTACCGCCTGGTCGTATATCTGCAAGGAATACCCCCGGCGTATATATTCTGCCGTTTTTTCATGTATGGTCTGTAAGCCCAGTTCAATCCAGACCGGCTTTACCTTCTGCAGCCGGGCCAGCATGTCCAGAATTTCCTTAGAAAGGCAATCCGGCCGCGTTGCAATCGACAGCACCTTTACCTCAGAATCCTCCAAGGCATGCCGAAACATAGACTCTAACTCCTCGACTCTGCCATAGGTATTGGTATAGGCCTGAAAATAAGCAATATACCCTATAGGTCCCTCCGGCAGCTTCGGCCGAATCCGCTCCTTTGCCTGGGCAAGCTGTTCCGCAACCGTCCGGTTCCGGTCCGCTGCAAAATCGCCGGAGCCTTCCCCGCTGCAAAAAATACACCCTCCGGTGCCACAGGTCCCATCCCGGTTCGGGCAGGTTCTTCCGCCGTCTAATGCCAGCTTATATAGTTTCATGCCATATTCCTGCTTCAAATAATGACTGAGATTGTTATACCACATAATCCTTTTTCCATCGTCTCTCCCGGTAATATCTGCTTTCCCAACGTAAGGAATCGGATGCCATGCCGCCCTCAGGTCCGAAGCTGCCAGTCACTATGCTCCAAAACCTCACAGCCAGCAAAATACGCTTCCTCCAGGGGAATCCACCGTTCCCGAAACTGTATCAATGCCTTTGCTCCGTTTCGTTCCCGAATCCGGCGAAGCTGTTCCTCCGGCTCCAGGGTTAAAAAGATACGAAGCTGATACGCCTCCCGAAAGAAGGGGTGACAGGAATAGGTTCCTTCTATGATTACAATGTCCTCCGGCTCCAGACAAACCGGCTCCCGAAACCCCTGGGAATGACAGTCAAAGGGACGATATTGAAGCCTCCTGCCCTGGAGCAGTGGTTTCAATACTTCCGTCCGAAACCGTTCATAATCAATATTCCCGCCCGGCTCTGCATACCGCTCCGGCGTCCGCTGCTCCGGACGCAGAAAAAAATCATCCATATGTATCACGCTGCACCGAAGCTCTTCTTGCAAATATGCCGCAAGCGTTGTCTTGCCTGCGGCACATCTGCCATCAATCCCAATTCGGATTGGTGTTTTATTCTTTTGTAATTGCTTTATCTTTGATAAAATCGGTTCCACCTGCTGCATCATCTTCCCTAACCCTCGAGCGGCACTTCTGCTCCCTTTTCCTTCTTTCGGAACGGAACCAGTCCGGTCCGGTTCAAAGCAACCATAATTGCCGGAATCAGAGTCAGTTGTATGACAATACCAGGTATGGCATTCAGAAAAGCACCTGCCAGAAATGCAGCCCAGGTAAAGCTCTTACCTCCGATTCCCAATAACAGCACTTCAACAATTCCCCAGACGATTCTTCCTGACAGCATGGCAATCAGCATCGCCCGATAGAGAGAAAAGATGCACTGCCAGCGGGAATGATGATAAACCAATCCCACCACCAGCCCATAGGTGGCAAGCTCAAATGCCATAGCAAGCCCATTGGGCCACAGCACCGGCATTCCAAACAAAAAATATCGTAAGACCGGAAGAATCAACCCTACTTCCAGGCCATATTGCCAGCCACAAATCAGACCGCATAATAAAACCGGTATATGCATCGGCAGCATCATATTACCAATCTGCTGAAGCTGTCCGGTCAAAAAGGGCAGAACCAGACCGATTGCAAGAAACATCGCGGATAATGCCAGCTTCTGGACGCTGGTTTGCTTTTGCTTCTCCATTCTTTTTCCTCCATCTAAAACTCTCTGTGCTACACTTCAATCAATTCATAAGTCCGGCTGCCAATTCCCAGTTCCGCAGCCGCCTCAATGGTATGCACCCCATTCCGGGTCTCAATCCGTTCCAGCATATGTGCCTGTCCCGGGTCCTCCGTTGCGCCATAAACCAAATCCAGACATGCCTGGTCAATGGCAACCGGGTCCAAAGAAGCCAGAATACCAATATCCTTCATACATGGGTCCTCTGCCACCGCGCAGCAATCACAATCCACCGACATATTCTTCATAACATTGATATAGACCACTTCACCATGAAAATAATCTACTACAGAAGCGGCAGCATCCGCCATAGACTCCAGAAATGAATCATGGTCAGAGGTCCAGAATTCATCCGGCTTGCCCACACCATGAATATATGCCTTTCCATAGGAAGAAGCCACTCCAATCGACAGCTGCTTTAAGGCTCCTCCGTAGCCACCCATGGGATGCCCCTTGAAATGAGACAATACCAGCATGGAATCATAGTTTTTAATATTCTTTCCTACATAGTTTTTCTGTATCTTTTTTCCCTTTGGAATGGATAACTCCAAATCCGGTCCCTCTGCATCCAGCAGGTCTACCGTAAAATACCGGCTCCAGCCATGGTCCTCCATGGTTTTCCAATGCTTCTCCGTTGTATTCCGGGTACCGTCATAAGCTGTATTACACTCAACCACCGTACCGCCTACATGATCAATCACCGGCTTCCAAAACTCAGGCCGTAAAAAATTCTGATTTCCTGTTTCACCGGAATGCAGCTTGATGGCCGCCTTTCCTGAAAGAGGCTTTCCCACAAGCTCATAAAGCTTTACTACCTGTTCCGGTGTTATGGTTCTCGAAAAATACACGTTTGATTGCATAAATTACCCTCCTCTTTATAATTTTTACGACTTTAATATAGGAACACTTCTAGTTTACAACATAAAGCCTACTTGAAGTCAAGTCAAAATCCATTCCATTCTACCAGTCCGCTGACTGCTCACCCCTCATCCGTATCTTCTATTTTTCTTCCACAGACTTGATTTCTCCAATATCAATGACCGTCAAATCCTTATTATCCGCCTCTAAGCTGGTTAACAATGCATTCGCAGTATCCAGACTGGTCAGACAGTATACTCCCGTCTCAATGGCATGACGGCGGATGACAAAACCATCCTTGCTATGCTCAACTCCCTGGGACGGTGTATCAATAATCAGGTCAATCTCATGACTTAAAATCAAATCCAGCAGATTCGGCGAAGGCTCCTCTACCTTATTAATCACCTGTGCCTTTACCCCATTTTCATTCAATACCCTTGCCGTACTCTTGGTGGAATGAATCTCATATCCCAGCGCCGCAAACCTTCTTCCGATGTCAATGGCATCCAGCTTGTCCGCATCCTTAACAGTCAGAATCATTTTCTTATGCTTTGGAAGCTGTATTCCAGCGCCTAAGAATGCCTTATATAAAGCTTCATTAAAGTCCTTGGAAATGCCCAGGCATTCCCCGGTGGACTTCATCTCCGGTCCCAGACTGATTTCCGCTCCCCGCAGCTTTTCAAAGGAGAATACCGGCATCTTAATGGCATAATATTCGGACTCCGGCTGCAAGCCCGGTGTATAGCCCAAATCCTTTAGCTTTGCTCCGGTAATTACCTTAGATGCAAGGTCAACGATTGGAATGCCCGTTACCTTACTGATGTATGGTACCGTACGGGAGGAACGTGGATTGACCTCAATCACATATACTTCCTCCTGGTACACAATAAACTGAATATTAATCAAGCCAATCACATGAAGGCTTTTTGCCAGCTTTCTCGTATATTCCGTAATTACACGCTTGATTTTCTCCGGTAAGCCTGCCGGATATACGGAAATACTGTCACCGGAGTGAATCCCGGCACGCTCCACATGCTCCATAATACCCGGTATTACGATATCCTCCCCATCACAGACTGCATCCACCTCTACTTCCTTGCCCATCAGGTACTTATCCACCAGAATCGGATGCTCCTGCACATTCCGGTTAATAACCTCCATGAACTCTACAATATCCTTATCTGCAATGGCAATCTGCATGCCGGCGCCGCCCAATACATAGGAAGGGCGGACCAGAACCGGATACCCCAGTGCATGGGCGGCATGTAACGCCTCTTCACAGGTAAATACCGTATGCCCTGCCGGTCTTGGTATACAGCATTCCTCCAGAATCTCATCAAACAATTCCCGGTCCTCTGCCGCATCCACATTTTCCGCACTGGTTCCCAGAATATTGACACCCATTTTCAGCAATGCATCGGTCAGCTTAATCGCAGTCTGACCGCCAAACTGAACCACGGCGCCATCCGGCTTCTCTAACTGAACGATTGACTCCACATCCTCCGGGGTCAAGGGTTCGAAATACAGCTTATCTGCAATATCGAAATCCGTACTTACAGTTTCCGGATTGTTATTGACAATGATGGTTTCATATCCCTGCTCCTTTAAGGCCCAGGTAGAATGGACGGAGCAGTAATCAAACTCAATTCCCTGACCAATCCGGATTGGACCGGAACCAAGTACCATGATTTTCTTCTTTCTATGATTCTCTTCCACTTCATTACAACCGTCATAGCAGGAATAATAATACGGGGTGGTCGCTTCAAACTCTGCGGCACAAGTATCCACAATCTTGTAAGCCGCACGAATTCCCATTTCATACCGCAGATTCTTAATCTCCTGCTCGGTCTTTCCTGTTAACTGTCCGATTACCTTATCCGGAAATTCCATCCGTTTTGCTTCTGCCATCAGCTCCGGTGTCAGGGTATCCGCTTCCATCAGAGTCCGTTCCATTGCTACCAGGTTGGAAAGCTTATCTAAGAACCAGATATCCACCTTGGTTATGGCATGGATTTCACCAAGAGAAATCCCCCGGCGAATCGCCTCTGCAATCACAAAAATACGACGGTCGTCTACCTTATACAGCCGTTCATGAATCTCCTCCAATGGACGTTCTGCATAATCCAGATAAATCAGACTGTCTACATGCTGCTCTAAGGAACGAAGGGCCTTCATTAATGCCCCTTCAAAGTTGGTGCAGATGCTCATTACCTCACCGGTAGCCTTCATCTGGGTGGTCAGGGTACGCTTTGCCTGAATAAACTTATCAAATGGAAGCCTTGGAATCTTAACCACTACATAATCCAGAGTCGGCTCAAAGCTGGCATAGGTCTTTCCGGTTACTGCATTCTTAATCTCATCCAGATTATAGCCTAAAGCAATCTTTGCCGCCACCTTGGCAATCGGGTATCCTGTCGCCTTGGAGGCCAGGGCAGAGGAACGGCTGACCCGGGGATTGACTTCAATGACACAGTATTCAAAGGAATCCGGATTCAAGGCAAACTGTACATTACAGCCGCCCTTGATATCCAGCTCACTGATAATATTCAGGGCTGCGCTTCGAAGCATCTGATGCTCCTTGTCCGCCAGTGTCTGGGATGGCGCCACAACGATACTGTCACCCGTATGGACGCCTACCGGGTCCATATTTTCCATATTACAAATGGTGATACAGGTGCCATTGGCATCCCGCATAACCTCATATTCGATTTCCTTCCAGCCGGCAATACAGCGTTCTACCAGAACCTGTCCCACACGGGAAAGCCGAAGGCCGTTTTCCAGAATATCAATAAATTCCTGTTCATTTTCTGCAATCCCGCCGCCGGAGCCGCCAAGGGTATACGCCGGGCGCAGAACGGCCGGATAACCGATGGTCTTGACAAACTCCAGACCATCCTTTACCGTTGTCACGACCTGGGAAGGAGCGCACGGTTCATGAATCTTCTCCATGGTCTTCTTGAATTCATCCCGGTCCTCTGCTTTCTTAATGGTCTTGGCAGAAGTACCTATCAGACGGACATTATGCTCCCGTAAAAAACCGGATTCCTCTAATTCCATTGCAATATTCAGTGCCGCCTGTCCGCCAAGGGTAGGAAGCACACTATCCGGCTTTTCCTTCCGGATAACCTTCTTTACAATCTCCGGTGTCAAAGGCTCAATATACACCTTATCTGCAATATCTTTATCCGTCATAATGGTTGCTGGATTGGAGTTAATCAAAACAACACAAATGCCCTCCTCCCGCAGAGAGCGGCATGCCTGGGTACCAGCATAGTCAAACTCTGCAGCCTGCCCGATGACAATCGGACCGGAACCAATCACAACCACCTTTTTTATATTTGCAATCTTTGGCATTATTTTGACACCTCCATCATATTCATAAACTCATCGAACAGGAAATCCGTATCTAAGGGACCGGCACATGCCTCCGGATGGAACTGCACCGTCTGTACATTTTTCCCAAGATAGTGAACGCCTTCTACCGTACCATCATTGACATTGACATAGCTTACCTCGGCAATTTCCCGGTCCAAAGAGGCCTCCTTTACCATGTATCCATGATTCTGAGTGGAAATATAAACCTTTCCGTTCTTCATATTCCGCACCGGATGATTGGCCCCCCGGTGTCCATACTTCATCTTTTCCGTATCACCGCCATTGGCCAGTGCCAGAAGCTGGTGTCCCAGACAAATAGCAAAAATCGGGATATCCGTTGCAAAAAGCTTCTTAATTTCTTCAATGGTCCTTCCGCAGCTCTTTGGATCTCCAGGGCCGTTGGTTAACATAATGCCATCCGGACTGCCTGCCAGTATTTCCTCTGCCGGTGTCTCTGCCGGATACAATGTCACTTCACACCCGCGCTTCTGCAGGGAACGGATAATATTCAGCTTTACGCCAAGGTCAATCATGGCAACCTTATAAATCCGGTCCCCCTCTGCCGGATATACCTTCGTTTCCTTGCAGGTCACATCCAAAACGACATGACTAATCCGGTAAGCCTTGATTTTCGGAAGCACCTCCTCCAGGGAATAATGCTCATCCGTGGTAATCATACCATTCATGGTGCCTTTTTCTCTTAATATCTTGGTCAATGCTCTGGTATCAATTCCTTCAATTCCTGTAATATCATATTTTAAAAGATATTGTTCTATGGTACCTTCACATCTAAAATTACTTGGGAGCTTTGCGATTTCGCGAACGATAAAACCAGACTGCCAGGGCCGTTCCGCCTCTGCGTCCTCCAGACATATTCCATAATTGCCAATCAGCGGATAGGTCATACATACTGCCTGTCCTGCATAGGAAGGGTCTGTTAATACCTCTAAATAACCGGTCATAGATGTATTGAATACAATTTCACTGATGATTTCCTTTGTGGAACCAACGCTTTTGCCAGTAAAAACAGTGCCATCCTCAAGAATAAGAAACGCCTTCATTTTTCCACCTGTTCCTTTCACTTTTCTGGTTTTTGCCCAAAAAAAAAAGACTAATAAGCCCTATCGCTCTGCATAAACCGACACAAATACCATAGACCCAATCTTTTTTCAGCAGTCCTTAAATTGATAAAAGTTTAACACAACCCTCTTCCGATTTCAACCCCCTTTCTACATTTATTTTCATCTGCCAGAACTATCCATCCTTCCTTCTGTTTTGGTCCCGCTCCGCCTTTGAAAACACACAGCCGCAATAATCCTGGCGGTACAGCTGATATTCCTTCGATAGTTCGATGGAACGCTGGTACCCGTTCTTTTTCTTAAAATCCGAGAACAGATAGTTCACGCCATACCGCTTTGCCTGATACTCACCAATCTCATTCAGCCATTCCGCACGCTTATAGGGACTAATCGACAAGGTAGTGGTAAAATAATCATAACCATCTGCCTTACATTTTTGGGCCGTACACTGTAACCGCTGCTCGTAACAGTGATAGCAGCGCTTTCCCCCTTCCGGCTCCTGCTCCATGCCCTTTGCCATGGCAAAAAATTCCTCCGGATGGTAGTCCCCTATTTCGATTGTTACCGGATTTTTTACGGGAAATTCTCTCACAAATCGTTCTAATTCCATCACACGCTTGTCAAATTCTTCTTTTGGTGCTATATTAGGATTATAAAAAAATAATGTAATTTGGAAATAATTTGATAAATATTCCAGTACATAACTGCTACAGGGAGCGCAGCAGACATGCAGCAGCAGATTAGGCGTATTATGTAGACTTGTAATTTCCACTATTTTTTTGTCTAATTTTTGTTGAAAGTTCACATTTTTTTTCATGTTATTGTCTCCTTTATGGAATATAACGAATTTATATTGTGTTCACCTTGGCAAATGTCGATACTTTTATTCATTTTTACCAATTGACTTTGTTCATAATATACAATATACTATTATCAAGTAAGTGGCAATAGGAAATGACCGGATTATATTTACATGTATTTCAAATTGACTAATTCATAGGAGGTAATAGCTATGACCGTGGATGAAGCAGTAAAAAAATTCAAGCTTGAACCATTAAACGTTTATACCGCAAAGGCAAAGGCAAAGGAGCTGAACGTTGACGAGGTTTTATATATGAATGTCCAGAAGAACAAGTATGCCTATATTGTAAAAGACGGCGCTCGCGGCTTCATGTTATATCAGGATGAAAAAAGCTTGTATACAAAAATGTACAAAGGTCTGAAAATGACTCCATTACAACCTTAATAATAGCAGGCTTTGGAATTAGCTTTTCTATAAAAGAACTGTTCATCGGTTTTCGATGGGCAGTTCTTTTTTCTATGTATAAAACAAGGGGCAGTTATTCACCGCCCCTGTTCCATTTTATTCTACACTGTAGTTCGGTGCTTCCTTTGTAATCTGAATGTCATGGGGATGACTTTCCTTTAAGGATGCAGATGTAATCTTTACAAACTGCGCCTTATCATGCAATTCCGCAATTGTTCCGGAACCACAATACCCCATGCCGGCCCGTAAGCCGCCTAACAGCTGGAATACCGTATCTTCTACCGTTCCCTTATATGCCACACGGCCTTCCACACCTTCCGGTACCAGCTTCTTCGCATTGCTCTGGAAATAACGGTCCCTGCTTCCATTTTCCATAGCAGCAATGGAACCCATGCCCCGGTACACCTTGTACTTTCTGCCCTGATATAATTCAAACTCTCCCGGACTTTCATCCGTACCTGCAAACAGGCTTCCCATCATACAGACATCTGCACCTGCAGCCAATGCCTTGGTAATGTCGCCGGAATACTTGATGCCTCCATCTGCAATCAACGGAATATTATACTTCTGAGATACCGAATATGCATCCATAATAGCGGTCATCTGCGGTACGCCAATTCCTGCAACTACACGGGTCGTACAGATGGAGCCAGGTCCAATGCCAATCTTGATAGCGTCTGCGCCTGCCCGAATCAAATCCTCCGTTCCCTGCGCGGTTGCCACATTACCGGCAATCACCTGTAAATCCGGATATGCATCTTTCACGATTTTCAAGGTCTTTAGTACATTTGCAGACTGTCCATGGGCAGAGTCAATCACAATCACATCTACCTTTGCCTTCACCAGCTCGCTGACACGGTCCAGAATATCCGGGGTCACGCCGACTCCGGCGCCGCAAAGCAGTCTGCCCTGGGAATCCTTTGCAGAATTCGGATACTTAATCTGCTTTTCAATATCCTTAATGGTAATCAGACCCTTCAGGTTAAAATCAGCGTCTACAATCGGAAGCTTTTCCTTTCTTGCCTGTCCCAGCACCCGCTTTGCTTCCTCTAAGGTAATACCTTCTCTTGCTGTCACCAGATTCTCCGTTGTCATGGATTCCTTAATCTGCTTCGTATAATCTGTCTCAAACTTCAAGTCCCGATTGGTTAAAATACCGACCAGCTTTCCATCCTCTGTAATCGGTACGCCGGAAATCCGGAACTTTGCCATCAATTTATCTGCATCATCCAGTGTATGCTCTGGAGACAGGGAAAACGGGTCCGTGATTACTCCGTTCTCGGAACGTTTTACCTTATCAACCTCTTCCGCCTGCTGTTCAATGGTCATATTCTTATGAATGATACCAATACCGCCCTGTCTTGCCATTGCAATTGCCATCCGATGCTCCGTTACCGTATCCATACCGGAACTCATCAGGGGAATCTGCAGTTGAATTTTATTCGTCAACCTAGTTGAAAGTATAATGTCATTTGGAATCACTTCGGAATACTGTGGCACTAACAGCACATCATCAAATGTAATTCCTTCACCAACAACCTTACCCATGTCTCCATTCACTCTCCTTTTATTTCGTATCCTTTCCTAATTAAACAGGAACTTTCTCTGATATGTACAGATGGATTTGTTATCGTATCGTAACAAATCCATCCTGCAATGTCAACTAAAGATTGAATCTTTAATCTTCATAAATTTTATTTGGAATTACCTGTCTTAAATGCTCCATCATGGTTTCTGTAGGCTCTAACAATATAATAGTATGGATTCCGCGTAAATCCAGAAGAAATCCATATACCTTATCCGTAGGCTCTATGGCAGTATAATCCGTAAACCGCATTTGCGGATTCCGCTCCCGCTCATTTGACAGACGCATGGAATCCTCCGGTGCAATCAGACGGATATTGTTCATATCAAATATAATCGCACTTCTTCTGCGCTTCCGGTTAATAATCTTGGCTACTTCGATTTCTTCCGCGGAAAAGCAATAATCATACTCAATGTATCGTTCCCGAAACAGCATGATAAACAATAATCCGAAGGGCAGAGCCAGAACCAGAAAGGGAAAAAACCAGTAGGCTCCAATCAGGCTTACAATTGCCAGTACGCCTGCTGCCCACATGGTAGTAGTTCGCTTTGCATTTGTTTTCGCTACAATCCCTTTTTCTTCATAAAAATCCTTTACTATCATTCCTGCCCTCCATATGTCCATTCCTTTCTGCATCCAAGACAGACACGGTCCAATCAGCCTCGCAGCTTCTCATCAATCGCTTTTGCCGCCTTCTTTCCGGCACCCATGGCAAGAATAACCGTTGCCGCACCGGTAACCGTATCGCCGCCTGCGTATACGCCATCCTTACTGGTCTTCATGGTATCCTCATCCACAATGATACCGCCCCACTTCTGGGTCTCTAATCCCGGCGTGGTCTGGCGAATCAACGGATTCGGACTCTGACCAATGGCAATGACTACCGTCTCCACCGGAATAACATAGTTAGAACCCTCTACCGGCACCGGAGAACGTCTTCCGGAGGCATCCGGCTCTCCCAATTCCTGCTTAATCACTTCCATACCGGTTACCCAGCCGTCCTCTCCATGAATGGCACAAGGATTATTCAACAGCTTGAAAATAATGCCTTCTTCCTTTGCATGATGTACCTCTTCCTGACGGGCCGGAACCTCATCCTCTCCCCGCCGGTATACGATATAAACATTCTCAGCGCCCAAGCGCTTTGCTGTTCTTGCCGCATCCATCGCTACATTACCAGCGCCAACGACCGCCACATTCTTGCCAACCTTAATCGGGGTCGGCGCCTCCGGGAACTTATAGGCCTTCATCAGATTCACTCTGGTCAGGAATTCATTGGCAGAATATACGCCAAGCAGATTCTCACCCGGAATATTCAAAAACCGCGGAAGTCCGGCGCCACTGCCTACAAAAACAGCCTCATAGCCATCCTCCATTAAATCATCAATCGTAAGAGAACGTCCTACAATTACATTGGTTTCAATGGTAACGCCAAGATTCTTAACATTCTCGATTTCCTTTGCAACCAGGTCCTTCGGCAGACGGAATTCCGGAATACCATAACTCAACACACCACCAGCCTTATGTAAGGCTTCGAAAATCGTCACCTCATAGCCCTTCTTTGCAAGCTCTCCTGCACAGGTCAGTCCGGAAGGACCACAGCCAACCACTGCAACCTTCTTTCCATTCTTTTCAATCTCCACCGGTGCCGGAACCGCATTTGCCATATGATAATCTGCTACAAACCGCTCCAAACGGCCGATTGCAACCGGTTCACCCTTAATGCCGCGGACACACTTGCCTTCACACTGGTTCTCCTGGGGACATACCCGGCCGCAGATTGCCGGAAGAGCATTCTCACTGGTAATAATCTCATAAGCCCCTTCAAAATCACCCTCTGCCACCTTTTCAATGAATCCCGGAATCGGAACATTGACCGGACAGCCGTCCATACAAGGCTTCTTTGGGCAATTCAGACAGCGTGTGGCTTCTTCCATCGCCATTTCCTTCGTATATCCAAGGGCAACCTCTTCAAAATTCTTATTCCGTACATCCGGCGCCTGCTCCGGCATAGCAACCTTTGTCATACTCATATTCTTACCCATGTCTATACACCTCTTCCTATCTTACAGTTATGTTCTTCTTCCTGAAACATTGTCTGACGCTTCATGCACTCATCAAAATCCACTTCGAAACCATTGAAATCCGGTCCGTCAACACAGGCAAACATGGTCTTGCCGCCTACACTGACACGACAGCCGCCGCACATTCCGGTGCCATCAATCATAATCGGATTCAATGATACACTGGTCGGAATATTCAAAGGCTGTGTCACCTTTACCACATTCTTCATCATAATCAACGGTCCAATGGCAATGACTTCATCAATCTTCTCGCCTTTTTCAATCAAATCCGTAAGCACGTTGGTAACAAATCCCTTCGTACCAAGACTTCCATCATCCGTTGCAATATATACATGTTCACAAAATTCAGCAAATTTTTCCTTTAAGATTACGAATTCAGCGCTACGGCCGCCTATAATCACATCTACCTTAACTCCCATTTCATGGAGCTTACGCAGCTGCGGGTATAAAGGAGCAGAACCTACACCACCGGCAACACCCACCACATGGTCTACCTTATGCAGGGGAGCCGGCTGTCCCAGCGGCCCGACGAAGTCTACAACAGAATCGCCTGCCTTCATCTTGCTTAATAATTCGGTAGAATAACCCACTACCTGATAAATAATCGTTACCGTCTCTGCTTCCCGGTCATAATCCGCAATGGTCAATGGAATCCGTTCCCCATCCTCATCCACACGGATAATGATAAACTGTCCCGCCTCACACTTTCTGGCTACATACGGAGCATGAATCACCATCAGTTCGACAGCATTATTCAGTACTTCCTTACTAACAATCTTGTACATCGTCAAAAACCTACTTTCTTTTTAATCTTGAGCTATTGGATATGCGTAAGTACATATGCCAATATTCTAACACCATTCAACAGAAAATCAAAGACCTTTTTTCCGTCCAATAATCGCCAATCGTCCCTCCTCATGCCAGCTGTCACAGGTCGTCAAGGTAATCAGCTGGTCTCCATATTCCGCTTCCACCCCCGTATCATATAATGCATTGTCCTTCACCTGCTGAACAAAAGCATCAAAGGATTCTTCATTTTCCGCATCAAAAAAATAAAAATATTCAAACTGTCCCTGGGGATAATCCGACACCCAGGACTGCACTACTCCAAGGATTTCAAAAGTCTCCACCTGGGTTCTGGTTGTAAAGGTAAAGGTAGGATGCTCCCGCCAGAATGCCTCATCCCGATAATACTTCAGGGTTCCAAACATCGAACCGTCATTCATGTTATGGCCATATATCATCCAGTTTGCCGTTGCCGGTTCTTCAATAGAACAGGATTTATCTAAAAATAAAGTCCCGGCAAATTTATAATTTCCATCAAAATCCTTATACAGGTACTCCCAATAGCCATTTCCATCCAACTGGCTCTGCACCACCGGACCATCTACCAGTGTATCCTCCAGATACAGCCATCCCACATAATCCGGATTCGCCTCTGCATAGGCTTCATACTGCTGCAAAACCGCCTGCAGCTTCTGCTCCTGGATTTCATCAAAGGTCGTTCTTTGACCGGAAAGTCCGGATAAAAGAGCGGTCTGCTCCCTTCGCCATAATCCATCTGCCGGCTGTGCCAGTTCCACCTGGGAACCCACCTGACAAGCATATAACATGCTGATTGCCATACCGCAAACCAGTATTCCGATTCCTTTCCCCCAACCGGGATAATTTCTATTTCTCATGCCGCTTCATCCTTTTCCTTGAATATAACAATCCGTTCCTGCAATCCGAGTTCAGCCTTCCGGCTGCAAGGATTCCTTCCGAAGGGCAAAGCTCCGGTTAAAGCATGGGCTGGGGCTGACTGTTCTCGTATTTACAGAAGGTAAACTCCAAATCAAAGTATGTATTTTCCTCACTTTCCTCCGTCATGCTCCAGGAAGCCAGCTCGTTCAGATTGGGAAAATGCGTATCCGCTGCATAGCGGTAATCGATTTTCGTAACATAAGCGGTATCACAATACGGAAGCAGTATTTGATAGATATCACCACCGCCGATTACAAAAATATCCTCTGAGGCATATTGCTTCAACTCTTCAAACAATTCTTCTTTCCCATGTACCACAACCGCTCCCTTTACCTTCAGCTCCGGATTCCGGGACAAGATGATATTCTCCCGTCCCTGCAAGGGCAGACCATTGGGAAAGGTAGCCAGGGTCTTTCTTCCCAATACCACGACCTTTCCAATGGTAGTCTCCCGGAAAAACTTCTGGTCCATGGGAATCCGAACCAGCAGACTGCCTTTATTGCCAATTGCCCAATGATTATCAACTGCTACAATTGCATTCATACTACTATCTTTATGATGTATTTATACGAACTACATCCATATACTCCTTTCCTTTATAATTCCTAATCGTATTAAGAAACCTGTTCCGATTCCGGGCTCCATCAGACTGCAATGGGAATATTCGTTATCTGGGGACCGGTCTGGTAATCTTCTATGGTAATATCATCGACCGTAAATTCATAAAAATCATGGATATCCGGATTTAGGCGAAATCTTGGCGCCGGATAAGTCGGACGGTGAATCAGCTCCTTCACGATATCAATATGCCGGTCATAAATATGGGCATCTGCAATCACATGCACCAGTTCTCCCGCTTCCAAGTCGCAAACCTGCGCCAGCATATAAACCAGAACTGCATACTGCACCACATTCCAGTTATTCGCCGTCAGGATATCCTGGGAACGCTGGTTCAAAATAGCATTCAGTCTGCCATCCGTTACATTAAAGGTCATGCTGTAAGCACAGGGATACAGATTCATTTCATGCAAATCCTGGTGTACATAAAGATTCGTCATAATCCGGCGGCTGTAGGGGTTATGCTTCAAATCATAAATAACCCGGTCTACCTGGTCCATCATTCCTTCCTTATACTGATGCTTTACTCCCATCTGATAGCCATAGGCTTTTCCAATGGAGCCATCCGCATCTGCCCACTCATCCCAAACATGACTGTTCAGGTCATGAATATTATTCGACTTTTTCTGCCAAATCCAAAGCATCTCATCCACGGCTGATTTTATATAGGTTTTCCGCAGTGTTAATGCCGGAAACTCCCTGGACAGGTCATAACGGTTGACAACACCGAACCGCTTAATGGTATAGGCATAGGAACCATCCTCCCATTTGGGACGCACCTTTTCCCCTTCTGTACTGCATCCGTTATCAATGATATCCTGGCACATGGAAATAAACAAATCATCTGCTAAGCTCATACTACTCTCCTTATTTTCCATTTCTCTTCCGTCAATGGTTTTCTACCCGACCGATTCAAAAACCGTATTCTATAAAGGACAGGGCTGCTGCAGACCAAAGTGGTTTACAACAGCCCTTATACTACTATCGAATCAAAGTTGCAAAGAACTCTTCTTCATTCTGTTCCAATTCTTCCGCACTTAAGGTTGCCATTAATTCCAGCTTCGGCAAGGTAGTACGAATCGCCTCCAGCATGGATGGATGGATGGCGGACAACGGATACAGGTTCACCACATCACTGCCATAGGCCTGGGCATTGAATGCCTCCGTTACCGTAGCGGCACCCATAACGCAAAATACATCCCGTTCCTTGCAGAACGAGCCTACATCCTTTACCGCATAATTGGTAAATACGAACCTTGCCCCGCTGTCTACTGCAAGGCTTGCCTCCTCTCTGCTGGAAACATCTGCAACGCCAATATATAAATCCGGATAATCCTCCGTTAATTCACCAAGAATCTTTGCTGCATCCGGCACGGTAAAGGAAAGTGCAAAGCCGTCCCCGCCCCCCTGAATGACCTTCTTGCATTCATTTAATGCAGAACGATAGGTCTTACTTATGATGTATGGGATTTCCATTCCCTGTATGCCCTTGCGGACCTCCTCCTTCTGAACGCTGTTACAACGCATCTTCTTCACATCCGGAAGGGTTTTATAATTATCCAATACAGAATCCGTTAATTGCATATATACCAGCAATCTCCGGATGTATTCATCATATTTTCCGGCATTGTGAATGTCACCCTTTAAAAATGCGTCCAGGGTTGGCCTTGAAATGTTCATCGCCTGTGATAATGTGACCTTGGTACACTTCCGGTCCTTCATGATTGCCTCGATGTTACTCCCAATCCGCTTTCGATCCATAAATAAATATTCGTACTGCACTTTGATTGTCATCCTTTCTTCTAAACTGCTTCATCTACATACTGTCCAACGAGAAAACTGCCTTCAATTACTTTTCTTCCCTTATCATACGGGTTATCTTCCGAATATCGAATGGTCGTATTCGTCGTTCCCCCTGCCACATAAGTCCTCCCACACTCCGGACAGGTAGCCACCTTCAAAGATACGGTTGCCGAAACAAGGGAAGCATCCTTTCCACTTGTCTTCTGTCTTGCATTCGCAACATGCTCCTGCTCATGGGACATCACTCTTGCATAGGATTGTTCCGGAGCAATATGTCCCGGTGCTTTAAAGGATACATCCGACTCATTGGACCCGTCTACATACTTTCGATTCTTACAGGTCTGGCACTCCACCGGCTGTACTCCGGAAGCGCTGTCTACGGTATTCCCTGTATAAGCCGGGGTAACACGGTCTACATTGCTGACCGGAATCGTATAACGATTACTCATATTGACTGCGCCTATCATAACACTCCTCCTAACCTTGAAAACACATCCTCATTTCAATAAACTGAAACGTTAATTTATATTATACAATTCCCACCTTAAAATGACAAGTAGAAAAAAATAAATATAACAGAAAATGAGGCAGCCGGAGCTGCCTCACTCTTTTTGTCATATATATGAGCTGCTATGGAGTTACATCATCCCCATACCACCACCGCCCATTGGCGGCATTGCCGGAGTATCCTCCTTAATCTCTGCTACTACCGATTCCGTTGTCAGCAATGTAGATGCAACAGAGGTTGCATTCTGCAGAGCCGAACGGGTTACCTTAACCGGGTCAATGATACCGGCTTCAATCATATTAACATAGCTTTCATTTAATACATCAAAGCCCATGCCTGCTTCTGATTCGTATACTTTATTAATGATAACGGAACCTTCCAGGCCTGCATTGGAGGCAATATGATATAATGGAGATTCCAGTGCCTTTAAGATAATCTCTGCACCAGTCTTTTCATCTCCTGCCAGACCGGCTGCCAGCTCAGCCACCTTCTTGCTTGCATGGATGTATGCAGAACCACCGCCACAGATAATACCTTCTTCCACTGCTGCTCTGGTCGCTGCTAAAGCGTCCTCTAACCGGAGCTTTGCTTCCTTCATCTCTGTTTCCGTAGCAGCGCCTACCCGGATGACGCCAACGCCGCCGGCCAGCTTTGCAAGACGCTCCTGAAGCTTTTCTTTATCGAATTCAGAGGTGGTATTCTCCAGCTGCATTTTAATCTGTCCGATTCTTGCGTCAATGTCTGCCTTTTCCCCGGCGCCGTCCACAATCACTGTATTTTCCTTTTCTACCCGTACACTCTTTGCACGTCCCAAGTCCTCCATGGTCGTATCCTTTAAGTCCAGACCGATTTCCTCGGAAATCACCTTGCCGCCAGTCAGAACTGCAATATCCTCCAGCATTGCTTTTCTTCTGTCACCATAACCAGGCGCCTTAACTGCTACTACATTGAAGGTACCTCTTAACTTATTTACAATCAAGGTTGTTAAGGCTTCGCCTTCTACATCCTCAGCAATAATCAGCAGGCGGGCGCCGCTCTGTACGATGTTCTCTAACAACGGCAGGATATCCTGGATGTTGGAAATTTTCTTATCGGTAATCAGGATATACGGATTATCTAATTCTGCTACCATTTTCTCCATATCCGTTGCCATATAAGCAGATACATAACCACGGTCAAACTGCATACCTTCTACCAAATCCAGCTCGGTCTTCATGGTCTTGGACTCTTCAATGGTAATGACGCCATTGGAAGACACCTTTTCCATAGCGTCTGCCACCAGCTGGCCAACCTCTTCATCTCCGGCAGAAATCGAAGCCACACGCGCAATCTGGTCTTTGCCGTTAATCTTATCACTCATTTCCTTTAATGCATCTACTGCTGTATCACAGGCCTTCTTCATACCCTTTCTTAAAATAATCGGGTTGGCGCCAGCCGCCAGATTCTTCATACCTGCATTAATCATAGCCTGTGCCAGTACGGTTGCCGTTGTGGTACCGTCACCTGCCACATCATTGGTCTTGGTCGCTACTTCCTTTACAATCTGAGCGCCCATATTCTCAAATGCGTCCTCTAATTCAATGTCCTTTGCAATGGTAACACCGTCATTGGTAATCAAAGGCGTTCCAAAGGACTTGCTTAATACAACATTTCTTCCCTTTGGTCCTAAGGTAACCCGAACGGTATCTGCCAACTGGTCTACACCGGATTCCAAAGCCTTTCTTGCTTCCGCTCCATACTTAATTTCCTTTGCCATTTTAATTCCTCCAATTCTTGTATCTATATTTTCTAATTACTCTTCAATGATTGCTAAAATATCACTCTGCTTTACTACAATAAATTCCTCATCCTCTAATGTCACTTCAGAACCTACATACTTGGAATAAATGACCTTATCTCCCGGCTTTACCTGCATCGGTACCAGCTTACCGTCAACCTCTGCACCCGGACCTGCTGCTACTACCTCTGCCTGCTGCGGCTTCTCCTTAGCTTGTCCCGGAATTACAATACCAGACTTTGTTGTCTCTTCTGCTACTAAGTGCTTCAATACGACCTTGTCGCCTAATGGTACTAATCTCATTTTATATTCCTCCTTCTATTGCTTACCTTCTAATAGCACTCACTCCGTTTGAGTGCTAACACAATTATTATTGTATCCATTTTTTAGAAAAAATCAACCCTTTATTTAAAAATAATTCTAAAATAACAGTAATATTTTATTCATGTTTTTTTTAGAATATGACTCCAATATTTTATTCATGTTTTTTAGAATATGACTCCGTATTTTCTCTCCGCTTCCTTCTCCCGAAATTCATTGCTCTTCCATTCCCTGACTCATAGCCGAACACAGGAAAAATATCCGTTGCTTCTCTGATATACACATCTCATAAGATGTGATATACTGTAATTGAAAGGGAAGGTCTTATGTCAGGCTGCAACAAGATATGACAAAGGCCGGAACTTGTAATGCAAACACAATTCATAAAATTCAGAATGAAGTAACATGAAATCAGGAAACACCCTTTGGGTAAGGAGATACTATGAAAGAACAACTATACACCATACCGGTGAACGACGCTTTTCGTTCCGACTGTGAATGTCCGGTCTGCGCATTGCATCAGGAGCTGGAGCAAAACGCAATTGAATACACCATGGGACCAAGCTATATGGAGGATGACAATCGTGCCATGACGGATAAATTAGGCTTCTGTCCCCACCACATTCAGATGCTTTACAAACAAAAAAACCGTCTGGGACTTGCCTTGATGCTAAAGACCCATACGGACAAAACCATAAAGGATTTAAAAGAACTGTCTAAGAATAAACCGGCTGCTTCCGGTCTGTTCAAGCGCTCAGCGGATGCCTCACCAGTAGGCGCCTATATAAAGGAGCTGGAAGGACATTGCTTTATCTGCGAACGCATGGAGGACACCTTTTATCGTTATATTGATACTGTTTTCTACCTGTGGAAGAAGGACCCGGAATTCCAAAAGACCTTTGCCGACGGTAAGGGCTTTTGCACCTGCCATTACGGCTTACTGTATGACATCGGAGCCTCCAAGCTGGACAAAAGCCAATACAATACATTTCTGGATTGCCTGAGTACCGTTTACTTTACAGGTATGGAACGGGTCAATGACGATATTGAATGGTTTATCAATAAATACGATTACCGATACGCTAACGAACCCTGGAAGAATTCCAAGGATGCTATTCCGCGGGGAATCCTTAAAACCAACCATATTCAGGTGGAAGAATAGCTGGTAATGCAAAAAAATACCTGTAGGTATCCATACTGATATCTACAGGTATACTTATAAGAAAGAAGCTTATCTGTCTCCCTTTCTGATTAATTCTTTTCGTCTGCAACTTCCTGCCGGACGGTTTCCTTCAGGTCATAAGCCTTATCCTTAATCCGCTGGGAGGCCGTTTTCGAAGTCAGAACACTTGCCAGCATCCGCACACATTCTTCCCGCTTTCCAAGCTTATGTGCCAGAACCGCCATGATATACCGCAGAGAGATTTCATCCATGCCGCACATCGGAAATGGTTCCTTGGAAAATGCCAGCTGAAAGCCTTCATATGCCTTTAAGAAGCATTCCGCCTCTTCTTTTTCCATTTCCTTCTGGTCTGTACTGCTCAAAGCATCATTTTCCATGCTTCCCCGAAGCAGCCATGCCATTTTCAGAAAAATATAGGCGCGTTCACTGTTCTTTGCATTTCGCTTCATGGCACAGACCAGAGAAAGCTTATGCCGCAGCAATGCTCCCTGATAGGACATGCATGGCGTCTCTTCCTGAATCCCCTTGAAATTCGTGCAATACTCCTGCTTGATAATCCGAAGCTGTGCAGAAGTAACCGGCTTATAATATTGTGTAAGCGCACTGTAGCCGCATTCCGGGCAGGTAATGGCATCATACTTCAATGGGTCAATATGATTTTCATAAATCGGCCGTAATGCCTCATCCTGTTCAATGAGCTTTAATTTTCCGGTCCGGATTGCCTTCACCTTAAAATTATAATCACAAATCGGACATTGATGGGATTTATCAAACAATACATCCTCCTCATTCTTTTCTGCTGCAGGCGCAGCCTCTTTTTTTTCGTGGGCTAATGTATGCTTGGCTTCCTCCTGAAACACATTTTTCATATCAATTTTTCCAAGTCCCATGCCTTCCACATCTGTAAACAGACCCATATAAATTTACCTCCTAAACTTGTAATCCTTTACTTTTCTTCCTTTATTCTCCCATCATCCGTTTCCTGCAGCCATTCCTTCCTCAGCTTGGCTTGTAGGAACTCTTTAATGATACGATTCGATTAAATACCAGATGGTCCTTCTCTATATCCTTTGTATCTACACAGAAATAACCATGCCGCATGAATTGGAACGCATTCCCCGGCTTTGCTTCCTCAAACTTTTGTTCCAGCTTGCAATGCTGTAATACCGTCAGGGAATTCGGATTCAGATTCCAGCTTCCGTCTTCATTCCGGACCGGTTCATCCTCCTTGACAATGTTTTCATATAAACGGACCTCTGCATCCACACAGCTTTCTGCATCGACCCAGTGAATCGTTCCTTTTACCTTTCTTCCCTCAAAGCCGGACCCGCTTCTGGTCTCCGGATCATAGGTACAGTGAATCTCGGTAATATTCCCTGCCGCATCCTTCTTATAATCCACGCAGGTAACAAAATAAGCTCCCTTTAACCGTACCTCATTTCCCGGATATAATCGAAAATACTTCTTGGGCGGTTCTTCCATAAAATCCTCCCGCTCAATGTATAATTCTCTGGAAAACGCAACCTTTCTGGAACCCAGCTCCGGATTTTCCTGATTATTTTCTATATCCATATATTCTTTCTGTCCCTCCGGATAATTATCAATAATCAGCTTAACCGGGTCTAAGACTGCCATCATCCGGCTGGCTTTCATTTTTAAATCCTCCCGGATGCAGTATTCCAGCATGGCATAATCGCAGGTACTCTGTGCCTTGGATACGCCGGTAAGACTCATAAACAGCTTAATGGACTCCGGTGTAAAGCCCCGGCGGCGTAATGCGCTTAAGGATACCAGTCTTGGGTCATCCCAGCCATCTACAATCCCTTCTTCCACCAACTGCTTGATATAACGCTTTCCGGTTACCACACTCTTCAGATACAGCTTGGCAAATTCAATCTGCTTTGGCGGGTGGGGATATTCCAGCTCCCGTACCACCCAGTCATACAATGGGCGGTGGTCTTCAAATTCCAGAGTACAAATGGAATGGGTCACCCCTTCAATGGCATCTTCAATGGGATGAGCAAAATCATACATCGGATAAATACACCACTTGTCACCGGCATTGTGATGGGTCATATGCGCCACCCGGTAAATAACCGGGTCCCGCATGTTGATATTCGGAGCACTCATATCAATCTTTGCACGCAGTACCTTGCTTCCGTCCTCAAACTCACCGTTTTTCATGGCTTCAAACAATGCCAGATTCTCTTCCACGGACCGGTCCCTGTAAGGGCTGTTTTTCCCAGGCTCCGTCAAGGTTCCCCGATACTCCCGGATTTCATCTGCGGTTAAGTCGCAGACAAATGCCTTGCCCTTCCGAATCAGCTTGACTGCCGCCTCATACATCTGCTCAAAATAATCGGAGGCAAAGTAAATGGTATCTCCAAAATCCGCACCCAGCCACTTCACATCTTCTGTAATGGAATCGACAAACTCGGTCTTTTCCTTAGTGGGATTGGTATCGTCAAACCGCAAATTGAACTGTCCGCCATATTCCTGTGCCAAACCATAATTTAATAAAATAGACTTGGCATGTCCGATATGAAGATATCCGTTTGGCTCCGGCGGAAACCGGGTCACGATTTTTGTATAAGCTCCTTCTGCCAAATCTTTATCAATAATCTGTTCAATAAAATGTCTTGAAACAACTTCTTCTTCCAAAATAAACCCTCCTGGCATTTTATCCCAATGCAAAGCATGGATACAAAATAATGCATTTTCTGTGGCTTTGAACCCACATTCCATAATAGTATAACATTTCCTTCCAGAGAAGTCACTATTTTTTCGGTACTTATTCACTTATTTATACTCCAGGGCAATCACCCCTTCTGAGCCATTCCACGACAAAAACAGACAAAAAAACAGAGCGAAGGCACTTCTGTCCTCCGCCCTGTGGGATAAATCTAAATCCTATAATCCAAAGGATTCCATAATATCCTTGAATTCCTGACAGCCTGCAAACCGACGTATTACAGTACTTCTGCTTTGTCCCTTCGCAAGTTCATTTACCCAATAATTCAAGCCTTCTTCATCATATTCCCGATCCATAAAGGTCCGGTACAGAACCTTTACAAATTCTACATGGGTCAACTGCTTGTTGGTAAATTCCTCCGAATTCATAAAGTATTCTGCTACCTGTACCGGGGTCTTTGCTCCGTCCTGAACAGACTGGCACCAGAAATTCAGTCCATCTTCTTCTCCGCTTCGTTCCAATGCCTTTCCATAAATACGGTTGACAAATCCGGTCAGACCTGGATTCTTGTCTCTTGCCTGTGTCAAAGCAACGGTTCCCTGCTCAATATCAGAGGCCTTACAAATATCGCCAAATTCCTGTGACATTGCAAACTTCTGGAATACATATTCTCTGGATAAGCCCTGATTCAGACAACCCATCCAGTATGCTTTTCCTTCTGTATCTGCTTCCCGATTCATAAAGGTATGATACAGCATATCTACAAATTCTTCATCGGAAGTATTACTCTGGCTATATTCTTTACTGAATACAAAAGCCCGTGCAACCTGCGCTCCGGTCATCTGCTTTGATTCTAAAGCCGTATCCCAGTATTCCATGCCTTCTGCATCCGCATTTCGACTCAGACATTCATCATATAAACGTGATATAAAGGATTCTGTCTTGGTTAATGGTTCGCCCAATGCCTGAAGTACCGTTTGTGCCTGGGTGATTTCCTGCTTACATGCTGCATCTCTGAAATACTTTCCACAGCTGCTGCAGGTCCAGTATGGAATATTGCCTGCCTCTGTTGCAGTTGCTTCCTTTGCTGCATGTGCTATGCCCTGATGCCCCTTTGCCTCAATTCTTGTGCCGGCTAAGGTAACCTCTTCTGTCAGTGCTTCATCCTTGAAATACTTATCACAATCTGCACAATGCCAGTATGCAATATTGCCGGATGTAGTACAGGTCGCTGCTCTTTCTTCTGTTTTTACTACATTATGACCTGCTGCAATCTTTCCCGCACCTGTTTTCCATGCGGCAAGGGCATCAGCGTCGCCGATTTCGGTTTTCTCACCGTCTTCTCCATCCGCAAAGTGCAAGTTGCAGACACTGCAGGTATAGTAATCCTTCCAGCCGTCTACCTGGCAGGTTGCTGCCTGTCCGCCTGCTGCTGCTCCAAAGGTATGTCCTGCTGCAAGCTTTCCTTCGCCTGCTTCCCATGCGGTAAGGGCATCATCATCGCCGATTTCGGTTTTCTCACCGTCTTCTCCATCCGCAAAGTGCAAGTTGCAGACACTGC
>JAMOZY010000001.1:0-211809 GCA_023667695.1 Clostridium sp. | reverse complement strand
TACTACAGTCCGTACATGTCCAGTATGCCGCAATTCCGTCAGCATTACAAGTTGCTGCGGTTGAAGCCTCTAGCGTAGCATCGCTATGTTCACAATCGCCTAGTTCTATAGCAAACACATTCACCGGAGCCATTGAACTGCAAATTACGGCTGTGGACAACACCGCTGCCATAGCCCTTTTCAATCCTCTGTTCATTTTATATCCTCCTTATTTTCCTAGGAATATATGGATTGTCTGCTGCTCCGTTTTCCTGCTAATATTCCTCCCTTCCTTCTGTATGATTCGTATATAAAAGTGTACTTTTTCGTAATTAGAAAAAAGAAAGTATTCTTATTTATAATATCTGGTCAACTAGGGGATTATGGCTATAATATGATTGAATAACAAAGGATTTTTTATGAATACTTGAAATAATGAAATAATAGTGGTATTATAACGGATATGTATTGTACCTGTTGCTTTCGTTTGAAAAAGTACACTTTTACAAATCAACTGACCTCCTGTGTCAGCTTTTCCAGCTTTGTTGCTTTTGAATAAAAGGTTCCTACTGGCATTTCACAGGCATTTGCCGCCTGGCGAAGTGTCATTTTTTTATGCCGCCAGGCTTCATATATATCCTCAAAATTCTCCGGAAGCGGTTGTGGCGGTCTGCCGAATTTTACTCCCCTTGCCTTCGCTGCTGCGATTCCTTCTGCCTGACGCTTTCGAATATTTTCACGTTCATTCTGCGCCACAAAAGAAAGAATCTGAAGTACGAGGTCTGCAATAAAGGTTCCCATCAAATCCTTCCCATTCCGGGTGTCAAGCAGGGGCATATCCATGACGCAGATGTCTACTCCTTTTTCTTTCGTTAAGATATGCCATTGCTTCTGAATCTCTTCATAATTCCTGCCTAACCGGTCAATGCTTAGGATATAAAGCAAATCTCCTGCTTCTAAGCAGCTTATTAGTTTTTTATACTGGGGTCGTTCAAAGTCCTTTCCAGATTGCTTATCGATATACAGATTGGTTTCCAAAATATCCTTTTCCCGCATAGCAACCAGCTGCCGCTCCTCATTTTGATCGATACTGGATACCCGGATGTATCCGTAGCTTTTTCCTGCCATATCTCTCTGCTCACCTCCTTCCCGTATGAATTTCATATTCTTAACTCATATATGCCAGATACTTTCAACGGTTGTTTATCATATGTCCGGAACGCAATTCCGTCCTTCATGATAATTTATACCCATGATAGCACAATTACATTCTGAACACGAAAGGAAAATCGTATGCAGAAAGCAATATCGGAATTGGATTTTATAAAAAATTCAGTTTTCAAAAAATATTATCCACTGTATAATAAAATGAAAAAGAAGGTGAGATTTTGAATACAACAGAGCAGACACATCAGCAAGATTTAGAGCGTTTGAAATCACTCCGATATATGGATGATGATTTTATGACGGTCTGCCTTGCAGATAATTTTGAAGGTGTGGAACTGATATTGCAAATTGTTTTAGGAAGAAAAGACATAAAAATTAAATCGGTGCGGGTACAAGAACCCATGAAGAACCTGCAAGGGCGTTCCGCTACCTTAGATGTTCATGCGGTTGATAGTGCGAATAAGGAATTTGATGTGGAAATTCAGAGAGCCGATGCAGGAGCTGGTGCAAAAAGAGCAAGACATAACAGCAGTCTGCTGGATGCACATATCCTAAAACCTGGAGATGATGCAGAGGATATTCCCGACAGCTATGTTATTTTTATCACTGAAAATGATATAATGAAAGGGAATCAGCCGATATATCCAGTAGAAAGGTATATTACAATTGGTGAAAATAAAGTATTGTTTGGTGACGGTTCACATATCCTATATGTGAACGGCAAATACAGGGGCAATGATGAAATCGGTAAATTAATGCACGATTTCTCCTGTATCAATCCCAATGATATGAATTATGAGGCACTTGCTAAAAAAGCAAGATATTTCAAGCAGAATAAGGAAGGAGTGGCTGCTATGTGCAAGATAATGGAAGATATGAGAAATGAGGCAGCATTAAACAGTGCAAGAGAAATTGCAGAAAAATTGATAAAAAAAGAGAAAATGACACTTGAAGAAATTGCAGAATGTGTTCCACTATTATCACTTGACGAATTAAGAGAAATCGAAATGAAAATTATGCAATTGGCATAATTCATTATAGTAACCGATAAATACAGTACGATTATGAGGTACTAGAAATTAAAAGATGTGGTACTAGAAATTAAAAGATGGTTATTGACAACCCAGTAAAGATTTGATATATTAATCACGTTGCTGAGATACAGCAAGATGCTACTATAGCTCAGGTGGTAGAGCGCATCATTGGTAATGATGAGGTCACGGGTCCGACTCCCGTTAGTAGCTTATTTTTTATGTCTTATTTTCTTCCCCTTAATCCCGGGTCAGCTTTCTTCGTATCCGCTGTATGGCATTGTCCACAGATTTTTCCGTTTTATCCAGTTCTTCCGCAATTTTTCCATAAGACAATCCATCCAGATACAATTCCAGTACCCGCCGTTCATACTTACTCAGCAGGGTATCCATCTTATTGACCAGACCGCCCATCTGTTCCTGCATCAGCAGGTTTGATTCCGGATTGCTGGTTTCCGCCGCTGCCAGAATATCTATCATGGAGCTGTTGGTTTCCTCGTCCTGGGAATAAAAAGAAACATAATGATTCAACGGATAATGCTTCTTCCGGTTGGAGGTCGTAACAGCCGTACAGATTTGCCGCTTGACACAAAGGCTTGCAAAGGTATGAAAGCTGCAGCTCTTATCCTCGTTATAATCCCGAATCGCCTTGAAGAGTCCAATCATTCCCTCCTGCATCAAATCCTCGGAATCCGCACCGATAATATAGATTTCTCTGGTTTCCCGTTTCACCATATTCCGATACTTATCCAAAAGATAATCCATAGCGGCAGGATCCTGTCTGCGAATCCGTTCTACTAATTCTTCATCTGTGAATTCCATATAATTCATGTATCCGATTCTCCCAACATTAAGCTGTTCCGGCCTTCTCCTTCATAAACCGCTGCTACACAGGATTAAGCCATCCTCTGTCTGACAATCTCATAGGCCAGTACGCCTGCCGCGACGGATGCATTCAGGGAATCAATATTTCCCTTCATCGGGATAGCTGCAATATAATCACATTTCTCCCGTACCAGGCGGCTGACACCCTCACCCTCATTGCCAATCACTAATCCAATGGGACCGGTCAAATTCTGGCGGTACATAATTTCCCCGTCCATATCCCCGCAGACAAACCATAAGCCCCTTTTCTTTAATTCCTCCATGGTCTGTACCAGGTTCGTTACCTTTACCACCGGAGTATAATTCAAGGCGCCGGCAGAAGCCTTTACAACTGTTGCCGTCAATCCTGCCGCCCTGCGCTTGGGAATAATCACCCCATGGGCGCCTGCCAGATTGGCAGTACGGATAATCGCCCCCAGATTATGTGGGTCCTCAATCTCATCCAGCAAAAAGATAAACGGCGGCTCTCCCTGCTCCTCTGCCCTGGTAAAAATCTCCTCCAGCTCTGCATAGGCATAAGCGGCAGCCTGGGCAATCACTCCCTGGTGCTTTCCCGTGGATGACATCTGATCCAGACGTTCTTTTGCTACATAAGTAATAATAGTATCCTGCTTTCTTGCTTCTCTGGTAATGGAATTCACCGCTCCGTCATGACATCCATCCTGTACATATAATTTATCAATGGTCTTTCCGGCACGAAAGGCCTCCAGCACTGCATTTCGTCCCTCTATGGTATATTCTTCATATCGCATCGCTTTTACACCTGCACTTCCCCGATTCTTACTTTGTTCCGGACTCCTCCTGCTTTCTTCTTCCAAGCTGCAGCAATTCCGTAATTCTTGCATACTGCTCTGTCAGATACAGATAGCCAATCAATGCCTCAAATCCGGTTGCCCGGTGATAGTCTCCCAGACTGGCATTCTTTGCCTTTGTATAGGAATGGGCATTTCTGCCTCGCTTGTAAACATCCCGTTCCTCTTCCGTCAGTTCCTCCAGCAGCAGCTGTACCAGCTCTGCCTGCGCCTCTGCCTTGACAATAGAACTAACCTGCCTATGATACCGGTTAACCGGTATGTTTCCCTGGGCTACTACCTCTGTCCGAATCAGCAAATCGTATACCGCATCTCCAATATAAGCCAGCGCCAGAGGGGAATAGCTTCGTATATCCCGATGAGGCAGCTCCATTTTTGTTTTAAAATAACCGATTAAATCTTCTTCCACTTTACACCTTCTCTGGTATCCTCTAAGGCAATTCCCTGCTCCAGCAGCGTATTCCGGATTTCATCTGCTTTAGCGAAATCCTTATTCTTTCTTGCCTGCTGGCGTTCCGCGATCAACCGTTCAATCTCTTCATCCAGTAATTCTGCTTCCCGAACCGTTTCCATCCCCAGTATGTCACATAGCTGCCGGATTGCGCCTGTCATTTTCTCACAATAAGTCTTGGAGGAATGTGCATCAATGGTTGTATTGGACAGCTTTACCAGTTCAAAAATAACGGAAATTGCGTCTGCCGTGTTCAAATCGTCCTCCATAGCCGCCTCAAACCGTTGTATCAATTCCTCAATCCGTCTGATGTCCTCCTGCTCTTCTGGAGAGACCGTATCGCCTGCTGCCTTCTGTTTAACCTCTTCTGCTTTTTCATAGGCAGTCAGAATCCGCTCGAAGCCGCTCTTGGCAGACGCTACCAGGTCTGCGGAAAAATTCAACGGACTTCTATAGTGGGCGCTAAGCATGAAAAACCGGATAACCTGTAAGGAATACTTTTCACTGATTTCCCGTATGGTAAAAAAGTTCCCTAAGGATTTTGACATTTTCTCATTATTGATTTTTAAAAATGCATTGTGCATCCAGTACCGGGCAAACTCCGTGCCATTGGCTGCTTCACTTTGGGCAATCTCATTTTCATGATGGGGGAAAATCAGGTCCTCCCCACCTGCATGAATATCAATGACATCGCCAATATACTTTTTGGACATGCAGGAGCATTCCAGATGCCAGCCTGGGCGGCCCTCTCCCCATGGAGAATTCCAGGAAGGCTCCCCTTCCTTCTTGGGCTTCCATAATACAAAATCCAGACTGTCTTCCTTTTCCTCTTCACCGGATACCTGAAGGGAACGGTTACCGCTTCTCAAATCATCCAGATTCTTATGGGAAAGCTTACCATAATCCTTGAACTGCCGGGTCCGGAAATAAACCGTTCCGTTTACCTCATATGCATACCTCTTCTCAATCAGGGTCTGAACCAGTGCAATCATATCCGGAATTTCCTCTGTGGCCTTTGGATGGGTGGTAGCCTCCTGTACATTCATCGCTGCCATATCCTTTTTCACTTCCGCTATATATCGTTCCGATATCACAGAAGCATCTACCCCCTCTTCCTGGGCGCGTTTGATAATCTTATCATCCACATCTGTAAAATTCGATACATAATTCACCTCATATCCCTTATAGGTCAGATATCTCCGGAGGGTATCAAATACAATCATGGGACGTGCATTTCCCATATGGATAAAATCATATACCGTCGGTCCGCATACATAAATCCCAACTTTTCCTTCCCGAATCGGTACAAATTCTTCTTTTTTCCTGGTCATGGTATTATATATCTTCATCGTAATCTCCATTCCGCCGTCTTCCGCCGACGGCACAACTAGCAATGCCTTTGCATATTTACATGCACGCCGGTCCATTTACCGGTTTGCCTTCTAAAGTATAGAAGCCCAGGGATATTTTGTCAACCGTCTTAGAATAAGGCTCCCATACCGGTACAGTACCGCTTATAACCGTCCCTTACACAATTTCCATCAGATAGACCTGCTCTGCCAGACCGCTTTCCGCCAAAAGATACCTTGTCAGCTCCGCCATATCCCAATGATGCTCCGGCATTCCCGGAAACGTCCCTTCCAGTTCCTCTGAAAGCCGCAGCAACCTTCCGCCTTTCGGTGACAGCGTAAGTAAAAAAACACCCTGGTTCCGGCTGCATATGGAATCCCTTACATGAACGATGCAGGATTTCTCATTTCCCTTATAGGGTAATAGCTCCAAAAACCTTTGCAGATGCAGAATCCGAAGCATCATGGGCTGTTCCTCTATATACTCGACAGCAATCCTTCCATGCCGCCGGTTAAGCTCCGGACATACCAGTTGGTTTAATGCCTGCTCCGTATCCATAGCCGCCATCCAAAGCTGCCGGATGACTGCTGTTTCCTGACCCTCCTGCTGCTCCATAACATAAGCGCAATATCCGGCTTCCTTTTCCCATTCCAGTACTGCACCGCCCTCACATGCTGCTTCTGCCTTTAACCGCTCCATATAGTCCGGTGTCCGGGCCGGAAGCATACCAGCTCCAGGCGTTGGAATGGAGGACACCGAAAAAGAATCAGGCAAACCAGACGGCATCTCCTTCCGCATCCAGCCATCTCCTTTTCGAATCCATCGTTTTTCCTTCTTGAACTCTACAAACTGAAAGGGCGTATAGTATTCCTTTCTTGCCGGCATCAGATAGGTAAATGGCTCTTCCCTTGCTTCCATATCCTGTAGGGCTTTCTTCATACAGGCGGCCATCAGCCCCTGTCGTCTGCGTTCCGGTACCGTAGCCACGCCCACAATATAGTGCAGGTTTACAAGCCGAGGCTTCCGCCCCTTAAGCTCCCAGCTCCACGGATAGGGATTCAAATGAAGCATCGAGCAAATCCTTCCTCCCTCTGCTGCCAAAATCACCTGGTTCTTCGGATATATCCAGTCAAAATAATAGGCGGCAAAGGCTTCCGAATCCTGAAATACTTCCTGCCAAAGCCGGTAAACTGCCTCCGGATTTCGATTATCATCATAGAAAAACTCCATAGTCTCATCCTTTACTTATCCATCCGGTTCTTCCACTGCCAGCATTGCAATGCTGCGTGCCAGAATCCCCTTCAGTCTGGAAATAACGATTCCATAATTCGTTATCGCCACCCCCTGACGCTCTGCCAGCCCATAGCGGTTCTTCACTTCCCGTTCATTCAGCATACATCCGCCGCATTGAATCACCAGGCGGTAAGCGGATAAATCCCTTGGAAAGTCCATCCCGCTGCAAAAATCAAAGTACAGCTTCTTTCCCGCTTCCTGCTTCTGTATCCAGCGAGGAAGCTTCTCCGTACCGATATCTCCACACTGGCGATGGTGGGTACAGCCCTCTGCAATCAGAATCCGGTCCCCATCCTGCAGCTGTCCCAGCATGGCAGCGCCTCTTACTGCCGCCTGCAGCACTCCTTTGTGCCGGGCAAATAAAATAGAAAAGGAAGTCAAGGGAACCGCTTCCGGCACCATCCCGGCTACGGCTTCAAATACCTGACTATCGGTTATTACAAGAACCGGTGTCTTTCCAAGCTCCTCCAGCGTCTGCTTTAGCTCTGTTTCTCTGGTCACCACCGGTATGGCTCCCGCATCCAGCAGCTCCCGGATGGTCTGCTGCTGTGGCAGAATCAGTCTTCCCTTCGGTGCCGCCTTGTCAATGGGAACCACCAGCACTACAAAATCATTTTTTTCAACCAAATCCGCCACAATCGGAATGTCCGGAGCATCCGGCTTCATCCCTGCCAGAAACGTCTTTAATTCCGATATATGATACTGGTCTCTGGCACTGACCCGAAAGATAATCTCCTTGCCCGCTCTGTAATCTGCCAAAAGCTTTGGCACATCCATCGGTTCCATTCCAGCATGTTCTACCAAATCCTGCTTATTATATACCACTACATAGGGAATCCCTTTTTTCCGGATTCGGTTCAAGAGCTGTTCATCCTCTTCTCTTTTTCCTTCCCTGGCATCGATAACCACCAGCGCGATATCCGTCTGGTCCAGAATCTGATAGCTTTTTTCCATTCGGGCAGTTCCCAGAACCCCCTCATCATCCAGTCCCGGTGTATCCATGAACACTACCGGTCCCAGGGGCAGCAGCTCCATGGCCTTCCGTACCGGGTCTGTGGTGGTTCCCTTCACCTCCGAAACGATAGAAAGGGATTGTCCGGTTAACGCATTCATCACACTGGATTTCCCAGCATTTCTTCTTCCAAACAATCCAATATGTATCCGCTCACTGTCCGGTGTTTCATTCATACTCATAGCTGTTTCCTGCCTTTCTTATCTTAGTGTCTGTTTCAAAGGGAACCGGTTGCTTTATCCATATTGCCATCTCTTAAAATCGGAAGTCTCTCTGTCCCTGCTCAATCTGACGCAAATGCTCTACTACCAGGCTGCGTACCTGCTCCTTGGGAATATTCGCCAGCTCCCTTTGAATCAGCCCATTGCCAATTTCGGCAGTAGCTGTAGTAGCATAATCCACCAGATATTCCTTTAAGGTCATTAATGCATTGGGATGACAGCAGTTTTGAATCTGGCCGCTTTTACACAGACTCATAAAGCGGTCGCCGGTTCTTCCCTCCCGATAGCATGCCGTACAAAAGCTGGGTACATATCCCAGCTCCATCAGCCAGGCTACGACTTCATCCAGCGTCCGGGTATCCATCACATCAAACTGCTCTGATTTCTGATCCTCCGGTTCCGGCTCCACATAACCGCCGATACTGGTTCTGGAACCGCCGCTAATCTGGGAAATGCCAAGCTGTAATACCCGTTCCCGGGTCTTCCAGTTTTCCCTTGTGGATACAATCATGCCCGTATATGGTACTGCAATCCGGATACAGGCAACAATCTTTGCAAAGGTATCATCATCAATCCCATTGGCAAAGGAAGCAGAATCAATATCATCCGCATCCCGAAGCCTTGGTACGCTGATGGTATGGGGACCCACGCCAAATACTGCTTCCAAATGCTCTGCATGCATTAACAAGCCGGCAAATTCATACCGAAACTTATCCAGACCAAACAGGACGCCGCAGCCCACATCATCAATTCCGCCCAGCATCGCCCGGTCCATGGCCTCCGTATGATAATTATAATCATGCTTAGGACCCGTAGGATGCAGCTTGAAATAGCTTTCCTTATGATAGGTTTCCTGAAATAAAATATAAGTGCCGATTTCCGCATCCTTTAACCGCTTATAATTCTCCACTGTCGTCGCCGCAATATTTACATTTACCCGGCGGATAGCCCCATTCTTATGATGAATACCGTAGATGGTATTGACACATTCCAGGATATATTCAATCGGATTATGAACCGGGTCCTCTCCGGCTTCAATCGCCAGCCGCTTATGTCCCATGTCCTGCAGGGCAATGACCTCCCGGCGTACCTCCTCCTGGGTCAGCTTCTTCCGCGGCATATGATGATTTACCGCATGATAGGGGCAGTAGGTACAGCCATTCACACAATAATTAGACAGATACAGGGGGGCAAACAATACAATACGGTTTCCGTAAAAATCCTGCTTAATCTGCTTTGCCAGCCGAAAGATTTCCTGATTGATTTCTTCCTCTTCGCAGGCGAGAAGCACACTTGCCTCCCGGTGACTTAAGCCCTTTCGCTCCTCTGCCTTCTTTAATATCTCCCGAAGCAATCCCTGATTTGCTTTATTCTGCTCTGCATAAGCCAGAGTTTCCATGATTTCCTGATGATTGATAAATTCATCCGCCTTTGTACTTTTTGGATCATATTTCCACATAATATGCCTTCTTTCTTCTGTTATTGTCATTCCGGATAATCGCCGCGTTCTACAACGGTTTTATAACCAATGCCCGCAATCCGGTTCTGAATACACCGGATGCACTGCGCCGATTCCTCTCTGGTACATACCTTATTGTCATATAAGCTATACTGCTCCCGAACCGCTATCGGTGATAAATTGGGCATGACTACATTGGCCCCTGCCAAAATGCCCCGTTCTCTTCCATCTCCTGCCAGGGTTCCCAGAGCCGTAGTAGCCGGAAGCAGCGCCTTGGGAAAGCTTAACCGTAGGATTCCAAGAAGAAACAAGGTTTCTTCCACGCTTCCGCTTGGATATCCGGCAAAGGGAGTATCCCGATGGGAAATAAAGGGACCGATTCCAATCATATGGGGCTGCAATTCCTGCAAAAACTCCAAATCCGCTGTCAGATGCTCTATGGTCTGTCCGGGTGTACCTACCATAAAACCGGCACCCACCTGATAACCAAGGTCTTTTAAATCCTGTAAGCACTGCTTTCTTCTGTTCAGGGAAAGCTCCGGCGGATGCAGCTGACCATAATGTATGGCATCCGCAGTTTCATGGCGAAGCAGATAGCGGTCCGTGCCAGCCTGTCGAAAACGGGCATAGCTTTCTCTGCTTCGTTCTCCAATGGATAATGTAACTGCACAATCCGGAAATCCAGCCTTTATCCTGCTTACTATCGCACAAATCCGCTGATCCGTAAAATACCCATCCTCTCCGCCTTGTAATACAAAGGTCCGATATCCAAGGTCATAGCCTTCCACACAGCACTGGTATATTTGTTCTTCAGTCAGACGGTATCGCTCCACCTTTGGATTATCCCGGCGGATTCCACAATAGTAGCAGTTATTCCTGCAATAATTGGTAAACTCAATCAATCCACGGATATAAATGCTTCTTCCAAACACCTGCTTCTGTATCCGGCGCGCTTTTTCAAACAACTCCTGGTCTAACTGCTGTCCTGCCTCAGATTCTCCTATGGAAAACCGATACTCCAGCAGTTCCCGGTATTCCGTCCCGGTCAGGCGGTGCTTCCGCTCCAATTTTTCCAATAATGCCCTGTAACATTGTCGACTCATCTGCCCGTTTTATCCATTCCTTCCTTCTGCTCCATTCCATATCTTAACCATGGCGTAACTCATTCCAGCTTCCTTCCCGGACATCCGGCACAGCCTGCACAGGCTTCCCCGCCTTCCATTATTCCGTCATAGCTGTAATTTGCCACGGTTTCCAATGCACAGATTGCCTGGACGCTGATTCCCTCTCCGGCTCCGGTAAAGCCCAGGCCCTCCTCCGTGGTTGCCTTGATATTGACTCTGGAAACCGGAAGCTCCAGAACCTCTGCAATCCGTTCCCGCATCTGGGGAATGTATGACGCCAGCTTTGGCTTCTGGGCAATGACCGTAGCATCAATATTTCCGACAAAAAAGATATTCTCATCCAATAGCTGCTTTACTTTTTTCAGCAATGCCATGCTGTCTGCTCCTGCATAAGCCGGATTCGTATCCGGAAAATGCGTTCCGATATCTCCCAATGCCGCCGCTCCCAACAGGGCATCCATAATGGCATGAACCAGAACATCTGCATCCGAATGTCCCAGCAGTCCTTTTTCATAAGGAATTTCCACCCCTCCCA
This sequence comes from Clostridium sp., assembly GCA_023667695.1. GTDB lineage: Bacteria > Bacillota > Clostridia > Lachnospirales > Lachnospiraceae > CAG-632. The sequence goes on along the minus strand of JAMOZY010000001.1, from coordinate 200,490 downwards.
GTATCAGCTTCCTGCCTTCTGTTAATCTGTGAACATCATATCCCATTCCAACCCGCATGATTTCTGCTTTCCTTTCCTAGTATTCCAAACCATCTGTTGTCCATAGCTTATCCCTTCTTATTATATAAGGAATAAAGAAAAAAATCCATGCTTTTTGCATCATAACCGTTCCTTTTTTGAAATTAAAGCTTGACTTTTTCTTTCATACCCCCTATAATAGCACATGTGTCAAGTGACTATGGGATCTTAGCTCAGCTGGGAGAGCATCTGCCTTACAAGCAGAGGGTCACAGGTTCGAGCCCTGTAGGTCCCATATCTTTTTTGACATTTTATAGGGCGGAATAGCTCAGTTGGCTAGAGCACACGGTTCATACCCGTGGTGTCGAGAGTTCAAATCTCCCTTCCGCTATGAAAAAACCTGAAACCATGCATTGGCTTCAGGTTTTCTTTTTCTTATTTTCCGTAAAAATCAAATCCTATATTCAAATCCACGGGCTGACTGATTCCCGGTACGGTTCCCTCTGCCGTATACTGCCATACCTTGAATTCATAAGGCAGCTTTGGTTCGTTAGCATACTGTGCAAACCAGATATCATATCCATATAGCTGGGTCAAATCCAAATCCAATGCAATCCAGCGCAGATTTGCATAAAGCATAGTCTCATGCCCGGAGGCCTGAATGGTTTCCAAAAATCCACGACAGGCTTCCGAACGCTGCTGAGGCGTTAAGCCATTGGTTCTGGCGTCTGCATCCTCCGGGTCCTCTGTATCCAGTACAATCGGCAGATTAATATTGTAAGGTTTGATATGATTTAATACAAATTGAGCCTCCTCTACTCCCTCTTCATAAGAAACGGCCTGGGAATAAAAATAAACTCCAACACGCAAATCATTCCGCAAGGCTTCCGTTACATTATAATCAAAGGTTTCGTCCAACCGGATTGCACCGTTTCCATATCCCCGGTAGCCTGCCCGCACAAATACAAAATCCACGCCTGCGGCTTTTACCTGGGTCCAGTCAATGGTTCCCTGAAACTTCGATACATCAATCCCCACAGAAGATGCAACCTGTCCATTTTCTGTATAATACTTAAAGTATCCCTCATCCACAAGGGTGGAATCAAAATCATAATCATTTCTTCCAAAGGCATTATCGATTTTCACCCACTGCAAGGTTCCCTCTGTATCATGAACCAGAATAAACCGATGCTCCACAAAATTCCAATAGGTCTGATCTGCCATAGTTAAAATCTCTGTATGACCAAGACTTTTTCGCTTCTCCTGTCCAATTTCAAAGGCAAGCGCCTTGGAATGACTCCTGGTCAAACTGATTCCTGCCAGAAGCGCCGCCAACAGAATAACCTCTGCTCCTGCTATTATAATCCATTTTTTATATCCCGCTTTTGTCATGCCCTATCCTCAAACCTACTCTGCTGTATCTATTCCGCCCTCCCGCCGGACCGGAACCTATGCTTTTTTATCTACATAATAATTCAGCCATTTGAGCAAATCCTTACAAACCTGCTTCCGGTCAAGCTCGTGAAGCAGCTCGTGTCGATTCTCTTTATAGATTCGTATTCTGCATTCTAAGCCCAATGCTTTATAAATCTTATACAAACGTTTGGGACCCCGTCCAAAATTCCCAATCGGGTCTTTATCTCCTGCCAGCAGCAAAATCGGCATTTCCTTATTCAGACGTTCCAGATTTTTTTTGCTGTTAGCCTCTAATAATGCGATCATCATGTCCCGATAAGCGCCAACTGTAAAAATAAAATTGCACTCCGGCTTGGCATTATACTGATTTACCTCATTCCGGTCTCTGGAAAGCCAGCTATTCCGCAAGTCCTCTTCCTTGAAATATTTGTCCAGTCTGCCAATGGCCAGGTCATTCAGAAAAGTACTGCGATAACGGTAGCCTTCTTTTTTTACCAGGGCGATTCCCTTGCACAACAGCTTCCCCATCATGGCAATTCCGCTGGAATGATACATGGTTCCCATTAGTATCATACCGTCCACACTATCCGGAAAGCGTTCCACAAACTCCCGCACCATCAAAGAACCAAAGCTATGTCCAAAAATATAATACGGCAGTCCCGGATAAGCCCGTTTTGCCAGCCCCTGCAGGATAACCATATCCGATAACAGCTTCCAGTTTCCATTGTGTTCCCCAAAGTATCCAAAGCAGTTTTTATTTACGATGGATTTACCATGACCCAGGGTATCCGCGCCAAATACCACATAGCCCTGGGCACATAAGTACTCTGCCAGTTCTTCATATCGTTCAATATATTCCACCATACCATGACAGATGTGTACAACTGCCTTTGGCCGGCCCTCCGGCTTCCAGCAATAGCCGTGTATGGTCGTAACTTCATCTGCGGATTTAAAGGTTAATTCTTCTACGGACGTCATCTTAATTCCTGCTCCTTCCTGCAAAACCTTTTTTCTGATTAAAATCCACCACGGAACTCCGGATCCTCCGGCGGGGTAAGACCTGTACTTTCCTGGATTTCATTACTGATTCGAATTACCTCGTTCGATGGGGTATAGGTCTTTTTATTCTCTTCCGCTTCCTCTGTGGAAGCCCCTGTCAGCTCAGAAGAAGAGGTATCTCCCGTTTCATTTGAGACAATGGATACATCAAACAGAAACTCGTGCAGCAATTCCACATTCCGCTCCAGATTCGCCGGAACATCCATGGATAAATCCCGTCCCATGGTCTGGTCATATGCCATTCTTCCACTGTAGATAAACGGAAAGCCCTCATTCTCCGTCACTTCATATTCCAATATCCCTGTCATTAAACCAAGGATTTCTTTCTTACTTAAGCTGGTAGAAATATTCGGTAATACATCATCCAAAATCCGATTCAAGGTCATCAGGTCTGACTGCTTTGCCTTATCCAGTATGGCGCCTAAAACCTCCCGCTGCCGTCCTGCACGGTCAATATCTCCATTTCCAATATTTCGAATCCGGCAGTAGGTTACCGCCTGCAGACCGTCTAAGGTCACATCTCCGGTTTCATACAGGTTAGAATAACTCATTCCTGCAATCTCTGCCGTTTCCGGCAGCCAGATATTCACAGACTGCCGCTCGGCTTCATCTACGTTTACCGTAATGCCGCCTAATTCATTAATCACATCCGTCAACGAGGCAAAGTTCACTGTTGCATACTCTGTAATCTGCAGGTCCAGATTCTTATTCATAGTAGCAACTGCTGCCTTGGGTCCTCCGTAGGCATACGCATGGGTAATCTTGGTATAAAGGCCATCATAATTCCCATTGGTTGGATTGGCCAGCTCCAGATAACAGTCCCGGTATACCGATACCAGCTTTACTTCCTTCGTTTTATTGTTCAAACAGGCAATAATAATGGTATCACTCCGATTGCCGGTATCAGAGGTTACATCCCGGGAGTCCAAACCAAATAAAGCGACGGTCGTATACTCTTCCCGCGTTAATGCCGATAAACCTTCGTTAATGGACAAGTCCGTATCATCAATCTCGTTATAATTCATCTGGTCCATTTTTTGATTAATATAAAAGATACCATATCCAATAATCAGCAGACCAAGAACCATAACCTCTGCACCTAAAATCCCCCACAGGCGTTTCATTTTTCGTTTTCGGGCCAGTGCCTTTTGAGAGGTCCTGTTTCCATTCTTTTTCATGTCTTTTTCTTCCTCTATATATGGATTCCTGCCTGCGGCGGTACCTGCAAACCGTTCCTGTCCGAAGCGTCGTTCCTCCGCTTCCCGTTTCCTTTGCTGAATCTCCCGACGGGTTCGCCGTTCCTCCTCTGCCTGCTTCTGACGAACCTTACTGTCCGCCGTTGTATTGGAACCAGGCATCCGCAAACCTGCCGATGCCTGCCGCAGCCGTTCGTTTTCTTCTCTGGACAGCTTTCTGGTCGGCGGAAGCATAGGACCTCCGGCTCTCCCGCTGTTCAGCGTTCTATTTTCTTCCATATTATTATCCTTCTCTTTGTATCTTATTCCTGTATCCGAACCGCATATCCGGCAAATCCTGCCATCCGGTTCTCATTGCCCATCCTAAATTGTTACCAAATTGTTACAAAATATGACTTATTAATAATAGCAAATCGCATCTGAAAGTACAATATCTGGAAATATGAAATTTTCTTAACTTTTTCTGACGATTCCTTTGGCTTTCCCGAAACCAATGCTCCGCCATAAGCTTATCTCATTTCTATTCCACAGTAACGGATTTTGCCAGGTTCCTTGGCTTATCTACATCCAGTCCCTTTGCAACGGATACATAATAGCCGAACAGCTGGAGGGGAATCACAGACAAGGATGGGGTAAAGCATGGATGGGTATGGGGAATCTCCACGGCAAAATCCGCAATATCCTTCATGCCCTGGTTATCTTCACTGACCAGAGCAAATACATAAGCCCCTCTGGTCTTGACCTCTACGGTATTGCTAATCATCTTCTCATACAGCTCCGGCTGGGTAGACACAGAAACCGTCAGGATATCATCTTCAATCAGGGATATGGTTCCATGCTTCAATTCACCGGCAGCATACGCCTCCGAATGAATATAAGAGATTTCCTTTAGCTTCAACGAACCTTCCATGGAGGAAGCGTAATCTACCCCTCTGCCAATAAAAAATACATGAGCTGCATTGGCATATTTGGAAGCAAACCATTGAATCCGCTCTTTATCTCCCAGAAGCTGCTGAATCTTTTCCGGTAACAGCCGCAATTCCTTTATCATATCTGCATATTCTGCCTCTGCAAGGATGCCTTTTGCTTCCCCAAATAACATCCCCAGCATATATAGTGCCGTCAACTGGGTACTGTATGCCTTTGTCGTCGCAACAGATATTTCCGGACCTGCCCAGGTATACATCACATTATCCGCCTCCCGGGCAATGCTGCTTCCTACCACATTCACGATTCCCAGCACCTTTGAACCCAGCTCCTGCGCTTTTCGAAGTGCTGCCAGAGAATCTGCAGTTTCCCCGGACTGGCTGATAATAATCACCATGGAATCCGGCTCCAGGATTGGATTCCGGTACCGGAACTCGGAGGCCAGGTCTACCTCTACCGGAATCCGTGTCATTTGTTCCAATACATACTTCCCAATCATTCCCACATGATAGGCGGAACCACAGCCGATGATATAAATTCTCCGAATCTGCCGGATTTCTTCCCGGCTCATATTCAATTCCTCAATTACGATTTTGTCTTCTTTGATTCTTGGACTTATGGTGGATGCCACGGCTTTCGGCTGTTCATAGATTTCCTTCAGCATAAAATGCTCGTAGCCGCCTTTTTCCGCTGCTTCCACATCCCACGCTACCGTTACCTGCTCCTTAACGATTTCCTCACAGTCCTGATTATAAAAATGGACCTCATGCATGGATAATTCCGCCAATTCAAAATTATCAATATAATAGACATCCCTGGTATATTTCAATATTGCCGGTACATCGGAAGCAATGTAATTTCCATGCTCCGAAACCCCTATGATTAATGGGGAATCCTTCCGGACTGCATATACCTTTCCCGGATGGTCCTGAAACAGGATTCCCAGGGCGTAGGAGCCAATCACACGATGCAGTACCTTAATGATTGCCGTCTTAGGGTCTCCGGTATAATAATAATCCAGCAGATGCGCGATAACCTCCGTATCAGTATCGGAATGGAACTCAAACCCTTTGGAAATCAGTTTCTCCCGCAAGGGCTGATAATTCTCTATGATTCCATTGTGTACTACGGTTATGGAATGGGACTGATTATAATGGGGATGTGCATTGGAAACCGAAGGCTCTCCATGGGTTGCCCATCTGGTGTGTCCGATTCCCACATATCCCTGTAATCCGGCGCCATCCTGGGTCAGGTCCCGCAGTGCCTGCAGCCGTCCCTTTGCCTTTACGACATTGATTTTTTCTCCGTCATAGACTGCAACCCCTGCGGAATCATACCCCCGGTACTCCAGCTTCGCCAAACCATCCAGTAAAATAGGCGCTGCCTGTTCTTCTCCCACATATCCTACAATACCACACATGTTATTTCCTCCTTATACGGTCAGACGCTTTCCGCCTGCTACTACTCTATAGTATATATTCCGATTTCCGATATTACTACAAGCTTATCAAATAATTGTCAGATAATACTATCCCTTAATACTCACTGATAATGAAAAAGGGCTGTCCTGAAATAACAGCCCTTTTTACTTGCATTCTCTTACGGATACCCCTTATTGCACCTGTGCCATTAATGCGTCCGTCAGGGCAGAAAGCTTTGCCTTGGAATCCTCCATGCTGGTTCCCTTTACACCCATGTAGAACTTAATCTTCGGCTCTGTACCGGATGGCCTTGCACAGCACCATGAGTTATTGGACAGCTCCCAATACAATACATTGGATTTCGGAAGGCCGGTAGAGGATGTGGCTCCGGTTTTCAAATCGGTACGTACATCCAGTTCATAATCCCGGACTGCCAATACCTCCAGCTCGCCAAAGCTCTTTGGCGGATTCTTCCGAAGCTTTTCCATAATGGCCTTAATCTGTTCCGCGCCGTCGATTCCCTTTAAGGTTATGGTCTGCAGACCCTCCTTAAAGTAACCGTATTTCTCATAAATGCGAATCATCTGATCCCATAAGGTCAGATTGTTCTTCTTACACCATGCTGCTACCTCACAAAGCATCATAACTGCTACGCAGGCATCCTTATCCCTGGCATGGGTTCCTGCCAGGCAGCCATAGCTCTCCTCCAGGCCAAATACATATTCATAGGAATGATTCTGTTCAAACAGCTTAATCTGTTCCCCGATATATTTGAAGCCGGTCAGCACTTCAATCAGCTTCATTCCGTAATCCTCTGCAATCGGGAAGGTCATATTCGTGGTTACAATAGTGGTAACCAGCGCACCATTCTCCGGCAGGGTTCCGGTTGCCTTCCGCTCCCGCATAATATATTCGCAAATCAGCATACCGGACATATTACCGGTAAAGCTTACATATTCTCCGGTCTTGGTATCCTTGGCATATACACCAAGACGGTCTGCATCCGGGTCGGTTGCAAGCACGATATCTGCGTCCACCTTCTTTGCCAGCTCCAATGCCAGTGCAAATGCCTTCGGGTCCTCCGGATTCGGATAGGAAACGGTAGGGAAGTTCCCATCCGGCTGCTCCTGCTCCGGCACTACATAAACATGCTCAAAGCCTAATTCCTTCAGCACCCGCTGTACCGGCACGTTACCGGTACCGTGCAGCGGCGTATATACAATCTTAATATCCTTTGCTACTTCCTGAATCATGTCCGGATGAATAATCTGCTTTTTCAATGCTTCCATATAGCGGTCATCAATCTCTGCTCCAATGACATGATATAAGCCCTTTGCCACAGCGGTATCCTTGTCCATGGTCAGCGCCTGATGATAATCCGTAACCTTCGCTACCTCTGCCAGGATATTCTTATCATGAGGCGGGGTAATCTGGGCGCCATCCTCCCAGTATACCTTATATCCGTTATATTCCGGCGGATTATGGCTGGCAGTAATCACAATACCTGCAATACAGCCTAACTCCCGAAGGGCAAAGGATAATTCCGGTGTGGGACGCAGGGAAGGAAATACATATGCCTGAATCCCGTTCGCATTTAAGCATAATGCCGCTACATCTGCAAATTCCGTAGACATCCGGCGGGAATCATAAGCAATGGCAACGCCCTTGCTTTCCCCCTTCGCAATTTTAATATAATTTGCCAGTCCCTGGGTTGCTTTCCGAACTGTATAAATATTCATCCGGTTGGTTCCTGCGCCTAAAATCCCCCGCAGTCCTCCGGTTCCAAATTCCAAATCTTTATAGAAACGTTCCTTGATTTCATTTTCATCGTCCTTAATTGCCTGTAATTCTGCTCTGGTGGCATCATCAAAGTAGGAATCCTCACACCACAGCTTATAATTTTCCATAAAATCCATATCATAATCTCCTTTCCGTTTCTTTTCTGCTTTTGTATTTTACCATTATTTATGTAAAAAGTGAATAGCTTTTTCTTTTTCCTTGTTTTTTTAGCTGTGGTATTGTAAAATAATGTAAATTATGCCTTAGGAGGATAGTAAAGTAAATGAAGAAAACAGCATTAATCATGGCCGGAGGCCGTGGCGAACGATTCTGGCCAAAAAGCCGTAAGAACCTGCCTAAGCAGTTCTTGTCCCTAACCGGAGACGGAAAGACCATGATTCAACTAACCGTGGAACGTATTTTACCTCTGGTAGATATGGAGGACATCTATATTGCTACTAACCGGGATTATAAAGCCTTAGTACGGGAACAGCTTCCTGGCATTCCGGATGAAAATATTCTGTGTGAACCGGTTGGACGGAATACGGCGCCATGCATCGGTCTTGGAGCCATTCACATTTCCAAAAAGTATGACGATGCCGTTATGATGGTGCTTCCTTCCGACCATCTGATTAAATACAACCAGATGTTTGTCAATACCCTAAAGCAGGGCTGTGAACTGGCAGAACAGGGAACAAATCTGATTACCATCGGTATTACCCCGGATTATCCGGAGACTGGTTATGGTTATATTAAGTTTCTTCCGAATCAGATGGAGAAATATGCTTATGCCGTTGACCGTTTCGTGGAAAAGCCAAGCCTGGAGGTTGCCAAGGAATATCTGGCAACGGAACAATACCTGTGGAACAGCGGGATGTTCGTATGGAAGGTTTCAACCATTCTGGAGAATTTAAAACAGTTTATGCCTGTAGTGTATAACGGGCTGCAAATCATCCGCTCTTCTATCGGAACGGAGGAAGCGGAAACCGTTTTAGAAACGGAATTCAATGCTTTTCCTTCTGAATCCATTGATTACGGAATCATGGAAAAAGCAAAGAATATCTATATTCTTCCCGGAACCTTCGGCTGGGATGATGTAGGCTCCTGGCTGGCGGTCGGCCGTATCCGCAAATCCAATGAACAGGGCAACGTAGTAAACGGTAATATCATTACCGTCAATACCAAGAACTGTATCATTGAAGGAACCGGCAAGCTAATCGCCACAGTAGGTCTGGAGGACCTGATTATCGTAGATACCGAAGACGCTACCTTAATCTGTGAAAAGAACAGTGCCGGGGACATTAAAAAGGTATTGGAGAATTTGAAGATTTGCAATCGGGATGAATACATTTAAACAAATTTCTAAATACTGACTATAATAGTAAAGACTATCATCATTTCACATAAAAGGATGAAAAGTAAGAAAAGGAGTATGATTATGAAAAATGCATTAATTACCGGTATTACCGGTCAGGATGGCTCTTATCTGGCTGAATTATTATTGGAAAAGGGCTACAACGTATATGGTATTATGCGTCGGAAAAGTGTTGTGGACTATGGTAATGTTGACCATATTAAGGACAAGCTGCATTTTATTTATGCAGATATGACGGATGTGGTATCATTAATGAATGCCATGAAGATATCGAATGCCGACGAGGTTTATAACCTTGCCGCACAGTCCTTTGTTGCAACCAGCTGGGAGCAGCCGTTGGCAACCGCAGATATTGATGCTTTAGGGGTAACGAATATGCTGGAGGCTATCCGTAATGTAAAGCCTGACGCCCGCTTTTACCAGGCTTCCACCTCTGAGATGTTCGGTTTGGTCCAGGAAATGCCTCAGACGGAAAAGACTCCATTTTATCCGAGAAGTCCCTATGGCGTTGCCAAGCTGTACGGTCATTGGATTACAAAAAATTATCGGGAAAGCTATGGCTTATATGCCTGCAGCGGTATCCTGTTTAATCATGAAAGTGAACGCCGGGGGAAGGAATTCGTTACCCGTAAGATTACTTATGCCGTAGCCCGGATTAAGCAGGGCGTGCAGGAGCATTTAGAGCTGGGGAATCTGGATTCCAAGCGTGACTGGGGACATTCCAAGGACTATGTACGTGCTATGTGGTTAATGCTCCAGCAATCCGAACCAGATGATTACGTTATCGCTACCAACGAAACCCGTACCGTTCGTGAATTCGTTGAAACTGCCTTCGGTCATGTAGGAATCCGGCTGAATTGGGAAGGCACTGGTGTGGACGAGATTGGTAAGGATGCAGAAACCGGAAAGGTTCTTGTAAAAGTAAACAAAGACTTTTTCCGTCCGGCAGAGGTAGACGTCCTGTTAGGAAATCCGGCAAAGGCAGAAACTGCCTTAGGATGGAAACGTGAAATTCCTTTCTCTGAACTGGTAGAACGTATGGTGAAAAACGATATGGAAATTGTTGCAAAAGAAATCAAGGTTGCAAATCTATAAAAGCATCAAACATACCCCGTAGCATTCTATACCATAAGCTACGGGGTATTCAATCCTCACAACAGCCACGAAATAGACGCATCTGCGTCCGGCTCATTGCCGATAGAAAAAAATAAGGAGTACAAAATTATGAAAGCACTCATTATTGGCGCTGCCGGTTTTGTAGGCAGCTATTTGATTCAACATCTGAAACAGAATCTGCACTGGGAGATTATGGCAACAAAAATGCCCCAGGAAACCATTGCGGTTGAGGATGTGGACATTTATGATCTGGACATTCTGGATAAAAATCAGGTCACTCAGCTTTTAAAGGAACTTCGTCCGGATGCGGTTCTGCATCTGGCTGCGCAAAGCTCTGTGGGAATATCCTGGAAAAATCCAGACCTTACCATTGATGTGAACATAAAAGGAAGTATTCATGTATTAGACAGCATTCGCACTCTGGATTATACGCCACGGGTTCTGCTCATCGGCTCCGGAGAGGAATATGGTCATATTCTTCCAACGGATACTCCAATCCAGGAGAACACCATCCTGCGTCCGGGAAATATCTATGCCGCTACAAAAGCCTGTCAGAACATGCTGGGGAAAATTTATGCGGATGCTTATCAAATGGATATTATTTCCGTCCGGGCCTTTAACCACATTGGTCCCAATCAGACGCCGATATTCGTTGTAGCTGACTTTTGTAAACAGGTAGCAGAAATAGAGGCCGGACTGATTCCGCCCGTTATTCATGTGGGGAATCTGAGTGCGGCACGGGATTTCTCCGATGTGCGGGATGTGGTTCGTGCTTATGGCTTACTGCTTCAAAAAGGGAAATCCGGTGAAACCTATAATGTGGGAAGCGGTCATGCCGTTACCATTGATGAAATATTAAAGAACATACTGCTTCAATCAAAAATTACCATTCAGGTGGAGGTAGACCAGGAAAAGCTCCGCCCGGTAGATGTTCCTATCATTGAAGCTGATATCACGAAGCTTCAGGCCTGCACCGGCTGGAACCCGGAAATCACCTTAGAGCAGACCATCACCGATGTATTGGCATACTGGCGGAATAAAGTATAAAACCATCTGCTATGGCTGCACACATTTTCTGCCGATGGAATCATAAGTAATCCCGGTATTTTCAAAATCAGTTGGTTTATAACAATTTCTTCCATCCAGGATAATGGCGTGGCGCATGAACTGCTTATACAACAGAATATCGAATTGTGTTATGGCTTCCCATTCTGTAAAGATAAAGCAAATATCTGCATCCGTAATCGTTTCCTCAATACTGCTGCAATATTGCACATCCTCTGGAAAGCTCTTCTTAAAGTTCTCTTCTCCTACCGGGTCCCATGCCTTTACCTTCGCTCCATCCTCCAATAACAGTGGAACATTGACCAGGGACGGTGCCTCCCGCAAATCATCCGTACCCGGCTTAAAGGTAAGTCCCAGTACTGCTACCGTGATTCCTTCAAAATCCTCATAATATTTTTTCGCCTTTTTAATCAGCTTGAATTTCTGATTTTCATTTACCTCAATAGCTGCCTTGATGGTTTTGATTTCATTGTCATTAAAGCTTGCCAGCCAGCTTAAAGCCTTTGTATCCTTTGGGAAACAGGAGCCGCCATACCCGATGCCGGAATTCAGAAAACGGTTGCCGATTCGTGGGTCATATCCCATTCCCTTTGCTACATCCTCTACATCTGCTCCTACAATTTCACATAAATTCGCAATTTCATTCATATAAGATATCTTTAAAGCAAGAAAATCGTTGGAAGCATATTTTACCATTTCCGCACTTCTCCGATTGGTAACAAGGACTGGGGCATCAAAATCCTGATAGACCTGCTTCAGTATTCGTCCTGCCTCTGGTTCTTCCACGCCAATGATAATCCTTGCCGCATGCAGCGTATCCTGAACTGCCGTTCCCTGTGCCAGAAACTCCGGATTGGATGCCACAGAAACATGCACCGACGCCTTTAAATGCTGTCTGATATAAGTCTCCAGCTTATCGTTGGTTCCAATCGGCACTGTTGACTTTATCACTACAACACAATCCTGTTTCACGGATTCTGCAATCTGCTTTGCAACCCTATATACATAAGTAAGATTAGCAGAACCATCCTTTTTCTCCGGCGTACCAACTCCGATAAAGATTACTTCTGCATTTTCATAAGCGCTTTGAAAATCTGTAGTAAAGGTAAGCCGCTCCATATGCTCCTGCATTAACGCTTCCAGTCCTGCCTCATAAATCGGAGCAATTCCCCGGCGCATAATCGCTACCTTTTCCTGGTCAATATCCACACAGGTAACGGTATGTCCTTTACTGGCCAGACAAACACCGGTTACCAGACCTACATATCCTGTACCTGCTACTGCTATTCTCATCTCATTCGTCTCCTTCACTTTTATCGATTGTATCAAGGCTATTTTATCACTATTATCCGGATAAGTATATTAGCATTTTCTTCTATTTCGTTTTCCTTTATCCCTGCAGCCGCATGGCAAACAGCCGGAACAGGGTCTTAATATAGCTGAGAATAAAGGGAAGCAACTGTCGTTTGGATTCTCCATACAAACGCTTGCTAAAAGAAATGGGACTTTCTGCTATCCGAAATTCCTTCTTTCCCACCAGAAACTTTAACTTTAAAAGAATTTCTTCCAATATGTCATAATTCGTACAGCTTAAAGTCAGCTGCTTTAACTGTTCCGTATGATAAATCCGGAAGTTTGTGGAAATATCCTTCGCCTTGATTCCCAGGCAGAGCCGATAGGCCGTATTCAGCATCCAGGACATAATCTGGGAGCTTTTTGCATCGGATGTCGTTCCTCCCTCCACATATCTGGAACCAATCACTACATCATACCCTTCCATGAATTTCCGGTAAATATTGGCAATATATGCCGGGTCATGGGAACCGTCACTATCCAAGGCAAGCAGCTTATCCATGTCGGCTACCTGGATTCCTTTTCGATAAGCGCCGCCGAATCCCGGTTCTTCCTGATTGAAATACCGGGCTCCTACTTCCTCGCAAAGCTCTTTGGTATGATCTAAAGGCTCCCTGGTATCTACGACAATGAACTCATATTCTTCTCCGATTGCTTCTAATTCCTGCTTTAATTTGGGAAATAATACTTTTAAATTCTCTTCCTCTTTGTATGCCAACAGCATAACGCTAATCCCCATCGTTCGTTAATCCTTTCTTTTTCATACGCACTATCTGTATGATTTCCCATGTATTTTGGAAAAGCAAAGCAGCAAATAGTACAAATACCGCCACATTCGCCCAATATAGTGTCAGATTCCGTTCTGTCTCTCTTTGAATGAATTGAAATGGACACAGCAGAATCAAAAACACTGGCAAATAAAATAAATCCGTCCAGCTTTTATCCTTTTCATTCATATACAGTATGATTACCGGAAATAAATAAAGCAGACAATAATATCCACAATTACTAGGTAAGATTAACATAATACAGGTCAGCATTGCAACCATTATCCACTTTTTTTTCTGAAAATATCCGGTAATCATGCCAAGTACTGAGAATCCATACATAATCGGCTTCCAGATATTGCGCAGCTGCTCCTGCCGCTCCTGGGTAAGCCCTTCCGCATAAGCAATAAAATAGTGATAGCCAAGCTTGGGCTGCTGAAGAAATTCATAGGTAGCCGTATTCAAGGCAACATTTCTTTTCCATACTCCGATTCCCTGCAGCCCTCCTTCCATAAGCAGAAAGGGACCAAAGGAAGCAAGAATACCATATAAAAGCAGACGAACCGCTTCCTTCCATTGCCGCTTATAAATCAGCAGCACTCCAAATATCGCAGGATATCCCTTTAATGCCGCCGCCACTGCCAGGCTCATATAGCCCAGCTCCCGTAATACCTTATGCTCCGATTCATACGTAGCAAGGAAAAATAATATTCCGCTTACGGTCAACAAAATAATATTTCCACGTTCATAAGAAAACAGCATCACACCGGAAACCAGTAAAATCCCGGTCAGCAGGAACTTATACAGCTTATTTTTGTCCAGCATATCATAGAGCTGGATTCCAAGCAGAGTCATCATAAGCGCCATGATTCCACCGGAAACTGTTAATTCTAATGGATTTAAGGATGCAAGCGTACCATCATAACCGTCAAACCGCATCAGTCTGCCAAATACATAAAAAATAATATAAGAAAGCGGTAGATAGCCACGTTCTTCCGATTCTATCATATAGGTATTTAACCCCTGAGAATAAGAAATAACATTAAAAAAATCCGCCATATAATCTTCACACCGCCGGAAAAAGACCAGAAGCTGATTATCATTCCTTGTAGAGCATACACCATATAGAAAGCATATAAACAGAACAGCAAACCCTAAGATAAAAATCCAAAGCTGTATGGTATTCATTTTTTCTGATTTTCGGTTCATGCCTGCTTCCCCTTACTCTTTTTTACCGTTTTCCTGCGGGTACTTCTATCCCAAACATTATAAAACAAAATCAACCCCAATAATAACAAGCCGTCCAAAGCCACCTGAATCCCAATGGCATGCTCGTATAGCATATAATAATAGGCCTTCGGAATCATCAGCAGACCTAAAAAGACCAGATAAACTCCATCCAGCCAGCCCTTTTCACTCTTCGACGCCAGAATAAACATCACAATCGGCGCTAATAAGAAGGTCAGATTATACATATAGGCATTGGGACTTAGGAATACCATTAAGACCGTCAGAACCAGGACTTTCTTCCATAATATCTCTTCCTTCCACAAATGATACAGACTCCAGAGCGCTAATGCAGAGCCCAGTACCAGATAGACCGGCATTACCGGAAACCAGTCCGGAATCGTCAGATTATTCCATATCATAAATGGAAACCGCAGCAGGGAAGTCAATCCAACGCCAAAGTAAACATTGGGTACCTCTGTCTCATATCCGCCCCCAAAGCTGAGCAGGGCATACCCAAATTCCACGATATTCTGCCAGATGCCTCCCTTGAACAGTAAAAAAGGAATCAAAGAACTGATACCTGCACTTAGGGTAGCAATTCCCATATTTTTCCACTTCTTCTCAATAAAATAAATCAAAAACAGGAAAATCGGATAAATCTTTATTGCCGTTGCCAGTCCGAGAAAGACTGCGGCAAGGGTTTCGTTTTTTTCATAAAAATACACAAAGGCCAGATAACAGGCTATTGCGATTAAAAGATAATTTCCCCGGTCCAGCATAAAAATATAAGGCGCGGTAAAGATTAAAAAGGGAATGGTAAGTATCATCAGAAACCGATTACGGAACAGCTTCTTTTCCTTGGACAAAAAGCAATACAGCAGAACTCCGATTAACAACGTAAAGATTCCCACAAATATAATATACGATATTTTCCCCTCTGTCATGGTAACCAGTTCATGGGTGGTATAGGTCTTATAATCCGCCATCCGGGAAAACAGCCATGCAATTCCCAGAATAAAGGGTGGGTAGGAGGAATAAAAGTCTACATACGGACGCCCTTCCGCCACCATTGCATTTACATTAAAAAAATCCATATACTGGTCAGCCGGCCAGAATAGAAAGCTGCCATCCGGATAAACATATCCCAGTACCTTCTGTCCATATAAGGAAAACGCCCCATAGAACAGATAACCGATAATAATAAATAATAAAATTCCAACTATCTTCTTTTGCTGCTTCATCTAGCACTCCTCATTCCGGTTAAAATTAATTCGTTCTTCTTCAACTACAAGCGGCCGGTTCATCACCCGTTCATTAATACTTAATACATACTCGCCGATAAATCCGATGAAAAAAAGCTGAATCGAGCCAAGAAAGAACATACCAATCAAAATCGGAGCCATTCCTGCCTGGAACTGATTCCACATAACCAGCTTCATAATCAGGTAAACCAGTGCGATTACAACACTAACGCCTCCACAGGCAAAGCCCGCAAAGGTGGCAAGCCGTAACCCGATTTTTGTATAGGAAGTAATACTGAGCATTGCCGCATCATACAGGGTATAAAAGTTATTATGGGTCTTTCCTGCCCGCCGCTGGGGCTGCTCATAAGGAATCTCCTTCCGCTTAAAGCCCAGCTCCGCTACAATTCCCCGCATAAAAGGTTTTGGGTCCTTTAAATCCCGCAGCACATCAATAAAAGACTTATCGTACAAACCAGAGCCAGTAAAATGTTCAATCTGCTCCACATCCGAAAACCGCTTAATCATCTTGTAATAAATACTGCGCAGGAGATACATCAGCTTGCTTTCCCTGCTGCTGGTCTTAATGCCGATTACAATTTTATAACCATTTTCCCATTCCTTAATATACTGTGGTATCAGCTCGATGGGGTCCTGGAAATCACAAACCATGGAAATCGTACAGTCTCCGGTGGTCTGCAGCATTCCATAATACGGCGAGTTAAACTGTCCAAAATTTTTCGCATTAAAAATTGCCTTTACATTGGGATTCTTACTGCAAATCTCCCGTAACAGCTCTCTGGTCCTATCATGAGAATCATTGTCGATAAATACCAGCTCGTAATTGTATTCCGTCAGCTGGGTTTCAAACAAATCAACAATGGCTTCGCTCATAGGAACTACATTTTCTTCTTCGTTATAGCATGGAATTAATATACTAATTGTTTTCTTCATTTTTTCATTTCCTCTTTATACCATTGTACGGTTCTACGGATGCCTTCCTCAAAGGACACCTCCGGCTGAAAGCCTGTATCCCGCTGCAAATTCTCAATATCTGCACACAGATACATCACCTGTTTATCATAATACGGAATTTCACCAAAGCCAATCTCAATCCCGGGATTGATAGCATCCCGAATCACTGTAATATATTCTGCCAGGGGTCTTACCTGACCGCTGCCAATACAATAGACGGAGCCATCCATTCCCCGCTCTGCCGCCAGATAAAAGGCTCTTGCTGCATCCTCACAATAGAGATAATCCCACATCTGCTCCCCTTTGGTATATTGCGGGCGTTCCTGATTTAACATCTTGATGATGCCGGACATTACCATGGTGTGCAGCCCGTCATGGGGACCATAGGTACTGAGAATCCGGACCCAGATATGCTTCATTCCCATTTGCTGGCACAGAATTCGACTCATCTGTCCGGCGCACAATTTTCCAATTCCATATCCGGTTTCCGGTTTTGTCGGCGTATCCGGTCCCAGCTTGATTCCATCCACTCTTCCATACTCTGCCTGAGAACCGGCTCCAAGAAATACCGTACATCCTGCCGCCTTTGCCAGTTCCACTGCGTCCAGTGCCGCCTTTACATTCCGGTTCTGCAGATACATATCATTTCTGGCCTCACCAAAGGTACCATCCCAGGCAAAGTGAAAAAATGCATCATAGGTATCCGGAAGCTGTTCCTTTATCGCCAGGAGATTCGATAAATCACATTCTATCACCGTTACATAATCGCTAACCGGAAGTGCATTTCTCCGCTTCGAATCCGGCCGCACAATAACCAGAACCTCTATTTTTTTCTGTATGAATAATTGAATCAATGCAAGTCCCAGCATACCGGTACCTCCGGTAAGAATGACTTTTCTCATAGTTTATAATCCTCGTTTTCTTTCCAAACTATTCCGCCTTCATTTCCATATTTCACACGTTTGCCAGCTTCAAAGCCAATAGGCTAGGATAAATGATTGGCCTCGTACTCTTCCTTCGGAAGAAATGGAAACATATCATCAATCGGCGGCGAAACAATCCTTCCATCCGGCAATACCTTAGAAGAAAGCTTTGGTTCGAAATTCTGCTTTTCATCTACAATAACCTCACAAAGAACCGGTCCCTCCGTATTTAACAGCTTATCCAGGCCTTCCTCTGCATTGTCCAGATGATTGATTCGTACATAAGGAATTCCATAAGCATAGGCAAGCTTTTCAAAATCCGGAAAGCTCAGTCCGTTTCCGTCACAAACTCCTACCAGGGGTTCTCCCTTGAACAAATTGGTCTGTGTCTGACGGATAGAATGATAACCATTATTATTGATAATAATCAGCTTCATATTCAACTGATTATAAACTACTGTCTGCAGCTCCTGCAGATTCATCTGAAAGCTCCCGTCCCCGTCAATACAGATAACCCGCTTTCCCTTCCGCGCCACACAGACCCCCAATGCTGCCGGAAATCCGTACCCCATGGCAGCGCAGCCGGAATTGGTAAATAACCGCTGCTCCTTTTTCAGCTCTGCTGCCTGAAAGGTAATCACACAGGCACTGCCGTTTCCGCAAATGATATCGTCCCCTTCTGTCAGCTTCTGAGAAAGCTTGGTAACAAAAACATATGGATTAATCGGTGTCTGCTTCTCATAGTAAGAAGGCAGCGTCGCCGGATATTTCTGATTGATTCCTCTCGCCCAGTCCAGCCACCCGTTCTGTTGTTCCGTAGTGCCTGCATAATCGGCAGTTAACAGGTCCTGCATAACCGCCTTCACATCCGCATGTACCGGCAAATCCACCTTTACCGTTGGCTTCCGCAGCTCCGCCGCATCAATATCCACTACGATTTTATAAGCCTGCTTTGCAAAATCATGATAATTATAGCTAATCTGCCGGATATTCAGACGGCATCCCAGCACCAGAAGCAAATCACTGTTCTGAACCACAAAATTACCGCCTCTGGTTCCTACCGTTCCCGGTCTGCCGCAATACAAGGGATGTGCATCCCATAACAGGTCATGGGCATTCCATGCAGTCACTACCGGGATTCCCAGCTTATCGATTAATTGTAAGAACTCTTCGTATGCCTCACCTAAGCGGATGCCAGTTCCGGCAAAAACAACCGGACGCTTGGCAGCCTGAATCCGGCTTATGATTTCTTTGGTTAAGGCTGTATTATATACCGGATTTTCCGGTTGTTCCAGTTCGGATGCATCAAATCCCTTCAGTTCCTCCGTTTCGATGGGCGCTGCCTGTACATCCAAAGGAATATCCAGCCATACCGGACCCTTTCTTCCATTCAGGCATAAATACCATGCCTTTTCCAAGTGATACCGGATTTCATTCGGTTCCGTAACCATAACTGCATATTTTGTCATCGTCTTTACTGTATCGACAATCTGAAATTCCTGGTCCCCCAGCTGACGAAGCGGTACATCCGTAGACCAGGTAGTGGTTTCCCGCTTTACCTGTCCGGAAAGAATAAACATTGGAATGGAATCCTGCCAGCCTCCCAGCACACCAGTAATGGCATTGGTTCCTCCCGGCCCGCTGGTCACACATACTGCCGCTACCCTTCCGGTAGCCCTGGCATAGCCTTCTGCTGCAATGGAGCATGCCTGTTCATGGTGGTTATAGGTGCTGTGAAGGCCTTCCTTATGTCCCAATGCATCATTTAAATGCATAGCGCCTCCGCCAGTTACCGTAAATACATCCGTAACCCCCTGCTTTACCAGAAAATCAGCAATATACTGTGCAACTTTCATCTTCATCTCTATCCGCCTCCTCTAAATGCAGAAAACCAAATCCCTTAATCAAAGTACTTTAATAGTTCCAATGGCGTATCGGCACTTCCGATGCTGGTGCATTTTCGTACATCTTCCTCCGTTCGAAAGTCAAATCCGTATGTAACGCCTATAAAATCCACCCCAATCTGCTCAGCTCCATTGGCGTCATGCCAGCTGTCACCAATCATAACTGCATTCCTGTAATCGGTAGAGCCCAGGTCCTTCATGCATTTCTGAATGATATCCACTTTCTTTAGCTTTCCTTCAAAGTCAGAGCCATATAAAATATCAGAATACCGGTCAAATCCAAAATGCTTTAAAATCCGTTCTGTATAATCCTGACGCTTATAGGTTGCTACTGCAATCCGGACGCCACGCTTTACCAGCTCCTCCATCAGCTCATAGATGCCTTCATAGGGCTTAGCCTTTAGCAGATTCTCATCCTTATAATTCAGGCGGAACTCTGCTGCCATGGCATCCGCCTGCGCTTTCTCCAGATGATAGGTTCTTGCAAAGGAATCCTGTATCGGCGGACCAATAAAGCTCCGCAGTACCTCCGGCTCCGGCATGGGATAGCCGAATTTACGAATCGTATACTCTGCGGAAGCCAATACACCCTCTCTGGTATCCAATAAGGTGCCGTCCAAATCAAAGACAGCGATTTCATATTTTTTCATCATCCACTACTCCTGTCCGCTTATCATCCTGTTTCATTCATCGGTATACTGAGAATCCGTGATAAAATGCATGGTAATATCCTTCCGCAGCTCCTGCAAAACGCCGGAAACATACTGATTCAGCTTTTCCGCCTGCGCTTTATTGAAATTATACTCCATATAAGCATTGATATAATTCTGCTTCTTATCTCCAATATAACCGTCAAATCCGCCGAGTGCCACTTCCGTTACCCCAATCCGTTTCATTACCTTTAACAGCATCACAAAGGAATTATCCATGCAGACGCCATCTGCTTCCTGATCCAGCAGAGAACTGTATTGCAGGGTATAATCAAAGCTTCCATCGGTCTTTGTCACATTGGAGGTAGCGATTACCTTTAGAGCCGGATTTTGGGATAAGGCGGTCGCCAGCTGAACATACCGCTTGGAATTGCTTAAAAAGACATAATCGCTGTCCAATTCGCCGGAAATAAAATTAACAGAAACAATGATTGGATTTTCTTTTTCCACATACGCCCTGATTTTATCCAATTGCTTCTGTACATTCAGACCCGGTCCCAGTAATAACACATTCCGGTTCCGGAACTGGCCGGTTAACGCTTCCATATCCTTTTCATCATTGACAACTATATTCTGATAATCCAGATATAACTCTTCAATCAGCTTCTGGTCATACATCAGCTGCTTCTCTCCCTCCAGCTTGCTCAGGATTTCATTTATCGACTTCACAGAGAGGGTCCGCTTATCCATCAAATAAGATACATAATTGGGATGACAGTCATTGGATGCTGCAATAAAGAAAAACATATTATATCCCCAAGGCGTCATCTTATAGATTGGCATTACATTTGCATCCACTGCCTCCAGTATCTGACTGATATCATAGCTTTTGCCATAACGGTCGTTCAGATGCATGGCAAGCAATTCAAGGGGTGCATTCCCCGCACTTTTTCCCATGCCATAGATGGTACCGTCCACCAGCACCATACGCTCCGTCTCATGGGACAGCATTTCAATGCAATTTGCATAGGCCATCTGGAAATTATTATGCGAATGATACCCCACACCGATGCTCGGTTTTAAATGCGCATTTAACAATTTATAATAATGCATCAAATTCTCCTGATGCATCAATCCATAGGTATCCACCATAGAAACTGCATAAGGCTCCAAATCATTCGCCAGCCGAATTAAATCCATCAACTCCTCATCCTCATAGCTGGTAATGGAAACCAGTTGTACAAATACCTTGTAGCCCAATTCCTTTAGCTGTCGGCAGAAATCAATGGCCTGCCAGCGGATATGCTTCTTGAAAATCACACGGATGCCATCCAGATAAGAATCTGAGCATGGCTGAATATGCTCAATACCACAGGTACCATAATCAATCATACCCACAACCAATGCCTGCTTTCGGTCCAGACTGCCATAGATTTTTTCCACAGCAGAAGAATCCGGCATAATACTCCGGTTTATGTCAAAGGTCCGGCGTTCATCTAAAAAACCAACTTCAATAATATCTACGCCGGCTCCTACCATCCGTTCAAAGATACTGACCAGATTGTTATGCCCGAATTCCCAATCATTTACATATCCTCCGTCCCGCAGGGTACAATCCAATAATTTAATCTCGCCCATTTTCACGCCACCTCACTTTTCTTATTCTTCTGCCGATAGGCCCAGAATTTATTAATACAGAAATTAATCGGTATGGTTACCACCATATTCAGGAATGGAGCCAGGGAAACTGCCACATCCCTTGCAGTCATGGAAAGTCCAAATCCGGCAATCCACCCCACAACCGGCTCTAGATACTGCTCGATATGCAGCACATTCAGCCACAGCAGCAAAAGCAGCTCCGTTAAGAATAAGCCGGAAAAAGCATAGGATATATAGGTCTTAATCAATACCTGCCACCATACCCGGTGTTCTCCTCCCTCGGTTTCCTTGAATACAAATTTACTCTGCCAGATGTACGCATTTAGTACGCTAATAATAAATCCAACAATATTTGCAACATGCTCATTGGTATGAAATGCATAATAGCAAATGGAATATGTGACATAAGATACTACGGTATTGGACACACCCACCAGGCCAAACTTAATAAACTGCCATAAGGCTGCCAGTCCCTTTTTTCCTTCTGTTTTCTTCTGCACACGGTCCGTTGGTTCCATCTGTTCCTGTTTTTCTGCTATAACACTCATCTTTTCCTAACCTTCTATTTCCTTTATCCGGCACCTTCTTTTACTGAATGGCTTCCCGGATGGTCTTTGCCATATAATCAATCATCCCATCCGTCATACCGGGATATACACCGACCCAGAAGGTCTCGTTCATAATCCGGTCTGTATTCGTCAGCCCGCCTGCCACCCGGTAGCCTTCTCCGGTCTGACGCATGGTATCAAAGCATGGATGCTTGGTCAGATTGCCAGCAAACAGCATACGGGTCTGCACACCATGATTTTCTACATACTGTACCACCTGGTTCCGGTCCGTACCTTCCTTACAGGTAATCAGAAAACCAAACCAGCTTGGAATGGAATTCTCACATGGTTCCGGTAAAATCAGCTTGTCCTCCGTTCCTGCCAAAGCAGCCTTTAAACGGTCAAAATTGTGACGACGGCGTTCCACAAAGCCCGGGAACTTCACAATCTGCGCACAACCTATCGCCGCCTGCATATCCGTTGCCTTCAGGTTATAACCAAAGTGAGAATATACATACTTGTGGTCGTATCCTAAGGGTAATTCTCCATACTGCTTGTCAAACCGATGTCCACACAGATTATCATGTCCGGAAGGACAGACACAGTCCCGTCCCCAGTCCCGGAAGGAACGGATGCACTTATTTAATAATGGATTGTTGGTATACACAGCGCCACCCTCACCCATGGTCATATGATGAGGCGGATAAAAGCTGGAGGTTCCGATATCGCCAATGGTTCCGGTAAACCTCTCTTCTCCGTCTATGATATACTTAGAGCCTAATGCGTCGCAATTATCCTCTACCAGCCACAGATTATGCCGGTCACAGAAGTCCTTGACCGCTTTCAGGTCAAAGGGATTCCCTAAGGTATGGGCAATCATTACAGCCTTTGTCTTATCGGAACAAGCCTCCTCCAGCATCGTTACATCAATATTATACTGGGGAATGGTAACATCCACGAATACCGGAATTGCACCGTACTGGATAACCGGAGCCACAGTAGTCGGGAATCCGGCCGCTACAGTGATTACCTCATCTCCCCGCTGAATGGCACGTTCCCCCAATAAGGGCGAAGTCAATGCCATAAACGCATTTAAGTTTGCAGAAGAACCGGAATTGACTAATGAACAATACTTCACTCCCAGATACTCTGCAAACTTCTTTTCAAATTCATCCGTATACCGTCCGGCCGTCAGCCAGAATTCTAAGGCACTGTCTACCAGATTACACATTTCTTCATGCCCGTAAACCCGGGATGCATATGGAATCCGGTCTCCTTCCTGAAAGGGGGCTTTTTGATTGTGATAGGTATCACAATACTTTGCAACCATATCCAAAATCTGCTCCTTTGCCTGAGCTTCTGTCATATTTTCAAACATCACTTATCTCCTTTTCATATCATTTCTTCTCTTGTCGGCTTCAAAATTAAACCGTTCCGCCACTCTCATTCAACAGCTTCCCCATGCAGATACCGTTCAATCTGCTTGTCCATAATTGCCGGAATATCACCCTTTGCAAAATATACCTTCGTCCATTCCACGACCTGATCCAATGCTTCTGATACATTCCACCGCGGTTTCCACTGAAAGGTTGTTTTCAGCTTAGAACAATCCAGCTTCAGGAAATTGGCCTCATGCGGGCCGCCGTCATACTGGTTGAGCCAGTGCATGCCTTCGCCCCATTTTGCACAGAACATATCTACAATATCACCGGTCGTCACACAGTCCATATCATCCGGTCCTACATTGTAATAATCCGCATAGCTTCCATCCTCATACTGCTTCTGAGCAATCATCAGATACGCCATAACCGGCTCCAATACATGCTGGTATGGCCGGGTGGAATGGGGATTCCGCACAATAATGGCTTCCTTTTTTTCTGCTGCCCGGATACAATCCGGTATAATACGGTCATTGGCAAAATCACCTCCGCCGATGACATTACCGGCTCTGGAGGTAGAAACCGCTACCCGTCCATCTGAAAAGAAGGAGCTTTTATAGCTGTGGGTCACCAATTCGGAACAGGACTTACTATTGGAATAGGGGTCATACCCGTCCAAGGGTTCATTTTCCCGATAGCCCCAGGCCCATTCATTATTCTTATATACCTTATCCGTTGTAACATTCACAAAGGACCTTACACAATCATTCAATCGAATGCATTCCAGGATATTGACCGTACCCATGACATTGGTTTCATAGGTATATACCGGATTCTTATAAGAATCCCGTACAATGGGCTGTGCTGCCATATGAATGACGATTTCCGGCTGTACCTTGGCAAATACGCCCTTTAACTTCTCCAAATCCCGAATGTCGCCAATAACGGAATCCATCTTATCTTCCACATCACACATGGAGAACAGGTCGGGACTGGTGGGCGGTTCCAGGGAATAGCCCGTCAGCACCGCTCCTGCATTCACCAATACCCGGCTCATCCAGGAACCCTTAAAACCCGTATGTCCGGTTAATAATACCCGTTTTCCTTTATAAAAACTCAAATCCATATCCCTTAATCCTCCCAGACCTTCCAAGGCGCCATATTCTGCTCCAGCATTTCTTCCAGCTGGTTCTTATCTCTGGTGGTGTCCATACATTTCCAGAATCCGTCATGGGAATACGCCTTCAACTGCCCTTCTGCCGCCAGCTTTTCCAACGGAGCCTTCTCAAATACCGTACTGTCTCCTTCAATATAATCAAATACCTCCGGATTCAACACCATATAGCCTCCATTAATCACACTGCCGTCCCGGTCCTGCTTCTCCCGGAACTTATGAATGGTTCCAGTTGCATCAATATCCAGAACCCCAAACTGCTGCCCTACATTGACAGCCGTCATGGTAGCAATTTTTCCATGGGACTTATGGAACTTCACCAATGCATCAATATCTACATTGGTCACGCCATCCCCATAGGTCAACATAAATGGCTCCTTTCCCACATACTTTTGAATCCGTTTCACTCTTCCGCCGGTCATGGTATTCAGTCCGGTATCCACCAGGGTTACCTTCCATGGGTCGGTATAGGACTTATGAACCTCCATCGCGCCATTTTTCGTAAAATCAAAGGTAATGTCACTGGTATGAAGATAATAATCTGCAAACCATTCTTTAATCACATGCTGCTTGTACCCACAGCAGATGATAAATTCATTATATCCAAAGGATGAATAATACTTCATAATATGCCAGAGAATCGGCTTGCCGCCAATCTCTACCATTGGCTTGGGCTTCAAATAACTTTCCTCACTGATTCGGGTACCGAATCCGCCGGCAAGTAATACAACCTTCATATGAGTTCCTCCTGCTTTTCGTCTATT
The DNA here is from genome assembly GCA_023667695.1 of Clostridium sp. Taxonomy (GTDB): domain Bacteria; phylum Bacillota; class Clostridia; order Lachnospirales; family Lachnospiraceae; genus CAG-632. The sequence continues at coordinate 174,551 of JAMOZY010000001.1, read as the reverse complement.
TATATTGTTAACAACTTCATGCAAGCATCTGCCCACACTTATTAAGCATTTTACACTATCTGGAATTTTCTGTAAACCAGGATTTCTTATTTCTATAATATCTAAAGATAATCTTAAGAATTGGCTGTGACAGTTCTCATTCCCTTTACTCTCGGTATAGGACCCCTGTCCCGGCTTCATTTTTATAATACTCTGCTTCCTGCATAATATCATACGTGCCTTCTATGCGATAAATAGCATAATCCCTGTCCTGCGCCACAAGCTCCCAATCCTCCGGAGTGCCGATGGCTGCTTCTCCTTGTAAGAATACTCTGGGATTTTGAACCCACACATGCTGAAAATCCGTTCCACCCTCATTTAATTCCAGCCGGACGCATTTTCCCATAATCAATGCGCCGGAATTCGATTCCGCCATATTAAATACGCCGTAATATGCCTGTTCCTGCCACTCACCAATCTCATATAGATTCAGGACACCCTGTGCTTCTATACATTGAGCCACCATTTCATTGCGGGGAATGGCATGGATATAGGAGGATGTTAATTTGCTATAAAACTCTCCGCTGCAGCTTTGGTCGTAAATATAAGATGTGGTGCCAAACAAAATCTTAGTATCATCCCCTGTGATTTCGTCAAAAAAACCAGCATTGGCTGCCGCTGTAATATTCTCCTGGGGATACTTCCGAAAGCGGTTCATATATTCCACGCCAGCCCGGCCGCTGACCAGATTCAGTATAATAATGATACCGGCAGCACAGATGCATCCACCGGAAATTATCTGCTTTACAGCCTGCTTCCATGTACGCTTCCTAAACCATGCATACCAGCCTGTCACTGCAACCGCCAATCCGATACTCTGCATATAAGCCGGAAGATGCCCGCTGCACCAGCCCAGAATCTGTTGATATTTTGCTGATACAGCAATCAACAGACCCGGAAACAAAAATACAATCAGCCCCAAGCCAATCAAGGTCCATTCATATGGTATCCCTTCCGTACCGGAAGGAAGCCTTTCCCCTTCCTTTGTTCCTATAGTTCCTTTCTCTTTGCCCCACATTCCTGCTGCCACAATAAAAATACCCAGAAACAACAAAAGGGCAAGAACATCCCAGATACGGATTTGCGAAAAAATTCCGGATAAAGAATAGGGATAAACATCTGTATAGGGGTCACAATACTTCAAACCGGAGCAAATATAGCGTCCAATCGGAAAACAGGTGGAGCATTGCTTCAAAAAGGTAACCAAAACCGCCTTCACAGAAAGGCTTACGGAAATCCCCTGATAAGCGCCTTCCTGCAAAAACATTCTTGCACCCAGATTCGCCAGTCCCATACTCAGAAACACCAGCAAATCCGGCAGACATATCTTCAGGACAGACTTCCAGTTTTTCTGTATCGCCCATACCACCCACAACAATGCAAGCAGAAAAACAAATGACACCTCATAGGTTCCAAGGGCCAGAAAGAAAAAAACAGCACTTCCTGCCGCATACCGCCTCTTGGAACATTCCATATACCGCAGAATGCACCAAAGGGACAGAAAGCACCACAGCACTACCATCTGAATCAGCATATGGTAGCAGTAAAGTCCACTATCAAATTCCGGCGTCAACTGAAGAAACAACGGAAAGACCAGAAGAAACATGAGCCGTACCGGCTCTGATTTTGAAATTATTTTTATACACGCGCCACAAACAAAAGCATTTATCATTATCATTCCGACAATACATGCTTTATATACCGGCACAGACGAGATGAAGGTAAATAGCAAGGCTGCATAATTAGAAAAGGGGAACACCCGTCCCAGCTTCAGCCAAGTCAGCATCTGATTCCACATAACTGCCCAGGCAGAAGGTCCGTTCAGATAAGGAGCCGCCTGAATATTACTGTTCCACATATCATCCGCAGACAGACCGCTGTTACAGATTACACGAAAATAAAACACGTAAAACAGGAATATTGCAATAAAAACCGCAATATTCCTGAACTGCCTGTCCGATATAAAAGCATCTTTTTCTTTTTTATTCCCCATAGAGCCCTTTATCCAATCCCATTCTTCCGCCTTACTTATAGTCCATAACCAGCTGCAATCTTCTTAAATTCTTCCGAATACGCAAAATACCGTAACACAGCCTCACGACTGGTACCCGTAGATAAACGGTTCAGCCAGTACTGCTTTCCATCCCAATCCGGCTCCCGGTCAAAAAATATCCGATACAGCATCATCACATATTCATCATCGGTATAATTATGGAGCTTAAACTCCTGAGAACGAACAATCTGTTCCGAAGCAAAATACGGGGTCTTTTGCTTTGTACCAATACACTGCACCCAATAGTTCAAGCCGTCTACTTCCGGTTTTCGCTGTAATGCCGTCTGATATAACCTGGTAACAAAGCCTGTAATGCCCGGATACTTATCCCTTGCCTCTCTTAAATCCACTGCCCCCTTTACGACCCCATAAGACTTACAGATATTGGTAAATTCCTGAGAAGAAACGAACTTTGCCAATACATATCGTCTGGAAAAACCGGAATTCAGGGTATCCAGCCAATAGGTCTTTCCGGATGGATCCGAGCCGCGGTTCAGCATCGTCAGATACATACGCTCTACAAACACATCATCGGATACATTCTGATTTTCAAACTCCTTGCTGAATACAAAGTTAGCAGTCACAGAAGCCGCGGTTGCACCGTCAACGGTTAACCGGTTATACCAGAAATACATTCCGCTTTCATCTGCTTCCCGTCCCAGAATATTCTGGTACAAGCGGCTGATAAACTCCTTAATTGCCGCTTCATCATACTTCGTTCCCCCTGGCTGAGGCACCGGATTAATCGGCATATTCTGATATACCGGTATCTTAAATACAAAGGAATTATCCAGAATGCCAATGTTGGAATATGCCTTATAGGCGGTATATCCTTCGTTATATGCCCCCAGGATATTCTGCATGTACTGGTGGGAAAACAACCCGTAGTAGGAAGCATCCACATCAAACTTCTGCAAATACAGGGTATCCTGTCCCTTTGAAATATAGTTTCCACTCAAGATACTGGCACCACCAGCAATACTGCTAAAACGATTCGTCCAGCCTTCCTGTCTGGCACGGGTCAGTCCGTTTACCCAAATCTCTGTTTCTGTACTGCCATAAGCACCAATATTAAAAAAATTATAAAGATTTTCATATCCCGGATAAAGACCGGAAATCAACGGAGAAGTACCTGCTCCCTGCTCCTGACGCACTCTGGCAGCCAGCATATATGGACTGACATTTGCCTCCCTGCCTACCCGGCAAAAGGCCTGTGCATAGGTAATCACATCATCTGACATTACGGCATGAGACATAAAGGTTCCGTTAATAATCGCTTCCACACCGGCTTCTGTCTGATAAGCCTCGTTATGGGTCAGCAGCTCAAACTGAAAGACCCGGTCCTCTGTTAATCCATTTCTTGGGTCCGCATAATATTCTACCGCCTCCTGCGATGCCTGTACCCAATTATACCCACTTAATCCTACATAATCCCCATTCTGATAGGCCCAGGACTGCTTTCCTTTATAGGCATCCTCCATACTTCTTGGCACCAGGCTCCGCTCCGGAGACATCTCTGCTTCAATAAAGACATTCCAGTCAATGTTGGTAATCTGTGGAACAAAGACCCAGTTTGGATGGGCGGCATGCAGCGTCCGCAGACTAGCCTTATAGCTTTCCGGAAATCCTGCAATAGAGGCCTCAAAATCATCTGCTGCCAGCCGGGCTACGCTGTCAAGCTCCAGAACCAGCTCCGGCTGTTCTTCTAATCCTTCCTTTTCTATAGATTCCTCTGGGTTCTCCCCTTCCTCTGCTGTTAATGCAAAAGGGACTCCTCCACGATTTTCATATCCTATGGTGTCCAGATTATCCACTGCGTTACATAATACATACTCGGCTGGAACATATCCACAATAAACCGTTCCGGAGACGCTTGCCTCTACTTCATACCAGTAGCTTCCATCCTCTGCAGCTACAAGAGTCTTGATTACCATCTGATGTCCGGAATAAAGAGTTACCAGTTCCTCCATGACATTGGGTTCTGCCCGAAGCCCATATTCCGTACAACCATATAAAATTGCCTTTACCTGCTTTGCTGCTGCTTCATCCGGCTCCTGGTCCTGATGCAGCAGTTCCTCCACTGCCTGTGACTGTGCCAGTGCCTTGGCATCCCCGGACAAATTCTGTGCTTTTACATTTGACATTCCAACGGTTCCAACTAACATAGTGGTAGTCAGAATTCCGGCAAGGAAACGATAATATCTTTTTCTCATTGGTACTCTTCCTTTCTATTATTCATTCATTATATGCCCTAATCCACAAGGAAAGCAATACGAAAAATTTTCTCTGAATTGTTATTTTTTGCCAAAACTATAATACGCCTTTGTGCCATCTGCATTTACAATTGGGTTTGCATTTACAGTATCCGATAAAATATCTTCTATTGCAATCCGTTCGTCCTCCAGATAGGCATTCCAATCGATATAGATTCCTGCAAAGCCTGCTTCCCGGATAGCTGTAATCTGCTCCTGCAGAGGCAGGTCATTCACGGCGCACATCCATTGGTCCCCTTCTCTTCCGGCGGAAGCGCCATAGGACCAGCGCAGCGTATCTGAGTGGAGATATCCAAACATATGGGCATAATCCGTCATATTATGAATGCCTCCGTTTTCCGGATAACGCATATATGGCATCTGGTAAATCATTGCCTGTTCTTCCTCTACCGCTTCTATGGCCTGCACAAAAGCAGCATCTGCATCAAAGCTTCTTGCATAATTGGTATATATATCCGGATTGATCGGAATTGTCTGGTCATAGATACCGCATAGCATAATGCAGAACATGCCAATGCCAAAACCAACCCGAAGCCACTTCCTTTGAAACCACTTCTCGTATGCCAATTGCAGAACACAATCCATAGCAATTAAGGAAAACATGGCGATAAAAATGGATAACCGGTTATAACAACGGATAGCGCCTGTAAAAAAGGACAGCGCCACTGCATAGCCTCCTACCGTTCCAAAAAGAACAGCCGCCAAATTCAGAATAGAACCGGTCTGAAGATTGGACTGCTTCAACGCCCGTTTTCTCATAAACAAAACCAGGCACAAAATCACAAAGCCTGCCGCCATAAAGATACCTAACGAGGACATTCCATTTTCATTTGCCAGGGGATAGGCGCTATCATACAGATTCCGCAGCCGCAGGAACAGCTCTCTGCGATGCCCCTGCCGGGGAAGCAATAGCTGAATGATTTTTAAAGCATACAGCTCTGCTCCTTCGCCTCCCTTGGAAATGGCCTCCGGCTTCCCATGATTGAGCCAGTAAATCAGATTCGGCAGAGCGGAAACCAACAATGTCCCAACAATAATCCCAATACCAGCCGCCGCTTGTCTGACCCGCTTCCAATCCTCCTTGTTCAATATGGTATAGAGAATAACGACACAGAAAAAGAAGCAGGTAAAAAACGCATAATAAATACCAGTCAATGCCATAATCATTAACGCAAGAAAGCGCAGTACGTTCGAAGGCGTCACCCACCCCCTATCTCCCTTATGGAAAATCAATTCTCCATTCATGAGCCGGTACAGATACAGCACCATAATCGGCACCATGAAATACATCCCCAAAAATAAATGTCCGGTTCCCCGCTGCTGATGATAGGGCAGAAAGGTATATAATACGGAGGTTGGAAGGGCAATCCATACCGGTATCTTTAATTGCTTCAAGGCATAATATGCGGTAAGAGCCGCCAGCAGGTAGCCGCTAAGATAAAACAAATTATAGGAAAGAATCCAGTTTCCGGTCAGCCACACAAGCAGCTGCTCCATGGCATTGAGAAAAATGTCCATGGTGGTTGCATCATAGCTATTGCTTCCATAGGGAGCGCCTAAAAAAGGATTTTCATAAATCCAGCCGTTATCCGCCATGGATTTTACAGTTGCCAGTCCGGTTATGGTATCTCCAATCTCATAAGAAATCGGATAGTCTGCCAGACGGACAGCCCCCAGTTTAAAAATCTGAACCATAAAAAGCAAAACAAGCAATACAAGCAAGCCATATTCTGCTATCGGAAGCAGAATCCGTGTTTTCTTTTCCTTCATAATCATACACCCTTCCGCATAACACAAAGCTTCGTATATGCCTTATAGTCCTTGTTTCGATAATTCATACTGATTTCCAGTATTACCTTCAATCCGCCAAAAGTCCCCTTCACCGGAACCTCTATCACTTCCTGAGGCAGGGACAGCTCCATCTGCCTTCCCTCCAGTATCCGGTTTCCCTGAAAATCCAAAAATGCGTAGGATAACAAAAATGTATCATCTGCATCCGCTGAATGCTCAACCAAAAACGGAATCCGCGTAAAATTGGTTTCCCCAACCGCCACATATTCCGGTAATACAATCTCACAATCTTCTCCCAATATGCGAAGCAAAAACATCGGAAGCTCTCCATACAGCATTTTATAATTTGCACGATATGCCTGAAACATAACTCTTGCCTGGTTATGCTCCGCCTGATAATTCAAAAAGCGTACGACTTTATCCAGACTTTCCTGCTCAATTCCATCATAATAGGTCTTTGAAAATCCTTCAAATAGTTCTCCCGGTTCATATAGTTCCTCATAATAATTTTCAAACAATATCCGCTCTGGAAACACCTTCCAATCCCAATCCGAAACCGAACCAGGCCAGGTCATCGTCAAAAACGGATGGTTCTGAACCTGTCCTCCGTACCGGGTGTTCAGAAAATTAAAATATACACTCCATTCAGTCAGCCCCTTCTCTTCAATGCCCGGATGCTGCTCCAGCAGTTCCAGAAATACCCGGCGGTCAATAATCTGAGGCATATGTGCCTCGTACATCCAGGTAGAATATCCATGCTCCTTTAAAAAATCTCTTGTCCGGTGCATGCCATGGTCAAAGGAAGTCAGTGCCGTCTGCGCGCCCTTCCAGTCCTCGAAATGATAAAAATAATAGCCCTGATATTTCCCGTCCTTTAGAAATACCTCCTGAGTAATCGGAACCAGGGGACGATAATCATCATCTGCCATAATAAATACATCCTCTAATTCCTCCCGTTCCATGGCAAGGCAGCGCAAAAAGAAATTCCGAGGCGTATGATCCTCCGGCAGTTTTTTTCCATTCAGCAATTCAGAATCTGTAATATATCGAATCTGACAGCGTCCGGTATAATTCTTCTCCATCTGCTCCACCATAGAATCCGGACAGCACAAAACAAATTCTTCAATAAACGGCATAAAATGCTCCACAAAGGGCAGGGTTGCTAATAAAGCCTCCATTCGTGCAGTCAGATACACCATCTGCCTTACTCCTTCCGGAACGATATATGGATAGGGGGTAATCAGGGAATCCAGTGCATTCCAAATATTATCCACAACCTGATCCCATGTCACCGGTACATAGTGCTGAATCTGTTCTTTATACTGCTTGTACTGCTCCGGCTGCTCCATCCAGCTTCGAACCGTTTCGGCAAAGCTCTTCCAGGAATTACAGTCAAAATAGGCACAATAGCTACCTCCTACCTCCCGCAGAATCGGAATATCAGACGCAAGAACTGGCGTACCCCTTTGAAACGCCTCAATAATCGGCAGTCCGAAGCCTTCATTAAACGTAGGAAATGCAACACAATAAGCATTCCGGTACAGATAGTCAATAGCCGCGTCATTCATCCCCTTTAAATGAAAAAACTGCTTTCCCAGCTTGGGATGCTTTTCAATCCGGTTCTGTAATGCTTCTACATTCCATCCGGTCCTTCCCACAAACACCAGATTCATCCCCTGGGCAAACAATTGATTATCAAAGGCATCCAACAGCAGGGCATGGTTTTTACGGGGTTCAATGGTTCCCACCATCAGAATGTAAGGACCAGCTGCAGCTGCCTGTTCCGCCTCCGGGCTGATTGCCTCTGCTTCCGTTTCCTGTACATTAAAATCTGACCCCAGCCAGGATACAAAGCCGGGAATCGCCGGAAGCTGTAATTGCCCAAGTAATGCATCGATAGCATCCAGGGTACTCTGGGCAGAGGCAATGATAACATCTGCATATTGAAGATAGGAACCAATATAATTCATAAAATTATTCAGCGTTTCCTCATGGCAGAACTGGGGATGGGTAATGGGAATCACATCATATACATACACCGCCAGCTTCACACCATTTGCCTTCAACCGGGGCAATAATACACTTCTGCGAAGAGGAAGATTCCAAGCGCTGTCAATATCAAAGAAAATGTCATTGGGCCGGAAATCATCCATCCGTACTGCTTCCGCTGTTAGGATTTCCTGTCGTTCTCCCAGCCCCTGGTCAAAATAAGAATAAAACCGTTCGGTATCTGCTTTTTGGTACAGATGATATCCCTCGTTATAGCTCAGCAAGACAATTTCCTGTTTCTCCTGCCGCAGCAGCCGCAGGACAACCTCCCGGACAACACGCTGGATTCCGGTCAGAAATGAAACCTTTAACAGATTCGTTACATCAATATAGATTTTCATATGCTTAATCCCTTCTTAATATTTTTCGAGCTAATTTCCGCAGCGGAAGTGGAAATCGGATGTACAGCTTATATAAATAATCCTTCCAGCCCGCTTTTACAGGGGCCGCCGGTTCACCATTCTTACGCAACATATAATTGTCTAATACAGTTAATGGCCGCTGCTTCACCGGTACCAGCTGATTATTCATCAGACAGGAACTCTTTGTAACAGCCTCTGGCGAGCATAGCAGTGCATCCAATACTGTTTCTCTAAATTGAGTAGAATTCAACTTCATTTTTTCCTCCCATACCAGCTTTGCCCCCGAATCCGGCAGTCGGTTAAACAAACCTAAATAAACCGACTGGAAGAATTCTTCATTTTCCATAACCGCCAACTGCCTGCCATCACATTCCCCCGGCTTCATCCCTGCCGCAAAAAGAAAGGCCTGCCTGGAGCATGGCATAGGCCTGTCAACATCCTGCAGGCGTTGTTCCACAATATCGTATAACGCTTCATAGGTCGTATTCATAAGCTTCTCCTGTTATCCTATATTTCCAACATCTAAATTATCATGCATTATATCATCTATTCCTGAGAAAGTAAACTGACGACATCATTCCATTATCTCAATGCCATCGCCATATCATACTCGCTGCCATTCGATTCTAACACAGCATCTAGAATCGAAAATAAATAAAGGGATTAAATCCAGAACCGGTCATATAGCAAACCGCGCCCCAGAATCCAACCATAAGCAATACCAAATAAAACACTCTGTAAACTCTTGCATTTTTTCCAGATTCTGTAATTTTAGTTATCCATTGATAGGGAACTGGCGTGCAAAACAAGAATCCCAGACAAATTGCTGCAATCAGCTCTCCGTTGAAATTTGCAAAAACAGTCGAAAAATTCCAAGCGGTTACATTAACCAGCTGGCAACAATACTGCCATGCATCCGGCAGTGTTTCCGCCCGAAAAAACACCCATCCAATCATTACCACAAGCCAGGTATAGATATGTAAAAATACAGGCGGTATTTTTTCTAAAGCTTTTCCCAGCTTCCAACGTTCTAAAACCAAAAAGAATCCATGCCACAAGCCCCATATAATAAAATTAAAGCTTGCTCCATGCCATAAGCCTGTCAGTAAAAATATAAGGAATAAATTCCGATAAGTTCTTGCCGTACCGCTTCTGCTTCCTCCCAAAGGGATGTAAATATAGTCACGAAACCAGGAAGAAAGCGAGATATGCCATCTGCGCCAAAATTCTTTTACACTGGTTGAACTATAGGGATATTGAAAATTTTCAAGGAAATGAAATCCAAAAATCCTGCCAAGTCCGATTGCCATATCTGAATATCCACTGAAATCAAAATATATCTGCAGCGTATAGCTAATCATTCCCATCCATGCCATAGCCATGGAATTCTGTGCCAGTTTTTCATCAAATGCCATGATTGCAACCTGAGACAAGGTATTGGATAATAATACCTTTTTCATAAATCCATAAACAAAACGTATGGTTCCCTGATAGATGTCCTCAAAAGTTGTTTTCCGCTCCTCCATTTCCTTTGCCACATCAATATAACGAACAATCGGCCCGGCAATCAACTGAGGAAACATTGCAATATATAATCCAAGCTTCAAAATATTCTTTTGGGGTTCCACCTGCTTCCGATATACATCGATTACATACGACAGAATCTGAAATGTAAAGAAGGATATGCCGATTGGCATACGAATCTCCGACAGGGTATTATTCTCCAATATCGTTGTATGAAACAAAGAATCAACAATCCCAATCAAAAAATTCAGGTATTTAAACCAAATTAATATTCCAACATTATAGACAATACTTACAACGAATAAACCCGTTCGAAGCCTCTTATTCTCAGTCCTTCCCAGACAAATACCAAAAATATAATTGACAAAAACAGATAAAAGCATTAAGAATACATATCGGGGTTCTCCCCAGGAATAAAAGAAGATAGAAACCAATAGCAGCCAAATATTCTTACCTCTGCGTGGAATAATGAAATATCCTAAGATTGATATGGGAAGAAAGAAAAACAAAAAAACAGCTGAACTGAACACCATTATTTTTCACCTCCGATATATCGGATTTTATAGGCAAGCATTCTCGTATCTCCTTCTCCCGGAACCGTACTTGGCTGAAAGAAGTAGGGTGCGTTGATTTCCAGCATAATCCGCTCCTCTTCCCCTGATAATCCCAGCTCCTGCCGGTTCAGATGTATAGCAAGAACAGGCTGGCTGTAATCAAAATCACCAATAAATCTGTCATTTATATAAATTTCCAGCTTTTCAGTTAAATCATCCCCATAAATAGAATGGAGGGTATCAATTGGCAGCTCTAATTGAATCACAATTTCTTCCCAATTCTCTTCCGGCTTTAGTTCATAAAGAACTTCCGGCTCTGCCCAATGAAAGCTCTCTCCGTCATTTTCTTCACCATAAATACCAAATGAAACTGGTAATATAACAGCATCTTCTCTCATGCCCTCCAGTAAATGTCCATAAATCGCATCATACATTTCAGGCATTAGATTATATACATTCTCTACATTACTCTCCAGTAATATAATATCCGCCTGATTAATAGCCGTATTCAATTCATCACAATTCAAATCCTCTGTAGAAAATCTGATTTTTCGATTGTAATCAAATAAACTGATTGCATAAAATTCCCTTTTACATTCTGAAAAAATCCAATTATCCCTGGCAATCTCAGATAATGTATTCGTAAAGCTGCCACCCTGAATAAATATATTCGGCATTTCATACCCATCATCTTTAATCGTCGATTCAACAGGAAAATAATATGTCTCGTCTGTTTCTCCCCAGAATACATTCAACAATTGATATAAATCCTGATCCTGTTCTGCTGATGTAATCGGTGCTGTCTCGTATTCAGATACCTGAATATTTTTTAATTTGATACCATAATCCGAATCTAATTTTGCAGTTATTTCAGTCATAACGTAAAGGGCTGCTGCCCTTGTCCAATGTGTGCCTGTTTTATAAAAAACAGGTACTTCCAATTCACTTTCCTGCAAAATTTCCGTACTGTCAATATATACTACGCCTAATTCATCGAATGCCTGCATTAAACGACGATAATTTCTCTCGTCTTCTCCATAATAGGAATCTGCTTCCCTGTACCGAACTGGAATGTTTTCAGGTACAAAATCCGCCTTACCAGGCGTGAATACAAAGATAAAGGCTTTTCCCTGACGAAGGGATTCTTCTTGAATATTATATATTTTCATGGCAATCGTTTGAATTTCTTCATCAGACATGCTTACATACCCTTGAAGACCTAAAGCATCAATTATGTAAGGCTCCTCAAACAGCTCCCCATTCCGTCCCACTACAACAGAATCGGACATATGAAAGGCAGAATATCGAAATTGATTATATAATCTGACATTAAAATTGTGTCCTGCATAATTACTGGAACTGTAATTCTCCATATCCTTCTGATAATCGCCTGCCATCCATTCCGATATCTGAAAATCCGGTTTCTCAAACTCGGTATAGCTTCCATTCAGCTTTGTCGGATTACCCAAATGAAACAGACTTAATATGCCAGTCAAAAACAGCATACAACCAATCGTCCCTACAAACAACTTCTTCTCCATGCAACTATCCTCATAGCGTTTAATTATTATAGGCATAAACGAATAACAATCAAATAAGCAAACTTTTTTCAAATAACAAAAACATCTCCTTTGGGACCTGGCTGACTAGAATCCTAGAAACAATCAGCCAATCTACCCAAAGGAGATACATTTAAAAATCTCCCACCGTAATTCCATAGGAATCACAGTAATTCCGATATTCCTCTGACCGGATAAAGCCACGGATGACCGTCGTCTTTTCCTGCTGGCTCATGGTGCCTAACCGTCCTGTCCAGTATGCTTTGCCCTCTGGATCCGAAGGCCGTCCCAAATAAATCTGATACAAGCCCTCCACAAAATCATCCTTGCTTATATTCTGATTCCGGAATTCCGGACTGTTAATAAAGCCTCTGGTCAAATCTGCAGCGGTTCTTTCGCCCAGAATTATGGATTTCGTCCAGTATTCCAATCCTTCTTTATCCGGTTTCCGGTTCATTAAACCATTATAATATCTCGTAGTAAACTCCACAATCTTTGGATACAGCTTTGCATATTCCATGGAATGACTGCCCTGGGCTATGCCGTACCTTGCACAGACGATTTCAAACTCCGGACAGTTTCCAATCATCTCTGCCACTCTTACTCTGGAAGTCCCTGCCTTCAAAAGGGATACCCAATATGATTTTCCAGAAGTATCAGAAGGACGTCCTAAAAATATCTCATACAGCTTTTCTACATACTCTTCATCTGTATACGCTTTATTTTGAAATTCCTGGCTATTCACAAAATGCTTTGTCAATGCCAGTCCGGTCAGTCCTTCGTTATCCACCTTGGCCACCCACCAGGATACCTCGGAACGGCTTGGAGTACGATTCAATACACTTCGGTACAAGGAAGCCACAAAGCCTGGTATATTTTCCTCTGTATCTGTATATAATTCTGTGGAATCCTCCAGCATAGCTTCTGTCACCGCTGACCGCTTACTTAAGTTAAAGTACCGGGCAATTCCCGTTGCGTCCGCAACACCCAGATTCTTCAGCTTTTCTTCACTGCTCAGGAAATTCGCTACATCTGACGGATTAGAAATAAAGCAATGCTCTACAATAATGCCCGGAACACCTACCTTAATACTATCTCTGGTAATGGCATACCAGTCCGCCACCGCACCATTGGGATAATGATATTCCTCATCCGGTGAATCGGACATCCGGACATATAAGCCTCTGGATGCCAGTCCGAGCTTGGTCAGTTCCTCTAAAATCTTTTCTCCTACTGCATGAGTCTTCGTGCTTAAATCATCCCGATAAATTCCATTTTTTGCAACAATTACCATGGCTCCGCTTCTGGTAAGAGAACCTGCATCAATGTGGATACTGACCAGTAAATCAGCTCCTACACTGGCTGCATAATTGCATCTTGTTTTCATACAGTACCCATTACCTCTAGGGTCCGGGCAGCTGCCGTCATTTCGTGTCATATATACCGTTACATTCCGGTATTGCTCCAATTCTTCCTTGCAGTACTGTGCGATTCTTAAGGTCAGTTCCTCTTCCCGCAACCCATTTCCCGCAGCACCACAATGCTTCCCGTCATGCCCCGGGTCCAGAACCACTACTACCTTGCCGTCTCCTGCATTCTGCGGAAATACCTCTGTCATAAGCTCTGCCATATCACCACCGGTAACAGAAAGAGGCATTCCATCCACCACCATCGGTTCGTCCCAGCCTTCTTCTCCTTCCTCTACTAAAAAGGAAGCAGAAACCTCCCAATCAGCAAATACAACCCGGTCTGTCTGCTCCGGTCCCTGTATTTCCATATACGCTAATTCATAGGTTCCAATTTCCACAAAGCCCTGGCGAAAAACAACCAGATTTTCATCTATCTCAGAATACCCTATGGTTTCTTCCCTTCCATTTATCTGATAACCAAGCCGAATCCCCTGTATCTGCTCAGTAAATGCTTCCAGTCCTTCTATATTCACCGCAATGATTTGCTCTACACCCCGGGAAATTTCTGTATTCTCAATATAGACATAATTCAAAATCACCGGTACGGATGCTTCCTCTGCTGCAAAATCCGGTTCCTCCGTATCATTCTCTGCTGCCGGCTCCTCTTCTGTCACCGCAGTTGAACAAACCTCTGCATTTTCTTCTGTCTCCAGAATACGCGCAACCGTCTCTGTTGAAACAGTCTCCGTATTTCCTTCTGTCTCCGGAACACCTTCCAAGCCTTCTGTGGTGTCCTCTGCCCCGGCTGCAACCATGATTCCGGCAGAATTCTCTTCCACACCTCCAGCAAATACCGGTATGCCCGGCAATGAACCCAGCATAACCAATGCCGTACCAATTGCAAATAATCGTTTCCACGTTTTTTTCATCTGATTGTGCCTCCCTTACCTGCTTTTTACTTTTGTAACACTTTTTTAATAATATACCATTTTAGGGTGAACTGTAAATAGTGTCATTTTCATTTTCCATATATTTTCATTTTATCTTCACTTTTTTTGAAACATTTTCCTATTTTTATATTTGGTAATTTACTATGATTTCAGAATGATGAAGGGCTGATTCAGACATAATAATCTTATTCACTGTGATGTAAATTACAGTCCATGAACCTTTGGGAATGTTCGCGTTTATTTGCTGTCCTGATTCTGACAGACAGAACAACCGCAGCTTATTGGGAGGTACAACTATTTATGATTTCAAACCCTTTTATCAAATGGAGTCTTTGCTTCTTTTTCTATTGCTTTATCGGATGGATTTGGGAGACCTGCTATGTATTTGTCCGAACCGGTCAATGGGAAAACCGCGGCTTTCTCCATAGTCCCTTTCTGCCAATCTATGGTTTTGGCGCCTTAATCATTCTATGGTTTACCACACCTGCCAAAGGAAACATCTGGCTGATTTTCCTGTTAGGTATGCTGGGAGCCACTTTGCTGGAATACTTCGGCGGGGTACTGCTGGAATATTTATTTCATACACGTTATTGGGATTATAGCGGAGTTCCCTTCAATCTCAACGGGCATATATGCCTGCCCTGCTCCTTTGTCTGGGGACTTTTCTCTATCCTTCTGGTAAAATATCTGCATGGCTGGGTCAATAACTGGATTACATCCATGCCCCAGACCTTAGGACTTTTGATTGCTACCCTGCTCATACTTCTGGTAACCTCCGATTTTGTCCATTCTGCCAGAGAGGCATTGTATTTATAAATTAAGGTTTATCACAGTTTCCTGCTAGAGTCCGTCGGTATCTATATGGTCACCGCAGACACGCTTTCGCTCCTGCCAGCACGTAATGGTACATAAGGGGTAAAAATACCACCCCTAAGTACCAACGTGCTTCTAAGGTCTGCTTGCGACCATATAGATACCTTCCGGACATGCAGAACCCAGATAAATCATAAACTTAACCGGATAGTTAAGAATATCATAGGAAACCCATATTTTCTATCAGATACACCATCCGGATGCTTTATGATATGACATCCCGATTTTGACACTGGAACAATCAGAATCTGAAATCAATGCTGAATTATGGAACTGTACAAAACCTGGCAGCGGCTTCCTGAGGATAAATATCTCAAAGAAGACCTTAGAAGCACATCGGTACTTAGGGGTGGTATTTTCACCCCTTATGTACCGCTATGTGCTGGCAGGAGCGAAAGCGTGTCTTCGTGAGATATTTATCCTTGGGAAGCCGCGGTAGCAAAGTTAGTACGCTAAACCCTAATTTATAGTAGCTAGAGCCATTCCTACGGCACCTGTATCGTACCAGTCCCCGGACTATTAATCTGGATAATCCCACCCCAGTTGCAGAACAGCTTACAATTCTGATTCAGGGCTGGCTGATTGGCAATCAGCACCGTAGGACTTCCCGGTACCCAGGGAGATGTTGTCACCGGGATACAAGGCATGGGGGTCAGAACCCCCAATGCTGCTGCCGTTGCTGCCGCCACCTGTGGATTTGCCATAGAGGAACACATGCCAAAGGGCAGAATATTCTTCATGGGTACAGAATCCATTATAGTTGCTAAGGGCATGGTAGATACTGTTTTATTTTCCGGTGTTATCATCAGACTGGAGGGTGCTATGCCAAAGCTGCAGCTGCACATGGCACCTCCGCATACTGCAAATCCCATCTTGATTTTCTCCTCTTTCTTATTTTTCACTTTGTCTATTAAAGCCCAGTCAAATATCCATGCAGGCATGGCTATTTTCCTCATTGTTCGCGGGAATAAAATGAATGGCTTTCATTCATAATTTAGTGTTATCTAAACAAACTTATATCGTGCTACAAAATTCTTTCCGGCTGTGAACATTCCAAAATAATCCAGCATTCCATACAAAAACTATTAATTGATTTTTGTCATAGCTCCCTTTAATTCCAGCATCCCACCGGAATTCACCTTCATAGAACCCTGTGCCTTCAGTTCTGCCATAGTTCCCTGGAGCTTCAGATTCTGTGTCTTTAGCTCTATACTCTGCTTCCCTTCCACCTGAATGGCATTGGCAGAGAGAGTCAGCTTCTTTTGGGAGCCATCCATGACGAGCATTGCTTCCCCACCTACAGACAGGGTCAGCCTCTTCTCTGCCAGTATTTTGATTTCTCCATTCTTTATATCCAATTGCAGCATGGTTGTCTGATTACCGTCCTGTATAGAGGCAAGCTGGTTTTCATCCTGTAACACCAGGGAGATACCGCCTTTGGTATAGATTCCGATTTGTTCCTTTCCCTCTGTTTCATCCAGTTCAATCCGATTTCCTCCCTTGGTCTGTATCTTTTTTAAGGAATTATCCTCCCGCGCCGTTTCCTCCGGCAGTGCATCCCTCTCATTCCAGAGACACCCCAATACAATCGGGCAATTCGCATCACTGCCCAAAAAGCCCAGAACCACCTGACTATCAATTTCCGGCAGGAAATACTGTCCAAAGCCATTTCCACAGTAGGGCTGCATCACTGGGAGCCATGCCGTATTGGTCTTTCCTTCTTCTCCCAGACTCATTTCCACCAGAACCATTCCCCTGGCTTCCTCATTCCAGTTTTCAATTACGATACCGGTTGCGATACCACCGCTGCTTAAATCCGTCCGTTCCGGTTCCTTCTGCAGCAAAAGTGCTTCCAATTCCATCCTGCCGCCTCCTATTCCTCTCCAAAGCCTTCATTCATATAAAACGGAAATACCAGATTATATGGATTATTGGTAGCCCGCACCACATAATCCACCTGAAGAAGCACCTGTCCTTCTCTTTCTCCGGTTTCGGCCTTTACCTGTATATCCCGAATCCTGGGTTCCCATCGAATCAGGGCCTCCCGCACTGCATGCTCCATACGCACCCGGATAGGATAATCCGGACGCTGAAACAAGAAATCATAAATATGACAACCAAAGTCCGGATGCATCATCCGCTCTCCCGGACGGGTCATGACAATGATATAAATGGATTCCCGTATGCTTTCCTCCTGACTGGACATAAGGATTCTTCCCGTTGCCGAATCTACCGCAATGGGGAATTTCCAACCACAGCCTAAAAATTCCTTTCCCTGCTCCTGCATCAACACTTCCTCCTTTTTTGATTTCTCTCCGAAGCTTCCATGCCATCTTTCAAGTACCAAACGTAACTAACCTCCTCCCATCCGTTACCAAATGCCAGCAAGCAGACACATGGCTCCTTACTCAAAGGGATAACATTCCGAATAATCAGATACCCTGATTTCCGCCTTCCTCCGGATTCCCGGCACGCATAAAAATATCCTTATGCTTCCCATCTACAGACAGATAATACTGGTTACAGAATTGCAGATACCGTTTGGCGCCCTGATCCTTACGAAACCGTTTCAATACCTCAATAAATGCCTGACGGCTTTCCCGGAACTTCCCCATACAGAATTGTTCAACGCCCCGTTCAAATGGTTCCTTGGTACGTTCCTTGCCGGAACGCTGTTCCTCGGAATCCCCATCATAGACGTCATAGATTTTTTCTACTACTCCGCTATATTCATTCTCAAGCATCCCAATAAAGCGATAATGATACTTAGCCGTGAAATCCGGAATCTGCTCTGCCGCCCCTGCGGTCACCAGCAGTGTTGCACCATATAAGGGTGCCAGCACCTGTAGATATTCCGCCATAAGGGTCTGGGCGGATATGGAAACCGCAGACATCCGGCTTTCATGTCCTACGATTCCGAACAGCACACCGCCATAGGCAATTCCCATACTAATCCCAGGTGGGGCTGTCCTTTTATGGTCTGCCTTATCATTCATGGCTTCACAGATAGAAAGAGCGGACATAATCGCTCCCATCACCCCCTCAGTATAGATGGCTACCATACCAGTATCCCGAAAATCCTGCACAAAGCCCTTCTGCTGTAACACAACCGGTATGATGGTTTGAAATAACTGATTCATATCCTCCATAATCCGTCTGCTGTTTTGCTTCCGCATATATTCCCGGCTTTCCGTTAACTGAAAGGAAAATACCGTTACAAACCGGCTTGCCTGATTGCCTATCTCTACCTCGGTAATGCTTTTCTTGCCCAGAATATCCAACAGCTCCAAGGGAACATGCTTATGATACGCATGATTCATCGCCTGAATCTCCTTCATATTTCTCTGGATGCTCACAGACATGCGGTTAACCGCCCGGATGATTTCACTGATTTCGTCCTGTCCCCGCACTGGAATGGCTTCCCCAAAGCTTCCTTCCGATATACGGTCTACCTGACGCTTTATGGTATGGATGGGTCTGACCATAATTCGATGGGTAATCCACATCAGCAGGACATAGCAGAGCAGCATTATAAGCATCATACTTCCAAGGGTCAGACCGTTTGCTTTCCCAATATTGCCCAGCATATCCATCAGCCTCATATCGACACCGACAAAGGCAA
This sequence comes from Clostridium sp., assembly GCA_023667695.1. Lineage (GTDB taxonomy): Bacteria > Bacillota > Clostridia > Lachnospirales > Lachnospiraceae > CAG-632. Next base: position 155,493 of record JAMOZY010000001.1, on the reverse strand, counting down.
CCGCTTCATTATTCGAATCCAGAATTGGAACAAAAGCGGAAACCATACTGGGATTCATAGCCTTTTTTATGTTCCATCCGTTTTCAAGGCTTACATTTATGTCATACTCAAACTGGTCTCCAGCCCTTCCTCTTTTCATTGCCTCCAGCGCCAAACGAAATCCATCCTCCAGATTCACCCTATCGCCCGGAACATGTGCCGGCTCTGCAATTTCACTGTCCTCTTCCTTCCCATCCTCTACATCATAGATATAGATTCCCTCTGTGTCAGAAACCGGATAAATAACATACAGATACTGAATATTCGTATGACTTTGTATGGTTTGCAGCCGGTTCAAATCTTCATAATATTCTTCCGGCAGTTTTATCGCTTCTGATGCAGTATTCAGCAGCTCCTGATACTCCATCACTTCTTCTGCCGTAATCATACCGGCAGTCAGAGAGCCAATGCCCACAGCATAATCATAAAACCGCTCTTCAATAATGATTTCGTTATTATATTCCATCACAGCCAGAACTGCCGCTGTAATTGCTGCCATAACACCCAGAAAGATAAGTGTTACTTTCATCTGCAATCCAAATCGATGTTTCATTCTATCCTCCCTATGGATACCCGGGTACCTGCCCGCAGCTTTAACTCCTGCCAGTTCCTTCCATCCGGCTTCCAAAGCTCACAGGGCAATACCGCTTTGTTTCCCTTTTTTCGTCGTAAATACCAGACAAATTCTCCGGATGCGTCCACCGGAATCCGCTTTACCGGAACCAGAACCGCCCTGCCCTGCCGGTAAGAATGAGACATGGGGACTGCTAATCGGTATTGTCCGGTTTCCGCGTCCATGATTTCCGTTATTTTCAGAAATTCTGCCTGTTCCTGCTCTCGAATCCGGTATTCCCCTCCAAGCATTTTCGTTCCGGGAGAAACGGTAAGTTCTCCGGCTCCTGCTTCATAGTTCCTGGCCAGACGGCACCTTGTGTCAGATTCTCCACAGACAAGAAGCAGCATAGTTCCCGGTTCTGCCCTTCCCTGAAGTCCATATAGTTCCGTTGATAAGGGATACCGAAGGTCCGGCTGCATATAAAGCTTACCTACCCCTTCCTGGAAAAGAAGGTCTGACCATCTGCCCCAAAGAGTCTGGTACCCATATGCCTGAAGCATAAACCTGGCTTCCGGCTCCGGGGGCTGAAAAAACAGATAATATCCATCTCCTTTATAAATGGGCTGTTTTCCTTCGGTGCTTCGAAGCTCCGGCCGGGTACCAGACTGCTCCAGGGAGCTGCCGGTTACTGCATCCAGAATCTGAATTACCATAGGAACCTGTATTTGAATCCAATCCATATACACTACTCCTTCTTTTATTTCTGTACTTCTGCACATCCGATATGCCCTTTCTTCTGCATTTCATTCCTGCTTCCAGTTTCTCTCTCCAAACTGTAGCTGAATCTCCCGTACCCGTCTTACCTTTCCTTCCCGTTCAGACTCCAGTTCGACCGGGCTTACCTTACAATACAAGGCGGTATGACTTGCTTCATTCAGACTATTCCAGATTCGCAGCTTATCCTCACAGTCCATATCCAGCAGCTCCAGCTGTATGGTATTGGGTCCCAGTTTCTCTTCCTGCTCATAGGTATTTGCATTCAGATTCGGATAATCCCGTAGAATCTGAAGCATTTTCCCCAGCAGCCGATGCTCCTCTGCCGCCCGGTATTTTAAGTCGCTTTTGGAAAAGGGAACCAACATATAATACAGGTCCAGATAGGCAGAGGGGAATCGCACCGCTTCCCCCTTCCACTGTCTGGGTGCATTTCGGACTCCGGCACTTTCCTGTATGTCATAGAGATAAATGCCCACCCGGTATTCCCCCGATTCCTTAGGCGAACACAACCCAATCTGCTCTTCCTTCTGCACCACCTCCGGTACCATATACTGCCGTAGCAGGGATGCCACGGCTTCTCCTGTCTCTGCAATCACGGTATAGCTTCCCATGCTTCCGCCTCCTTTGGTGTTACCAGAATTCCATTCCGGAACTCTCCCTGCTGCAAAATGACTCCGGTTTCCGGCTGATAAAGAATCCCCTGTCCATGATACTGTCCCAGTAAAAACTGTCCCTGGTACAGCATCCCTCCATTTTCCCCATATAGAATTCCTGCTCCGTCATAGCGTCCCATCCGGAATTCTCCCTCATACAGCAGCACCTGGCTCCTTTCGTCATACTGCTTACCGCTGCCATAAAAATTCCCCTTATAAAAGCCGCCGTCATAAATCATATTTCCGGTTTCTAAACCAAATAGCTTCCCCATTCCCTCATAGCGTCCTTCTGCAAAGGCTCCTTCATAAACCAATCGTCCGGTTTCTCTGTCATACAGCTTGCCGGTACCTTCATAAACTCCCTGTGCAAAACCACCCTCGTAAACCAGATTTCCGGTTTCCATATCATACTCCTTTCCGGCTCCGCCTGGCTGTCCCGCCTGAAAGCCGCCCTCATAGACCAGTATATTCTTTTCATACAGCTTGCCTTCTCCTTCCATCTGATTGGCTGCAAAGCTGCCTTCATAACAGAGATTTCCTTCTGAATCATACTCCTTCCCCACTCCCTGCCGCTGTCCCTGCTCCACCTCTCCTACATAGGCAACCGTTCCGGCTTTCCCATATAAAATTGTCGTGCCGCCCATAAATTCTCCCTGTTGAAACTCCCCCTGGGCAAGTATGGTATCCCCCTGATACAGCACGCCCATTCCTTCGTACTCTCCTTCGGAAAAGCTGCCCTTGTAAATTATCCTGCCATTGGAATTGTAGAGGGTTCCCAGCCCTTCATACAGCCCTGCCTTTACTTCTCCCTGATACCGCAGAATACCAGTTTCATAATAGATTTTCCCCGTTCCCTCATAAAGCCCCTGTTGATACTCTCCGTTATACTTCAAGACACCGGTTTCATAGTATTCCTTACCAGTACCGGTCAGAACCCCTTCCGAAAAGGTCCCCTCATATCGTTTCTGTCCATTCTCATAATAGACGGTACCGCTTCCCTGATATTGATTCTTCTGAAATCCGCCCCGGTACTGTACTTCGCCGGAAGGATAATACAAGATACCAGTGCCGGAAAACTGCTCCTGTTCAAATCCGCCCTGATAAAGCAGATTTCCCTGGTAATCATACAGCGTCCCCGCTCCCTGTATTCTTCCTTCCTCCAGGCGTCCCACAAATAATGTGGTTCCGGCAGCTTCATCCATAAGACGGACCTTTCCGGTATAACCGAACTGCTCCGGACTGTTTATCACTATGGTTTTCGTAAAAAAACGTGCGGTCAGCCAAGGCTCTATGCGAAACCAATACAACAGGGGCAGTACGATACTAAGACAAAGAACCAATACGAGAAACCGAATCGCCACAAAGCGGGAACCAAGCCTGATGTAATTTTTTAACTGTTCCGGTGGTGCATCCTTCCACAGCTCCATCCCTTCTCCTCCTGCATCTGTCCTGTCCCTGCCAGAACGAAAATACCTCTGCTCTTACTTGCGTATCTCCAGGGTGCCGATTTGTTCAAATAAGAATTCCTCTGCTTCCTCTTGCCCCGGATGACAGATGCCATAAATCATTACTGCCATTCCGACTGCCAGCAGAATCGGCGCCAGCAGCCGCTCCCCGGTATGCTTCAGACCTTCTCCCAGACGGTTCCACCGCTCCTTCCAGTCAAAAGAACGATAAAGACTGTTTTCCTTTCCTGCCATGCAGTCCTGAAGCCGGTCATAGCATTGATATATGTGAAAGACATCCTGATAAGGCTCCTGCTTCAACTGTTCCAGGAAATCATAAATCTCTTTACAAATCTGCTGGGAGGCTTCTGCCTGAAACAGCCGTAAAAAAATCCGATAAAATAATTGCTTCAACTGCTTTTCCGGTTCCGGATTCCTTCCCACCCATTCCTCCGGCTCATAGCGGATGATTACCTTTTGCTCCCCGATGACCAGGATACAGTCCTCATTTAGAATGCTGCTCAGCAAATATTCCGGCATATTCAAAAGAAGCAGTCGTTCCAACAGATGTCTGCCAGCCTCCAGCCGTTGGGACAAGTCCGGCTTCTCCCGGTCCAGCCATTCGGAAAGCGCCATACCCTCCCTCCGGATAAACACCAGGAACAGACAATCCTGCCAGAGAAAGCTCCCCTTATAATCCTCAAAATTTCCGGAAATCCCCTGTGCCAGCAGATTCTGCCCCAACAGCCATTGAATATCCTCTTTTTGATAAAATCGCAGCAAGGTAACATATCGGTCCTCTGCTTCCTCTTTCCCAATCAGTATTTCCATGTCCTGCTCTGTCTGCTTTCTGTAAATAATCGAATAGTCCTGGTCTGTCCCATGAATTACCATGTCTGCTCCTCCGCCACAATAACGTAAACCGATGCCTGCAGGTCTGCATCCTCCACAGCAGTCCCACGAATCTCATAGATGCCCGGCTGATTGGGTGCCGTATAGAGTCCTTTCTCCGTAATGCTTCCTCCGGCAGCGTCCTTTATCTCCCACCGAACCATAGAAAGCGGCTCTTCTCCAACCAAAGCCTCCAGATACAGAGTTTCCCGGATATGAATCCGTGGCAGATTGGGACGAATGGTAAGCACTGGCTTTTGCTCCCCCTCCGTCTCCTCTTGTCCCCGTACCGCCATCCAGTGTAAGAGCAGCCGGTCCTCCTGTACCTCTTCCAGACAGCGGATTCCTATGGAAAAGCATCCCCGGACCTGATTTACCTTCACCGCTGTTTCCACCTTAATCTGTCCCGGTTCCTTCGGAAAGATATCCCTGGCCCCATATAGGATTTCTCCTTTGCTTTGAGAGGAATTCATGATTCCTACCTGGATAAATACTCTGCCGGGACCCAGACCGTGTATGATTTCCTTTGAAAAAAAGCATTGACCGGCTTCCCCTCCGATTCCCAGGTCTATCACCTCTGTTCCATATGCATAGTGCTTATGGAAATGGGTATCGGTATGCGCTGGCGGCTGGAAGGTCTGGCGGTTTCCGCCAGCATTCTCTCTCTCCACACTCCCTTCCTGCTTCATCCGCTGGAGGCTTCCCAACAAGCGGTTATTCCATACAAGCTGCTGATAAGGCAGATTATCAATTCCCTGAATCACATAAGCCTCCCCAGCCTGTATCACTGTAATTCTTGCCAGATATAATGGGGATTGCCAGCTGGCTAGCAGGATATCCTCCGGCGCTTCCTGACACAAGGCATTCCATACTGCCTGCTCCCGGCTGCCGGTAATGACCTGAAACCGGAATTGTCCTTCCACCGGATACATCTTCTTATGTTCACCGACCTTCAAAAGAAAGCTGTCCGGAAGAATCCGCAGACCTCCCTCCATTTCCTGGGAACCTGCCTGCAGGATGTACTCCACCTGATAGGAATCCGCCGGCTCCCACTCCTCCTCCCGGAACTCCAGGGTCATGCGGTTCCGACCCTGGACGGATGCACCGGTTAATTCTACTTCAAACTGAAAGGAACAGGCCTCGTTTCTTTCCCTTTTGTCAATCAGCAGACGAAGGACCGCCTCCCGGTTCCGTTGCAGAAACCGGGGAACTACCTGACGGATTCGGATTCCCGCTTCCGAAAACACGGTATGGATTTCCTCATAAAGCTGATTGGATAAGCCTTCATTTCCGTTGGGTTCTTCACTGGTTAAAAATAAATGGCAGCCTTCCTTCCACATATTGAATTCCAAGGGGTTTCCTGCTTCATTACCGGAGGCGCCGATACAATGCACCGGCTCGGTCTCCTCCTCCTTATATTCAATGCACAGATACAGGACACCACTGTTTTCATTCTCTACACAATGCTCCTGAAATCCATCCAGAACGGACAGCCGCTTTAAGACCGGCTGTTCTAAGACAACCTCTCTGCCAAAGCCATCCAGCGCCACTCCCATTTCAATGGAAATACTCTCCGGGTCCACTTCGATTACCTGCATTCCACAAAGAATCCCAGGTCCATAAAGCAGCCGGTTCAGTAAACGTCTTTTATGATTCATATAGGACTGCTCCCGCTGAAAATCTTCAACACTTAGCAATTTCCCATAAAAATACCGATTTCGTTCAAAGGGAAAATAACTCTGTTCCTTCATACTACTTCTCCTTCTCTTTTAATACCGCAAAGGGTAAAAACTGTCTGCCATCCAGTCTTGCGGCTTCCCAGTCCTTCAAACAGCTGTTGATGCCAAGATAGGAATGTCTGCCAAGAAATATCCAGGACTGCAGGATTTCAATTCGGATATCCAGATGAGCCGGACAACACTGCTGCACCAAACGCTCTATTACTGTCAGAGATATGGAATCCTGTACTTCCTCTTCGGAAAACAACAGCGTAACACAAAAGCTGTTCCTGCCATACAGTTCTTCCATGGCGTTCCGTTTTCTGCTGTCCATTTCCACATATGCCCACTGCCAATACTCAATGATATACGGCTCCCTGCCGGTATACAGCCGTAGTATTTCTTTCAGATATACCGTCGTTCCACGAAGCTGTGCCAGAGAGCTTCCATGCCGGATTAGATACCGGAGCTGTTCCTCCTTCCACAGATAAGGGTCTGGAATGGACAGCCACTGTGACAGCCAAACCAACAGCTCGGAAGGCGTACTTTCCGCATAATAGAGGCCCGGTATATCCTCCAGCTTCCGGTTCATAGCTTCATACATGGACTGAAGAATTTCCAAAAACCGCTCCAAAAAGGAATCCTCCTGCTTCTGATACAGCTCTGGCAAAAAGAAAGTCCAGCTTTTTTTCGGAAACCATATCTGAAGCTCCTGGATGCGGACGGGCTGCATTCCGAACCGGTTCATTTCCAGCCGGAGCCAGAGATACCGTCCGGTAATTCCGTGCAACAGTTGATGCTTCTCATAATTCAGCGTCCTCCGTCTACAGCCCTCCAGGATTCGGTCCTTTTGCTCCATTGGTACAGCGGTATTCCGCAGCAATTCCCGGATATCATACCGACCGCTTTTTACCTGGATATCATCCCGGTCACTGGTATAAACGGAAATACGAAGAGCCTCCGGATATGGAATCTCTCCCAGAATCTGCATCCGGTCCCACTCCATGGATGCCTGCCTGCTGTCGCATACCCTGGTATAATAGCTTCCCCTATCCTTCCCCTCCTCCAGGACAAGTCCCCCTTCGGAAATCTGAATCCCGCTTCCCTGTCCTCTTGCAAAGGCCTCTCTGTTATTCCATAAAAAATAAGGCTGCTTCCATTCCATATTCTATCCTCTGTTATCCTGTATCAACTGTATCTGAACCCCATCCAGAACTGCCAGACCATCATCCGGAAGCCGGAAGCTTCCATCCCTTCCATGCGGCATCCCCTTTCCGATTGCTGTCACTGTCAGTTCCTGAAGTCCTGCCACACAGCTTAATCCATCCAGAACGCCATACAGACGGTTGTATTGAAATTCCGCACCAAATTCCTTCATATGAATCCGGAAAAAATCCTCCACTGTCTCCCGAACCCATTCCTCTGCCTTTGGAAACCGCTCATAGACCCGGATAACGGCTCGGACATGAATGGGAATATACTTCGCCGGCTTCAGTTGGATGCAGGTGCCAAGCAATCGTTTTTCCTCCAGCCAGCTCCGGATTTCTCGCTGATATATGGAATTCAGCCGCCTGCCACCGCCCCCTCCTTCCGCAATCAGAGTTATGCTGTTATCCACTCCACTCACCGCCTTTACCTTCTGGATGAGCAGCCCCGGGGTCTGCTTTACCAGCCTTTCATAATCTTCTCCGGTTACTGCCCGGTTTTCACACCCTGTCTGCCTCCAGAAGCGTTCCATACATTCCGATTCCGGTTCCGGATTCCTTCCCCCCTTCGCTTCCTCCCGGCAATATGCTCCTCCGTTCTGCCAGGTAAAAGAGGTCCGCTCCTTCACACTTCCCCCGGGTCCTAAGGTCCGGACGCAATCCGTAAGGATTACTCTTCCCTCGGGAATCTTGCCATGAATCCCATCCCCAAAGAATAACTGTCCGGTTTCCTCCTGAAACCGATAGCATTCCTCATGGGAAGCCGCCTTCCAAAAATGCCGGACCGGTTTCCAGAACCGGAACTCCCCCGGATGCTCTTCCCGTTCTACCAGCACCTGCAGGCTCTCTTCCATAATATGACAATCCTCCAAATCAATCATCTGATTGGGAAAGCCGTCAGCCTCCCAGCTTGTCAGAATACCACTGTTTCTCTTTCTTGCAGCTACCAGAACCGAGAGCTGCTGTCCGGTTTCCTGTAAATAATGAAACTCCAGCCCCTGCTTCGCTTCCCGGTATGGTTCCACCTTTTGATAGCCTTCTCCATATTTTACAAAAACCTCTGCCTCCGCTTCTTCCTCCATGCACGCCTTCCAGTCAATCCAATATCTGCCTTCTGCATGGACCGGAAGCTGGAATTCCATAGCTGCAGCCAGTGTTTCCTTCTGCTGTAGCCGTACCCGCCGGGTGTTCAACTCCCGCAGACGGGGCGGTATGTCAAAATCACAGGAAAGCAGCCGGAGCCGCAGCCAATATGCCCCCTCTAAGGCTTCCATCTCCCCTTCTGCCCTCCAATGAATACAGCCGCTTTGCAGAAATCCGGCTGTTTCATCCTCCAATATGACACAGGGAATCCAGCACACTCCATTCCAATACTCCATCTGAAATCGGGAAAACAAGGCTTCCCTCCCCTTTGCAGCCGGATTGCGCCTGCATCCCTTCGGCATCTCCATCTCCAGATAAAGAAAATGACGGCAGGAAAGGGGAACCGGCCGGTCATAGCAGAAATAAAAACAGCTTCCCGGCTCAGGCGCTTCTCCAAACATCCATCTGCCATACTGCAGTTCTTCTCCGGAACAGCTCCACAGTAATACGCCCTTCTCATCCTGGGCATAACAGTTCACCAGGGATTCACAGCCCAGCCAGCCTTCCTCCTCCGGTTCAAAGCATATAGAATCTGTGGAAAACCGGGTGGTTTTGTAAATCATTCCCTCCCGCTCCACAAAAATCTCAGCCAGAACTATAGAAGGCTTCCGCTTATAGGGCTTCATTCCCAGAAGCTCCAGATAAAGAGGAATATTTTCTCTTCCAACCTGAGCCAGATAGAACTGCTGCATCTCCTGCATCCAGGCCAGAAGCTCCAGCAGAGTGATTCCTGCATCCGAAGCATTATAGTTGGTCCACGCCTTCTGATACCGGGCAATGCTTTGTATGGCGCGGCTCCGGATTTCTTCATATGTATCCTGTTCCAAGGAAACAAATGGTAACATTATGCATGCACTCCTTCTCTTCCGTTATCGTCCAATTCCATCTGAAACCGATGGCTGCCATTGATTATCATTAAGAATTCCGGCAGTTTTCCTTCCAGATTCATTTCCTGAAGTCTTCCATTCCTCCGGCAGTACGCCTTTACCACCATCCGTTGCAGTCGGCAGATACCGCGGATTCTATGTAATACATTCCGAATCTGCTCCCGGGTGGGTGCCTGACCGATGTTCCAGCCCTTTCCGTCAAAGTTTCCTGTCAATGGGTCCAGAAACTGATTCATCCGCGCTTCGGCTTCTGCCTTGCAGGCAAATACCGAAGCATGGGAGCTTATTTTACATACTGCTGTCACCTGTATCTCGGTAAACCAGGGTTCTACAATATAAAAGCGGCTCTGTACCTGCCGGATGTCCGGCATCCGGCTTCGAATATATCTCTCTATGATTTCCTGCAATGGCGGAAATGCTTCCTGCCGATACGCCTCCTGTAATACTACCAGTGTAATTGCCCCCTGCTGCCGCTCCCCCATTCCATCCCGGTTGGAAAAGGCTTTTACCCGTTTTACCTCTCTTGCAGCTTCCAGTGCCAAAGCTTCATAATCCGAAAGCATGACTGCCCGGTTTCCATGAAGAAGCTGATGCCCCATACGAATCACCGCCTCCTCCGGCAGCTCTTCATCCTTTCCGCCGGAAAGCCTATGATGGTTCATGACCGGATTCAGAAAACGAATGGAACGGCTCAGGTGGGTTACCTGACCTTCCTTTAGATTCCCCTGTCTACCGCCGCCCCAGGTATAGACTGCCTTTATCCGACGCTCCTTTCGGTTTTCCGGAAGAAGGCTCTGCGTTCCACCGAAAAACCAAAGGATTCCTTCCCGTCGTTCTATATAATAGTTTCGGGCATCCGGCTGCAGATTCCGGATTTCCTCCGCTTCCTCCCATAGCACCCAAATCTGGTCTATGATTCCGGCTTCATTTCTGAGCCTGTGAAGCTTTGTTGTCTTTTCCAGCTCCTCTTGTTCCTTCCGGGAAAGATGGCTCTCATTGACCCAGACCTGAATCTGCTGAATATTCTTCTGGGTTAACCGGCAGGAAAGAAAGCCTTCTCCCTCCGGCAGAGTCCGGTACTCCTCCGGTGCCTTTTCTACCGCCGACACAGGGACCGTATTCATCCAAATCTCCTGAATGGGAAGCTCTGCTTCTTCCGGTTCGGCAGCGGTATGCTCCAGAAGGGGAATCAGCCGCAGCCAGTACCGCGTTGCTCCAAACAAATCAAGCGCATGCATATCATAGTTCCCAAATGGCATAAGGGTACCGCTTTTTGTCAGATTTCCGGTTCCATCCTCCAGAACCAGACTGCTCCATTCCCTTCCATTGTAGTATTCATAATTCCACTGCTTCTTTAATTGGTTTCCAGACCTGCCCGCCAGCTCCAGGTATATTCCGTATGGTCCCCCGGACAGCGGTTCCGAAAAGCCTATATAGATGCCTGAATGGGGGTCTGGCTGGGGAAGAAAAGGAATCCATGTCCGGTTCTTTTTATATGGATGCTCCTCCAGGTTATTCAAGCACCGGCAAAGCTCCGGCTCCTGCATGGAAGCCTCATAGTCATAGGCTGCCTCTATCTGTGTGACAAAGGGACTTAAGTAATACCCGTTAACTGCATATTCATGCTGCATACGAAGTATCCGGATTCGTATGCAGTATACGGTTCTTGCATTCACCAAAACAGGTGCAATATCCTCCGGGCAAAAAAAAGAGAGCCGTTCAGACCGGACCCCCGGCTGTTCCGCGTCCTCCTGCAATGGTGAAAAAATATCCGTATATCCAGACTCTGGAAACAAACGGGTAAATCCGGTACCGTTATAATATTCCCATACTACCTCATCAATCGTAACCGGCTGCTCCTCTAGTCTGGGAAAATCAGACTGCTTCATAATGGTTTTCCAGTGAACCGGCAGAGGAACCGCCTCCGAAAGCAAGGGAACCTTCCGGAATTCTATGGTCAGGGTCAGATGAATCCTTGCCCCCTTTTTTCCAAATACCTCATTGGAGCAAATGCTGCATGTGCCATAGGAATAAGGCCGCTCCCCAAAGGGAAAAAAACGCTGGCAGCCCTCCTGCCCCTCTGCCGTATAGACATAGTCCGGCGGTATGGAAGGGCTGACGGAGCCAACCAGAAGCTCTGTCATCTCCAGACCGGCATAGGCACGGATATCCTTTGCCTGCCACTGAATCCCACAGAAGGAGGATGGCTCTCCCTCCCAATCTCCAAGCCCCGGCATTTCCCTCGTTTTCTTCAGACGAATAATATGATTGTGACAGCTCCACGCTTCAAAGGGATACTCCCCTTGTTCGGATAGATAAGAAAATCCGGTTTTCTCCTGGTCCTGAATCAGAGCATCCCAATCCTGGCTGCCCCGTTGAGACTGAAAGGCAATCAACAGCTCTGCTTCTTCTCCCGTATGAAAGACGACCGAATGCCCCAGCCAGCATACATGCTTCTGAAGATTCTCCGAAAGCGTATGCGAGAGGGTTCCTTCCCCTTCTGCCAGACAATAAATCCGGTCCTGTTCCCCATTCTGATACAGAACCGGTCCCATCCGGTTATTTGTGATAAACACTTCCTTTTGGGTTTCCAGCTTTACCGGTTCCCCATCCTCTCCGGCTCCCCATAATCCGGTTCCTGCCGGTAGTCCAATGCCTTCTGCCTCCGGATGCACCAGTCCAAAGGATACATATCCCTGTGCCGGCTCCGCCGGTTTCTGACGGGCGCCCAGCATCCGGAAAAATGCCTGTCTGTCCTGTTCGGGGACCCGGTTATACCGCCGCAGCATTTCTACCAGCATATCGCTGTAAATATGGAACAGGGCAGAGCCTGAATCCCCCTGCCGGGTACGGAATTTCCACTCCGGCGTATAGCTGGCTGCCAGCTCTTCCATTTCCTGTATGATGTCTTCCCTTGTCCGCTTATCCAACTGCATCACTTACATCCTTCCACATCAAACTGCGTGGTATAACCACTGCTTCCTATGCTGTGGGTTACCCGTTTGATATAATATTTCTTTGGTTCCCTGGAATCCAGATTACCCAGCTTAATATAGCTGCCCGGTACCAGCTCCGGTATGCCGATGCAGGTACCGCTTCCGCCTTCTCCTGCCGTCTTCTGTCTATCTGCCATCCGTTCTGCATAGCTCTGAACAGCCGTCTGCCCAATCAGGCTGTATTTCTGATATTCCTTCACAATGCAGAGGTCGGAGGAAGAAGCATCTGTTTTTACAGCGACCTCTACCTTTAATTGTTCCTTTTTATTCTCTGCCCTTCCATATACACGAATGGTCTGATTGCATTGACTTCTTCGTTCCTGAAAGGACATCAGCCCTTCTCCCCAGCTTAATGCGGCTACCGCCTCTGCCCCGGTCTGGGGACTACGGAAGTACACAATTCCGCCTGCCACTAAAAACTCCCGGTTTGCTTTCGCACATAATTCTTCAATGAACCGAAAGGAACTGTCCTTCTGAACCACCTTCGTCAGGCTGTCCTCTGTATTCTCGATTGCAAGGCTATCATACAAGCCCTCAAATTCCTGCATGACCGCCTGAAAAGCAGCGGAATAGCTGGTGACCTCATAAACCAGATTCTGGTGTACGGTATCCATCAACAGACGGATGACATCCAGTGCCGTTACACTGATTTCCGGCACCTCTCCAAAATCCAGACACAGCTCTGCTATATACCCCTGAAACAGCAGACTGGATGTAGAACCATAGCCCAGCTCCACCTTTATGATACTGCCCGGCCGGAATGCCTGCTTCACCTCATCCCTAAAGCCTCTGTCCGATAAGGAAAAGGCATTTACCACATTAAAATGTACACTTCCAGCCTGATGGATGGATAAGGATACGGACAGGTTCTCGATTGCAAGCGTCTGATTGGCAATGACATCCCTTCCATCCACCAGAATCTTCATAACCGGTGTGGTAAAATTCCCGTATTTTGATGCTAATGCCGCATAATCTGCACTCATGTCCTCACCCTCCTCCTGCATCTCTGCATTCCATGACCAAATGAATCCAGCTATTTTGTAATGGCTGGCAGCCGAAGCAGCTGTCCCGGCTGGATTTCCAGGGGATGCTTCAATCCGTTTTCCAGGGCAATTTCCTTCCACTTGTCCGAATCACCATACTCTTCATAAGCATAGCTCCATAGATAATCTCCCTGGCGGACCCGTTTGTATTTTGTACGGTCTGGTGACTCAAATGGCTCCTGCCGTTTTCCACTGCTGCTGTCATAGACCGACTTCATGGTCAGCTCCAGCTTTGCCCGAACCGGCATACCGTCGGAAAGAAACATGGTGTAGCTTTCCTTTGCCTCTGTAATCACCCCCTTGAAGTTAATCGCTCCCCAGGAAAAGATGACCTGCTGGGGCCGATGGAGGCTTCCGTCAATCTTTACCAGCTTTATGATTTTTTGGGTCTGTTCTCCTACATTGGTACCGCCTTCTTCCGTTCCGTCTATGCCCGGCGGTTCATAGGTATCAAAATACAAGGTAAGATTCAGCACCGCATTTCCACCTGCCACAAACTGGCTAACTGCCCCCTCAAAGCCCACAATGGTCTTTTCCGCATACTGGACACTGTTCGATATCTGATATTCCGCGGGATTAAACTGAACCTCGATTTCTGTTTTCTGTTCGGTTATCAGCTTTGCCTTTTCCATAATTCCATCCTGCTCCTACAAGCCTGCCCGCTGTCGTTCCAGACGAAGCTGCTGCTCCATCCGTTTTCGGAACTCCCCATACAGCCGCCCTACATCCAGACCCGGTTCTGATACCCGTTTCTCCAAGGTTTCAATGACCTTCCTCTGCTGTAGGATTTCCTGTCGCAGAGAATGTACGGTCTCCTCCTGTATCTGTAAGGTTTTTTTCCATTCCTGCTCCTTCCGCCGGAAAATAAGCTGCTCTAACTGCTTCCGTTCCCCATCCTGACTGCTTACATGCTCCAGAATGGTAAGCAGCCGGGTCCGCTCCTGCCGCTGAACCATAGCAGCCACAGGTACCACCGTTCTGGGCATATATTTTTGTATCAGTTGTTCTACCTGCTGCAGATTCACCTGCTGAATAATGGTATTCGGCGGTCTGTTTCTCCGATGATACAGGAATGCAAAGGAATACTGCGCTTCTCTCTTCCACTGGTATTTCTCTTCCACCTTCTCGGCAAAGCTTTGGTTTAAGTTTTTTTGCTTTCGCTTCCGAAACCATTCCAGCCATTTCCATTTTTTCATCCGGTCATTCCTTTCCTTATTTACCACTCCCGTTTGATTCCCGTATAGGTCATCTCAAAGGTTTCCAACAGCACGTTACTGCTTTGGGCGTCCAAGCCTCCCAGCTCCCATTTCACTACCGTTACCCCGGTTATGGAGTAATTGGAAATTGTAATTCCCGCAGCATCCAATATGGATAGACTGATTCCATTCTCAATGGCTCTGCCGGGATACAGCGTTCCTGTGCTTACATCCATTTCCCGCACTCCCCGTTCCAGCCGAAGGGTCTTGAGCTGCCTGGAAGGAAGGGGCAGCAGCCGGGGGGACCGATTGTTTCCGCCCTCCTGCAGCACCTCGTATTCCATGCCTCGTTCTATCGTGGAAAGCTTTGCGAAGGACATAATCTGATTGTCAATGATTATTCGAAAATGATATTGTCCGGCAATTGTCATAGCTTCCTCTCTTCCTTTCAGCAAACTTCCTTATCCGGTCTGAATACCGTATTTATCCCTTCCTGTTCTTCTATAGCAAAAAGGGATGTTCCGGTACCTCCTCCATGTTCCGGTTAATATTGGAAATCTCCTTACACCACCGCAGCCGTTCCGAATTGGGAAGCGCCATGATGTCATCATGGCTCCAGTGCAGGTAATAGGCAATAAATGCAGCTTCTTCGTAGATTCGTTCCGCCGGATACACCTCTAGCTTCCGGCTCCCAGAAAATTTACCGGAATCTGAACCTCCGCCCCGCAATGAGGGCAATGTCCGGAATACCCAGGGGCGTCCATGGCATTTATTTTTTCATATAAATCCTGGAGGTAAGCTAAGTCCATAGTATACAGGCCCTCTACTACATTGGTGTCTACTCCGGGCAGAGAGCCTAATCGGGTAATCACCCGGGCCAGCAGAATAACGGAAAGATAACCGGGATTCTGCTGTACCCTTGGGTCCTTTAAAGGTAATATCTCATCTCCGGCAGTGGCCAGCCGCATCACGCCCTCCCGATGCACCATTCCCTGGGCATCCACGTAACCCTTAGGCAGGGTAAATTCATATTCAATCTGCCAAGCCATCTGAGCCGTTCACCTCCTTCCTTATTTGGTTCTTGTCATTCCTTCATGTGCCAGCTCTAAGGTTTCTACTGCAATCTCCGATGCGGTTGCGTTAAAATCCGGTGCTGTGTATTTGGTGGGCCATGCATTGATGACCTGCCAGGAGGCTGCTGGCTCTCCGTTAATATCCAGCAGAGTAATCGTAACGGTCTGCCGGTTTACATCCTTTTCAAATCCGGTTTCCATCCATTTATACAGGGCATCCTTATCTGCAACTCCCTGCTTTAAAGTAATATTTCCATATTTCTTTAAGCCCGGAATCTTCATCGGCGTCTGTACCTTATCTCCCTCCCGGTATTCCATCACATCAATGGATGCATCAAAGCCGGATACCTCCGAAAATCCGCCCAGCTCCAAGCCTTCCAGTTCAACAATATATCGAAATTTACCATGTGGATATGCCATGGGATACTACCTCCTTTTCTTATTGTGCATCTCCGGTCTTTTGTGAAATCCGGAAAATAACAAATTCTGCCGGTTTTACCGGTGCCACGCCAATGACGCAAATCAGTCTTCCGTTGTCAATATCATCCTGGGTCATGGTATCCCGTCCCACGTTGACAAAAAAGGCCTCATCCGTTGAAGTGCCTGCCAGAGAACCATTCCGCCAGAGACCGGTCAAGAATACATCTATGGTTCGCTTCACCCGAACCCACAAGGTCTCGTCATTGGGTTCAAAAACCGCCCAGCTGGTATTTGCCTTAATGGATTCTTCGATAAAGATAAACAGCCTTCGGACATTGATATACTTCCAGCTTCCATCGCTGGTGGCGGTTCTGGCGCCCCAGACCCGGATACCCATGCCCGGAAAGCTGCGAATCAGATTCACACCCCTGGGATTCAGAATATCCTGCTCTCCTTTATTAAAATCACAATCCAGTCCGACACAGGCCCGCACCACTTCATTGGCAGGCGCCTTATGTACCCCGCGGGTATTGTCACTTCTGGCATAGATTCCCAGTATGGAGCCGGAA
The DNA here is from genome assembly GCA_023667695.1 of Clostridium sp. Lineage (GTDB taxonomy): Bacteria > Bacillota > Clostridia > Lachnospirales > Lachnospiraceae > CAG-632. The sequence continues at coordinate 138,882 of JAMOZY010000001.1, read as the reverse complement.
GGGGGAATTGCCATATTCTTTTTGTCCAGAGGGTCAAATACCTGCAGCCAGGGATGATACAAGGCGGCATAGTTGGTGTCAAAAAGCTCCCGATGGGCTACAATAGCATCCATCTTTTTGGCTTCTCTGGGCAAATCCAGCACGGCAAACCGGCTTGCCAGATTCTCACAATGTGCCACCAGCGTCAATTGTACATTGGGGTCCACAACACCAGGAACCGCCATAAGAGAAACCATATCATTGTCCAGAAATGCCTGAATGCCGGTTCGTTTTCCTGCACCGTTATCCCTTCCCATAAAATCAGCGGCAGAAATCTGGGAAACGGAGCCATTCGAGCCTTCCAGCATGGATACCAGCAGCTCCTCCACGCCTCCTCCGGTTACAATATCAAAGGGCGGCCGGATGTCCTCCGGTATGGTCCCTGCTTCCACCCGAATCAAATCAGACCTTGCGGTTTTCTTGGTGATAAAGCTCGCCGCATTGGGATTCAGGGAAGCATATTCATATACCTCCACCTGTTCCTCATAGGATACCTCTAAGGTGAACTCGCAGCTCTGAATAAACCGTTGGGGAAGAAGGGCGGTATCCACTGCTTCATCCCCCAATTCCTCTGCAAATTCCAGAATATTGTCCTGGCTTTTCACCACCCGGTTATAAGTTACCCTGTCCTGCTCCGTATCCCGATAGGCTACAATATCCCCAGCCTGGAATCCGGAACCATTTTTACACCGGTACTTCTTTCCCTCCGGTGCGGATATCACCCCCAGAATGGGGGTCTTATTCTTACTGTCTGGTGTCATCCGGACCCGAAGGCGGTTCCCCCAGCTTCCCGGATTCTTCGCTTGAAAAGTAAGGACCGGTGTATCCCTGGCGGGAGCAAAACCCATTGCCGCCACAGCATCCTCCGGCGCCACCCGGACAATAAAGCATCGAGAACCCCCATTTATGAAGAAATGCTCTACACTATAAGCCAGGAACCGGTATCCGCCGAATTCATTTTCCGATAAATAGCCGCCATATTTCCGCTTAAAATCCGCAAAATTGGTTACCAGCTGCGGCGTTCCTTCCACCGGTCCCCGCTCCGCCAGCCCGATAAAACCTGCGGTACTGGTACTGACACCCTCCATTGGTTTTGCACCGGAATCAAATTCTTCCACATATACGCCTGGTGATAAGTATTCTGCCATAACGATTCTGCCGACCGCTTTATGCGCAAAGTCCGGTCAGCATACCCCCTTTCTCTTTTGATGATTCTATCCATTTCCCGTAGTATACGGGACAGCATTTAACAAACACTTAACAACATCTGTGTTTTATAGTTGTAATTCGCCATTGAAAAAATATGTTCCGCTTTTTCCAAGCTCTTTCTTTAGCGCCTTCAAAATATGCCTCTTTCCTACGGCACTCTGCTCCGCAGCTGCAAGAAAGGCTGCGTTTACCATGCTATTTTTAATTTGACTGCCGCTCAGTTCAAAGCGCTCCGCCAGCTCCTCAAGGTCCACATCCGGCTCTAAGGGCAGCGCTTCCGGAACACTCTGCTTCCAAAGCAAACAGCGGTGCTGGTAAGCCGGAATACCAAATTCAATGGTAAAAGTAATCCGCCGTTTAAATGCTTCGTCTATATTCTGGGGAAAATTCGTTGCCAGTATCACCACTCCGGTATATTCCTCCATGTTCTGCAGCATGTAAGCAGCTTCCATGTTACTATACTTGTCATGGCTGTCCCTTACCTCGGTCCGCTTACTGAACAATACATCTGCTTCATCAAAGAACAATACGGCCCGGCTTTTTTTTCCTTCCTGAAAAATCCGTCTCAGATTCTGCTCCGTTTCTCCAATATACTTGCTCACGACTGCGGGAAGCTGAAGCTTATACAGCTCCATGTCCAAGGCGCCTGCCAGCACCTGTGCCGCCATGGTCTTTCCGGTTCCCGGCGGTCCGGTCAGCAGAAGAGTAAGACCGGTTCCATAGGCTCGATGCCGGGAAAACCCCCATTTTTCATAGACCTGCTGCCGATACCGAATCTGATTCACTGCCTCGCTTAAGGCTTCCTTCTGTTCCTCCGGCAGAATCAAATCATCCCAGCCATAATGCTTTTCCACCAAAACCGCCCATTCCTTTAAGCTGTGTTCCAGCTGTCTCCGGCAGGCCTCATGCAGAATAACCTCTGAGATTTCCCTTTCTCCCCGGGCATAGGCAAGCCGCCGGGCTTCCCGCAGACTTCGCTTTATTTCCTCCCAGCCAAAGGCATAGGAACCGGATACCCGGCGGATGACCGCCTCGGACACCGGCCAGTCCGCTGCCAGTGCCTTCCATAGCTGCAGCCTGCGTTTTCCTTCCGGAGGATGAACTTCCAGGGAACTATAGTCTGCATTCCAGGGAATACGAAAGCCTTTTTTCTCCATGCGGCTTACAAGGAACACAAATCCAACCTGCTCTGCAGCCTTTTGTAAAAAAAAGGAAAAGCTTCCGCATTTTTTCTCATCCTCCAGCAAATCATCCACATTATGAATGCACAAAATCCCTTCTGCCAAAGCAGCTTCCTCCAGTACCGTGTTCGTCTGAGTTGATTCTGAATCCGCCTCCTTTTCCAGTCTTTTATAATCCAGAATGCCGATGGATTGCTTCGTTTTATCTGCATACCAGACCGGATAGAAAAGCAGCTCCCCTCCCTCTGCTCCCCACAGATGAAGAATGGTACACGCTGCCGCTTCTGGTTTTCTGTCCGCTACCGTTTCCAGATAACGGCATACCCGCTCTTCCCCCCATAGCGGAAAGACCGGTTCGGATACGGATGTCTGAGGCAAGCCCTGTGCATCCGCCTCAGCAAAGCCCCCTTGTACCAGGTCGTGAAGCCGAGGATTCCAGCATAAATAAGGCTTATCCTGAAACTGACCGGAGCCTAACAGATATTCCAGTATCGATTGCTTTAGCTTCAGACCCTTTCGCAGACCGGAGCCGGCCCCCTCGGACTGAATCTCAAAAACCTGCTGTGACAGCCTTCCCCCCGGCAGAAAATAAGCCAGATAGGAAGCATCCGGTTCGGATTCCATGGTATAAAGCCGGACTGCCCATTCCACACTTAGCAATCGCTGGTTCCAGTCGTTATTTAGATAGACAAAAAGCTTCTCAAAGTGATAATCCAGTTCACTGAGCATGACCAGAACCACACAAAATAATTCAAAATCATCCAGTTCCAAATGCTTCTGAATACCGGCAAGCCCCTTTCCGGTCTGAATATCCGGCAAATCAGCAGAAAACGCCTTTCCATATTGCCCTTGAAAAAATCCATGAACCTCCAGGCTTAAAACACTTTCCTGGTACCCACCGCTCCGGCTCCAGTCGCTGTCCCCTTCTGATTCTATGTCATTTAAATAACCGGCAATCCGGCAGACACCCCACTGGGTCAGCCTGTCCCAAAGCTGCCGGTCTGCCTGGGACATTCCAGGTACTTGTTTCATTTATTCTGGTTCCCTTCCTTTGTTCTCTCTATTGCCCCTATCTCTATGTCTGTTCGAGCCTTTTCGCTGATTTCCTCTCATTAACTGATTCGCCTTGCAATCGTATTCTGATAGATTTCCCGTACCTGTCTTCCAATACCAATATTCAATTCCTCCTTCAACAGACGGTTATAGCGTTCATACTGCTGCTTTGCAATCTGAAATTCTCCCATGGCACAAAGGTATTTCAAAAGCATTCCATTTAACGAATCGGAATAGGGGTCCAGCTTCACTGCCTGCTCCAGAATCCGGACTGCCATATCATACCGTTGCAGGCTTCCGGCATGATTCACTAACAGCTCACAGCATTGAAGATAAAGCCTCTGGTAGAATTCCCGGCTTGTTATCACCCAGCTTCCATCTAATTCCTCCATATAATCTCCCTGATAAATGGGAAGTAATTCCCGGACTCCCTGCTCCACATCCACCGCTTCCATGCTCGTTTTCCATCCACCATACATCTGCTTTAACCTCTGGGTATCGGAATGAAACCAATGCTTATTCATGGTATACCGCTTATTTTTCATTTGAATCAAATCCGGTATGCCAATTTCGGAAAATGCCCGTTTTAGATAGGATAAGGTGGTATGAAATAAAGATTCCAGTCTCTGTCCTCCCTCCTCCTGCCATAAAGCATCCATGATTTCATCCTTACTGACGGCCCGCTCCTCCTGCTCCCAGAAGTAGGCAAACATTTCCATGGTCTTTCTGGTCCGCCAGTGTATCAGATTTTTTTCTTCACCCAAATGAATCTGGAGTCCGCCAAAGCAGATTAATTGAAAGGGGGGATTGTCCGCCGGATTTTTTTTTACGATTCTCTTACGGTCCGATTGTCTTTGAGACTCCACTGCCGGAGCAGAACGCACCGGCTGCCGGTCATTCTCCACCAGCCAATAGTCTGCCTCCCGTTTCCTGATTTCTTCCTGTCGCTGCTTCTCTACCTGCCCTTTCAAAAAATCCTGAAGAACCGGATGGTAGCGGTACCCTTCCCGCCCCCTTCGCTCTGTCAACAGCTGCTGCTTCACAAAATACTCCAGCAGCTCCTCTGCCCTTTCCTCTTTCAGAACCGACCGGCAGACGGAAGCAGTGAGCGTAGACAGAGCTGCACTTTCCGCCATAAATACCTGCTGTTCCGGTGAAAGGAACCGAAACAGCTCATACTCTAAATACTCCCGCAAAGCCTCCCGGCTTCCTTCCTTCCCTCTTTTCCGAAACAGAGCATCCTGCACCGCTACCGGCCATCCCTCCGTCCACTCCAATATCTGCTCCCCTTCCTCTATTGCGGGTAAATGATTGTCAGCCTCCTGCAAATAACGGTTCCATTCTGTTTCTTTGATTCTCAGGTCTTCAGCCTCGAATACGCCCGCCCTGCCTTGAAATACAAAACGGGTCAAAAATCCCGGGAATCGTCCCTTTAATAACAAAAAAATACGAATTTCCTCTCCCATATAATGGATAAATAGAGTCAGAAATTCAAAAATCAGAGGATTCTGTATGTATTGAAAATCATCCAGGACGATATTCAGACTGCCTTCCCATGGCTCCAACTGCTCCAGAATCTGCTGTACCACCAGCTCCATTCCTTCCTCCGACCAGTCAGAAACCTCCTGATGGGGGCAGAAGCGGCTGACCTGTCGCTGTAGCAAGGCCTCAAAATAGTATAAAAACCGATTCATATCATCATCCCGCCGTCCCAGCTGATACCAGCCCCAGGAAAGGGCATAGGTTCGAAAATACTCTACCATAACTGTGGTCTTTCCGTATCCCATTCCTGCATGAAGGATAATCACACGAGACTGCATCTGATGAATCTGTTCCAGTAATTCCTGTCGTTTTATTCCATTACAAGCGATGTCCGGCATACGCAGCTTCGCTTCCAATAACTGTTCCTTCATCCACTTCTCCCCTCCTGTTGTATGTTGTGAAATATTCGCGATTATAATGCGCCAAACGGCTGGGGCATAGACATTTGATGCATGTGTGCGAACCTTGACGGGACCATGGGGAGGCATGATTTCTTACAATCGAAATTGGTCTGCCTCCTGCTCCAGCAAAGGATTATCATTGATTGGTACTCCATGTTCCACCTTGGTCGCAGTTACCTTTCCCATCTTCTTTTGCACCCAATGTCCTAATTCATGATTCAGAAACCGGTCATTGCCCGGTCCCAGATGGATATTGGAGCCTTCGGAAAGCGCTAAGGCTCCCAGCTTCGCCGGCAGGGATGAATTCCGGTAAACCCTTACTTCATCTGCAGAAAATCCGGTTTTCCGCTCTAGCGCCTGCTTCATGGAATCCGATAAGCCAGTATTGTTTTTCCCATCCTTCGACTCCTTTTTCTGCTGCAAATACATGAATTCCCTGCCTCCTTTTGATTTCCCGGGATTCTGTCTATATTCCTTTTGCTTCGCGGTAATATGATAAGAGGATAGTATATTCGACCTAACCGTTTCTTAACATTTTACAAACATAAAAGCTGTAAAATAATCATTGTATTTTGATTCGTTTGAATTCATAATAAAACCCCCTTTCATTTCTATGATTGTAGAAATAAAAGGGGGTTTGTCAATACCTTTATAAGGGTAGAATATTTATTTTTTCAGGTCTTTTCTTATTATTTCATTATTGATGAATAAGCCATCTGTAAGCATTGGACAATTAAAGATATATTATATATCCAGTATTTCTGCACTGCTCAGCAATCTCATTATAATTCTATCTGATTACTGATAGATGAATATTTATAGCAGCACTGCCTTGAATCAAAAATAATAATATAATAAATCAATGTATACATTTCTTTCTCTTGTGTTCCTAGTATTATTTGTTATTGATAGTAAATTAATTAACTTTTATTTATTACTCTATTGTTATGTGAATAATTATATAATTTCATTTTTAATAATTTCACTAGCAAAAGCAGCAGCAGAATTTACGGCATAATACACCCATTCATCATCCCTTTCTTGTCCGACTATATCACTAATTCCTCTAACAATTATCACAGGGCAAGCATATTTATTTGCTGCCAAAATAACACCTGTCGCTTCCATTTCAATAGCATATATTGTTCTAGCCGCTTTAAGCCATAGTTCTACCTCTTTAGGACTTTTAATGACATTATCACTAGTAGCAATTGTTCCAAAAACTGCCTTACATTCCCTGATATTATTTTCCTTATGATAAAAATAATATTTTTTTAATTTTTCTTTCCATTTCTTATCGCCCACAAATTTAATATCTTCTATATCCTTCCAGGGCTTTTCTATCACTTTTCCCGTTTCATATCCAAAAATCTTTTTCCCAAATTTTAGTTCTTTTGACCACTGAGAAATCATTGGACCGATATTTCTCAGTTCATTATATGAGCCATCAGGAGAGGATACTGCATATTCTCTTGTATTATCTGAATTAACTGCTCCAACAGAAAAATCAAGTATATTTCTACAAAGAACTACATCACCTAATCCTACATCGGTGCAAGGTACCGAACCAGCTATACCTACTAAAATAATCTTCTTAGGTTTTAAAAGTTCTAATACTGTATATAAATAATCACAGGCTGATAAATTTCCTTGCTGTCCTATAGAAACAAAAACAACTAAAGCTCTTTTTCCTGATTTTTGCTCAACATTTGCTTTGCGCCATTGTGTTTTTTTATCACTTGATGTTTTTCCATTAGCAATGTGATATATTGCTGCATTTAACTCATCAGAACGGATTGTTACAACCAAATAATCACATAAAAATAAATTTTGATTTAGCATATAAACATTTCCTCCTATTTTATTATTTTCAAAAAAATCTATTCTTTTTTCTAAACTTTCAATCTTCCTTTCCTGATCCCTAAGACCACATTCTTCTACAATTTTTTTTGAACGACTTAAATAGCTATTATATCTATTATCTCCACAAAGCCAAAGAGATTGCCCAATATCTCGTAATAGAATTGACATATTTATTGCAGCCGATAATGAAACTGGCTCCATATGAGAATATTCAATTAACGGCAAAACCATTTCTATTCCTTTCTCAGATTCCCCTACCTTTTCTAAATGTTCTAAAAACTTTGCTGCAATAAAATATTCTACATCTTGCCATTGACTAAATTGAATGGCATTAAATAATTCCTCACTTATATTTCTAGAAACACTTCTTTCATGAGAACCATTATTTAAATATAAACTTGAGGAATATTGAGCTTTAAAAAACTTAAAATTAGGATATTTCTCATAATTATTCATGTAATTTTCTATAGCGTCATGATAATTTCCAATTAGATGATATACTTGTCCGATTAACGAATCATAAGTCATATTTAATTCAACTAAATTCGATTCGTCACATTCTTTCCATTTTAATTGTTTATATCCTGTTTGATAATATATAGATAATTCTTTAATTATATCATAATTTTTTATTCCTAGTGCAATTTCATTTTGAACTTCTACCAAACATAGTTTTAAAAATTTTTCATTATCAATATTCATTAGTTTAATTTCGGATTGCCTTAATAAACAAAGTGCCAAATTTCCTAAATATCTACTAGCTCTTTTTGATAAATGATTTAATATAAATTCTACACATTGTATTAAAACTATTTCACAATCATTATTATTAATTCCAAGTTCTTTACTAATAATTTTGATTTTGCATGTCTTACAGTCTGATACAATACACTTTTTCATATAATCAACCTCACTTAATTATAATCCTGAAGAAAATATAACCTGGAAGTTCTGAATTAATTTCATATAAATCTTTTTCATTATATTCCTTTGAAATTGGTTTGGGTTCTGAAATTTCTGCAATAAGATAACCAGATTGACTAAACATTTTTGAATATGTTCCAATCGTTCGATTATATAAGCTTGTCCAATTCATATCATTCCAAAATACCTTTTCTGTATCTTCACTAAGATACCTATATATACCTTTTCTATTCCCCCTATAGATAATCTCACGATTCGTAGTTAAATGTCTGTTTTCAATTAATGAAAAAACCGGATGTGGCAATGAAATAATTATATTTCCATTATATCTTAAATACTTTTTTAGATTTAATAAAAAAGCATTTATATTTTTAACATCTTGCAAAACCATATTAAGACAAATAATATCATATTTTTCATATTGCAATTCATTTATAACAATACCTTTTTCTAATTTCTTTTTGGCTAAGTTTCTCATCTTCAAAGAATCATCATATGCAAAAAGTGAATTGGCAAAACCTTTTTTTTGTAAATACTTAATTAAACTTCCATCACCACAACCATAATCAAGAATGCTATCATTTTTTATGTTACTAATAATTCTATAATGTTCTGGATACAAAATATATTCGTGAACCCACTTTTGCCTATCTGTCCTTTTTTCCCAATAAAAAATACCAATATCATTCCAATTATCTATTTCATTCATACTTTTCTCCTTATCTATGTTCCCCGAGATTTAATATACTGTATCTTTCTATCAACTCATTCGTTTTTTCATATACAATTGAATCTAAATCCAAATCACAATATTTCAATAATGATAGTAAATTTATTGCTATATCCGCAAGTTCACTTACAACAGCCGGGTCTTTTTGCATAAAAAGTCCATCGATTTCTTCCGGTGTCTGCCATAAACAGCAGTCTAATAATTCACTACACTCTACTTGAAGTGCTGTTACTAAATAGCGAGGTATATGATACGGTTGCCAACCTCTAATTGAAATCAAATTATCAATAGCCTCATTTGCTTTTTCATAGTTCTTCATTCTTCTTTTTCCTCCTACATATAAAAAGTGTTCATAAGATATATTAAAGCATATCTCTATTACTATATATAATATTTAATTAAACTTTTTCTTAACATCAAGCAATTCCAGTACTTAAAAACTTTACTAATTATGAATTGTTTTTATGTTTGGAAAATGTTTTATTCTATATACTATAGTGACAATAAAATGATATTGTTTCTTGCTTTGACATATAAACTAATAATATGGAGGGATTCGAGCAATGTATACTTCTTATAAGAAAATAAGGAAAGAAATCGACAATAACGAAATACAAAGAAAAAAGAAGCCGATAGCGGCGGTTTCTGACCTGCCTCATGTTCCGCCTGCTCCGCTTCCTCCTTACGTTGTACCGAAAATTAAATTTAATTCCAAAAGTAAGTCCCCAAAAAAACGTCCAAAATTCGAAAAATGGGTGATACCACGCAAAAAAGGTTATGACCGATGCCATACTGTTTCCGTTTCCTATATTCAGCAATTTATTATAAGCTGGCTAAATGATAAGAATCGAGATTCAACTGAATTATTTAAGTTTGTATTATCACTGGATGCAGTTCCAGATGACGATTCAGATAAGGATATGGCATGGGCATATCAGGCAACCTGCGAGGACTATGTGAATGACATTTGTACTGCTCTTGCTAAATCCGATTTATCCTTTGCTGCTCAGCAGGCAACCGAGCTTTTGAGCATAGCTGCCAGTGCCAAACATAATTTACGATATGGCGCTCCCGGCACCAATTCTTCCATTAGAGATGCTCTGGATTTGCCAGCCGATTCTGTAATAAAAACAACCTTACAACCAAGAACTATTGTCTTAAATGAATTCGGACAGTATGTACCATTAGAAGAACCTCTTGCTATTCTTCTGCTCCCCTATGCATCTCCAACTGCTCAACAGATACTGCCAATCATTCAATCCGGCAGAGTGGATGTATCCATTTATACCACTGGAAATACTATCGTATCCAGTGATAATCCAAACCAAAACCATGGTCAGACACTACCTCCGGGCAATCTCCCCTTTGGAGTAGAAACAGAAGATGGAAAAGTGATACTATTTGATACTTAAATCTCTCTTTCTCTTCCTATACCGTATAAAAACATATAGCAGCTGCCTTCCTTAGTTCCCCTACAACCCCTCTGCCACTTCCATTAAATACTGTCCATAATTCGTCTTTCGCAAAGGCTGCGCAAGGGCAATCAGCTGTTCCCGGGTAATAAATCCCCGTTTATACGCAATTTCCTCAATACAGGAAATGTACAGGCCCTGCCGCTTCTGGAAAGCTGCCACGAAATCCGCTGCATCCAGCAGCATATCATGATTCCCGGTATCCAGCCAGGCAAAGCCCCGTCCTAAGGTTTCCACCTGTAAGGAACCACGCCGGAGATACTCATTATTAACATCCGTAATTTCCAATTCGCCTCTGGCGGATGGTTTTATATTTTTAGCGATTTCAACTACCGCATTATCATAAAAATAAAGTCCCGGGACTGCATAATTGGACCTTGGATGCTCTGGCTTTTCCTCTATAGAAAGCACCTTTCCATGTTCATCAAATTCAACTACGCCGTATTCCTTTGGGTCACGCACATAGTAGCCAAAGATTGTAGCACCCTTTTCATGCTCCGTCCTCCCAGCAACATTCTGCAAAACCTTTGAAAAGCTCTGTCCATAAAAGATATTATCTCCCAGCACTAATGCAACTGTATCTGTTCCGATAAAATCGGCGCCAATTATAAATGCATCTGCCAACCCCCGTGGCTGCTCCTGTACGGCATATTCAAAATGCATTCCCAGCTGACTTCCATCACCAAATAATTCAACAAATACAGGTAAATCCCTTGGTGTCGATATGATTAATATCTCCCGAATTCCTGCCAGCATTAATATGGATAAGGGATAATAAATCATCGGCTTATCATAAACCGGCATAATCTGCTTTGAAACCGCCTTTGTAAGGGGATATAATCTTGTTCCGGCCCCTCCGGCCAATATAATACCTTTCATACTCTTATCTCCATACTCGCTTACTTGCTACTATACATATCCTCATAATACTTCTGATAATCACCGCTTGTTACGTTATCCATCCAATCCTCATGGGATAAATACCAGGCAATCGTCTTTTTAATGCCATCCTGGAACATCGTTTCCGGTTCCCAGCCAATTTCAGCTTTTATCTTATCCGGAGCAATGGCATATCTGCGGTCATGTCCCTTTCGGTCCTCTACATAAGTAATTAAATCCGTCGTGATATGACGCTTTCGAGAATCATTCTCTGGAAGGATTTCCTGCAAGGTTTCAATAATTATATGAATAATCTCAATATTACGCTTCTCATTATGCCCCCCGATGTTATAGGTCTGTCCTAAGGTTCCCTGCTCCTGAACCATATCAATTCCCTTTGCATGATCCTCCACATATAACCAGTCGCGGACATTTCTTCCATCTCCATATACCGGAAGTTTTTTCCCATTCAATGCATTATGAATCATCAATGGAATCAGTTTCTCCGGAAACTGATAGGGGCCATAATTATTAGAAGTATTTGTAATATTCGCCGGAAAATGATAGGTATCAATATACGACTTTACCAGCATATCCGAAGATGCTTTACTGGCAGAATACGGACTGTGGGGATTATATGGGGTTGTCTCATAAAAATAACTCGTTCCATCATCCGGCAGGGAACCATATACTTCATCCGTCGATACATGCAAAAACTTCTTTCCCGCCTGAAAACTGCCGTCCGGCAATTCCCATGCTGCCTTTGCACAATTCAACATCACTGCCGTACCCAATACATTGGTCTTAACAAAAGTCTCCGGATTCTTAATGCTGCGGTCCACATGACTTTCCGCAGCAAAGTGAACCACACGGTCAATATCATTCTCTGCAAATATCCTGGCAATTGCTTCCTTATCCGTGATATCAGCCTTGATAAACGTATAATTCTCTCTCTCTTCAATATCCTTTAAATTCTCCAGATTCCCTGCATAGGTCAAGGCATCTACATTGATAATACGAATCCCATTATCATACTTGCGAAACATATAATGAATATAATTGGAGCCAATAAAACCGGCTCCACCAGTTACTAAATAGATTCTCATTCCGAACAGACCTCCGCAAAACACTTTTCGAATTCCGGTATCCCAGCCGAGAGCTTTATGCTCCATAGCCAACTACTTTTTTTATCATAACACGAAACCATTCATTATTCTATATTTTATCGTTGACTTTCCGTATGAGCATCCAATTCCTCAACACCGCTTGCATATCTTCAATAAATAGAAGTACGGCAGGACACTATTTTTTTGCAATCCTGGAAAAATATCATCTTCCAGAAATACTTTCGTACCCTGCACATCTTTTTACTAATTCCAGCTTTTTATCCACCATTCAGTATATACTTCCTATTTATCTGTTAAATATTTTTTTATAGAGTCACGCCAGTCATCCATCCGAAAATCACTTGTCAGCTGAATCATATAATTTTCCAAAATCGAATATGCCGGTCGATTTGCAGAAGCCGGATTCATTTCCTTATATTCTTCCGAGGTTATATGATTTACCTTTGTTTTCCTGCCTGCTAACCGAAAGACTTCTTCTGCAAAATCCGCCCAATTGGTATCCCCTTCACAGGTTCCATGAAACAATCCATAATTTTCTGTCTCTTCTAAATAATGAATCATTCTGGCAAGCTCTGAAGCACTGGTCGGGGAACCAAGCTGGTCACAGACTACATTTACCGCATCATGGGTTTCCGCCAGGCGCAGCATGGTCTTTACAAAATTATTACCATCCCCATACAGCCAGGCGGTCCGTAATATAAAATACTTCTGTGCAAATGCCTGTACAAACCGTTCCCCTTCCAGCTTGGTTTTCCCATACGCACTGACCGGTCCTACTGCATCGAATTCCGTATACGGTCTTGTTCCCTTTCCATCAAAGACATAATCCGTAGATACGTGTATCATTTTTGCCTTCACATCCGCTGCAGCAATACTTAAGTTCCGTGGGCCAATGGCGTTAATCTGATACGCCAGATTCCACTGCTTTTCACACTGGTCCACATTGGTATAAGCTGCACAATTAATGATAACATCCGGCTTTATACTGCGCACCGCTGCCAGCACATTTTCTACCTTCGTAATATCTAATGCCGTTATTCCTGCCTGCTCTATCACATCAGTACATACAAGCTCTGTCTTTTCACTGACATATTCCTTTTGAATCGCACGTCCAAGCTGTCCGTTACAGCCGGTAAGTAAAATCTTCCTCACAAAAACCGCTCCAATCCTTTGATTCCTTACTTTACATTTCGATGAAACTATCCTTATACGCTTGAAAGCTTCCCCATGTCTTATCTTTATCGGACAATACCAAATCCTCTGGAGTCATGCCCGACGGCATTTCCCATTCAATACCAATATCCGGGTCGTTCCAGCACAATCCGCTTTCATCATTTGGATGATAAAAATCAGTCACTTTATAACAGAATTCCGCCTGCTCGCTCAACACTACAAAGCCATGTGCAAAGCCCTTTGGAATAAACAACTGCTTTTTATTTTCTGCTGATAATATAACCCCAAACCACTTTCCAAAGGTAAGGGAATCCCTACGTAAATCAACTGCCACATCATAGACCTGGCCTTGAATTACCCTTACCAACTTATCCTGCGGATAATGAATCTGAAAATGCAAGCCTCTTAGTACCCCTTTCCTGGATGCGGATTGATTATCCTGAACAAATATACAATCAATACCAGCTTCCTTAAAATCATTGTAATTATAGGACTCCATAAAATAGCCCCGTTGATCTCCAAACACCTTGGGTTCAATGACCTTTAAGCCTTCTATGCCGTTACAATTATCCTGCACTTTGATTTTACTCATTTTTCTTCCTTCTTTGCTTTTATATTAGCTCTAGTTTAACACATTTTTCATTTACGATAAAGCGTTCCTCTTTTTCATGAATTCTTTTAATCAAAAAATAATACCCGAACTTAATATGTCATTTTTGTCATATTTCGCCATCTGTTTATAAAATACTTTACTTAACATATCATAGTATAAATAAAATAACTATTAAAATTTGGAAAACTACTATTCATTAAAAACGGAAAATAATGCACAGATTAATAATAGTCCTTTTACAGTAATGTTCGCTTTTTCAAAATACGTTTAATTAATACCACGGCAATTCCAATACCAATTCCCCATCGAACCAGCAGAAAATCAGAAAAAACATATGTAATAATACAACAAATCAGTACCGGAATCAGTCCCTTGATATAGAATACCCATTTGTAATGATATCCTTCCATGCGTCTTACTACAAAATCATGTATTAAAAACAAGATTAAATAAGATACGAACGTTGCTATAGCAGCTCCCAGCATTCCACATTTTGGAATCAACCACATATTTAAACCTATATTCATTGCAGCGGACACGGCAGATGCAACACCGATTACTTTCGTTTTTTTGCAATACATTTCATAATTAACCGGAAATGAATATAAAAATTCAAAATAAATACCTACGATTACTAACGGCATTACATTGATTCCCGGCCAGTAGGCTTTCGTTCCCAGAATCTTTAAAGCTTCACTGGCAACCAAAAGATAGCCACAGGTCAGACTAGTAAATAGAAACATATAATTATCAGAATGTTCCTTTAACCATTCTCCATTTTGTTCCTTCAGTTTTTCATAATAATCTGGTCTCCATGCACTGCCTAATGCCGACCAGATTGCAGATATGGGCGTGGCAACAGAATAACAAAAACTATAAATACCAGCTTTATCATCCCCTAATAGTTCAGAAATCATAATCCGGTCACTTTGATTTAAAATTAGTGCAGAAAGTCCACTAAGAATCATTGGTAAAGATAATGAAAGAATATAATTTAACATGGTTTTATCAAAATTCTTTCCAATCTTTTTCATATAAATAAAACAAAATACAAAGCCCAGCAGAATATAGGGCAGCCCCATCCCCAAGATTCTACCCTCATCCTCATTTCCTTTCATAAAATAAATACATAAAACAGAAATAAGACAGGCAAACAGACTCAATGCTATGGAAAGGGAAATATCTTTTACTGCCTTCTTAGTAATCAGAAAAATACCGGACTGTACTTTCGTACATACAGTACCGATGGCATGAAATATCATAAATAATACGATGTATGGAGACAAACGGAGCAAAGACGATAAGCTATTTAAACAAAGACCGACTGCTGCCAGCATAATAATCCCAGTAGCCACAATAATAAAATAAGCATTCGTACAAAACTTTTTGAACTCATTATCTCCAAAATGAACCTTCGCAACGCTGATAGTGGAATCCACACGCAGCCCAATAATAATCACCAGAATGGAAACCCAGGTAGAGTAAACTGCAACTCTTCCATACTGCTCTGTGGTCAGCAGCCGCGTAAATAAGGGCATCGCAATCACTGCAATACCCTGTAATACAATCTGGCTCATCATATAAATCAAGACTCGACTTGATTGTCCTTTATTTATCTTAGTAATGATTGATTTTAAAATCTCTTTCATGTTCCCGAACCAATCCATATTCCTTTCGGTCAGCTATAACGTTTTTCAATATATTTCCGCCGGTCTGCCTCCTTACAATTTAATATAATATCTACTTCTATTAGCATCTTAATTAAATTGGCAGTTCCCCTAGGATTCATTTTATAGAACTTATCCACATCCAGATTTGGAAAGTACTTGTCCAGAAATTCCTGATTATTTCTAACAACAGTTTGTAATAATTTATAAAAACTCTTATCCCGTAACAACCACTTATCTCTCCGCATAGAGGATTTGAATATACTATTCTTCGCAGCATAATATAATCGTATCGGCACATTTCTGATATTCATATTTTTCCAGTACAATGGAGCATCAAACGTTTCGTCTGCCATCCTTGATAACTGGTTAAAATGTTTCATGAAAAACTTTCTCTGTATCGTTCGATATACTAAAAATAATGGCGGCCATTTCAAATAATAGTCCATAAAATCCGGATTTAAATATGGAGAATACCGCTCCTTCAGACCATAATTCGTTTCAAAAAAACCACATTTTGAACGAGGTGCCCGTATCTCAAAAAAGAAGCGATAGAATATCTGAAATCGATCATCTGTATTCAATCCCTCTACATACCGCTTCAGCTTCTGATCCAGACATGTCCTTTCTTCTTGAGAAAAAACCATATCCTTTCCTTGATTCCATGAAGAATACTTTAATAGGTATTCCTGAATATTTGTTGCATTATAATCTAACAATGCTATTTGATCAAATTCTCCCAAAAAAACTCCTCCATGCTCACCATTCAGCATAACATCATATTCTGGAACAGCCGAACGGCAACTAATAGAAATCTCAGAAGATTTCGTTGGTGCATAAATCACATCATCCATGGCCTGTTGAAGATAGGTTTCACTATTATATGGTATAAAGGTAAAATTATCTAAATGAAAATACTTTACCATTTTCTTTACAACGCGATACCCATTGGTATGAAATGGAAAAACACTATATTTCTCTCCAACACAATACGGAACAATGTTTAAATTGTATTTTTGTGCATAAGCAACAATCAGTCGTGAATCCCAGCCACCGCTAAGTCCCACACCAAAACGGGTTTCAGGAGGAAATTTTTTAGAAATTATATCAAATGTTTCATCAAAAATCTTATACATCTGGTCGGCTGCATCTTCCAAGCAAATGGAATTATCCTGATGAAACTCAAAATTCCAGTATAATATGTATTTCGGAATCAACGACTGGTGCAAATACATTTCCGTAAAAGAAGCTGCCGGCATCAATTCATAATTCTTTATCGTGGTGGAATGTAAGATTCCCATGGCATGAATAATCATTTCTTTTATAGTCTGCCAATCAATATCTTCTTCCTTGGGTTGAATCAATTCCATCCCCATCCAAAAATCATTGGTTAAAATAAAGCGTTCTTCTTTCTGATAAACATATAATGTCTCTTTTCCTAAACGATCTGTAGCAAAAAATAAACGTTCCTGTTTTATATCATAATCAATCAAGCAAAATTCACCTTTTAAGCTTTTTATAAATGCAACATTGTCTCTCAAAAAATCATCAAAGTATTCTTCTAATCTTTTTTCATTATCATACAAATAGTATTCAAAATAGAAGCAGTGGCCGTCCTTTTCATAAAAGTCACCTTTCACATAAATATGGCCTTTACAAAGGCTGCCGTTAAACTTTTGATTGCTTATCAAGATTCTTTTACTTAACATGCATCTACCTCATCTCTTTCGCATCGAATCACTCAAATTAAAACTCATGCAATACTAATGAAACCTTTTTTCTTTCAGCAATTGGTTAAAATGCTCCATATCCCTCTGTTTAAACACCTTTGCGGGAGCACCGCCTGCAATTGCGCCAGCAGGAACATCCTTGGTAATTACACTTCCAGCCTGAATGATTGCTCCATCTCCGATTGTAACTCCACCTAGAATAATAACTCTGGTTCCCAGCCACACAAAGTTTCCAATTTTTACACTTTTATGTATATATGTATCATCATATGGGATAGAAGTTCCCGAATCATAATTGTGATTCGAAGTAAGAATGATACATTCTTTACCCGAATGAAAATAGTCTCCAATTACGACATCTCCTTCTCCCTCAATACACATTCCATTGAAATTAACATGCTTTCCAAGTACTGTTTTATTTGTAACACTGCTTTTAAAATTCACCTTTAAATTTTCTCCACAAGATTTACATTGCATTTTCACAATGCTGGTACATATCCCCCGTCGAATAAATTTTATCATTTTTTTTAAAAATTTTATCATTTCATTCCTGCCAAATATAGTAAATGTTTATATTGTTCCATTTGTTTCTTTTATTCCAAGCAAATAAGTAAGTCTGCCTTATCATACACTTTTTCTATTTTCTAGTCAATCCAATTATTCCGCTTTTACTTTATTTTTCATCACCTTATTTAATAAAATAACAAAATCATTCCTATACATTTCCGCTTAGAATTTCTTCTATCCGTTTCTTCATATTATTT
Source organism: Clostridium sp. (assembly GCA_023667695.1). GTDB lineage: Bacteria > Bacillota > Clostridia > Lachnospirales > Lachnospiraceae > CAG-632. The sequence continues at coordinate 120,515 of JAMOZY010000001.1, read as the reverse complement.
ACGGCATCTCTTGTCCAAAATTCTCTTCCTTTCAAATGCAGATTTTCCCTTTGAATAAGGTACAACAGTTCTTCTGGATTTTTGACAAACATTGCATAGCCATCTTTACATAAAGCCTTCATTTCTTCTGCATAAGGCAAATTACAAATATACGTATCCAGACCAAATCCAATCCCTTCATACAAAGCGGTAGAATATACTCCTACCTGTATATCACTTTGGGCAAATAACTGATATAAATCAATTTCCCGTCGTTCAATTACTTTAATAAATTCACATCTGCCTAATTCCTGGTACTGTTCTTTCCAGACAGAAACTTCACCCGGATGAAGTTTATAAAGAATTCGCATCGTATCTTTGGCTAATTCTGCAAATTCTGCTGCAAACCGACTTAATTGCCTGCCTATAGTACTTTGAGAAATAAACAGTACTGTCTTTTTGTCTTTTTGCTTCTTATACTTTTTATTATACTTTTCTATCCGGCTTTCAAAATATGGATATCCCATCGGTATTAAAAACCGTTCCTCTATAGGCATATGAATCACAGATTTCCAGTATTCTGATAACAGCCAGATTTCGTCTGGCAACTGCTTGATTTCTTCATTACTGTCATAATGGTAAGAAACATGAGCATCATATATATTACCATGCTGCAATTCCACAGTTCGAATGCCTTTTTGTTTTGCAATTTCATTTATGATCATACTATCCATATTATAATGTACCAGCTCTAAAATCAGCTTGGGATGAATCTTTTGAAATATTCTTTTATATTCCTTATATTTACCCTTACAAATTAAAATACGTCGCGCAACAATCTGGGCTATATGTGTTAAATCTAAAGAAACTTGCATTTGGGCTTCCCATTCTTTCACGGCTGACTCCAGATGCTGTTCAATTACTGCCAACAGTTTTTTATATTGATTTCTTTGAATATATCTTCCATAGTAATAACGCAAATTGCCTTTTACTGCAATTTGATCCAAATAAATCAGGTTCTTTGTATTAGTCGGTTTTAAATGCCCCATTTCATATGGTCGTTCAAATACATAATAATTTTGATAACACTTTCGGATTTCTTCTGTATACTTACATTCATAGATACCATTTACTTTTACTTTCCGCTCGTGAACCAAGAACAAGATGTCAATTTCTTTCTTTCGTACCCGCCGGCCAAACAAAAGGGTGCCGATCAATTGAACCGTTGATTTTATCCTACTCCCAAAATCTTTGGGTTGATTCTGTGTTTTTCCAAGGTTTCGGTTCTGAACAGATAGTGCGTAATTCCATATATCAAATCTGGAATATATCCAATAATTAATACCATCTATGACATCCTCATAAAGTCCATAGTTTTTTTCTATATTATTAAAACATTCCATATTGGTTTTCATAAGTTTACCTCAATTCTTTATCTCATTCACCTTTATTTGAATTCTAAATATTCAAATCCCAAGCCTACATTCCGCTTGTCTCCATTATCCCTATATTCATCTACATTCCATGTACTTTCTGAATGAACCGTCAGAATTAAATACTCTTCTTCCAGTACTTCTTCTGGTATTGCAATGGACAATTCCGTAGATATAGTTCCCACATCGTAAGTACCAATTTCTTTATCATTGGCAAATATAGTAACTTCCTGCTCCATAAAACTACGAAGACCTAAGTGCAACGTAAGATTATTCTGGGCTGCAAGCGGAAGAACAATCTGATTATCTGTCGTCTTAGACCACTGGCCCCAATCTTCTATCCCCCATGTGTTGGAAAGAAAATAACTCCCCTTCCTCGAAAACAAAACCTTATTTCCTGGTTGATACACATTATTTATTCTTGAAATATACGCTGCATAATCCAATTCATGCAACGTATAATATTCATATAAATTAAATGTCATATCCGTAGGTTCATTTAAAAAAAATTCTGTAGTACATGCTTCTTTGCTTCCGGTATTCACATTCATATACTCTGTACCAATGATATCTACACTGGCTTCCTGCTGCCCTATATAGGAAGAATCAATTTCCACTTGGTATAAACCATAATCGAGCAGATTATATATACCATTCTGATAAACACCATTTGCAATCCGAAAATAATCAATATTTATTTTTTCTCCAGAGGATAATGGTATGATTTCTGTATGCTCTACAGCCATTTTATTTTCTCTGGTATCACTTAACAATAAAGTATAATTCTCAGTTCGACAAATAATCAAATTATGGTCTACAAAATCAAAAATATGATTGTTCTTCTCATCGTTTTCTAATAAAATAAAACAATCCTCACAGCCTTCATCTTCACCATTATAAATCCCCGCAATTCTCTGACCTAAATAACGTTCAACCAAATTAAAGTCAAAATCTCCGATACCTTCCTGAACCTCCGGAATGATGTAGACCGGCTTATTTATCTCAATGGAATCCATTATCGTTCCAAGCTGCATGAGTTCCTCATCATGATAAGCGCCAAATGGTTTGTCTAAATTAAGGCAGGTATATTTCATGTTAAGTTCTCTTACTGCTGTTCCACCATTCAAATATACTCTTATTTCCAATGCATTTACTGAATATACTTCAACCTGGCATTCTACTTTTCCCGTTTCTAATACATTCTTTGCCATAATTGGCATCTGTTCGGTCATTACTCCATCTGCATAGATTTCTATAAATCCAAGTTCCTCACTTACATAGTTACACGGCTTCATTTCCACTTCAATGTTATATAATCCATTTACCGGATTCTTATTACAATAATAAGCTGCATAACCATCCTTCCGTTGATATATATAATTTGCAAATTTCATATTATTATCGTACTGGAAAAGATTCTCCCGCACCTCCTTCGTCTGCATTAGGTAATTCTCAATATATGGTTCCAAATGATTCTGTAGTTGTTCCCCTTTTACCCATAAATATTCCCGTTCTGCAATATGATAGACCTGGTATCCCTTTTTAATTAAGCCTTCTATATTTTCATCATATAATGAACTGGAATATAAAAGACACTCTTCGTTGCTATCTTCCGGATAACCATATTTAACCACAACATCATTTAACATAAATACAATACTAGCCAATGCATTAGATTCTGATGAAACATACACTTCTTCCGGGATAACGATTTCCTTTCTTGCTGTATTGTAAATCTCATATATAGCAGTTCCTCCCCGTTCCGGTCCGTTTAATACAAAAAACTTATCCGCTGACCAGTTACAATTCCTTACAATAATAATACATAACACAAAATATATAATAACGGCTTCTCTCTTTCTTTGAAATAAAAAATTATATATTAGCAAGCCACCCAAAATTAGCAGACCCGAAATAACAAAATTCACCCGAAATGTATCATCCGTTATAAAACTGGCATAGATATAACTTGCATACCTTCCCGTTAATTTGGGTAAAACAAATAACCAGACATAGAATATGACGGCTGCGGTTCCCAGTATTACTATATGATATTTTTGTACTTTTTCAATGCAGCTTTTTATTAATCCTACCGCAGCAACGAGTAACGGTCCAAAATAAACAAAATAATACCGAATATAAACCAGACCACTAAACATTGCATTTTCAATTCCTTCTTCATATCCACTGGTAATTCCTCTACCATAATTGAGTACCAGTCCTCCTATTGTTACAAATAACAGGACACTATATACTACTCCAAAGAGCAAACCCAGCTGTTCTCGAGGGGACAAATCTATCTTTTCTTTGTTCTTCCATCGAATAAAAAGTCCCCAGATAAAGAAAATAATCACAAATAAGCAAACCGGAAACAAACCATAAGTTTCCATGGTTAATTTATATAAATTAGAGATAATGATATCTATGGCTGCTTTCAACGACACGGATAAATTTATTAAACGGTCTGATGTCAATAATTCAGCATTGCGCAGGTTATTCGATGATACGCCCCAGACTTGATAAATCATCCATTTTTTAATTCCTTGGGCCAGGCCAAACCCTAGAACAAAAGAAATCCCAAAAGCAATCGGATGAACCACCCATTTTTTTCTAATAACATAAAAAAACAGCACGCCTATTCCCACTGCCAACCAGAGCAAAAACAGTCTCGTGTGAACAAGAGATGCCCAAACTAAAGTAAACATAAGACATACTGTATAAAAAATCTGCTTCTTTCTATATTGGGAATTTACACAACATTTTGCCAAAAAAAAGGCTACAAGCCATACTGCTAATAACGCCGGCACTTCGTTTGAGAAATCTGATGCTGTGATTGCTGCAAATGTTGTGCATAAAACTGCTAATGCCACTGCCAAACATTTATTGGTCAATTCAAAATACTTCACTAATATGTGATAAATCAACATTCCTAACAACCCAATTACACAAATATTTGTGATACAAATAAAGTAATAAATTACATAAGGATTATTCGTCAACAGAAACAATGGTGTAAAAAGAATATAGTATCCCCAGCCATAATATACAATATTAGAAACCAGTCCGCTCCAATCATTACCGGCAAGCATTGATGGTACTATACATACTCCAATATTATCCGCTACAAATTTCATATTAAATGTTCCTGTCAAAGTCATGCATTTTAAAAAACAGCATAAAATAAATACGAGCGGATAAATCCAATTTGATTTTTTATTTTGATTTGCTTTCACTACTACCGTTCTCTGTTGACAAATGTTCATTTCTTTCCTCTATTTTTTATTACAGTCTGATAAACTTGATAAATGCCTTCTACATTTTTTTCTGTTGTATAACGTTCCTGCACACGTTTTCTTCCCTGTCTGGCAATCCGCCTTCGTTCCTCTGGATTCTTTACCATATAACGGATTCTATCAGCCAACGCTTCAATATCATTGTACGGGTATAATACTCCAGAAATTCCCTCTTCTATCAGTTCCGGATTGGCACCCGTATCAGATGCCAGAACTGCCAGATTAGCTGCCATGTATTCCACTGTAACACGGCCAAAGCCCTCTGCCCTGGAGCAAATAACCCCAATATCATATTCGGATAGCTTTTGGGGTAAATGATCACAGTAACCGCAAAAGTGTACCAGTTCTTCTAAATGATATTCTTTCACATATTTATCCAGCTGCTTTTTATAATCGGGATATGCTTCTCCATAAAAATCAACCTGTATACAAGATTTATATTCATCCTCTAATAAACCAATCGCCTGAATTAACTGATCCTGTCCTTTTGTCAACTGAATATGTCCGGACATTACCAGTTTCACCAATGCATCATCCTGCTTTTTCTTCACCTCGAACTGTGAAATATCAATCCCATTATATACAAGATAAATCTTTTTTTCTTGAATTCCCCGCTGTTTCCATGCCTTGGCAACACATTTTGATATAGCAATAAACGCATCTGCATTCTGATTCAGATAGTCAATACAGTTAGGCTTATAAAACTGCACCCTGTAATCTTCCTTCCCCAATTCTCTTAAATGCCAGATATGTGGAATATTATACTTTTTTGCAATCCAGACACCAATATCATTTCGATTCAGATTGGAATGAATCAGATCAATACCAGAAAAATCCAATCCAATCTTACTGACGCCTGACTGGCGCATACCACCATATAAGTATAATCCATATTTCACTAAATGTTTTAATATATTTAATAACGGATTGCTATATGCAGAACCCGCCATGATATCCCGATTCCAAAACACATAATTTTCAATTCCCAATTTATCACACATTTGATTCAGCCGGTTCGCCTTACGTGTCAGTAAAACAGGTTCAATATCATACTGCTTTTTCATGGAAAGCATTACTTCAACCATTGACTTGGAAGCACCATATTTACTATCCCCTGATGCTATATATAAAACTCTCATATCGTATCCTCAACTCATTTTAAATTTTGTACTGTTTCCTCTGGTATCTTCTCTGAACTTTTAGAACCAATCCTTTTTCTTATTCCATCCTCCAGTAAACCATATATAACAGTAATCGTCAACGACGTCAAAATACATAGTATAATCCAGACAGCAGCATTCTCTATATAAATCATTTTATCATACATATTTTGCACATACAAATGTATCATATAAAAATGCAGCGACTTCTTCCCTATGTACATAATAACCGGTGAAGCAATTTTTATTTTCATTAAAAACAAGACGAAAATAAAGCAAAACAAACCACCGGCAATCAATTTTAAGCCTACACTAAATGTATTCGTCTTAAATACTACAAATCCCCCTGAAAATAAACCAAACAAACAGATAATTCCCACGCATTTCAGCCAATAACTTTTTTGTAAAAAATCCAATACTATATCCCGTTTCTTGGCAAACAGCATACCAAGGCAAAAAACCAGATTGGCATTATACCATCTTGCTTCAAAATGCAGTAGCCAAAAAATAAATGACATAATACAAAGAAGAATTGTCATGATACCAATTACATGTCTTTTATTAAGCTTGGCAGCTATATACAGCAGTATATAAATAATTATAATTTCAGACACAAACCAGAATGGTGCGCGTAATCCTAGTATATATAATAACGAAGATATGATTCCTCCATCATATTCTTTCAGCAAAAGTCCAAATATTATTCTTAAAATCAAATAAGTTGGAAGTATACCCATAAAGCGTTTCCATAAAAAGGATAATCTTACCTCTTTTTTATCCAGTGACAGATAACATCCATAGCCAGATAAAAAAAAGAAAAGACAGACTCCCAAACCGCCAAACCACTCCAATATTTTTGCAGGTCCCACATGGATTGCAAACTTATTTTCTATAAATAATATGTAATGAGAAAACATTACAAATAACGCTGCCAATCCTCTTAAGCTTGTAGAATCTTCTTTTGTCAGCACTTTTTTATCAATCTCACAATTTCGAATCCTGGCTTTCATAAACACAACCATTGGAAACAAAAGGTATATGATTATATTAATAATAAGACATTCTTCCATTATTATTCCATTACTCCCTTATTCTTTGAATCAGTGCTTCTACCGTTTGGGTTAAATGCTCCCAGGAATATTTATCTGCTTCTTTCACAATTTCATTTCTGAATTCATCTGCTCTTTTTTCGTTAAAAAACTGTATAATCTTTCCTGCCAAATCGTCACTGTCTTTTGCATTTGTAATAAAACCAGTTTTTCCATCTACCACTACTTCCGGTAAACCACCTACATTAGAAGCAATCACTGGCGTTCCAAATCCATATGCAATCTGCACGATTCCGCTTTGCGTTGCAGATTCATATGGCAAAACTACTACATCGGATGCTGCAAAGAACTTCTCCACTTCCTTATCCGGAATATATCCGTCATGTATTTCAATATACGCTTGAATCTTTAGGTTCTGAATCATCTCCAGATATTCCTGTTTGTCACTGCCAAAATCACCAACAATGAATAATTTTATATTCGATAACTCCCGGCTTACTCGAGGCATTGCCTGCAGCAGATACTTTAAGCCCTTGTATTTTCTTACAAAACCAAAAAAAAGAAGAACCTGATTATCGGCCGATATATGTAATTGCTCTCTTGCCTCCTGACTGGACATGTTCTGCAGTTTGAATGCGTTAAACGTAGGCAGAACTGTTTTACTATAAATGGCATCTGGCCGAATAGATTTTAAATCGCCTTCATCCTGAACCGATTGAACAATGAAGCAATCGCCTTGTTTTAAAACGTGCTTTGTCAAAATTCGATCCATAGGAAACCTTTCATGAGGGAATACATTATGACATAAAAACAAAATCTTAATCTGTTTTAATAATTTGCAGATTACCCAATAACAGGGGGAAAAATAGGGATGCCACCACTGTATAATAACCAGATCTGGACATAACTTTTTTATTTTTCCAGCAACGGACAGCCAATTGACGGGATTGGCCGTATGAATCAAATATTCTGTACCTTCAACCTTAAAACTATCATTTTCATAATCCTTCTGTTCTTTTTTATATAAAAACTTAGGATATTGCAGTTTATATGATATCATTGTGACATCATGATACTTTATCAGATTCTGATACATAAGACTTGTATAATGGGCAATTCCACCTTTATATGGGAACACAGGTCCTATCAGCACTATTTTCATTATATTCTCTCTTTCTTAATCCCTTTTTCTATGTATCTATGAGCATTCAAGCAGATGATTTCTTTTTCACAAAAATCGCTAATTACACAATCATTGAATCCTATCGTAAATCCATACCCCACTTTCTTCATCCTTATAAGTCAATTCAAAATATTCCTTAAGAATCGCGCCTGTAGTCGCATTGATACCTTTATGCAGCTCGCATACATAAAGCCTATCAATCCCATCCAGCACCTTGATATCATTTATCTCTCTATTATAAAATGCTTCTTTTCCCTCCCGTTCTCCATTATGTGTCAGATAATAATCCCAGCCCTTTTGCATTGAATAACCCGAATTATATATGGCAACATTATCATTATATATATCTTCCTGTTCCATAATATAATCTGCCATCTCTTCATATGGTTCAAGTTTCTGCGATTGTGTTTCATACAGGCTAGAAAAATTATTATACAATGCAGAGATACAAAGGCTTATGCATAAAACATTTAGCAATACCTCAATCTTTAGCTTTGTATTCAAATATTCACAAATACTATTTACCCCAATTCCCATAATTAAAAAAATACATGGTGCAATGGTAACAAAATACCGATCCACATATATACTGCCATTTGGATTCACATACCTTGAATAAACATAGGGAATTAACAATACAATTACAATCTGTAAAAGAAAAGAAAAAACGATTTCTTCACGAATATCAAATTCTTTCTTACTAATGCGCAATAAAATAAGCCCAATCACTATGATAACAAATAAAGAAAACGAAAATCCATTATTTCCAAGCAAACTGCGGATGGTACTTATTACATTATAAATTGTTGGTACAGATGGCCAAAACGTTTGTAATTTTTCATAATAATTTTGTGCTGTATAAATAAACCATGGCAAAAAAGCTCCGCCAGCAATCAGATAAGAAATAAGGCACTTCCAACTTATTTTCTTTTTAATAACCAAATAACAATCAAAACAAAACATTGCAAAAACTGCCAGCACAGCAAAATAATGGGTGTATACCGCACCTGTCATTCCTATCCCCAAAAGAATTACCCTATTCCATCGAAATTCATGCAAATTCCGCTGTACATAGCAATATAAAACTACAGACATTAGTCCAAAAAGCAGGCCATATGGGCGAACAACATATGCTGCTGCCTCCACAATACTACTGGAAGATACTGCAAATGCGCATATAATCAAGCCACACAAATCACCATATAACTTTCTCCCTGTTTCTGCACAAAATAAAGAACCCCCAACTACAAAAATAATACCCGGCAATTTTATCCAATTCGTTCCGTATGGAGCAATCCGCAGCCACAAATATGTTATAAAATGGGATAATGGTGGATTATTATCTGACTTTAATAATGCTTTAAAAAAGTCCTCCTGTCCACATATATTAATCTGCGCAATATCATCCATCCACAAAGAACGAAGACCCGCATACCGCCACATAACTACTAAGCCAATAAGAGCCACTACATAAATCATTATTCTACATTTATTTTTACTAAACCATTCTTTTCTCTTTATCATTCCATGCAGTCTCCGTCCTGTGTATATTTTTGCAATCTTATTTCTATTCTTTTGAATCTTTACTTCTATCCTGAAGCTTGTAATCTAACTCCCGAACCTTCTGCTGAATCTCCTGCAGAATCTTCCGATTGGCTGCCATAACATCTGCCAATAATCCCAGAACCCAAATCATGACACTAATCATGATAAGCATACTACATAGTATCAAAGACTGGACATTGCCCTGCCCCGCCCCCATACATAATAATACAATATACCTTATACCTAATGCCATACCGATAACAAAAGGAAAACAACCCAATGTCAAAAAAAACCGCATCGGTTTATACATTAAGTAGGCCCGGATAATCGTCAGCATAGATTTCTTTACGTATCCAAACATACTGCTAAATAACCGAGAAGGTCGCAATTCCTCATTGGTCCGAATAGGAACAGAAGTAATCGCAATCTTCGTTCTTCCTGCCTGTACAATCTGCTCCAGAGTATAAGTGTACTCATTCACTACATTCATCTGCATGGCGGCCTCTCTGCTATATGCCCGGAATCCACTTGGTGCATCCGGAATACTGGTATCGGATGCCTTCCGTACCACCCAGCTTCCCAAATGCTGCAATTTCTTTTTCAGCCAGGAAAAATGTTCAGTCTGGTCAATGGGCCGTTCCCCAATTACAATGTCAGCTTTTCCTTCTAAAATTGGCTGAACAAGCTTTTCAATATCATCTCCACAATACTGATTGTCTGCATCTGTATTTACAATGATATCCGCACCATTCCGCAGACAGGTATCCAGTCCCGCCATAAATCCCTTGGCAAGTCCCTTGTTCTGCTTAAAACTTACAACATAATTGACTCCCCAATTTTGTGCCACTTCTACTGTATTGTCCGTACTGCCATCATTAATAATCAGATATTCTATTTCATCAATTCCTTCCACATGTTTTGGAAGTGCATTTAATGCAATTTCTAAAGTTTCTGCTTCATTATAGCAGGGAATTTGAATAATCAGTTTCATCATGTCCTCCAATTTATCATGTTCAAATCAAACATATTTTATCATTTATTGTATCGAATTGTTTAAATAATATATACTTGCTTCTCTGGTACGTTCATATAAATTTCTTGGATATGCACCAATCAACTTTTCCAAAAACAAACCTTTCGTTTCATAAAAGAATACTAATTCTTTCTCACATTCCAAATCCTCAATAGAAGCATAGTCACCAATATAATGTAATTCCTGATGCATATTAATATATTGTTCTATTGCCTCTGTGTTCTCTAATGTCGAATAATATACCTGCTTATCATAAACATAATGCAGATATGATGCCACTTCTTCATTATTCGTAATATATAACTGATTGTCCTCTAATTGATTTGCCAATGCTTCAAGCTCAGTATCTAAATTCTCCATTATTTTTGTTATTATAAATGGTTTACTCTGATATAACAGGTATCCAATAATTCCAATGATTAAACAACTACACATTACCCTTGCTACTAATGGTTGCTTCTTTTGAAGCCAGACATATAATGTTCGAATTCCAAGAACTCCCATAATAATTAGAAATGGAATAATAATCGTTATCCATCTCCTGGCTGCCCAAATATGATCCTTTGATATAAAAGGATTAATTCCATATCCAATATAATTTGATATCCCAACTGCTAAAAACAAAAAAACCGATTCCTGCTTTTCTGCCCTTTTGTATAGGATACCAACTAATCCCAAAATAGACAATACCATTATTATTGGTGAAACATACCAGGAAAGTTCTACAATGTTATGCTTCACAAAATAAGTTCCATCTTCCGTTGAAACACCTATTGATCGTATAAAATATGCATATATCCATATAAACAGCAACAGGCAAAAAAACATCATAACAAATATTCTGTTTTCAAATATTTGAAAAAAATAATTAATTTGAGCAACCTTTTTTCGGGTTGTTTTTCTTACAATAAATTGTATTAAAATTATAATTCCAGCTACTAATAGCATACCAATATTCAAAAAAAGAATTCGATTGAGTATACCATGCATATGATCGTGAAAGTACGGTCTGGAGAAAATTATACCATATAAAAAAGCAGCTCCTCCTGTTACACAGTAAGCTATAACGGAACAAAATATATATTTTCTTTTTCTATATGAAAACAATATAGCATAAACTAATAAAGCAATTAAACCTACACCTAAAATATATGCATCAATACGATCCATGACACCTATACCAAATAAGAAACCGGAAGCAATCCCATATTTTTTTTTCTTCTGTTCAAATCCCTGTTGAAATAAATCGACACTCAAAAAAATAAGTAATTGTAATAACAATTCTGAAACACTATTTCTTCCATACCACAACTGCGCGGGAGAAATGGCCAACATAAGCACTGAAATTAATCCTGTTTTTTCTGAAAAACTACGCCTCACAAAAAAATATATCATTAAAAGTGAAAGCACCGTTATCCATGTGTTTACCCTTATCATAACGGAAATACCACCCAAATCATATCCAACTGCCATTGCAGCAGAATACATAGGCATAAATTGTGGTGTCAGTTTACCGGCGTTTTCGGAATATCCGTATTTATAATCTGAATATATCCCTGCATACCCTGGCGTAACTACACCATCTAATTCTTCATAATGATCAGTTAGATACAAATCCTCTTCATACTGAATTGATCCAGTTCGAGCAATATGTATCCCATTCAGATAATACAAGCCGGGATCTCTGCCACCTAGCATATAATTTGTAGGAAATGCCGTATATAAAACAAAGATACATAAAAAAAATAAGATTATATATTTATATTTCCATATTTCTCTCATCTCTAAGAATGCATGCCTTATAGATTTTTTCTTATCTGGAATGCAAAACAGCAGCACCCCCCCGAATATACCGTCCACAATGCATAATGCATTCATACTATAGCACCCACAGATTGAAAATAACATTGCAATCATTATATTCCATAGAGTTATATATATTATTCCTCTACTAAGACATTCAAACAGATTATAATTTATATTATCTTTTAATTTTACTGAAATTAAAAATATCAATCCAATCTGCACGATGCAAAAAAGAATCCTAATCATCATAATGTACTGTTTTCTCTACTTTCCAAACGCTAATGTTTTTGCCAGCTCCCGGGTTTCTCTCGCCGTATATTTCTTATTTTTAACTTCATTTAATCCAATTTTATACAGCATATTGTTATTAAGCGCACCGCTCGATCCAGAAAATATCTCACTTATGTTTTCCAGCACTTTTACAGATATATTATTTCTCAAAACCGTCCGGCGGACATTTTCACTGTCCGTAATCACAAATTCGCAATACGTATTTACCAGTCTCGCCAGTTCCACCTCTGTTTCTGTCTTTCCTTCTACATTCCTTTGCTTAAAGTCATAGAAATCATCCATTGCAATTGCAATCACGCCTGGACAGGCAGCAATAAACCCATAACAATTCGGACTTATCAAATCTTTCCCAACTACATATATAATCTGTTTACCTTGCAGCAAATCAACCGACAAATCTGAAACAGCCAATATATGGCTCCTTTTGCACGCTTCTAAATCCACCTTTATACGATCTGCTAACACCTTTACTGCAAGCTCCGATTCATATGCAGGTGCAACAATAACAAAATCTCCGATTCTATTTTCTGTCTTTTGTTCTTTCCTTACATCAAATTTATTTAATATCTCAATGGAACGCTCTGCAACTTTTTTCCACTGAAACTCTTTCAAACGCTCTTTTCCTTTCTGAAGTAATTCATCCAAATCAGCCTCTAACAATGCCTCTTCCAACCCCCTCTTAATATCAAGCGTATCATAAGGATTCACTAAAATGGCCGCCCCTTCACTGATTTCTCCCAGGCTGGAATTATTCGATGTTACTACCGGAGTACCACAAGCCCACGCTTCTACAATGGGAAGTCCAAAGCCTTCATATTTGGAAGGAAAGGCTAATACTGTTGCTAAATTATATAACTCCAATAGTTCTTCGGTTTCCACGAAATTTGTTAATATAACTCTTCCCTTAACCTGCAATTGCTCTATTAAATTTTCAAATCGTATAACCGCTTCATCCGATAATTTACAAACAATCACAAGCTGATAGTTTTGAATCAGTTCTTCCTTCATTTTACTATAAGCCACAATCAGACCATCGATGTTTTTTCTGAAATCATTGCCACCTGTACAGATGATAAACGGACTATTGATTGCAAATTTCTCTTCTATTCTTCTTTTTTGCTGCTCCGTAATTTCAATTTCTTCATAAAACCCATCTACAGCGCCATAAATCACAGTAATATCCGACTCTGGAAAGGAAAGATAATTTACCATATCCTTCTTTACACTTTCTGAAATCACTAACAATTGGTCCATCCAGCGAAGCATATCCATTCGCTCCATATACATAGAAAAGCCTTGTTCTGCAAATGGTCCTGTAAAATATTCCCGTTTCATAATATATGGAATAATATCATATACGATTGCAACAACTTTTACACCTTGAAACCATTCTTTTTCATAACACATCATATTCATATCAAAAGGAGATGTAATACAAAAGATATCAATTTCATATTCCCGAATAAACTTCTGTATTAAATTGCCGATAACATCTGCATATTGGGAATCCCGAATCAAAAAATTATCTTTTCCGCAAAAATAATTTACACAGGTCAGGTTATCCGAACTGCCAATAAACTCATCTAATTGATAATCAAATTCCATTAAATTAAAGAAATAATAGTGATTTTTTTTATCTGTTTCTATCATACTCATGAACTGACTTAAACTATAATTGCCAATTCCCCTATGTTTACTGGCCGGGCCTAAAATCGCTACTGCATCAAATGCAATATTCATTCTTCTCCCTCCCTTATCATTTCTGAAAGAATCAATATCGCTGTCTGATCAATGACTGCATATTCAACAAACATTTCCTCCATTTTTTCTAAAATCAGTTTCTTTTTATCTGTCTCAATCAAAACAGCCTTGCTTCCCAACAGACTATTTATTGTAATTGTTTTTAAAATATCTTCTGGTAATTGTCGCAAATCCAGACATTCCTCTGCATCAATCTCCAACTGAAACAACATGTATTCCAGTACCTTTTCTTTTGCCATTTTCAAATTACAATGATAATTACCTGCCCGCTCCCCCTGATTCATGATTACTTCAGAGATTGCCATATTATCATCCATTGCCAATTCTGCCAATCGTCCAATCGCAGGCATTACTTCCCTGTTATAACTGGACTGTTGCTGTAAGATTGGTTCCATATACCAATCCAGGGACCTTTTAATCAGCTTTTGAAACAATCCTTTCAAACCGCTATGCTGTACCTCCGTACAAGTCAATTCTTTATAATCATCCATATTTTGAATCTTACTATTAATTTCCCGGATTCCTTCCAGTACGCCACTGGAATTCCTATTCATTAATGCCTCATAATAAACCAACTTCTCCTTTGGTTCCAGCAACTTTTCAAATATGATATCTTCATCCCGGTTATTCTCTTTTGTCTTCATATCTAACATATCTCCCATTCATGATCTATGGAACAGATTCCCATACTTCTATCCGGTGATACAACCTGTATCTCGCAGTAGCTGTGGTAAAAATCCATGGGAACTCCATCTTCATTAACGATTGAAACATTCAACTTATACACACCCTCCAAAAGAGGAAGCTTCGGAATTTTATATCTTACAATTCCATTCATCTTGGTATGTGGAACTGTAATTCTGTCTATCTGAGTATTATTCCCATATACCCATGTATCATCCTGCAAATAAAATCCCATTCCAAAAACGTAATTGTTCAATGGACGATTCACTTTATAATAAATTTCAATTTCCATCTTATCGCCATTCCGGAAAATATGGCTCTCGTTTCCTTCCGCATTTTTCAGACGCACTTCTTCAATCTGAATATACTCTAATCCAAAGTGATTCTGCGTAATATCTATTTTAGCTTCTGCTAAAGCACGTTCAATTTCTTGTGGTGTAGGAATTCCGGTTGTATCTACATACAATTCCTGTTCCTGCTTTTCTTTCTTTTTCTTTTCAATACTTCTTTTCCTTGCTTCCTCTTTCAATAGCTGCTGCATATGCTGGTCATCCATATATTGCTGATATTGGGAAACAACATCTATTGCAACACCTTCTGCCACAATTTCTCCATCATTAATCCAAATGGCTTTATTACAAAAACTGTTAATGGTTTCTGCTGAATGTGTGACCAGGACAATGGTGACACCTTCTGCCTTTAATTCCTTCATTCGATTATAGCACTTCTTCTGAAAATTAGAATCACCTACAGCTAATATCTCATCAATCAGCAAAATATCTGCATCTACATTGATTGCAACTGAAAATGCCAGCCGCATATACATACCGGAGGAGTAGGTTCGTACCGGATTATCCAGAAATTCCTCCAATTCCGAAAATGCAACTATATCATCCATTCGTTCATCAATTTCCTTCTTTGTCAGCCCAAAAATCGCTGCATTTGTATATATATTCTCTCTCCCACTCATGTCCGGATGGAAACCCGCTCCCAGTTCCAGGAGGCTGGATACTCTTCCCTGAATTAAGACTTCACCAGAATCCGGATAAATAATTTTGGATAACACCTTCAAGGTGGTGCTTTTTCCACATCCGTTTTTTCCAATCAGACCGACGGCTTCCCCCTTCTTTATCTCAAAACTTATATGATTTAAAACTCGGCGTTCCTCATATTTGTTCCGCTTCCAGAAGAGCATCCGCTCCTTTAATTCGCTTCCCTTGTCATAATATACTTTGAAGTTTTTAGTAACATCCTTTACTTCAATAACTGTTTCCATCTCTGCCTCCTGATGTATCCTTTTCACCGGCTTTAGAATATACCTCTACCGCCTCTCTATTGTCAGAATTCATAATTGAATATTCTTATTTTACAATTCCTCTACGAAATTTTTTTGTAATTTATGAAACACAATATATCCCAAAACACAGAAAACAACTCCAACTATTAATGCTGTCAGCAATGTCTCCATTTGAGGCACCGCTTTAAAATACAAGATATCCCTATAGGCAACTATAACTGAGGTCATTGGATTCAGCTTTAGTATAATTTGCAATTCCTCCGGCACAATATCAATGGAATATAAAACGGGGGTCAGATACATCCATGCCATTGTAATAATACCAAGAATATATTCTAAATCACGAAAATAAACCGTTAATGCCGAAAAGAACAAGGCAAATCCCAAAGCTAACAGATATTCCACAACCATAACAGGTGGCAAAAACAAAACAGCCTTCCAATTAATTCCGATTCCGGATACAAATAAAACGGCAAAAATTACAACAAAACAATAAAGCATATTAATAAATCCACTGGTTACAGTTGAAATCGGTAAGACTTCTCTCGGAAAGTATATTTTTTTCACCATTTCTTTTGATTGAATGATACAACTACTCCCACTGGTAACCGAAGTGCTGAAAAAAATCCAGGGAATTAAGCCTACAAACAAATAAATATAATACTTTTCTATGCCGTTTTTCATAATGACAGAAAATACCATCGTATAAACCAGCAATTGCAACAAAGGATTGATAAATGTCCAGAGAAAGCCAAGAACAGAACCCTTATATCTTCCTCTTAGTTCCTTTTTTACCAATCCTGCTATCATTTGTCGATATGCATATAATTCTTTCAGTGCGTTCATTTCATGTCCTTCCATGTTCTAACATTTTTGCATAACGGCACTATTATACATCACATAGAACAATATTACAACTTTTTCCATCTATAATTCAAGCAATTCAAATTATGGATACTTCCACTTTCTCTCTTATAAATTCTACAAATCTCTTTGTAATAACCTCATTTATATATTGCGTTTTATAGTTCCTTTTTCCCTGTTTCCTCACATAATCCACTAATTCTTGATTCTGCTTCAGTTCATGCAAAGCTGCTGCATATTCCCGTACATCCTCTTCTAACAGAAGCTGCTGCTCTCCCAGAGTATCCGGAACAGCACAAAGCTTTCTTGCAAGAATCGGCAGCCCACAACTCTGTGCTTCCAGGAGTGGAACACAAAAACCTTCATGTTCGCTAACACAAAGAAACACATCACTTCCATGGTAATATGCAAGCAAAGCAGAATCCGTAACCTCACCGATAAACTTTACATTTCCTTCTAATTCATGACAGCGGATATGCTGTTTGATTTCCTCGTTATAACCTTTCAATAAATCATCCTGTCTTCCTACGATTCGCAATACAATGGATGTATCATAATTCTCACAATAACAGCTTAATACCTCCAGCATAAACAAATGCCCTTTATTCGGTGCAATTCTTCCTACAAACAAAACCTGTAAGCAATCATCATATAGTAGTTCCTGCAGAACCCTTTCACTTGGCTGCTTTGTCCTCCATTTATCAATTTTGTGAAACGGCGGACAGATTGATAACCGTTCTTCCGGAATATCATGAATCTCTCCTTGATTGTATGCAGAATCAGAAAGCCAGATTGCTCGGGAATACTTTTTTATAAATCGTTCCGTCTGCTCTCTTCCATATTTACACTGTGAATAGTGCAATTCACTATATGGTTTAAAAAACTCCGGTGGTGTAATATTGTGGTAACGAATCACTATTTTACACATACAAGCATCTAAAACGGCTTCCCCCTGCTCCCAAAAACCACTATGATGATAAATGACAACCGTTTCGGGGGTTTTTATCACTTTTTCTAATTCATCCATACTTATATATGTTACCTTTGTATTCAATTGATACACCGCATAGACATAACAGGCGTTTTTCTCTGACAATAGCCGATACATCCCTTCAATGTCATTACCAATTGCGTCATGATTCGTCACTGTCTGATGCATTAATATTATTGTTCTCATTCCTTCACCGCCACAATAAAATATACCCGTTCCTTTCCCTTTAATCCATCTGTTTTTCTTCTGTGTTGAGATGATAATTCTCCAATACTTGATTCACATGCTGCAAAGTTCTGTTGGTATTTTGTACGCATGTCTGTAGGTTCTGCATTGCATTCCATGCATCCTCCTGAAGCTTAGCCTGCTCCATCTGCTGTTTTCCAATATTATCTATTTTCTCTTGCAGGTACTCCAGCTCCTTCGGCAGCTGTACAACTATCTTACACCACCGAAGGAAATATCCGAGTACCGGAATCGATTTTATTTTTTTACTTCGCTTCAACTTTTTTCTTACTTTCTCCAAGCCGGTAATAGTAATCGGTTCAAACTGCTTTGCTTCTTCCGAGGTCTGCACGGCATCAATCACATCAATCCGATGGGCATTTCCATAGTTCAAGGCTCCAAGCATAATTCGAAAGTCTTCTGCCGCAGCCGGACGCTTTAGGACAGCTTTGTACAGAATCTTAATAAACTCCCGTTCCTCCATCTCCAGCAATCGCCTGCCATCTAATTCCTGTATGCCATACCAATCCGTATATACTAAGCCTTCCGCTTCCTTTTTTATCCTGTTTTTGACAACCTCAATATCTGTATCATATAAATTCTCCATGAAGGTTTCTCCTGACACTAGTTAATTCCATGTATATGAAAATCAAATACCTTTACAACCCAAAGGAAGCCATAATCTCCCGAAACTCCGGACAGCCTGCAAATCTCCGCATGATATCCTCCCGGCTGCAGCCGCGGTTCAGCTCATTCATCCAGTAATTCAGACCTGCCTGGTCATATTCCCGGTCCATAAAGGTGCGGTATAAGACCTTGATATAGGCTTCATTGCTTAAATTCTTATTCCGGAATTCCTGAGAAGTCATAAAGTATTCCGCTACCTGTACCGGTGTCTTAGACCGGTTCTGAATGGCAGCACACCAATAATTCAGTCCGTCACCTTCTCCGCTCCGCTCCATGGCTTTTATATAAATCCGGTTCACAAATGCCGTCAGATTCCGGTTCTTGTCTCTTGCCTGGGTAGATGGAGCCGTCCCCCGTTCAATCCCGTAGGAATTACAGATATTGGTATACTCCTGGGAATGGGCAAAGCCCTGGAATACATATTCTCTGGATAAGCCCTGATTCAGACAATCCATCCAATAAGCCTTTCCTCCGGCATCAGAGCTTCGGTCCATAAATACCACATAGAGCATTTCTATAAAATCTCCATCTGAAGTATTCTTGTTTTTATACTCCTCGCTAAAGACAAAGCCCCGTCCGACCTGGGCGCCGCTCTTACTCCGGTTCAGCAGCTCGGATACCCAGTAAGCCTGACCGTCCTGCTCCGGCTGGCGTCCAAGCACCTTCACATACAGCCGGGCAACGAAATCATTGACGGACTTAATCTGTTCCTCCGTATAGACCTCCAGATTCTCACGTCTTGCCTGATACTGAGCCTTAATAAACCTTCCGGCATCGCTTAATTCCCCATCGCTCCAGCCGGAGGTCTTACCACAGGAGCTGGATATCAGAGAAGCGCTTTCGCTCTTATTGCTCAGGCTCCAGCAGAAATAACCAATCTTATAACTATCCAGCTTATTCATCCAGGCCACTGCCTGTGCGGTATCAATCTGTCCGTCACCATTTGCAGCAGAAACACCAAATTCAGACACCAGAATCGGAAGCCCCTTGGATACGGCGTAATCCACCTTTGCCGGAAGATACTGGGTATGGGATGCCTCGGCACAGTAAAAATGCAGGGTATACACAATATTGCTGTATCCGGTCAATGGAGATTCTGCCACTTCATTGGTATGTCCCCATTGTCCCAGCTGGGACCAGGTAGGCGTTCCTACGATGATGATGGCATCCGGGTCATTGGCGCGGATGATAGGAATAATGGTATTGGCATAGGTCTTAATATCATCCCAGCTGCAATTATTCGGCTCATTACAGATTTCATATAATACATTATTATAATCCTTATATCTTGCTGACACTTCACTGAAGAATCCCTTTGCCTGCTCCATATAGGTCAGCGGATTCTGGTCATTTAAAACATGCCAGTCAATAATGGCATACATACCCAGATTTTTCGCATATTCCACACCATTATACAAGGTATTCTTCAATTCATTCTGATTACCGCCGCTGCAATAACCGTTATATTCTATTGTATACATTGCCAGACGAACGGCATTGGCGCCCCAGTCGTCCCGCAGGGTCTGAAAGGCTGCCTGATTTACATAAGGCTTTCCTACATCCCAGTTAATACCATGGGTACTGATTCCACGTAATTGAAATGGATTTCCCTTCTGGTCCACAATCTGGGTTCCGTTTACCCGCAGCTGTCCATGAGCCTGTACCGGCGTCATGGTCGCCGCCTGTACCGGCTGCTCCGGAAGCATCACCAGTACCATTGCACATGCAAGCAGCATGGCAAGCATTCGTTTTAAATGTTTCATTGTCTTCCTCCTTTTTCTACACTCTTTATTTTCCCTGATTTCTTTCGGAAACTTTTTTAAGGGAATCTGTCAGTCCGACAGTCGCGCCTTTATTGCGTTCAGGGCTTCCGTCCCGATATGGCTCCAGGAAAACTCCTGCTCTGCCACGGTTCTGGCCTTTCGGATTCGCTCCTCCTGCTCTTCCAGTCGAAAAGACCGGATAATCCGGGGCATTTCCTCCACGGATGCAATCAGAAAGCTGTCCTTCTGTTCTACGCCTCTGGTGCCAAACTCTGTAGTAATGACCGGAATACCAGCTGCCATATAATCAAACAGCTTCAGATTCGTTCCGGAACCGGAAGTCATCGGATTCAATGCAAAATCCACCACAGAAAACAGACGCTTCTTTTCCGCCTCCGATACTGCTCCCAGCATTCCTACATTAGGCGGAATCTGATATTCCTCTCCATGCTGCTGAAAATAAATACACGCAGTTCCAATAATCAGGAATGTCACCTCCGGAAGCTCCTCTGCCATCTGAAAAATATGTTCGCAGGCTTCATAATTGGGCTTATGTCCGCTTCCCATAAATAAACCGATTTTGTTCTCCTCCAGGTTCATAAGCCTTTTATTCTCAAGCCGATGCTCCATGGGAATAAAGCTCATATCCTCCACATCCACGCCATTGGGTACTACAATGACCTTGTCCGGATTAATCGGATACAGCTCGCACAGAGCCTCCTTGTCTCCATCGGAACAGGTCATAATCAACAGGCTGTTTTCACAGCAAAGCCGTTCCGCCTCCTGTAGCTGCTCCAGCAGCCTTTTCCTATGCTCCGTATCCGGCAGCATCTGCTTTTTTATCAGATACTCCACATCCTGTGCTTCATACAAAAAGGGGCGATTGCCAATATATTTCTGCACCTCATAATACAGATACGGATGGGACAGAATCACCAGCTCACTGCTTTCTATGGATGCCTTTAGTTTTTCTCCATACCGCACCGTTTTTTCTGCATTTTCGAACATCGCTACATCCCCTACGGAAATCTGCATTTCCTTCTCCAGTTCATTTTCCTGAAGCTGATGCACTACACTTTTGGGAATTCTGGTCTCCCACAGGTTCGAAGCAATTCGCTCCTGGAAGGAAGGCTTATCCATTCTCGTAAATGTAACCAGCTCTACATCATATTCCGCAGCAAAATGCTTATACAGCTGATAGATTCGGACTTGTCCGCCTCCGGTGGGAGGATAAATCGGAAAAGTAACCGACACCGTCAGCTTCTTTCTCGGCTCCTTCTGCTGCCCGGTCTCCGGTCTTAGCAGCTGCTCCACAGTGGATTCCCATGTAATATCCTTCACCTTATCATAAGCCTGCTCTCCCATCCGCTTTGCTTCCTCTGGATGCGCTGCAAGATAATCGATTCTGGCTGCAATCTCCCGTTCTCCTAGGCTTGTAATGTATCCGGTTTCTCCATCCACAACGAACTCGGTAGGTCCCCCTGCATCTGTTGTAGTAATCACAGGCTTTTTATGAAGCATGGCTTCAATGGTAATCAAGCCATAATCTTCATCATAGGGAAAATAAGGGATTACCAGACTATTGGCATACCATTCACTAATTTCCTCATCCTTTACATAGCCAAGGAATTCAATCCGGTCATCTCCCATTGCCAGCTTCTTTAGCTCCGCCTCCATCGGACCGGTGCCTGCAATATAAAGCTTAATATCTGCATTCACATAATGCATGGCACGAAGCAGCAAATCAATCCGCTTCGGCCGGTCCAGCCGGCTGACTACAAATATATAACGGTATTCTCCGGCGTTTCCCTGCTTCACCGTAGTCGGCGGATACACTACCTTCACATCCGCCCGGCTTGGAAAATACTCCCAACGCGCCTTCACAGTTTCCGAAATCGCGAACACCGGTCTGTCGGTATGCTTCAAAAAAGCAAACTGGTCCATATAGTGTATGATTTTCCGAATCAGCGGTCCCGGGAAGAGCAGAAGCTCCTCTGGTATGGATTCCTTTTCCTCCAAGTCAAATAACATCTGAAAAAAAGGCTCTAAGCTCTCCGGTTCCGGCTGGTCCTCCATATATTCCAGAAGCCGCCGCACCTCCGGCTGTTCTGTCTCTACCTCCATCGACCGTTTCGTATTACCATAGGTGTCATACAGACCTCTCAGACAATGTGCCATGTAGATGATACAATTGGGATGCTGTATCATCCATGCCGGATATTTCATACAGATTACCGTATCAAAATGACTGACATCCAGATGATAAAAGTTATAATAATTATGAATTAATTCCCAAAATCCCAGTTCTCTGGATGGCAGCTTAAGCAGCTCGCATTGACAGGAAGGCAGCTGATTTATGGCCTCACAAAGTCCCCAGGAAAGATTCTCAATCCCTCCTATGGTAAAGGGAACCGGACTGGGGCTTACAATCGCAATCTTCATATCCCTTCTCCTTCCCGATTCAGCCTGCGCTGCAATTCTTTTATTTTTTCTTCACTAACCGTATTCAAAAACTGCTGCCGTGCCAGCTCCTTCTCCAGACTCCGTATAATGCCTGCCTGTCGGTCAGCATACTGTTGAAGAATAATCATATTATTATATAAATGATTAATGGAACGGGTAACCGAAGCATTAAAGGCTGTCTGCTGCTCTGCCACAGAGCCTACACAGCTGCGCCAATACTCATATCCATGCTTCCGGATAAATCCTAATCTTCCGCCCGGCTCCTCTTCTAAAGAAATAACATAATTCTCGTTATTATGTTCCACATGCTCCTGCATCTGCTGAATCTCCAGACTACAGTTGGAAACCGCTCCGTTCCCATCCGCTACCTTTCTGCCCAGAATCCGCTCGCCAATCTGCTTTCCGCTTTGCCGCTCCGGTGTTTCAAGCTCCTGTATAATCGTCTGAATCTTTTCTCTGGTCTCCATCATCTTCCAATCAACTCCTTTACCACCCTGTCCCAGGTAATCTCCATCTCATCCAGCCGTTTTCTTGCCCGCTGCCCGTATTCCCGGGGCATTGTCCTCGAACTCCACATCCTATCCATGGCCTCTGCAATCGCAGATGCATTCGGTTCTGCTATGATTCCATTCTCGTGCTGGACAACAAACTCCAAGGGTCCTCCGCTGTCCGTCGCGGTAATGACTGGCTTTGACGCTGCCATAGCCTCCAGGGTAATATAGCCATAGTCTTCATCCTTTGGAATAAATAATACAGCCTTGGCATTGGCATAGAGCCGGACCTTTTCCTCCTGTGGAACAAAGTCCAAAAACCGCACTCTGTCCTGTAAATGATGCTCCTCAATATAGACATCCAGCTTCTTCTTTTCCGCCTCGTGGTCCGCCTTTCCTAATATATACAGCATGACCTTCGTCTTCGTTTCTGCCAGTGCTTCCAGTGCCAGATACTGCCGCTTTGCCTGGGTAATCCGGCTTGGCATCAGAATATATTCCTCATATTGCTCACAATAGAACTGCTCCATGCCCGGACATGGGTGATACAGTGGGGTAGAGGGAATTCCGTTGTATTTTTCCAGTCGTTTTGATACATTTTTCGCAATGGTATAGATTCGCTCCGCCTCCGGAAGATAACGGTTGTCCCCATTCATAATCAGATTTCGAACCGCATTTCCTACATCATCATTCTTGATGTTACTATAAGGCGTATCAAACAAATCATAAGCGGCCCGGTGCTGATGGAGAACCCACAATACTTTGTTGGGATGGGGGATATAGTAAGAAGGAAATTTCAATCCAATGCATAAATCCGTCCTCCCTGCCCAGGAAGCAGAGATTTCCATCAGTCTGGCGGCAATCATCTGGTCCTCAATAATTTCCAAAGGACGGTCCATAAAGGGAATATTCACAATTTCCACCTGATGCCCTGCATGAATCAGTGCATTACAAAGATTTTCTGTCAGAAATTCCGCTCCGCCTTTCACAAATAAAGCCTGTGCTGTTGCAACAATAATTTTCATACCTTCATTCTCCTACTTACATCTATAACCCAAAGGAAGCCATTATATTCTTAAACTCCGGACAGCCTGCAAACCGACGCAGGACCGTCTCCCGGCTGCTGCCCCGGTTCAACTCTCCCAGCCAGTAATCCAGACCCTCCTGGTCGCATTCCCGTCCCATAAAGGTCCGATAAAGCACCTTGACATATTCCGCATTGCTCAAATTCTTATTCCGGAACTCCTGGGAGGTAATGAAGTACTCTGCCACCTGTACCGGATTTTTTCTGCCTCCCTGTATGGTGCTGCACCAATAGTTCAGACCCTCAGCATCTCCGTTCCGCCCCATGGCCTTTTCATATATCCGGTTCACAAATGCGGTCAGGTTCGGATTCTTATCCCTTGCCTGGGTCAGCGTCACACTTCCCCGTTCAATCCCATAGGAATTACAGATATTGGTATACTCCTGGGAATGAGCAAAGCCCCGGTAAACATACTCCCTGGATACCCCCTGGTCCAATACGCCCAGCCAGTAAGCCTTCCCCTCTGCATCAGAGGGACGGTCCATGAATACCTGATATAACATCTCAATATATTCCTCGTCCGAGGTCTGCTTATTCTCATATTCTTCACTGAATACAAAGCCGTAGCCTGCCTGTGCGCCACTTTTCTTCTTCGATACCAGCATCTGGTTCCAGTATGCCAGACCATCTGCTTCTGCCTGCCGTCCCAGACATTTCTCATACAGCCTTGCGCAAAAAGACTGGGTCGGACTGTATACGGTTACTTGAACGGTGGTTTTGACACTGCTGTTTTTCGAAGCGATTGTAATGACTGCGGTTCCCGGTGTGATGCCAATAAGCACGCCGTCTCCAGACACCGTAACAACCGAAGGATTTGAAGAAGAGAAACTCAAGCTTGTCCTGGATGCAGAAGCCGGAGCCAGAACCACATCCAGCCTTCGCTGCTCGTTCAAGGAAATATTCACGGAAGCTGCCTGAAGTCCTGTAATCCTTGCCGGGTCTGTTACCGTCACCTGACAGACCGTCTTATGACCGCCTGCATCGGTTCTTGCTGTTATAATTGCTGTACCCTCGCTTTTTGCCGTCACTACCCCGGCTGTACTTACCTCTGCGATAGCGGGATTGGAGCTGCTCCATGTTACATCCTGATTGGTTGCGTTCTCCGGCTGAACCAGAACCTTCAAAGTCAGCTTCTGGTTCTTTGACAGACTATAAGCACTACGTTCAAAGGATATTCCTGCAGTTGGAATCACGGTCGGTTTTGTTCCGTTGGCAGAACGATAATTGGTAAAGGCTTTAATCCGGATATTCGCATTCTGTTCCGCAGCGCAATCCTGCCAGGTAGTACCATTGGCACTAAAGTATCCCTGACCGGTCTGATTAGCAGATATGCACTGCATCCAGCCAAAATTCACACTCTTATCTATAAAAAAAGAAACTCCACCGGCAGCTTTGGTATACTGTACTACCACAGAATAAGTCTCACCCGCATTCAGTGCAATCCCCTGTCCAAGGGAAACTGTATGATATCCGGCATACTCTGCAGTTCCGGCAACCGGACTTACAAATACAGGCGTTCCCATAGGAGAGCCTTCCGTAACATTCCGATATACCTGAATCCGGTATCCCATCCCCGGCTCTGTGGTGTAGAATCCTACGGCTTCTAAGGTTTCATCCGCCTGCGTAGTAAATACATTGGCATTATAGCAGCTTGTCAGAGATCTATAGTATAGACGGCTCAAACTTACCGTACCGTCATACTGATAATTATTGTCATAATTATCCGCCGCCTCATAATCGAATACCACTCCCATATTCTGACTGTTTAAAAGACTTCTATCTTCATAAGAAAGCCAGAAATATCCATCCCTGCCCCAGTTCGCCCCATAACTGTTCTTAATCAGCCAGCCGCCGTTACGGGCAGGCCGGTAGGTACTGCCGTTTACTGTAACAGTAAACCGCTCGGCCGGTATGGTATCATCCCATCCTACAATCGAAACGGCATGATTTTGTCCCGTATCAACCGGATAATAATAGTACTGTTCATCCCCGGTATAATAATCAGAATCTGAATAATAAGAGGTTGCAACTGCTCCATACCTCATAATCATTTCCTTCAGTACGTCCTCATCTGACATGGAAATCCAGTATGAATTCTGCAAATGGGCAGCATCGGAAGCATAAGCCATGTCCTTCTGCACATTTGCCCCGGTATAGCTGCCAATCCTTCCATATTCCATGACCCTTTCTTCTGTCGGTGATATCCAGGTAGCTAATGCAAATGTGCTTAATTGATTATTTCCTCCTAACGACAGATAATTCCGTGACGGAGATACGATATCGCCATCCGTACCGCCTAAGGGGTCCGAAAGCCGGTGATAAAAGAAGTACGCAAGCTGGGCTTCCGACAAATCCGCAGAAGCTGCCGGCAATCGTCCATCCAGAATCAAATCCGCTTCCGCAGAATTAATCGCTGCAAAGGCCCAGCAGGTACCATAATTCCCCTGATTTTTCACCGAAGTGATACACTGCTCCGCTCTATCTCTGGAATCATATCGTTCCTGCAGTCCAGCGGTCAAAGGCGCAATTTCATATGCCTCTGCCGGCTTTACGGACGGCACCTCATAGGAAAGCGGGTGATAACTATTCGTCTCGTCCGCTCCGTCATCATTTACGATATCTTCTACGGAATCCGTCTCAATCAGCACAGGTGCTTCTTCTCCATAGACGACAGGCAATCCGCCAAAGGCTATATGGTATAAAACAGAAGCCACCAGCATACACGCAATTATTCTCTGTGTTTTCATCTGTATTCTCCTACAACCCGAACTGAGACATGATATTCTTAAACTCCGGACAGTTAGCAAACCGATGGAGGACATCCTCCCGGCTGCAGCCCCGGCTCAGTTCTCCCAGCCAATAGCTCAGACCACCCTGGTCACATTCCCGTCCCATGAAGGTCCGGTAAAGCACCTTGACATATTCCTCATTGCTTAACCGCTTATTCCGGAACTCCTCCGAAGTAATGAAGTACTCCGCCACCTGTACCGGTGTTTTGCTGCCACGTTGTATCACACCGCACCAGTAGTTTAATCCATCCTCTTCTCCGTTCCGCTCCATGGCCTTTTCGTAAATCCGGTTTACAAATGCAGTCAGATTCGGATTCTTATCCCTCGCCTGGGTCAGGGCGATAGCGCCTCGTTCAATCCCATAAGAATTGCAGATATTGCTATACTCCTGGGACTGAGAAAATCCCCGGTAGACATACTCCCTGGATACCCCCTGGTCCAATATGCCCAGCCAGTAATTCTTGCCGTCTGTATCGGAAGGACGGTTCATGAATACCTGATACAACATTTCAATATAATCCCCATCCGAGGTCTGCTTATTCTCATACTCTTCACTAAATACAAAGCCATATCCGACCTGGGCGCCGCCCTGTTTCCGTGATACCAGCACCTGATTCCAGTATGCCAGACCTGCCGCCTCCGGTTCCCGTCCCAGACACATGGTATACAGCCTTGCCACAAAAGCCTCGGTTGGCGTATAAGGGGCAGCCGCCGTTCCTCCAGCGCTGACCCGTACCGTACAGATTACCCGAAGTCCATTGACCGTCTGTGCAGTTATGGATGCAGTACCGGCAGCTTTCGCCGTAATTTTTCCATTGGAATCCACGGAAGCCACTCCGGAATTGGAGCTGGACCAGGTAATCTTCGTACTCTGTGTTGTATTCTGTGGATAAACAAAGGCCTGCAAGACAGTGGTCTCACCCGGTCTCATGCTGATACTGGTCCGGTCCAGATTCACCGCCTGAATCGGAATGGTCTGGGTGGCACCGCCGGATGATAAAATTGCATGACTTTTTATGCCGACCAGATTTTCTCCCTGATAGGCAACGTATAGCTTACTGTCATTGATTTCCATGGAAATACTCGAAACCATAGAACTATACACATTCATGCCAAGCTGCTTCCACACGCCGTTTTGATACCCCTGTACCAAAACAGCCTTCTGTACCGTATCGTAATACGATACATATAAAACACCGTATTTATCAATTATCAAATCAATAATCGAGATACTGTTATTGGTAAATTCCTGACCAAGCTTTGTAAAGGCTGAGGTATTCGCCACGTTACAATAATAGACGCAATTGCCGCTTCCACGAATGGCTGTGAGATAACAATCATTTCCCCTGCCGCAGATTTGAAAATCATTTCCGGAAATGCCATTGGTATTCAATGCCTGCCAGGTGGTTCCCTTGCGCAGATACGCACGGATTACCTCGCCATTCCTCCAATCCCGGTAAGCAACTGCCACACCGGCCGAGGTTAAAGTAATCTTAGGATTTGCCACGCTGCCCTGCAGGGAAAGTCCGCTCGTAAGGTCGGAAAATGCTCCAGAAGCATTCATACTGTATACCCGAAGCCCGGTATCCTCTTCCACACAGACAATATACAGCAGTCCATCGGCACCTACTTCCAAATCCATGTCATAGGAATAATGATTCGGAGTCAGAACCTTGACCGATTTCCAGCTTCCGTTTGTATAGGAATACAGCTCTGCCCTTCCGGCGGAATTGGAACTCAGACCATACAGCTTACCATTGTAGCTGACAATTTTCATATTACTTCCATAAAGCGTTCCATTTAAAATACTGGCATGTAAGCCGATTCCATTCTGTATCGGAGCATACTGATACTGCTCAGAATCCCAAGCCCTTCCATTCATATCAATGCTATATTCCAAATCAAAGGTAATCGTATCTCCTCCGGCAGTACCCACATTCCGGATTATGATGCCGCTGTTTGTACCATCTGTATAGGTAATGGCTTTCGTCGAAGAGGTCTCCGATACCACCCCTGAACCAAAGGCGGTACGTCCGGATTCCGAGGATAAGTAGGCGTTTCTGGCCTCTGCTTTCGTTGCCGCTGCCTCTTCCTCGCCCTGCCGGAATACATAGATGTAATTAGACGCCAGATTCGACTTCGGCTCTGCCGCCAGATTCACCCGATAGACAATAATACCGCTTTCGCCAATTCCTGCATCAATCTTATCCTTATGCCCGCCCGGATAAATGCTTCCCTTCTTCCGATACTCTACTACGAAAAACTCCGTATCTGAATAAGGTGTCTTCAGAATCATGGCATAATGATTACTGTCACTCTGGGGCGACGTCAGGGTATAGGTACCGGAAACCGGTGCCTCCTCTATATCAATCCAGCCCAGTTCCTGTCTGGTATGGGCCAGCGGGTACTGAACGCGGTACGAACACTCTGCCATAATATCCCAGCAGCCCACCGGACCTTCTCCACAGGTTCCCGTACCGTCAACACAGATTTTGTAGGTATCCAAAGGTCCAAGTACATGCAGGAATTCATGAGCCGCTACACCGGCGCCTCCCGACACACTGTGCAGCCTTCCATAATTAATGATATTGTAGCAATTCATCCTGGTGCCGTTGATGGAAATCCCATAACCTGCTGCATCCGCTTTATGGGAATAGAAGTTTGTGTCACGGTCCGTTTCCGGACTTGCCACAAGGAAGGTCACATTATCAATAAACCCATTTCCATCATAATCCAGCGTAGCAGGAAGCTTTCCCAGCCATTCTCCATTCTGGTTCAGCTGCTCTGCAGCTTCCTTTAACAGACTGTATTCGCCTCCTGAATTGTAATACTCTGTGTTTTTATCTAACGTAATCGGTACAATCGTATGCTGTTCTCCTGTCATTTGCGGCATGATATTTTCAATCTCAAACTTACCGCAGGAAACCAGTGAAAAATAATCCTTTACGGATAAGGTTCCCATACCGCTTTCCGTTACATTATACAGGTCATAGATTTCTTCCCCCCGCAGCTTTGAATGCCCTTCATATTCTTCCAGATTCCAATAATCCGTCTCTGTATCCGAAAAGCTAATAAACAGAACCAGATTCGCCATTTTTGACGGGGCAACGGCAGCCTTTACAGTTTCCCCGGACAAGGGAAGATATAATACAACCAGCAAAACAGACAATAAGATACTCATGATTCGTTTTCTCATCCTGCTTCTCCTTTCCTTAAACCCTAAATCTCCTGAAGCTCCCGAAGCCGCTGACGGATGGCTGTAACCGCCTGCTCCATTCCCAGCTTTTCTTCAATATAACACTTTCCTCTTTCAGCCAGAGCCTGATAATACTCCGGTTCCTCCAACAGCCTCCGCATATAAGCAGCAGCGGTGTCAATATTCGCATCCGCCCATCGGGCTCCCTTCTCATAAGGCGGACTGGTATGCTCCAATACGGTGAATTCATAATCCACCATACATGCCACCTCGTCATTCATGAACTCTGTATTCGAAGACCAGTTCGTAGCGATACAGGGGGTTCCATTCAGCATTGCCTCTGCCAGAACCAGACCGAATCCTTCTGCCCGATGAAGAGAAACGAATACATCCACCGAACGAATCAGGCTGTTTACCACAATCTTATCCATGATTTCTGTTATATAATATATGTTCTTATAGTCCCCGAGGGAAGCCTTAACCGCCTCTAAATCCTCCTGCCGGGGATTATTCATCTTTAATACCAGCCCCACACGCTGGTCCTCCGGTGAAAATGCCTTTTGAAATGCCTGAATCGCCCCCACCGGATTCTTCCGCGCCATGGTGCTGTTGGTATCATACATAACCAGAAACAAAAAAGCATCCTCCGGAAGATTAAAGTATTCCCGGTCGTATTGCTCCTCTGTAGGTGCAGTCACACAATAAGGAATGGTCAATACCGGCTTATCCGTCACCTTACGGATGCAGGAACTGGCAAATTCGGAAGGGGTCCAGATTTCATCAACCAGCTCTAAGCTCTTTTTCCAGCTTTCCGGAAACTCCTCCAGCTCCCACAGCCAGAATGCAATATTATACCGATAATCCCATACCTCCGGCTCCATCTTCATGTATGCCATGATTAAATCCATAGGTTCAATATGAAGCAGATTGATGCTATAGGGAAGGGCCTCCTGAATCTTATAATCCCAGCTATGATCCTCTGCCCGCAGTTCTCCGTCCAGTAAAAAATCCTTTATGGAATACGGAATCTTCGTATGGTCGATTTCATTTGCCAGCAGACGGCAGCTCTGTCCCAGACCGATTTCCGCACGAATGCATCCAATCAGATTCACGCCCGGCTCATAATGCCGAGGGTCATAGGGCTTTCGTTTCCGGTTTTGAAGCTTCTTTAAGCTCTGCTCCTGAACCCGGTCCTTCATATAGCGAAGAAGGCTCATTGGCAGGACCTTGACCAGCACCGGCCGGAGCTTTTCTGATAAATCAATTATTTTTTGTGATAGATTCATTTCTTTATTATCCAATCTATGTTTCTAACAAGCCATTCTATTTACAGATACCTTTATTATACGCCAAACAGCAATCAGAAACAAGTGATTTCCATGGCTGTCCCCTGCTTCTTTACCTATACCGGTGTATGTTTCGTTGTAAACAGGAAAAAGCGGCATTTACTCCCTTTTATATAAGTAAATGCCGCTTTCCCTCCATGCCTCTTCCATGTAAAAGCAATGGATTATTCGAATACATACTTCCATTCCGTAATTATATTACTATCTGAATATGGAGATGCATCATAATCTCCTACCTTTTCTTTTTCCTTCGTATAAACGGTTGCATAATAGTGATTCAGGTAACCGGCATGTGTCCATTCACTTTCTAAGCCTAACCGGTCAGCAAACTCACACATGATGCTGGTAGCATCCCAGCAGTCAATTTCCTTTACTTCCCACCATGGACCTACGCTGGTTGTCAGAAATACCAGATAGGTTCCATCATTTGCATCATACTTAAAGTTTTGCAGCACATAAGAACACAAGGCGCTCATCTTCTGTTGATTTGTCATACTGCTGTTTGTCTGGCTTGCAAGCACGCTCTCATACCATGCATTCTCAGCGGCAGTCCTGTCCTTTACCGTAACGGCTAAGCTTGCCACTACCACCTGCCTGTCGCCAATGCGTTCCGTCACTTTAATGGTATACGTTCCAGGCGTATCATAACTAATCGTTCTTATGTATCCAGTCTGGCTCTGAACGGCCTGCCAGCCATTGGTCCGAACGGAATTATCATAATACTTTACATCATTATATAACGGAGCAACAATGGTTGTCACGTTAGAGGTACCATAATCCGTATAAATGGTATCTACATTCGGATTATCCGTTTTCAACGCAAGAATAACGCTTCCACCGCTATAGATATCATGCTGATTCAAAATAGATAAGGAATAGGAATACTGGGCTACAGCATTGGAGCTGCAGATTTCACAGGTGCCATACTTCCTGAAATCAGAAGCCTTATAGTTTGTATTTCCTACCTGAATGCCACAGGCAGCACATAACTGCCGGAATTCTTTACTGCTGACAAAGCCACTGTAAATCTCGCCCTTTGTTGCACCGGAATTTAACCTCCCAAGCCAGTAAGCCTTTCCCGCTGCATCATATTCTCTGCCAAAAAAAGCCCGATACATGCATTCCACAAAATGCTCATTACAGACATTACTGTTCTTAAATTCTGTACTGAACACAAAGCCATAGGCAATTTCTGCTCCTGATTTTCCATTCTTCGCCTGAGTAGCCCAATATTCTAAGCCGCCAGCATCCGGCGTGCGGCTCAGGCAAATATCATACAGTCTGGTAACAAAAGCATTTACCGTCTGATTCGCTGCGCCACAGGTACTGCAGTTTCCCGTTAAAACGCATGACCGCTTACTCCAGTCACCGGTTCCCCGATTCACGCCATATTCAGCACAGATATTGCTGAATTCCTGGCTCCTGGAAAATCCGTTAAAGACCTGCCCTCTGGTCATACCATCCGCCAACTGCTCCAACCAGTAGGCTTTACCGGCATTTTCTGCTTCTCTTCCCATAAAGCAGCGATATAAGCTGTCAACATAACAGCTGTTGCAAAGATTTTTATTTTTAAATTCCTCACTAAAAATAAAATCTGCCGCAACCTCTGAACCGGATTTCTGGTTTGTCGTTAATATATTAACCCAATAATTAAGACCTGCTGCATCCGGTGTTCTTGAAAGACACACCTGATACAATCGGGTAACAAACCCCTGTATCTGGCTTGTTGTATCTGCATATACGCTTTTCGGCATCACAAAATTGCAACCAACACCAATTAAAAAAATCAACAACCAGGCGCATACTCTTCTGCCTACACTTTTTTGAAACCATTTCATAGACATCCGCCCTCCCTTTTCATGTTTTAGTAAGTTGATTATACAATTTTCATACCGTAAATTCAACGGGAAATCCTGTTCTATTTCAATATTCTATTAATTTATCATTATATCTCCCGCATAATCCCCTTCCCCAGCAATATCTCCGGATGATAGGACAGCTTCGCCTTCCGCAAGCCTTCCACGCCTACATCCTCCTCTCGGTTGATATAGGTATAGCCCTGCAGCTCATGCAGTACAAACTGCTGATTAATCATAGGATATGCCCCCTGAAGCTCCCCATATGCTTTTTCAAAGCTCACATCGAAGGTATCTGCCGAAATGGGAGAGCCAAGCGTAAAGGCAATCACACCTTCTCCGGTCCGCAGCAAGCCGCCAATCATATGAAGGGCGTTCAAATTCCGCAATGCCCGGATAACCAGATGAAATTCCTCCTCCTTTTCATCATCCTCCGAACTGCAGTTGGCGCGGCACCAGTTCCTTGCCATTGCCACACATTCCTCCACATTGTCCTCTGTAATACGCTCATAGCACCATTCCGGATGGGCATCCATAAAGCGTTTGATATGATTCCGCTTTCCATGTAGCTTTTTTCCCGCCAGGGTAGCCAGCTTCTCCCTACTGTAGATATAATCCGCCCAATCCCGCTCATATTCCAGATAAAACCGCTCCGGATACCAATGCTGAATCCGTTCCCACATGACCGGGTCAATCAGCCCAAACAAGGGCTTTTGTCCCACTTTC
The DNA here is from genome assembly GCA_023667695.1 of Clostridium sp. Classification (GTDB taxonomy): domain Bacteria; phylum Bacillota; class Clostridia; order Lachnospirales; family Lachnospiraceae; genus CAG-632. The sequence continues at coordinate 85,520 of JAMOZY010000001.1, read as the reverse complement.
TTAAAATAATCCAGCTCCTGCTCAAAAATCTGCCGTTCCTGTTCCTCCATTTTTGCTCCAATGGGATAGGACAAACGGATTTCTCCCTGTTCATTGATATGTCTGCCCACCAGCACCTGATTCGACAAGTCGTATTCCATATGAAAATAGTCCGCCCACAGAATCAGATTGGATACACTGAATTCACAGCCCTGGTATCGATTGTTTTCTAAGATATTTTTTAACCGGTCACAGTCCTCTATGGTAATCTTCTGAAATGCCAGCTCCATGGTTTTCCATCCTTTCCACTCACATCCTTACTTTGAGTAAGATTAAACCTTTTTTCAAAAAAGTGCAAATTTATCGCCTTCTTTTTTCTTTTCCATTGCACTTTTTTCAAAAAAAGGTATACTAAAACTTGGGAAATGCTTTTAAAGGAGAAGTTTTATGTCTACAACGCAAAAGAAGAATTGTATCGTTGCCCAATCCGGCGGTCCTACCGCTGCCATTAATGCCAGTCTTGCCGGAGTGATTCAGGGCGTATTCTGTAGTGAGGAATTTGATACCATCTATGGTGCTATTAATGGTATTCTGGGACTTCTGAACCAGAAAATCATGAATCTCACAGAGCGAAGCACGGAGCTTCCCCATTTTATCGAGACATTGAAGACTTCTCCGGCTATGTATCTTGGCTCCTGCCGGTATAAGCTGCCGGATTATAAGGAGGATGACGAACCCTACCGACAGATTTTTAAATTATTCGAAGTCATGAACATTCATGCCTTTTTTTACATTGGCGGAAATGATTCCATGGATACGGTAATGAAGCTTGGGCATTATGGCAAACGAATCGGCAGTCCGGTTTCTATCATCGGTATCCCGAAAACCATTGATAATGACCTCTGTGTAACGGACCATACACCTGGCTACGGCTCTGCCGCTAAGTTTGTTGCTTCTTCTCTATTGGAGATTGCTCATGATACCTTCATCTATGCAGTAAAAAGCGTGACTATTGTAGAAATCATGGGACGGGATGCCGGCTGGTTAACTGCTGCCTCTGCTCTGGCAAGGAATAACTATAATGCAGCGCCCCACCTGATTTATCTGCCAGAGGTTGCTTTTTCTAAGGATGCCTTTTTAACAGATGTAAGCCGGCTGCTCTCTGAAAAAAAGAATGTAATTGTAGCCGTATCGGAAGGAATCCGGGATGAAGCAGGCAATTATATCTCTGCGGCAGCCACTACGGTAGATACCTTTGGACACAGCCAGCTCAGTGGAACCGGAAAGGCATTGGAATATATGGTAAAGGAACACTTAAAGGTCAAGGTTCGTTCCATTGAATTAAATGTACTGCAGCGCTGTGCCTCCCACACGGCTTCCCTGACCGACTTAAATGAATCCTTCCAGCTTGGCTGTAAGGCGGTGGAAGGTGCGGAACAGGGGAAAACCATGTGTATGCTTACCATGCACCGTACCAGCCAGAAGCCATACTGCATCAATGTACATTTCTCATCTGTAGATGATATTGCAAATCAGACAAAATCCATCCCCCGGGAATGGATTAATGAAACCGGAAATGATGTAACAGAAGCTTTACTTGACTATATGCGTCCTCTGATTCAGGGAGAACCGGATTTGAAGTATCAGGAAGGTCTGCCGGTTTATCTGGCTGTGGACCATCTCCTATCAAAGTAAACGCGTACTCATAAGAACAACCCGCTTTTGTATATCAAAATATATGCGCCTATAACAGCACATTTTATGGGTGACCTACGGTTTTCCAATATTTAAGATATTTCAAATGCAGTATATGGAATCACCATCAATGGAGTCCTGCAGCTCCCGAATGCCGGATGTATAGTCTTGTGTCACGACATATATCACTCTGTCTTCTATGGCATTTTCCCGAATTGTTATAAGAACAAGACCTTTATTTCTTTTATCCTTCTTCCATATATCTTTTGTCACAATATAGGCATCACAGGTTTCGTATATCCCAGTATCCAGCTTCCTGCATCGGTGTCCGTCTATCACCAACTCTTCTTCTCTATAAACAATATAATCATTCATCCTCAAATCTCCTCGTATCCAGCCTAATAGCCGGGGGCAACTACCCCCGGCTATTACAATATACCTCATAAACCCTGTAGAATTTTATAAACAGCCACTTTCCTTTATGATAACCGGTATCGTATCATCCGTTCAGCTTTTCTAAAATCCCCTCCAGATATTCCCGGGTAATCTTTCCATCCGAAAAGCTTGGGAGGCTCTTTAATGGCATTTCCCTGCTCTGGGCTTCCATCATGTCTGCCATCCCTTCTCCCAGCAACGCATTATCTCCGCTGTCCGAAGCGAAGATGCTATCACATATCCGCTTTAATTCTGCAATTTCTTTTTTAATCTCCTTGCACTCCAGCAAATCGCCCAGGGTAGAATTCATCGTAAACCGGTGCTTTACCCTTGCAACTGGTGTTATATATACCGTCTCGGTCAAACGGATGTCCCGGGAGGACGCGCCGATTAAAATCCGAAATTCCCCTTCCTCCGTATACCAGCCCTTCGCTTCCACATCATAATATGCCCATGCACGTTTCGACAAAGAAAAGCTTATGGTCTTGCTCTCTCCCGGCTCTAATGCCACCTTCTCAAAGCCCTTCAGCTCCTTCACCGGACGAATGACCCGGCTTACTACATCCTGTACATAAAGCTGTACCGCCTCTTTTCCAAACCGGTCTCCGGTATTGGTAATCGTCACCTGAACCTTACATGCCTCTTCATCCGTAAGCTTCTTTTTGTTTATCTTCAGATTCGAATAAGCAAAGCTGGTGTAGCTTAAGCCATGTCCAAAGGGGAATAATACAGGCATCTCCTTTTTATCATAATACCGGTATCCGACAAAAATACCCTCCTTGTATTCCACCTTATCCATTTCACCCGGAAAGTTCAGATAGGATGGATTATCGGACAGCTTCCATGGGAAGGTTTCCGGAAGCTTACCGGACGGATTTGCCCTGCCAAATAATACATCCACCGTTGCCGTTCCTACACCTTCGCCCCCCAGATAGGTCTCCAGGATTCCCTTTACTTCATTGACCCATGGCATCTCCACCGGAGAACCGTTATGCAGAACCACTACCGTATTAGGCTGAACTGCCGCCACCGCCTGGATTAACTGATTCTGATTTTCCGGCAGTCTCATATGCTTCCGGTCAAAGCCCTCGGACTCATAAGAATCCGGAAGCCCTGCAAAAATAACTGCGGTCTTTGCCGCCTTTGCCGCAGCTACCGCCTCATTCAACATCTGTTTTTCCTGCCGGATGCCTTCTGCATCCTTACCAGGCTCCATAGAAAAACCGGGTACATAGGTGACATGCTCCATGGTCTTAACTTCATCCAGGGCTGCACTGCAACGATAGGTATTTACATGAGAGCTTCCTCCACCCTGATACCGGGGTTTTTCAGCAAATCTTCCGATAAATGCCACGGAATCCTCCTGAGACAGCGGAAGAAGCCTGGCGTCATTCTTTAGAAGCACCATACATTCCTTTGCTGTCTCTACTGCCAGTTGATGGTCTGCTTCCTTATCCCAGACTGCATCCTCCTCTTTATTCTCCACATAGGTCATAATGCAGCTTACAATCCGTTCACATGCCTCGTTCAATACAGCCTCCGGCACTTCCCCCTTCTTCACCGCCTCAACAATCTTGGCATCATTATAGCCGCCGCTTCCCGGCATTTCCAAATCCAGACCTGCCAGCAGTCCCTTTACCCGGTCATTCACAGCCCCCCAATCCGTCACGACCAGTCCTTCATAGCCCCATTCCTCCTTTAATACATCCGTTAACAGCCAGCGGTTCTCCGATGCAAAGGTACCATTCAGCTGATTATAGGAACACATAACCGCCCATGGCTTTCCTTCCTTTATCGCATCTTCAAAGGCTGCCAGATAGATTTCCCGCAACGTCCGTTCATCCACCTGGGAGCTGACGGACATTCTTCTGCTTTCCTGGTTATTTGCTGCAAAATGCTTAATACAGGCGCCTACATTCCGGCTTTGTACCCCCTTGATATGCGCCGCCGCAATCTGGCTGGACAAATACGGGTCCTCGGAATAATATTCAAAATTCCGTCCACAAATCGGACTTCGCTTGATATTGGTCCCTGGTCCTAACAGAATACTGATATTCTCCGCCTGACAGGCAGCTCCCATTGCCCGCCCGGCCTGATACATGGTATCCCGGTCAAAGGATGCTGCCTCTGCACAAGAGCCTGGAAAGCAGACCGCTTCAATACTGTCATTGATTCCTGCCCCGTTCTCTTCGGATTGCTTTCGAAGCCCATTGGGACCGTCACATACCATGACCTCCGGAATTCCCAGGCGTTCCACTGCCTTCAGCCTCCAGAAGTCCTTCCCGGAGCAAAGACCTGCTTTTTCCTCCAGGGTCATTTGTGCAACTAATTTCCTTGCTTCTTCCCGTGTCATGTTGTACCCTCCTATTTTTATTTTTATTAAAATATAATTTCCGTTCTTTAACCGATTCCCAAATTTCCCTATAACTATGCATAATATAGAGGACGATAGCTCCACGTTTCTTCTTTTCATTGCACCTTTTACTTGTGTCATAAAAACCAAACGCACACCCCAAAAGAGCAGTAAGCTGCCACACTTACTGCTCTTGCCATGCCTCCTGTTAGAAAGTGTTCATAGGTTTTATGCCAATCTCAGCTGCAATCTTTTTTATTTCATCCAAAGTTAGAGATGGCATACAACGTGCAATTCTTTCTAATGGCAGCCCATCTCTAATAAAGTTTGCTGCTGCTTCCCTCGCTGCATCCTGTTGCTTCTCATAAACATATTGCTCCATTATTCTGTCTTGGTTAAATAAACTATCCATAAATGTCACAACCTCCTGTTCCCTGCTTTCCAGATATTCCTTTAGCACATTTCTATCTTTACAAATACGAATTGTTTCCTGAACAGCCCTCGTTGTCATTCCATATTGCTTTATCTGTTCTTTCAGCGCCTTGCAGAAAATAACATACTGCCCGATGATATTACCAGCATCCTCCTGATACAGTACCTTAACCGTAACATCTAGTGCTGTTTCCTCCCCGGAAAAAAAGTCTCTTGAAAGCACTATATCATCCGGTGGATTCTTAGGACTCTCGCCAGTAAAAACCACATATAGTTCAGCTTTTGGCAGATATATCTTCTTAGATGTATATAAATTTTGCTTAGTACGCTCAAAGAACTCATGGTATGTCTGTACTAAATACATGAATGCTCGTGCTACAATATTTATTGACCAGGTTGACTGACTTTCAACTAATATAATCTGTTTATCATTAACTGAAAATCCGAGGTCATTATAAATCGCATCCACCAATACAGGGTTAAGAGTAACAATCTCTATATCGTCTTCTGTAGTAGTTGTATCTTCCGGATGAAGATACTGATAAAGCTCCAGCACATACTTCTTATTTCTGAACATATCCGTAAATACACTGTCCTTTATCTTAATCTTTGGCTTATTCTGTTCCACCTTGCCACCTCGTTGTTAAAAGTGTGATGGAGCTACTATAGCTTACTCCTGTCATGCCTTAATTATACCGAAAAACATTCGTGTGTACAATAAAATTCTCATTAAATTTCTGTTGCATACCGGCTATGCATTTTATTCTCCTATTCCACTGCAAACCGCCTGTAAAAGTCAACAACCCCGCCGCAAGCAACCGGACATCAAATTTGAAACGTCCCAAAGGGTGGGGATGTTGACCCTCGCGGCAGTCGCCAAATGTCTGCAAGCAGCCACTTGGCTCGTTGCTCGCGGGAATCAAGTTCCAGTCATCCTTGTACTCTCTTCCCAAGCTTCAACAGCACTTTGTACCGTTCTGCTACTTGTGAGCTTGTAACATTCGTCTTGCTTTTCATAAACTGAATGAAATTGTTTTTAATTATTCCCATGATTTTCTCCCCTTGTCTGAATAGATGTTTCTTTTTTGTACATACTATCTACTGAAATTTAAAAAAGGAGATGCAGATATGAGTAATTTATCAGAACTTGAATTACAAAACCTTCGTCATTTAATCGGCGGATTTGAAACCAGTCATTGTAAGATGCAGAACTATGCACAGGAAGCAACGGACCCGCAGATTAAATCCTTCTTCGAGGATGCTGTCACTTCCTCTATGGACAACAAGCAGACCTTGATGAAATTCTTACAGTAGACCATTTCATTGGTAAAGAGACACCGCAAATCAGTTAATTTCAATCCAGGAGGAAAGGAAGAATGGAAGAAAAAACTATGGTAGCCGATACCTTAGAGGGTATCAACTCAGAATTAAAGAAATATGCCGATATGATTCCGCAGACCGAGAATCAGGAGTTAAAGCAGACCTTAAAGCAGTTCCGTAATGCTGCAGAAATGTCACAGGAGCAGATTTATACCATCGCCCGGGAGCGTCAGTATTATGTTCCTGCTATGAAGGCAACCGAGGATGAGGTTTCCCACGTAAGAAATCTGTTCTGCTAATCCATGACCGGTCAAAGGAAACTGCAGATACGTTCCTCTGACCTGCTGTTCACAGGAAGAAGGAGCAGAGCATCCTACAGGGCTGGCATAGGAATGTTTCAAAAACATCCCTTATGCCAGCCCTGTATCTATATTTTTTAGTATCCAACTAATATCAAATCCGTATCAAAGCCTGGTCTACAGACCAATTACGGAATCCAGCGGCAGCGATAGCACCACGCCCTGCGCTTCACTATGAATTCCACACTGTTCCCCAATCTCCCGCATAATCTCTACCTTGCTCTCTGCATCCGAAATAATCAAAACAAGCTCTTTCTCATCCTGTACACTCAGTCCCCAGAAATTCGTCACTTCTTCATCACTCTTCCGCCTGCAGTTCACAACCGTTCCACCACTGGCGCCTGCTGCCCGTGCAGCCTCCATAACATTTTCACTAAATCCCCGGTTTACAATGGCGGCAATCATTGTATGCTTGATAGTATCCATGACAATCATCTCCTTTTTCTCATTTGGAAGAGCCGTTCCCTCCGTTATATGCTTCAAGATATGAAACAATAGATTATTCGCTCCCGTCATCGGAATCGTAACTGCAATACCACTGTTCACGGCACCAAGCTTCAGCTCCTGCTTCAGCTTCCCCAGCAGCTTATCTGCAAAAGGCTTCGGCATCATACTGAGCAAGAGAACCTTTTCAATGCTGCCAAGTCCAAGCATATCCATAATCTCACTGGATGCCGTACCCGTCACTTCAATCCTGTATTGCATCGGAAGTCCGCCCTTTTGGAACAGCTTCACCGCCTTTTCCGCCAGCTTCGGTGTCGTAATCAACATTAATAACCGATAAGAACTATGCTTTTCATTCGTCGCCATCGCTTGCCTCCTCTTCGAAACTAATAATTGCATCTGCATCCTCTATCGCATTCAAGCCCTGTCCGGCATGTTTTTGCAGCTTGCTCATCTTGAACCGATAGCGCAGTCCCATAATCTGAACGGCAATCAACGGAGTCAATGCCACTAACGCAACGATGCCAAATGCATCCGTCATAATACTTCCGCCAATCATTTCACAGGCGCCAATGCAGAGGGGAAGAAGGAATGTCGTCGTCATAGGGCCGCTTGCAACACCACCGGAGTCGAAGGCGATACCAACAAAAATCCGCGGAACAAATCTTGACATAACGAGTGCCACCAGATACCCCGGAATGACAATCCAGTAAATCGGAATCCCGGTCAGTACCCGGAGCATTGCAATGCCAATACTGACAGACACACCAATCGACAGGCACATATTCATGGATTTACCGGAAATCGCCCCATTGGTAACCGACTGGACCTGATGATTTAATATCTGAATCGCCGGCTCCGCTTTTACAATATAATAACCAATCAGCATTCCAATCGGTATCAGCAGCCAGCGGTGTGCCAGTCCTGCAAGCTCCCGCCCAAGCAGTGTACCGACCGGTGCAAAGCCGATATTTACCCCACAAAGAAATAGAACCAGCCCAAGATATGTATAAATAAAACCAACCAGAATGCGGAAGTTCTGCCGCCGTTGATAACGGCGGGCCGCCAATTGAAAAATAAGCCATACCGCAATAATCGGCAGTACCGATATCAGAACCTCTTTCCCGTATTTCGGCAATGCTCCTGCGAATTCCAGCACTACATCCCGCATCGTAGAAGCACTGGCAATTTCCGAAGCCGAATACATGGTTTCTTGGGGGTTAAAAAAGCATCCTAAAATCAAAACTGCCAATATCGGTCCTCCACTGGATAAGGCAATCAGACCGAAACTGTCACTGGAAGAATCCTTCCCGCTTCGAATAGCAGAAATACCAACACCCATTGCCATAATAAAGGGAACGGTAATCGGTCCGGTGGTCACACCACCGGAATCAAACGCAACCGCCAGAAAGTCCTTGGGAACCAAAAATGAAATACCAATCAGCACTACATACATACCAATCAATAAAACAGACAAATCTATCTTCCAAATAATCCGCAATACTGCAAGAGCCAGAAAAATTCCTACCCCGATTGCTACCGTGAAAATCAAAGTCATATTCGGTATAGAGGGAACCTGCTCCGCCAGTACCTGCAAATCCGGCTCTGCAAGAGTAATAATGATTCCCATCAGCATAGCAATGATAACAACCATCATCCTTCGTTTTGCCTTTGTCATCTGTATTCCGATTCCCTCTCCCAAGGTACTCATCGCCATCTCTGCACCCAGCTGGAACAAGCCCATACCCAGAATCAGCATAACCGCTCCTGCAAGGAACATGACAACCACATCAATCTGAAGGGGAACAATAAATACACTGATTACCAGTACAATACCGGTAATCGGCAAAACGGCAGAAAGAGATTCCAGTGTCTTTTCTTTTAATTTTGGGTTCATAATCTCCTCCTGATTTCAAATATAATTGTCTGGTAAGAATCACCCCATTCGCGGCCAAAAAGGCATCAAAAACAGCATTACAATCCGCTGTTCCTGTCCTCCAAATGAATCGGAACGGTCCCTTCCTCCATTAATTCCAGCATAATTTCTACTATATTGGGGTCAAACTGGGTTCCTGCATTGGATTTCAATTCTTCTATGATTCTATCCCGGTCCATATCCTTCCGATAGCATCTTGCACTGGACATGGCATCATAAGAATCCGCCACGCAGATAATTCTGGCAAAAAACGGAATCTCTTCTCCCTTTAAGCCTTCGTTATAACCGGTTCCATCATACCGTTCATGATGATATCTGGCTCCGTCGCTGATTCCCGGCAGAGAAGAAAAGTCCTTTAAGATGTCTCCGCCAATGGATGGATGGCTCTTTATAATTTCCCGCTCCTCCGGCGTCAGCTTTCCCGGCTTATTGAGTATCTTATCCGAGATACCGATTTTTCCAATATCATGCAGCAGGGCAATATAATAGATTCGTTCCTGCTCCTCCTTGGACAGCTTCAGCTTTTTGGCGATTTCTAATGAATATGCCGCTACCCGGATGGAATGCCCATTGGTATACGCATCCTTCGCATCAATGGTATTGGCAAAGGTCTTTAATGCCTGCTCAATGATACTCTGATAAGCCGCCTGTCTCCGTTTCAGGCGTATGGTATTAATCAGAACTCCAAGCCAGACCAGAACCGCCACCAGAATCAGACCGGCAATGCCAATCACCACCCAGAACCAGGTATGCTCCCAGAGCATGTATTCCTTGTGAAGCTTTACCGTATATGGGATACCGGTTACTTCCCCTTCTGTGTTCAGCACCTCCAGCACAAACTCATAATCGCCGCCGGAAAGATTGGTATAGCTGACGCTCAGAGGCTGGCTGTTGGTAAGGGTATAGGGTTCCTCGTCAAAGCCCTTTAACTGGTACTGGACCGTAATCTCCTTTTCCGTATAGGACAAGACTGCAAACTGAAAGGTCAGACGGGTTACCTCCCCATCCAGCTCTACCTGTTCCGGTGCTTCATAAATCTGATCATCTACCTCCACCTGGCTGATAACCGCAAGAAATTCCCTCGGCTCCTGCTCCAGTTCCTCCAGTTTTAAAATGGATAAACCATTACTGGTGCACAGATAATACATCCCATTCTTCTCTGTATTCCAGGTATTTGCATTCAGGGTTCCGGTCAGACCATCGGAAACGCCGATAAGCCTTACCTCCGTTTCTGCACCGGAGAGCAGCTTCTCCCGATTCAGAATATGGATTCCGTTGCTTTGCATCAGCCACAGTTCTTCTCCATTTAAGTACAGGTCAAATATACTGCCTGCGCTTTTCTCATAATTCTGTATCAGCCGGAATTCTTCAAAATCCCAGTAAAACAGTTCATTACCCGCACTGATAAACAGACCCTTCCCTTCTTCATCCGGCAGCATCCGCAATACGACACCGGAGGAAAGACCCTCATCAAAGCCATAGTGGGTAATCGTTCCCTCCCGAATGGCATAGAAGCCCTGACCGTCACTACCGGCATACAGGGTACCATCCGTTCCTTCACACAAACAAAGAATAATCGGATAGGTCAGACCGTTTTCCTCCGTATAGCTCTGAACCACTGCATGATTCTCCAGAATGCTGATGCCGCCCTGGGTCGCAACAGCAATCCTGCCATCCGAGCATTCCAGAATCATGCGGATTTGTTCGTCTGCCATTCCATTTTCCTTGTTAAATTCCGTTATCCGGTCTTCCTCCGGCTCATATAATAAAAGTCCGTATTGATAATAAGTACCAATCCAGATATTGCCATCCCGGTCACACAGTATATTCCGAATCCGGATTCCATCCAGCATCTGCGTCAATTCATTTTCCACCGGCATAAGATTCTGGTCCCGCACAATCAGTCCGGTATCCGTTCCCAGATAATACTCATTGCCGCACACAGCCACCGTATTAATGGAGGTTTCCGAAAGCCCTGCCGCTTCATTGCCATTATAAAATATTCCATCCACCAGATGAAGCACACCGTAGCTGGTAGATGCCAGCCACACATTTCCTTCATAATCAAAAGAAACCGTATTCACAGCAGTAACGTGCTTTCCAATTACTTCGTGCCATTGACCGTTGGGAGTCAGATATCCGGTACCATTCAATGCTGCCACCCAGATATTGCCCTCTGCATCCTGGCGGATATCATTTACGGTTGAAAGCGCTTCAATGGAATATTCCTGTAATAGAAAGGATTCCTTCTGATACTCTGTATCCCGGAAGCTAACCTGATAAATCTGATTTCCACTGGTACCCAGATATAACGCATAATCCTTCGTCTGACTGGCAAAGTAAAGGGGAGCTTCCAGAAATTCTTCCGAATCAAAGGTATAAATAACCGTCCCGTCAAAAAGAAGCTTCGCAATTCCGTCGTTCATACAGGTCCAAAGCACATTGTTCTCATCCACTGCCATACTGTAAACCGTTGTTCCATAAACCTCTTCATTGACAAGAACCATTTCATTCCCCTCAATCCTTGCCAGACCGGAGGTCGTACCAACATAGATATTCCCATTCTGGTCTTCTGCAAAGGAACGGACAGACAGGAATTCCTTTTCATCTGCATAACCATAATGAGTAAAACAATTGTCCGCATAGAGATATACCCCTCTGTCATTGGTCCCAATCCACAACCGCTCCTTGCTGTCCTCAAACAGACACCGGATGCTGGAAGAAAGAATCTGTTTCTCATTGGAATAATTCCGAAAGGTAGTACCGTCATAACGAATCAGCCCACCATAGCTGCCAATCCAGACATAGCCATCCCGGGTCTGCAATACCGTATTGGCTTCACCGGTGGGAAGCCCATTCGTTTCATTATATTCATAAATAATCCAGTCCTGAAGCCCGGAACGGCTTTCAGCAAATATAACACCCGGCTGCATCACATAAAAAGTCAAAATAAGTACTATAACGCCAACAATGCTTCCTGTTCTTTTCATTTTCCTATCCTTCCCCGCCTATTTTTGTCATTTTCACGTACTGATTCATTCTTTTTTAAAAATATATCATAGATTGGAAAACACCGCAAGCAAATGCAGTTCCTCCGTCCACTATCCTGCTTCCGGCCCTTTCCGCGCAGCTCTTTTCCTAATCTGAAATGCCATGTATTGCTTTCTTCTTTGACAAAAATAAAATATTTATGCTATAATCCAAATACAGCGTGTAGCATTTCTGCGTAAAACCAGTTGCTACAGGCTATTTTTTTGTGTCAAATTATAGTAAGGAGGTTTCTAAAGATATGAAACAATCAGAAAAAAATGACAAAATGGCAGAAATGCCCATCCAAAAACTAATGCTTATTATGGGAGCGCCAATGATTATCTCTATGGTACTCCAAGCGCTTTATAATATTGTTGACAGTGCCTTTATTTCCAATATGCCACAGCATGGCGAAGCTGCTTTGAATGCATTAACCCTTGCTTTTCCATTCCAGATGCTTATGGTCGCAATTGGAATTGGAACCGGAATCGGAACCAATGTACTTGTTGCCAAGGACCTAGGCCTGGGGGACAAGGAGCAGGCAAGCAAGGTCGCTGGAAATGCCCAGTTTTTAGCAATTGTTATTTATCTGGCATTTTTACTGTTTGGTATTTGGGGTGTACGTCCTTATATAGCAACACAGACGGAAAACCAGATGGTTTATGATATGGCAGTCAGTTATCTGAGAATCTGCTGTATCGCTTCCCCCGGTGTGATTTTTTTTGCAATCTATGAAAAGCTGTTACAGGCAGCCGGACATTCCATGTATTCTACAATCGCACAGATTGCAGGAGCCGTTACAAATATTGTTTTGGACCCCATTATGATTTATGGCTGGCTGGGACTTCCGGAATTAGGTGTGAAAGGCGCTGCTATTGCAACTGTTGTCGGTCAATGTGTGTCATGGCTGCTTGCTTTTGGCTTCCATGTGAAATTCAATACAAATATTTCAAAAAAATTACAGCATTTACGGCCATCCTTTGAGGTCATCCGTAACATCTATGCAGTGGGGCTGCCGGCAATCATTGCACAGGCACTCATGTCCGTTATGACCTATGGTCTGAATGTTATTTTTGTTTCTGTCAGTGAAGCAATGGTTACCGCATATGGTCTTTATTATAAGATTCAGCAATTTATCCTATTTGCAGCCTTTGGACTACGCGATGCCATTACCCCGATTGTATCCTATGCTTATGGCATGGGAAATCCAAAACGGATTCGCGACGGCATTCGATACGGGGTGCTATATACATTAATCATTATGATAATTGGAACCATCGTTACGGAAGGCTTTGCACTTCCCTTTTCCAAAGTATTCCACCTCTCCGGCGAAACAGAAGGGTTCTTTATCAGTGCCATGCACATCATATCCATTAGCTTTTTGTTTGCCGGAATCAACATTGCATTGCAGGGTGTATTTCAGGCATTGAACCGGGGACTGGATTCCCTGATTGTTTCTCTTGGCAGACAGCTGGTTTTTGTATTACCAACTGCGTGGATTTTCGCCCGGCTTATACTAATCTCCCAAATACCGGGCTGGAGCATATGGACCACCTTTCCTTTCGCCGAAATTCTGACTGCAATAATTGCCTGTTTCTTATTAAAAAAAGCAATCCGGCTTCTCAATTTTCAGAATAGAAACCTGTAAATGCACAAAATAATTTGCAGTATTTTCACAAAAAAATCCTTCTTGACAAAGGAAAAGTTTTTGTGATAATATGCACCTGTCGAACAGCTGGAAGAGCGTAGAATCACGACGATTCTATGCTCTTATTTTTTGTGTTCGTCGTAGTTTTCAGGAAGCTTTCTCTCTGATAAAGACTTCAACATTTTATCATTCAGGAGGATTTTTTTAATATGAATCAGTCAGAAAACAGTCAATTCTTAGGAACAGAGAAAATCTCAAAGCTCATGCTGAAGTTTTCCGTTCCCTGCGTACTCTCCCTATTAGTCAGTGCGCTCTACAATATCGTAGACCAGATTTTTATCGGTAACAGCGAGCTAAGCGCTTTGGGAAATGCCGCCACCGGTGTGGTATTCCCCATCTTTATCATTGCTCAGGCATTTGCCTGGTGCTTTGGTGACGGCTGTGCTGCTTACCTTAACATCTGCCAGGGTAGAAAGGATACCCAGTCTGCCCACAAAGCAATCGGCACCGGCATTATCATAACCTTTATCGCCAGCCTTTTGCTTATGGCGGTCTTTTTCCCGTTAAAAACACAGCTTTTAACCTTATTCGGTGCATCGGAAAACAGTATCGGGATGGCAGTGGAATACTTCAATATTATTTTAGCGTTTTTTCCAGTCTATATGCTGTCCAATATGATGAATGCAGTCATTCGTGCTGATGGCAGTCCGGCTGTTTCCATGGCTTCCATGCTGCTTGGAGCAGTCATTAACATCATCTTAGACCCTGTATTTATCTTCGGTATGCACTGGGGTATGACGGGAGCTGCTCTTGCAACTATCATCGGACAGTGCGTTTCCTTCATCATCAGCCTGGTTTATTTTTTCCGTACCAAAACCTTTCATCTGACAAAAAGCAGTTTTGTTCCGGATTTCAGGGCATTTTCCAGTGCGTTGAAGCTGGGTACCTCTTCCTTTATTACACAGATGACCATTGTTATCATTTCACTGGTCTGCAACATTATGCTGGCAAAGTATGGTTCCATGTCCCAATATGGTGTGGATATTCCCATTGCAATCATTGGAATTGAAAGTAAAGTGTTTACGGTTGTTATTAACCTTGTCGTAGGAATCGTGCTTGGATGTCAGCCAATCATTGGTTACAATATTGGTGCAAAGAATTATGACAGAGTGAAGAAATTATATAAGTCCATCCTGCTCTGTACCATTATCATCGGACTGGCTTCTACCCTGCTGTTTGAACTGGCTCCACAAGCAGTGGTGGGTATTTTCGGAACTCCTACGAATATTCCGAACCCGGAGGACTATTGGATTTTTGCTGAAAAAACCTTCCGGATTTTCCTTTCCCTTGTTACCTTCACCTGCACCATAAAAATGACCTCCATCTTCTTCCAGGCAGTCGGAAAGCCGGTACAAGCAGTTGTATCCTCCATGATTCGGGATATTGTGTGCTTTATTCCGTTAATTCTTATCCTGCCTCTGTTTTTCGGCATTGAGGGAATCTTATTTGCGGCACCGGCTGCGGATTTCATCGCTATGATTGTAGCCGCCAGTCTTACCATCACCTATATGAAATCCTTAAAAACCAAAGCGGTATCCGAAGAAGCAGAGGTTGCAATTAAAGAAAGCAAGAAAGGTGTTATTATTACGATTGCAAGAGAGCATGGTTCTTCTGGAAAACAGATTGGCAAGCTGGTAGCGGAAAAGCTTGATATTCCTTTCTATTATAAGGAAATGACTGCACTTGCTGCACAGGAAAGCGGATTAGATAAAGAATTCATCTCAGATTTGAATGCCAATTCTCCAACCCTGATGCATGACCTGTATCTGAGTACCAATGTAGTACAGCAGGCAGTGCTTGCACAGGATAAGGTGATACATCAGATTGCTGATACCGGAAGCTGTGTAATCGTAGGAAGAGCAGCAGATTATGTACTCCGTGACTATTCCGATGTGGTGCGAATCTTTATTTATGCACCGAAGAAGTTTAAAATTCAAAGGGTCATGGAAGTGTATGGAGATACTCTGGATGCAGCAGAGAAAAACATCCATCGTTCGGATGAGGCAAGAGCCGCTTATTATAAAAATATCTCCGGAAGCAACTGGGGGGACCGTAAAAATTATGAGCTGCTCTTAGACAGCTCTGTCGGACTGGAAGCCTGTGCAGAGGTTATCTGTGAGTATATCCAATCAGCAAAGCATAGCTGATACAAGGGGAACAGCAAGCCACCGGCTTAGCCGGTGGCCTGTTCAAGTCCTATAATGGTCTTTTACCGTCTCTGGGGCTGTCGCTTTAACGAATGAAATTTCGTGAAGTGGCAGCCCCTTTTATAAATATCTTACTTATTTAATCATCCTTGTTCGGAGGAGCCGGTAATCTCGGAGGCAAAAAACGCTTCCACTACCTCCGGGTCGAAGTGCGTTCCCGATTCCTCTCGGATTATCGCGCAGGCTTTTTCTATCGGCATTGCGCTTTTGTAACAGCGCTTCGAAATCAAAGCATCGTAAACATCGGCGACCGCCATTATTCTCGCGCACAAGGGGATATCCTCGCCGCTTATCCCATAAGGGTAGCCCTTGCCATTCCACCACTCGTGATGATATGCCGCCATTTCTATGGCGGTGTTCAGGTAAGCCGACTCGCCGAACTCTTCCTTTGCATTTTTCAGGAGTTTTTCGCCCACCGTCGTGTGAGTCTTCATTACTGCGAACTCCTCGTCCGTCAGCCGCCCCGCCTTGTTCAGGACAGCGTCGGGAATGTGAATCTTGCCGATGTCGTGAAGAGGCGCGGCTACTATCATATCGTTAAGATACTGCTCCGTCAGGATATCGGCATACACGCCGCGTCGTTTCAGCTCTTTGGCTATGCACTCAACATATTCAGCGGTGCGCTTTATGTGACCGCCCGTGTTGTCGTCGCGGCTTTCAACGACCTCCGCCATAAACGCTATCATTCCTGACTGCATATGAGATACGCGTTCGTGGTAAAAGGAACGCTGGTTGCCCTGCATAATCAGCACGATTATCGTTATCGTCATGATAAGCGCCGTAATTGCGGCGATTCCTATAAACGACACGAAGCCTTTGTTTGTCTGCATGCTGCCGTTGTCCGCCCCAATCTGAATCGTTATATATTGTGAAAAAATCAGCATGATGATTCCTACCGCCCACAGCAGGCTAAGCTCCGACCTTCTCAGTCTGCGGTATTGTATATTCTCATGAAACCATCTGCGCCAATTTTTTCCTTTAAAATAAAACAGCAAAAGCATTCCCGCAAAAATTCCGTAAATCACAAACTGACAGATATACGACGAAAACTCCGACATTCCAAACAGGTACGGAACGAGCATCAGCGGAATAAAAAGCCCATTGATAATACCCGGAATCGGTATCAGCAGCAGCAACCCGCACAGTTTATGCTTCTTTCGCTCAAGACAGATATTCAGCCCTATCACTGCCAGCACCGCAAGCGATGCAGCATTCTTTCCAAGGGTCGGCAGAGTTATCCCTGCCAGAACAAAACAAGCAAGATAAAAAATCCGCTGCTTTTTCGGCTCCATATTCGGCTCTAAGAACAAGTACTCCTTTATCAGAAATCCGCTTATCGCGATTGCAGCCGTTTCCAATATACTCAAAATTATCGTTGCCATAGGGTGCTGTTATCCTTTCGATTTGTTGGGGAATTCATTATATGTTTATTAACCTGCCTTGTTACTTGATAAGCGCTTCGCTCTATAAGGCGGCATCTCTATAATTATAACTTAACATAAACCGCTTGTTATAGCAAGGCATCACGATGTTTTGCTAATTTACAATTTACCTAATTCAAATTTTTTCTTTCCATGTTAGAAATTTGAAATCCGCTCACTATACCGCTCCTTTCTCGTTTTTCTCTCTACCTCTGTTCGAGTTCCATCACCATTTTCCCGATATATAATCCGGCTTTCTCTGTCATATATAACCACCGGAACTCCTAATGCCTTATTCTTTTCTAATTCAATCCTTACCGCTTCATTTGCACGCTTAACAACTGTTTTATCTGAAATATAATCTTCTCGCTTCATATTCTGCTCCTTCCATATATTTCTTTTTCTAATATATTGGAAAGTATAGCATTCTTTCGTCAAATTAACTATTTGTAAACCAGAATATTGTGATTTAAAAATTAAATATTTTATAGAATTTTATCTCATTCCTTCTTCATCTGCATAATCCAGTTCATAAATGTATCAAAGGTCAGCTTCACATTTCCGCAATTGCAGTGATTACAGGCATCCTCCTTGTCCGTAAATAAACGAAAGGTAAGAGAATGCACATTGCTCAGTGCCGCAATCTCCTCTCCAACCATCGTGTAAGGAATAAAATGGTCTTTATTTGCCCCAACAATCAGCATATCCTGCGTAATCTTATCTGCAATATTCATCATCTGAAACTGATTCATCTTCTGTGCATATCCATAGGCATCTTTTGCCTCGTAGGCATATTTTCCATGCTCCAGACCCCAGCGAATCATCTCGTCTTTTTTTGCCAGCCTGTCAAATACGGCATTGATGATTCCTCTGCACTTATGGTCCAGCAGCCATTTCGCCAGCTTCATCCGCCGTCCATCCGCCGGACTGGACGCGGAAAGAATCACATCCCGGAAATTCGGGAAAATACTCCAGGCGATTACTCTGGAAATCCGCTTTTCAAAGGCTGCCGCCCGGGGAGCCAGCATACCGCCAAGAGAAGCGCCGATAATCGTTACATCCTCCAAATGAAAAAAATCCAGGATTGCTTTAACCGGACGTTCCCATTCGTGG
The DNA here is from genome assembly GCA_023667695.1 of Clostridium sp. Taxonomy (GTDB): domain Bacteria; phylum Bacillota; class Clostridia; order Lachnospirales; family Lachnospiraceae; genus CAG-632. The sequence continues at coordinate 67,088 of JAMOZY010000001.1, read as the reverse complement.
GTAAAATGCTTTCCCTGCACCCGCATGACGCCACCCTGCCCCGGACCCTCGAACAAATAGGTGGTAAATCCATGCTCTGCAAGATACAGCATGGGCAGGAACAATTCTTCAAAATAACTGTCATTTCCACCATGGAGCAAAATGATATCCTTCTCCACCCCCTTTGCCTTTGCCAGCATAACCGGAAGGTAAATATCTTCATAAGGCACTTCATAGCGTGCCACCTCACCACTGTCAAAAACAGACTGATAATAATCGTAGAACATCTCCGTTGCTTTCACATAATATGCCTTTTTATCCGGGTCACCGTCATACATAAAAAACTCACTCATCCGGTAATAGGCAATGGCATTCTCGGTCCGTCCCTCCGACACCGCCTTATCTCCAAGGGCAATCAGCTCCCGTTTCCAGTCCTCACTCGTTTGAATCTTCGGTCCTACGGCTTTTATTTCCTCCAAATCACCGCCGTCCCACATCACCACACGATTGAGCTGGAAATCAAAATTACTCTGCTCATTCAGCTTATACACACCTTTTTTGAAATGAAATTCCATAAGACAAACCTCCTGTATCCTTATGTGCTGTAAAATTTTTTCCACAGCACACAATCTTTTCCTCTGATTCTCATATTTCTATCATACAGGATTGGTTTCTACTTCACTTCTAAATATCTGCTATTTTATGCAGTCGGTAAGCACCGCTTAAGTCTCTGGCTGTAATACCAAACATCTTTTTATTTACTGTGGCAAAATGGGATGGGCTTGAAAATCCTGCTGCAAGAGAAGCATCTGTAATAGAAGCGCCGTCCGCAATCAGCATATAAGCCAAAAACAGCTTCCGAAACACCAGATAGCTTGAAAAAGCAATTCCCGTCTGCTCCCGGAACAAATGGGAAAACCGACTCTCCGACAGACAGGCTGCCTCTGCCACATCCTTTGCCGTTATAGTTTCCCGCATGTGTGCTTCTACAAAATCCATGGCATTGGTGATTCTCTCATCGGTAATCCTGCTGCCAACTTCACATATTCCAAGCAGCTTCATCACATTTAAGAAAAACCTCTTATAATCCTTTTCCGGGTTTTCCTTCACCAGTATTCGATAGGAATAAGCAATATGTTCCGCCGTTTCTTTCTCTAATACCGTAACCTTCCGTATCTGCTTTGAGACAACAGAGGTAACATCAAACAGAAACACCAGAAATGGTTTTCCAAAACTGTCCACCGTATGAGCAGCTCCGGACGGCAGAATGATACCAGAACATATTACATCCTCTTTGTCTGTGATAACACGCATCTCTCCCCATAAGCCTACCAGAATATGACTGGCAGAATGCCTATGCATTTCCGGATTTCCGTATCCTGCCTCCAATAATAAATGATTTTCAGTCAGATAAATCTCTGTCATCCTTCCCACCTGTCTTGTCTATCCTATTGTGTTCTGCGAATGCACTCCATACCAGGAGAATCCCAAACCAAAGAAACATACTCTCACTCATCAGACCATTTGCAAATCCAATCCGAAAAGGAACATCCGGCAGAAAAGACTTTACCAACCGTAAAACACCATATATAATCAATACATTTGTAAACGCCATTATTCGAGGAAAAACCGTTTTCCTGGCAATCTGCAGATAAAACCAGTAAAGAAACGGCAGTACCATAACCGCCTCGCCAATCAAAACCACTGGTGAAAACTGTGTATACAAGGACTCCGCAACAGGAAGCGCATGTTCATAACCGTTCTGGCTCATCATGGCAAAGGTATATAACACCATGACTACATATAGGTGAATGCAAAGCCACGGCAGCATCCCGATGGCTGTCAGATAATGATAAACCTTCTTCTGCTTTGGCGTTTTGATAAATTCCTCCACAGCAAACAAGCCGATTCCATATAAGATAACAGCCGGAAATGCCACAAGCATAGACAGCAGATTCCTTCCTGCTGAAATCTGTGCTACACCCTCTGTCAGCCAGTATATCTCTCCATAATAGGTGGTATCACCGTACATCATCAACCAGTCTCCGCTGCACATACAGACACAGCCAGCCATCCCGCAAAGCAGAGCCACGATTATTTTTTTCCGTTGCACAGCTTCCTGTTTCATCTGTCTTCCTCTCCTTCCCTTCTCACGCACTCAACATAAGCAATCGGAATGCGCGCCTTCATTTCCTTGCAATTCTTAACCTTCCAACCGTTTTTTTCAAGAAATTCTTTATACTCGTTCCTGGTCCATTGATGCTCAAACTTTATTCCGGCAGCTTTCAGTATTCCGGACCATATTTTACTGATAACGCCCTCTTTATGATTAATGAAATTCGGAGCGATTAATATGCCGGTCTTTTTTAATACCCGGTCAATCTCCTGAAGGGCTTTTTCCGGCTCAGGCATGACATGAAGTGCATTTGCAATCAACACTACATCAAAGGAATTATCATCAAATGGAAGCTGCTGTGCATCTGCAACTTCAAATGTCAGATTATCCGGACTTTCTCCCTTTTTTGCCTCTGCAATCATTCCCTCCGAATAATCCGTTGCAATCATCTTCTTTGCAGCATACGCAACATGCTTTGCCAATAATCCGGGACCGGTAGCAATCTCCAGTACCTCTTTCCCCTTGATAACCCTTGGAATACGTTCGTACATAAGCTTATATGCCTTATAATCGGAACGCATTGCCTTTTTATAGATTGGTGCATACAAATCCCATATTTTTTTCTTCATCGCTTCAACCTCGTTTCTCTATCTCATACGCCTATCCCAAAGCCACATCCAACGCCATCATAACGGTAAAGCCTGCTGCAAACAGAACCGTACCCAGGTTCGAGTGTGTTCCTTCTGACATCTCCGGAATCAGCTCCTCTACAACTACATACACCATAGCACCGGCTGCAAAGCTTAACAGGTAGGGCAGAAAGGGAACCACATAGCCGGCTGCAAGTATTGTCAGTACGGCTCCCACCGGCTCTACTGCACCGGAAAGCGTTCCGTAAAGAAATGCCCTTCCTTTGCTAACACCCTCCGCCCGTAATGGCATAGAGATAATGGCGCCCTCTGGAAAATTCTGTATGGCAATCCCCAGGGAAAGCGCCAAGGCACCCATGGCAGTAATCCCCGCATTTCCGGAAAGCCATCCGGCATAGACCACACCTACCGCCATGCCCTCCGGCAGATTGTGAAGGGTTACTGCAAGCACCAGCATGGTTGTTTTCTGTAGGTTGCTTTTTGGTCCCTCTGCCTTACTGCTATTCATATGCAGATGGGGAACCGTCCGGTCCAAAACCAACAGAAAAAGAATACCAATCCAAAAACCAGCTACAGCAGGTATAAACGCCCACGTTCCCATAGCCGCAGACTGTTCCATCGCCGGAACCAACAGGCTCCAGATGGAGGCAGCTACCATAACGCCTGCTGCAAAGCCGGTCAATGCCCGCTGCACCAGAGGATTCAACTTATTCTTCATGAACAGCACGCAGGCGGAGCCAAGGGCCGTTCCGAGAAATGGAATCAATATTCCCTGAAAAACCTGTATCTGCATAGCCTTACTCCTTCAATGCGGCAAACAGGCCCTTCTTCTCATAAGGCTCACAGCTGATAGCTACCGCGTCATAGCCTGCCTTTGCCACTACATCCTTCAGCTCCTGCTCCGGAATATCCTGCTCCACAATAATAACCGTCTGTTGCTTTGTATGGGAACTCGTTACTTTTTTCACCGAAAAGGCATTCCGGACTGCATCATTCACATGCGCCTCGCACATACCACATGCCATGCCTTCTATCTGCATTGTAATCTTAACCATAACACACACCCTTTCTTATAATCATGCAACTAATTTTCATTCGTAGTATCTAACCTTTGATTCTAATATATGCGGCTTCTGTTTGTTAGAAGCCGCTAACTTAATTACAATATACAACTGCTGTCATTCTATTGTCAAATATTTTCAAAACTATTCCTTTGCTTCCAGGGTCCTGGCGTCTCCTTTGGTTCCCATCCTTAACATCCAATGGTATTACTTTGGTTTTTCATCCCATTTATATCCGCCGCTTCCCTTTTGGGCGCTATCGCTTTTCTCACCATATGCCATAATTTCTATCGTATCATTACCGTTTTTACAAAAAGCGATTGCAGTTCTATTTGTAACATGCTGATGCAATACCAGCCGTCCATCAATTCTTTCCCGCTGTGGTGTTCTATGATAATTGTTGCTTAAATTATGAATCGTTCCCATAATCTCTGAATCCGCCTCACAGAATGCCCTTAATTCCTCTGTATGATAGATAATATGATACACGATTAATTCTTCTGTTTCTTCTACCTCCACATCCCTATCGGCATATCTTATAGCATTCAGTTCTGTTTGAATCTTTCTTAAAAGCTGCGGCCAATTTTCATCAATATAATGATTTAGCCTTTCCAAAAGCATATTGTAATTCTCTTCTATCTCCTCAGCAGAGCTAAAGGAAGCCATATTTATCTTATCCAATTCATCCTTTAGATAATAATATAAAAAACTTATATAATCCGCCTCTGGAATACACTCTTGAAGAATTTTCATTGCAAGCTCAGAATAATTGATTCTCTTTACAATCCGTTCCCGAACCATTGCCTGAATCTGCCGGGGTGACAGCTTTATGCACTGTACGACCCTCACATCATTGGAATCCAGAGACATCCGGATACCCAAATGTTCATTTTCGATTCGTTCTTCCTTCTTAAATGCTGCATCCTCTTTTTTTAGTACCTCTTTTTGAAACATCCCGCTTCGCCTCCCCGAATCACTGAACATCAAAACTCTAACCGGATAATACACAAATACATTTAACATTTTATTAACAAACAAAAATACAGCTTTGCCATTCTATCGTTAAGAGTCAAATGCCCCGCAGCAAGCTGCGGGGCATGAACGGCAAAGCTGTATTCTGCATTATTCATCTACTTTCAACATTATTTCGTATATCACTCTGGTTTCCAAATCCCCACGGACACTATATAAATATTCATTCTTCATACCAAAGGTGCCTTCTGCTTTCCCAGCTATATAACCACAACTATTCTCTTCATCCGTTACCGAGGAATTATACCGACCCTCCAGATTCTTATCATATTCTGCCAAATCCTCAACTGTAGAAGAACCTGCTGTAATTCCGCCTGGACCTGTAATTGTAGTATGTTCAAAGTCTATATACCGATCCTCAAATCCATCATCACTTGCAAAAAAATAAGTAATTCTTCCGTCGCTTTCTGTCCGGACCGTAATCTCACTATAACCATCGGTCAGATAATAATAGGCACTGCCGTCTGAATAATTGCTTACCTTTATCTCTTCATCAAATCCGGTGGTCGCCTTAAAATCATCAATCTTGGTTTTACCGATTGTAATAATCCCACCGTTGATTGCCATAACACCCTCGGTCCAGTCCTTACAGCTTTCCGGGTCCTTTGCACCGCCGCAGCCTGCCAGAGCCAGACACATGCCGAGCAACAACACTGCCGCTATCTTCTTTCTCATTCTCTTTTTCATAGATACGCCTCCTGTGTGATTAATAGCATAACCTATTATTATTGTAATAGACTATAAAATAATAACACAGGCAGAAATCAAAAAGCCCGAAAACCGACGAACGATGCAAAAAACAGGATGAACGGAAGGACAGAACCGCTTTCGGATTTGCTCATTACTGAAGATTCGTATATCCCATCAGGCTGATGTCCACTTCCTTTGCTGCTTCCCTGCCCTCCCGGATGGCCCATACCACCAGGGACTGTCCCCGATGCATATCGCCGGTAACGAATACCCGGTCCACGCTGGTGGCATACTGTCCCGGCTGGGTCTTTACATTGGTTCTTCCGTCTACCTCGACCTTGAATGCCTTGGTAACATACTCCTGGGAACCAAGAAAACCTGCTGCTATCAATACGATATCACAGTCAATCTCATATTCACTGTCCGGAACCTCTGTCATATTCATCCGTCCCGTTGCCGGGTCCTTCTGCCAATCCAGCATGACGCATTTGGCTTTTATCAGCTTACCGTTCTTATCCCGGACAAATTCCTTTACCGTCGTCTGATAGATACGCGGGTCCTGACCGAATACGGCAATCGCCTCTTCCTGACCGTAATCCGTCTTTAAGACCTTCGGCCACTCCGGCCACTGATTATCATCCGCCCGCTCTACCGGCGGCTTCGGCATCATCTCCAGCTGGGTTACTGCTGCCGCTCCCAGCCGGATGGAGGTGCCGACACAGTCATTTCCCGTATCACCACCGCCAATGACTAATACCTTCTTATCCTTTGTCGGAATAAAGGCATTATCCTTAAAATTAGAATCCAGCAGGCTCTTTGTAACTGTTTTCAGGAAATCCACAGCAAAGTAAATCCCTTCTCCTTCTCTGCCCGGTACTGAAATATCTCTGGGATTTGATGCACCGCAGGCTAGAATGACCCGGTCATACTCCTTCAGCAAATCCTCCGCCTTCACCGTCTGCATATCCGTACCAGCAGCTGCCTTTCCATTTGCTCCTACATTGGCATTGGTAATGAATTCCACGCCCTCTTCCTTCATAACTGCTATCTTCCGGTCAATAATCCTCTTATCAATCTTCATATTGGGAATTCCATACATCAGCAAGCCGCCAATCCGGTCACTCCGTTCAAATACCGTAACGGAATGTCCTCTGCCATTTAACTGGTCGGCGGCTGCCAGACCGGAAGGACCGGAACCGATAACGGCAATCTTCTTGCCGGTCCGTACCTTCGGCGGATTCGGTGCCGCCAGTCCATGGGCATAGGCATATTCAATGATGCTTCTTTCATTTTCCTTATTACTAACCGGTTTTCCGTTCAGATTACAGGTACAGGCTGCCTCACAGGGAGACGGACATACTCTGGAAGTAAATTCCGGAAAGCAATTGGTCTTATGCAGCCGGTGATATGCCTGCTCCATATTGCCGTTATATAACAAATCATTCCACTCCGGAATCAGATTATTTAACGGACAGCCGGATGCCATTCCTTTTATCAGCATACCGGACTGACAGAACGGAACACCGCAATCCATACATCTTGCTGCCTGTGTCCGCTGTTCCTCCAAGGATAACGGTGTATGGAATTCATTAAAATTCTTGATTCTCTGCTTCGGACCCGTTTCATCACTTGTCACTCTCGCATAGTCTAAAAATCCAGTTGGTTTACCCATTCCATATCCCTCCTAACGCTTCATCGCATAAAATGCTTCAATCTGTGCCTGTTCACTGCTCAGTCCCTTTTCTTCCATCTGTACAATCATATTCATCATACGCTTATAATCATGAGGAACAATCTTCTTGAACTTCGGCAGATAATCCCCGAACTTTTCCAGAATTTCCTTACCAATGGCAGAATTCGTATTTGCCACATGCTCCTTAATCAAATCCTTTAATTCCATGACATCATACTTATCCGTTACTGCTTCAATTCCCACCAGGGACTTATTCAGCTTCATATACAGGTCACTTTCCATATCCAGCACATAGGCTACACCGCCGCTCATGCCTGCTGCAAAGTTCTTACCGGTCTGTCCCAGTACGACCACACGCCCGCCGGTCATATACTCACAGCCATGGTCGCCTACTCCTTCCACAACCGCAATCGCACCGGAATTCCGGACAGCAAACCGTTCGCCTGCCACACCATTAATAAATGCCTTACCACTGGTAGCGCCATATAATGCAACATTTCCCACGATAATATTCTCCTCGTGCTTATAGGTCACAGCCTTCGGCGGATACACAATTAACTTGCCGCCGGATAACCCCTTTCCAAAGTAGTCATTGCTGTCACCAATCAACTCCAGCGTCACACCCTTTGGTACAAAGGCGCCAAAGCTCTGTCCGCCGCTTCCGTTACAATGAATGGTATAGGTATCTTCCTCTACGCCTTCCGGATACCGCTTTGTCACATAAGAACCAAAAATCGTACCAACGGAGCGGTCCGTATTCCCTACATCGATTTCGATACTCTTCTTCTGTCCCTTTTCCAAAGCGCTTTTCAGCTTCTTTACCAGAATCTGTTCATCCACGGTCTTCTCTAATTCAAAATCATATACCTGCTTCTGATGATAAGCCACTTGGTTCTGTTCACTATCATAAAACGGATTATCCAAAATGCGGGATAAATCCACATTCTTCTTCCCAGCGCGGGAACCTGCCTGTAACAAATCCGTTCTTCCTACCAGCTCATCTACGGTACGCACACCTAATTTTGCCATGTACTCCCGTAATTCCTCTGCGATAAAACGCATGAAATTCACCACGTACTCCGGTTTTCCCTTGAAGCGCTTCCGCAGCTCCGGATTCTGGGTTGCCACACCCACCGGACAGGTATCTAAGTTACATACCCGCATCATGACACAGCCTAAGGTTACCAGCGGTGCCGTAGCAAAGCCGAACTCCTCGGCTCCCAGCATCGCTGCTATGGCAACATCCCTGCCGCTCATCAGCTTCCCATCGGTTTCCAGAATAACCTTATTTCTCAAATCATTCATAATCAGGGTCTGATGAGTCTCTGCCAGTCCAAGCTCCCAAGGCAGTCCGGCATTATGGATGGAATTCCCCGGCGCCGCACCGGTACCGCCGTCATAACCGGATACCAGAATAACCTGCGCGCCTGCCTTTGCCACACCGGCAGCTACCGTACCGATTCCTGCCTCTGACACCAGCTTCACGGAAATCCTTGCATCCGGATTGGAATTCTTACAATCATAAATCAACTGCGCCAAATCCTCAATGGAATAAATGTCGTGATGAGGCGGTGGTGAAATCAGACTCACCCCCGGCGTTGACATACGGGTTTTCGCAATCCAAGGATATACCTTTGCCCCCGGCAGATGACCGCCTTCTCCCGGCTTTGCTCCCTGTGCCATCTTAATCTGAATCTCCTTGGCGCTAACCAGGTACCGGGAGGTAACGCCAAACCGTCCGGAAGCCACCTGCTTAATGGCAGAACAGCGGTTTTTGCCATCTGCCCCCGGCATCAACCGTGCGATATCCTCACCGCCTTCGCCACTATTGGACTTTCCGCCTAGGATATTCATTGCAATTGCCAGAGTCTCATGGGCCTCCTGGGAAATAGAACCATAGGACATGGCGCCGGTCTTAAACCGCTTTACAATGGAATCCACCGGCTCCACTTCCTTGATATCGATTCCCTGCTCCGGATAATTAAATTCGATTAATCCCCTCAGATTCTTTGGCTTTGTTTCATCATTAATCAAAGCGGTATACTGCTTAAAGGTATTATAATCTCCGGTTCGGGTCGCCTCCTGCAGCAAATGAATGGTCTGCGGATTATACAGATGCTCCTCCTTACCGCTTCGGAACTTATGCAGTCCCGCACTATCCAGACTGGTATTTACCGCCAGTCCCAGCGGATCAAAAGCGGCAGAATGCAGGGCATCCACAGTCTTCTCAATATCTGCAATCCCGATACCGCCAACCCGGCTGACCGTATTCGTAAAATATTTATCAATCACTTCACTGCTTAAGCCAATGGCTTCAAATATCTTGGAACCCTGGTAAGACTGGATAGTAGAAATACCCATCTTCGAAGCAATCTTTACGATTCCATGAATAATGGCAGAATTATAATCCTCTACCGCAGCGTAATAATCCTTATCCAGCATATTGTTATCAATCAATTCCCGTATGCTTTCCTGTGCCAGATATGGATTGATGGCGGAAGCGCCATATCCCAGCAGAGTTGCAAAATGATGTACCTCTCTCGGCTCTGCGCTTTCCAGAATCATAGCAACCGAGGTACGCTTCTTGGTATTGACCAGATGCTGCTGCATAGCGGAAACCGCCAGCAAAGACGGAATCGGCACCCGGTTTTCATCGACTCCCCGGTCTGAAAGGATAAATATATTCACGCCGTCACGATAGAGCCGGTCCGCTTCTACAAATAACCGCTCCACCGCCTTTTCCAGGGAAGTATTCTTATAATAAGTAATCGGAATCACGCCAACCTTCAGTCCCGGTATATTCATATTCTTAATCTTCATTAAGTCCGTATTCGTCAGAATCGGGTTATGTACCTTCAGAACATGACAATTCTCCGGCTGCTCCTCCAGCAGATTGCCTTCCTTACCAATGTATACGGAGGTAGAAGTCACAACCTCCTCCCGAATGGCATCAATCGGCGGATTGGTTACCTGGGCAAATAACTGCTTAAAATACTGAAACAGTGGTAAATGCCGTTCCGATAATACTGCCAGCGGGCTGTCAATCCCCATAGCCTGAATGGCTTCGGTTCCGTTCTTTGCCATCGGAAGAATCTGGTTTTTCAAATCCTCATAGCTGTAACCAAATGCCTTTTGCAGCCTTGCCCGCTCCTCCGGAGAATACTCCTCCGGCTTTTTGTTCGGGATATTCAGGGAATGTAAGGTAATCAGATTACTATCCAGCCATTCGCCATATGGTTGACGGTGGGCATATTTCTCCTTTAATTCATCATCTGCAATCAAGGTTCCTTTTACTGTATCCACCAGCAGCATCTTACCCGGGCGAAGCCGGTCCTTCACCAGAATCTTCTCCGGAGGTATATCCAGAACCCCGACCTCAGAGGACAGAATCATATTATCATCCGTCGTGATATAATAACGGGACGGCCGCAGACCATTCCGGTCCAGAACGGCTCCCATATAATCCCCATCTGTAAACAATATGGAGGCCGGACCATCCCATGGCTCCATCATGGTTGCATAGTATTGATAAAAGTCCTTCTTTGCCTGGGACATATAACGGTTATTCTCCCATGGCTCCGGTATGGTCATCATCACTGCAAGGGGCAGGTCCATACCGCTCATAACCAAGAATTCCAGGGTATTATCCAAGCGTGCAGAATCAGAACCATCCGGGTCCACTACCGGTGTAATCTTGTGCATTTCCCCTTTAAAATATTCAGACTCCATGGTTTCTTCTCTGGCTAACATCCGGTCTGCATTTCCGCGGATGGTATTAATTTCACCATTATGTACCATGAACCGGTACGGATGCGCCCGCAGCCAGCTCGGCGTGGTATTGGTAGAAAACCGGGAATGCACCAGAGCAATGGCAGATTCATAATCTGCATCCTGCAAATCATGAAAGAACAGACGAAGCTCTCCCACTAAAAACATTCCTTTATATACAATGGTCCGGCTGGACAAGGAAACCACATAGGTATTATCGTTGGATTGTTCAAATACCCGTCTTACAATAAAGAGCTTCCGGTCAAAATCCAAGCCCTTATTCACAGCTTCTGGACGTTTCACAAAGCCCTGAAGGATACAAGGCATTACATCCAATGCCTTTCTGCCTAAAATGGACGGGTCCGTAGGAACCTCCCGCCATCCAAGGAACTCCATCCCTTCCTTTTCCACGATAATTTCAAACATCTTCTTCGCCTGGTTCCGCTGCATTTCGTCTTGTGGAAAAAAGAACATGCCAATTCCATAATCCCGTTCCGCACCCAGAGAGATTCCAATCTGCTTCCCGGCCTTTTCAAAGAATTTATGAGAAATCTGTAAGAGAATACCAACACCGTCGCCCGTCTTTCCCTCTGCATCCTTGCCTGCTCTGTGTTCCAGATTTTCAACAATTTTTAATGCGTTATCTACTGTGCTATGAGACTTGATTCCTTTAATATTTACCACTGCACCGATACCACAGTTATCGTGTTCAAAACGGGAATCATACATACCAATCTGACACGGATTCGCTTCTGTTCTATGTAGCTCCTGCATAATCATACGCCCTTTCTGTTTCAAACTTTCTTTAAAAATAAATAGGGAACGCCCATCAGCGTTCCCCGTCGAACAAACACATTCTAACGCATTTTTTCTGGTTTGTAAAGTCCCATATATTAGAAATTCTTATTTAATTGTCAGATAATTTGATTGTTTGGAAGTAATCCTATATTTGTCTGTCTATTATGGACTTTCCCTTGTAATTATTTGTCAATACTTTATTTGTGGGAAAAGATAAATCGGGCGAAAAGGGCTGATTGAAATGCTTTCTTAATTTCTCCGAAAATGCAATCTTAAAAGAAAGGATAAATAAGATAGAGATTCATATATGCAGAATACAATATGTACCACAACAGCGTTGATGTAACAACCTTTGACGGGTATATCCTGCGGATTGACTGTAATGTGGCAGAAGAAGGATTACGGACTACTCCTTGTTCCCAATGTGCGTTAGATGCGTTGGCAATAGACGAACCGCTTGAATATGCCCGATTGGCACTTGACAGAAATTTACAGATGTGGGTAGATGCAGAGGACAGCCTTGAACTGTGGTAATTTTGGGGCTGTCGCTTTAACGAATAGAAATTCGAGGAGCAGCAGCCCCCACCAAAATAATTCCAAAAATGTGTCTACCCTATTGACTATATTTCATATCAATCCGCTTCCTCCTGTTTGTGCGGCATGGGCATCCATCGGCTATCACCTTGGAAACTCCCTGTGATACCATTCCGTCAATTCGTCCGTGTTCGATATCTCGTCCACTATCTTCTTCCCGCCGATGACGATCTTGTGATACTCGTTTTTGAAATTATCGTATGTCACTTCGATAAATTCCCACATACCGCCAGCCTCACTGTCCGCGATAAAGGTAAAGCCCGTCCCGGTTTTCTCTTCTAGATGCCCCTCTATCATGTGTCCTCGCCCGCCGTCATGTAGCAGATTCCTTTGAAATCCTAAAAAGTGGGATCGGCATACATCGCAATCTCAACCGCCGGCTGTCCGTTTCGGCTGATGGCGTATATCTTATCCTTATCAACCCATGCATTCTTATCTTCCATATCACAAGTCCGCCCTGTCTTTTAAGGAAACACCGTTCTTGTCCTTCCATGTGGCGGGACCGCTGACGCTGTACCCCATCAGAAAGTCGGCAGCCGCCGACGGGCTTGTAAAGAGCATATTCTCCGTTGTTGTAAGGTTATCGACCTTATCGCTTGCTATGATGGCATCCCGCTTCTCCGCAGCGTTCTTCCCAAGCGACTTATCGCTTGTCCTCTCATTCATCGTCGCCCCTTTGAATACTACGAATCCGTCAGCCGTGACCTCGCCCTCTGCCGTCACATTGCCGACCGACACATAGAAATGGCGGTCGCTTTCCGAAACACTATTATTGTCCGGCTGTATGTCAAGCGGTTCGAGAGCCTCACAGCCGAGCGTTCCGAGGATAATCTTCATATTATCGAGGAACTCCTCCATCGCCGCCTTATCGTATTCCGAGATAACGGTATTTGAAAACGTCTGGATCGTAAGGACGCCATACCGCTTTACCTCCTTGGCAATCTCAACCGCCCTTTTCTCAAGGTAGCGCACCAGCGTTTTATTAAGCGTGGGCCCCGTAAAGCAGATGGCGGAATTCCAGTAATACTTTTCCTTTTCGGAATTGTACTCCTGAATATGCTGCATGAGCCTCGCCCGCACATTATCGGACTCCCCTATGTAAACGGACTTCTCGCCCGTGTTCTGATCCGTGCAGATAAGGAAATATACTCCCGGCTGTTGAAGCTCACTCCTGTTGCAGTCGGACACTTCGATACGTGGTATCCGTAGTGCCGTGGCGTTCCAATTTGAGAGCATCGCCACCACAAGGCTGTCCGCCTTTCCATTTACAAGAAACAGATTAACCGATTTTCCGTATGCCATCTTTTTCCCCGCCTTTCGTTTTATATGTCCTACTTTTCCTACATTATCTCATAAATGTTGTCCAATAATCAGGACTTTGATGAGGAATTTGAAAATCTCTCATCATCCGGCATTTCTTCTTCCATAATCTCGCTGCAAATATCTATGCAATCGTCACATATGAATATGTTGTTCGGTCCCGCCACCATCTTCTTAACCTTATCCTGTTCCTTTCCACAGAATGAACAGCATATCGTTCCCTCTGGCAATTCCGAGATTTTCTTTAAGTGTCGTTCCATACTGTCCTTCGTTTCGAGAAGATCAACATATTCACGCATCGCTAATCGGTTCATGACATAGAGGCGGTCATAAGTCGCTATCATCCTTTGACGCACTTTGTCCACCTCTTTGTCATATTCCCGGATTTCATTTTCCTCCTGCACCTTGTAAACAGTCGCATCACGAAAAGCGACCCTACTCTTTGATATCACAAAACAGCGAATAAAGGTTCCGCCGATGCAGATTTCATTCTTGGCGAGCCTGTCAAACCACTCCGTATATTCTGTTTCGCTCTTTTCTTCCACAAGCTCATTAAATGCCTTCAGCGTCATTCCGATTCCCCCTTCGCAGGTCATCCGGCTTTTTGGCATCCGAAGGTACAAGCCAAGTATGCCCCTTTAATGTAGCACCTTTAACCCTGCCCTCTTTGCACAGGATGGAAACGCGCCGTCTTGAAATTTTCCATCTTTCTGCAACTTCCATAGTAGTCAAATAATCCATATAGCACCTCTCTAAACACTATACTGTCATTTTATTCCTTTATGGGAAGTTTTTATGAAAAAAAATGCCTTTCACGCCTTGTAACAATTTCCACATTTCGTTGTAAGGTTGGGTGCATTTCAGTTTTCAATCTGCCGATTCTTCGGCAAATTACTCCTCCGCAAAGCTTCTCCAAAAGCAGTCTCTCAATGACAGGAAGGACGGAAAGCCCCAGTTTAAGCCGCTTTACGGCACTCACCCAAATCGTGTAATTGTATCACCTTCGCACTTGTGATTTCGCCACTCGTCATTTCTGATTGAAGTCCATTATTAAAATACTCCAAAAATTTGTTAACGCAATACCGTGTATTTCCTGTCCCGCTAAAATATATACCTATCACTTTACACCACCTCCACAAATCCCAATTTGTCGAGTTCCTCCAACAAATTAATTATACCATAACTCAATCATTACCTCGATTAGGGGTATTCCCAGCTTCGCTGGGTCCCTCCTCAGGCTATGTCCATGGTATATCCTGCTTTAGCTCCTTATTCCTGTAAGCCGACCCAAGGTCTCCTCCCAGCTTCGCTGGGTCCCTCCTCAGGTCAATATCCGTTTCGTCCAGGTTAATGCTAACGCTCCCGGTCCGATATGGCAGGCGATACTTAAGGACAATGGGTCGATATGAATCTCATAGCCCGGGAATTCCTCTGCCAGCTCTTCCCGCCATTTTATGGCTTCTCCTTCATTTTGTGTATGGGCTATTGCAAGCCATGGTGCCTGCTCCTCCTCTGCCTTCGGAATAGAACCAAGGTTATCTGTAATATCCTTCTTAATGGCATTTACCATAATCGTCTTGGCAGCCTTCATATTCCTTGCCTTTGCAAAAGCATCCAGCTTTTCCCCATGAATCTGCAGTACCGGCTTGATTCGCAGGATTTCACCAATCGCCGCTGCCGCCGGTGTCACACGCCCACCCTTTTTTAAATATTTCAGGGTATCTACCATAATATAAATGCTGGAATCCATTTTGGTTGCCATTAAAATATCTGTAATCTCTGCCGCAGACTTGCCCTGGGCAGCCAAGTCCCTTGCATCCAGCGCTGACTGCCGCTGGGTTACGGAAATCCGCTGATTATTGACGACCTGTACTCTTCCGTCATAGTCTTCTGCCAGCAGAATTGCCGTCTGACAGGTTCCGCTTAATCCACTGGACATCGGGATATGAACGATTTCTTCGTACTCCTGTAACACATCATCCCAAAGCTTCGTAACAGACTCCGGAGAAGGCTGTGAGGTGGCGATTTCCGTATCATTTTCCAGTTTTTCATAAAACTGCTCCTGAGTAAGGGAAATGTCCTCAAAAAACTCCTGTTCCTCCATGGTAAAAGGCATAGGTAATACATAGATTCCCAATTCCTTTGCCGCCATCTGTGTAATTCCGCTATTACTGTCTGTTATAATTGCTACCTTCTTCATACAATCCTTCGCTCCTAATCATTTAATCTGTCATTTACGCTTTCATCTACCATGCTGATTTCTCATCTGCCATCCGTTCTACGAAATGTCGGAATAGTAACAGTGTATTACATTATCTATGAGAAATCCACCGATTTTTTCAATCTTCATACATATCCCTTCAAATGTATGAAGATTCCGGTTCCTTTCCTTCTTAGCTTACAACACATCTCATAACCGCTGCCGCAGCGTCTCATACATCAGCACAGCTGCTGCCGTAGCCGCATTCAGGGACTCCACCTTCCCCTCCATCGGAATTCGCAGAAAATGGTCTGCCTGTGCTGCCAGCGTATCCGTCAATCCATTCCCTTCATTTCCGATTAAAAAGCAGCAGGCATCCCGAAAATCATACTCATACAGACAGGCACCATCCAAATGCGCTGCATAGCACCGGATTCCCTGTGTCTTCAGCCAGTCTACGCCATCGGATATAGAGACTTCATACCGAAAGGGCATACGAAAAATGGCTCCCATCGTAGCACGTACCACCTTTGAATTATAAATATCTACCGTATCCTTACTCATCAGGATTCCGGTTACGCCGGCGCCCTCTGCCGTTCGAAGGATGGTTCCCAGATTCCCGGGGTCCTGAAGATTCTCCAGCACCAGAACACAGGGAGTCTTTCCGGCTTTCGAACCACCGCCTAATAATTCTTCCCGTTGATATGTCTGCTGCCTTACAATTGCCAAAATCCCCTGTGGGGTCTGTGTATCCGAAATCTCCTTTAAGACGCCATTACTGATTAACTCATACTGTCTGCCTTCCTCCCATGCTGTCGGAAGCTCTCCCAGCCAGTCCTCCGTCACATAAGCCTTTACCAGCAAAGCCTCCGGTATTTCCCGAAACATACGAATGCCTTCTACTAAAAACACCTGCTGTTCCCGCCGGCTTTTACTGCTCTTTTGCAGCTTTACTATATTCTTTATCTGTGGATTTGATGTACTGGTAATCATGTTATTTCTTATCCTTTACAATTACATTTTCCGCTCCGGTCATAGCCTTTAGCATTTCCAATGCCTCTCCAAATGCCTGTATGCCAAACTGTGCCGGCAGATTCTTACGCAGCTTCCCTTCTTTAATATAAATCTTCACCATAGAACTGCCGGGATACTGGTCAATAATGTCATACATTCGCTGTTCTAACCGGTCGTACTGCTCTCTGCTCTCAAACTGCAGCCATACATCCCGAGGAATATCCTCAAAAGAAACTGCTTTACTGAACAACAGCTTTGCCTCATCCTCCGATACAGATGCCCTTCCTGTAATGAACAGCTTGGCATCCTGTAAAAGCATACTCCGATTTTTCTCAAAATCCTTTGGAAATACTACCACTTCTACCGCACCATACATATCCTCTAAGGTTACAAATGCCATATTCTGATTATTTCTGGTTAATTTTAAGGTAACATGGGAAACCATTCCCCCTAATGTATAGATACCCTGGTCATGAACATTCGTATCACCGGTTTCTTCATCTATCACAAAGTCCAGGGAAGTCGCATCCGCCTGCTGTTTCATTAATGCAACGTAATCCTCTAAAGGATGGCCACTGATGTAAACACCCAGCACCTGCTTCTCAAAGATGAGCTTCTCTTCCTTCTTATAATCGTCCACCAGAGGCAGCTTCACCTCAAAATCTTCCTTCTCTTCCTCTCCCAGAAAATCCAAAAGGCTCATCTGACCAGTCATGGAATTCTTATTCGAGGCAGTAATGTTCCCTATAATCTGTGGATATACCATCATCTTCTGCCGACGGTTGCCTTCCAGTCCATCAAAGGCTCCGGCAAGAATCAAATTCTCCACCGTTCTCTTATTTACCTCTCTGCCCGGCATCCGTTCCAGAAAATCCTGCAGGCTTTTATAGCTGCCATTTGCCTCCCGTTCTTCTACTATCGCATCAATCACATTCCTTCCAATGCTTTTTATAGCAGACAGCCCGTAAACCATCTTTCCGTCCTTCACAGAGAATTCCGCCACACCGGAATTAATATCCGGCGGAAGAATCTCAATTCCCATCTGCCGGCACACATAGATATATTCCGTTACCTTTCCTGCATTTTCAATAAAGGAAGTCATCAATGCCGCCATGAATTCCACCGGATAATAATATTTCAAATAAGCGGTCTGATACGCAACCACTGCATAACAGGCAGCATGGGATTTGTTAAATGCATACTTTGCAAAATCCGTCATTTCATCAAAAATCTTATTTGCAATCCGTTCCTCAATACCACGATTGACACACCCGGGAACTCCCTCCTCCGGATTTCCATATACGAAATTCCTCCGTTCCCGCTCCATGACGTCTACCTTCTTTTTCGACATGGCACGCCGGACCAAATCGCTCCGCCCCAGGGTATAACCGGCAAGCTCCATTACAATCTGCATGACCTGCTCCTGATAGACGATACAGCCATAGGTAGGGGCCAGTATCTTTTCTAATTGCGGGGTATCGTAGGTTATCTTTTCCGGATGATTCTTTCCCTCAATATACGCTGGAATAAAATCCATAGGACCCGGCCGGTACAGGGAAATACCTGCAATCACATCCTCCAGATTGCCCGGCTTCAGCTCTGTCATAAAGGATTTCATGCCGGCACTTTCTAACTGGAACACCCCTTCTGTCCGCCCGGAGCTAATCAAGCCGTATACATTGGCATCATTATAATCAATGCCCTCAATCGAAAAGGATACACTACTGCTTCTGGATATCATATCACAGGCATCCTGAATCACAGTCAGGGTCCGAAGTCCCAAAAAGTCCATTTTCAAAAGTCCCAGCTGTTCAATGGTCGTCATAGTGAACTGGGTCGTAATGGCATCATCGCCTCCCTTGGAAAGGGGAACATACTCCTCAATCGGCTCCTGACCGATTACCACACCGGCTGCATGCATGGAAGTATTTCTTGGCAAACCCTCCAGCTTTCTTGCCATGTCAATCAGATAGTGAATCTGCTCATCCTCCTCATACATTTTCTTGATATCCGGACTGACCTGTAACGCCAGCTCCAGCGTCATATTCAGCGTCTGACTGTCTCTCGGTACTGCCTTTGCAACGGAATCCACCAGTGCATAAGGCAAATCCAGTACCCGTCCCACATCCCGCAGAACCGCTCTTGCTTTCATGGTACCAAAGGTAACAATCTGGACGACCTTTTCTTTTCCGTATTTCTCTACCACATAGTCAATGACCTCCTGCCTGCGGACATAGCAGAAATCAATATCAATATCCGGCATGGATACCCGTTCCGGATTCAGGAACCGCTCAAACAGCAGACTGTAGCGGATGGGGTCAATATTGGTAATTTCCAGACAATAGGACACGATACTGCCTGCTGCGGAGCCTCGCCCCGGTCCTACCGGAATCCCATGTTCCTTGGCATAATGAATAAAATCCCATACAATCAGAAAGTAATCCACATACCCCATATTCCGTATGGTGTTCAGCTCGTAATCCAGCCGTTCCCGCAATTCATTGGTAATCGGCGAATACCGTCGTTCCAGCCCCTCCTCACATAATGCTTTCAAGTAACCAAAGGCATCATAGGGTGCCGGAACCTCGAACCTTGGCACCTTCTGCTCGCCAAAGATGATTTCCACATTGCACCGTTCTGCAATCCGATGGGTATTCTCCAATGCTTCCTTTGCATAAGGAAACAGGCGTTCCATCTCCTCGGGGGACTTCAGATAATACTGTCCCCCCTCATACCGCATACGGTCTTCATCCTTCAGCTTCTTATTGGTCTGAATGCAGAGCAGAAAATCATGGGCCTCTGCATCCTCTGCATTGACATAGTGAATATCATTGGTCGCAACTAAAGGAATCCCCAGTTCCTTTGACATCTTTAAAAGCTCTGTATTGACAATAGTCTGGTCGGATATTCCATGGTCCTGAAGCTCCAGAAAATAATTATCCTTGCCAAAGATTGCCTGATGCCGGATTGCTGCCTCTCTTGCCTCTGCCAAAAAGCCTCTGCGAATCTGGACGGCTACCTCTCCTGCCAGACAGGCGCTCAGCGCAATCAGACCTTCATGAAACTCCTGAAGCACCTCCATGTCTACCCGCGGTTTATAATAATACCCCTCTGTAAAGCCTCGGGATACAATTTTCATTAAGTTATGATAGCCGGTATCATTCTCTGCCAGCAAAACCAGATGATAGTACCGGTCATCTCCCCGCCCGGCTTCCCGGTCAAACCGGGAGCCTGGCGCTACATAAATCTCACAGCCGATAATGGGCTTAATGCCAATCTCCCGGCATGCCCGGTAAAAGTCAATCACACCATACATAACACCATGGTCAGTAATGGCAATGCTGTCCATCCCCAGCTCCTTTGTCCTTGCTGCCAGTTCTTTAATTTTACTTGCACCGTCCAGCAGACTATACTCCGTATGGACATGTAAATGGGTAAATTCCATATATAACCTCTTTCACTTCTCTTCTGCTCCTGTTTCCTGGAAGGCTATTTCTATATCATCGATGTCACGTTCTGAAAATCCTTACTGTTTTCTCCTGCTATGCTTGTTCTCACAGCTTCCATGCCTCTTCCGGGTCAGATTGAGCGTCTCTATTTTCCCGTTTTTCGTTTATTATGAAGGACATCCGTCCGGATATAGGCAAAGGTCCTTTCCTCCCCTTCCTCTGCCAGCATATGAAGCAGCCGTTCCAGCAATGCTCTGGTATTGGGATGCATGGGATACTTGTTCTTTCCCCTTTCATAATACTCCAGCGGCGCCTGATTCGTATAAGTATCCGGATGATAGTTCTTAGACGCTGCAATCCGGTCGCAGAACATTTCCACCACATAGCGAACGGGCATCTCCATGCCCGCAAGTCCTTCCTCGGAATTCAGACTATAGTCAATCCAGTATTCCAGATGATGCTTATTCCGTCCCTTATGATGAAGCCAGGCGGAAGTATATCCCTTTGCTTCCCGTTCCGCATTGTTAGGACTCCGGTCTCCCTGATAATACTTCGCTCCTACGGAAAATTCTGTCCAGGAGTATTTGGACAGGTCATGGAGAAGCCCCTGCTTATACAGTCCACATTGAAAACAATGCTTCATAACCAGCCATTTATGATGATTAATTGTCTTTAAATGTGATAGCCATTTCATCATAGGGAATTCCTTTCTTCTTCAACTCAGGTTCACAACCATCAATTCCAGTTCTGCCGCCCGATTGCTTTTCCCGGCATTTGTCAAGCATCCATACAGGCATGGATATTTTCCTCCTTGCACGCGGGAATAAACAAAAAAACACACAGGCGAGCAGATGTTCTGCCCGCCAATGCCTTCTTTATTGATTTAAATATTCCTGCAGCGTATCCTGGTCTACAACAATCCGATTATCCATCGTCTTCATCAGGTCCTTAATCTGTAGCGCTGAATTAATATGCTCGGAACTCAAATCATATACTTGATTTTTATCAAAGCTCAATACGATTGGAAGCAGCGGTTCCTTTTCATTCTCCCGAATGACCAGCCCCCGTTCCCGGTTCATCAATTCCACACAGACACCTGGCGAAAGAATATTAATACTATTCAGCAAAGCGGAAACCACGGCTGCATCGAAGTTCCTAGGCTTTTCCAATAATGCCCGGACTACCAGAATCTCTGAAGTTGGTTCTTCATACAGGTTCATCGCCGTCCTTACATCATAATAATGGGCCACCTGAATCACACGAATACCCCATGGAACATTTCCACTGGCAGCTTCCGTATAATCATAATCCTGCTGCTGGCAGCCCTTTACCAGATGCTTCACACTGATATTAATATCCAGATTATCATCAATTACCTTCACGCCATCCAACTGGGCCTTCCGGTACATCTGGTATTCCTCAGCCGAAAAATCTTCCGTCTTGTTCTGCATCTTCACAGGCAGGAACAAACGTCCCAAATCATATAACAGTGCAGCTACAACTATATTCATCTGCTCCGCACCGTCAATATGTAATTTATGAGACATCAATGCCGCCAGAATCCCTACATTCAATGCATGCTTATATACATAATCCTCCTGGCTCCGAAGGTTCTGAGTGAAATTAATCTTATGCTCCAGAGAACCATACATCCGGACAATCCGGTTTGCCAATACCATTAATTCTCCCGGCTTTTGTCCAGCCTTGATTGCCTTCAAATCATCCTTGATGCTAAATACCGCCATGGTCTGAAACCGTTCAAACTCTACATCCTCCGGCGTCATAGGCGGCACCGGCTCAGCCGGCTCCAGTATATACAGTCCAATCAATCCGAAGTTCTTCACACTATAGATACCCTGTAGTGTCAGCTTTGTATTTCGTTCATAAAGCAGTACCCCATTTTTATTATATATCGGCTTCGCTAAACGCATTCCGACCTTCAACTCATCCGTAGGTACAAAAATCATTGAAACAGCCCCCTTTCACTTCTGGTTATATTCTGATACAATTACCATTATAATATCATTTTTCCCCTTTCCTGTCTATAAAGAAAACAGAAGGGAATAAAATTAAAACACCTGTTACAAATAAAAGGAGACTTTATGAAACCTCTGGTAAAACGATGGATTATTGTGATTTCCATTCTGATTTTCATACTGTGCTACACCGTATTTTCCCTCCGGCTGCAGACCGGATTTGCCTGTACCTTCTATCAGCTTACAGGCCTTTATTGTCCCGGCTGCGGTCTGGGGCGCAGCGTCCGTCATCTTTTTTCCAGCATCGGATATCTGTGTTCCGGCGAATGGCAGTTCTGTCTGAATGAATGCCGGCTGGCATTCCGCTATAATGTACTCCTGATGCCCTGTTTTCTTCCCGGTTGTCTGCTTTTACTCTATACTGCATGGCAATATATAACAGGCATTCCATACAAGAGCTTCCTGTTCATTCGCATCATGGAACGGTTTGGATTCTGGATTGGCGGAATCCTGGTGGTCTATGGAATATTACGAAATGTACTTGTCATATTCGCTCCGCCATGCTAAAATAGGTTAAAATGTAAGGAGGAGGATTTAACATGGTACCTGAGAATAAATTCGGCTTAATGCTCGGATTAAGTATTGCAGAATTGGTTTGCTGCTTCCCTATTTGCGGAATTATTGGTATTATTTTTGCCGTATTAGCAAATAACGCATATAAGGAAGGGGATTATACCACCTACGAAAAGCAGGCAAAGACGGTTAAGATTACCTTAATTGTTGGTCTGATTGTTGGTCTGATTATGAATATTCTTGTCTTTGTCATGTATGGCGCTGCTATTTTCTCGGCTGCCGGTTCTAGTTACTACTAAAAGAACCTTTGGTGCTGTTTTGGAAAAGCAGGAACATCTTGCCGGCTGCATTGTCGGCTGCAAGAAGGGTCACATCTTATGATGTGACCCTTAAAAAATGGTTGAAATTCTTCTGAGAATATAGTATTATATTGCTGTTGATTTGCTGGAATAGCTCAGTCGGTAGAGCACTTCACTCGTAATGAAGGGGTCGAGGGTTCAAGTCCCTTTTCCAGCTTATTTTTATTATTTCAGTTCATTCTACTTTCCAGTAATATCCCCACCCGTCTGCTTTTCCTTTACTGGATATTATTCATCGTCCGTTCTTTATATTCCTTTCTGTTCGCGTCACTCACTCCAATCATTACGGATTTATTATGAACCTTCACCAGATTGTACACATCACTTTCCGTAAAATTAAGCTTCCGTCCGATTTCCTGTTTCTTTCCATTTCGCATCCACATTACAATAGTATCCGCCGTATTTGTTCCACTGCTGACCCTTTTTCGATACACCCACTCTACACTTCTTAATTGCACTGGTTTCCACGGTGTAAGCTGATGATAGATATAATTTTTAGTAACAATATAAGTTCTGCTGTCAAACACCGCATTTTGAAGAATATCCTCTGTATATAAATCAAGCTTTTCATCTGTATATACTCTTCTTTTTACATATATCATATACAAATACCAGACACCGGAGCCAATCAAAAATACAATGGTTAATACGTGAAGGAAATCGATTACGGTCCCATCAAAAAAATAGATTACTACGCACATTACTAAAAACAAAATAACGGATACGATTAACATTATCTGAATCCTTTTATAATCCTTGCCACATAAAATAGCCCAATAATCTAATTTTTGATTCTTACTCATCTTCTGTCACTCCCCTTTTATTTATTATAACACCCGCTTCTTAAGGGATTGCATTTCTAATCCGTTTATTTTAAAAATTCCACAATCCGTACAAAGGCACATTCAATCTTCCCTTATGGAAACTAAGTCCCTCCAGGGAAATCCGGATTGACATCCGATTGTTATATTTCTGATGGAATACCTTCAGATTCTGCGCTTTCGTCCGGATGGTAGACTGCACATCCACCGGAATCACCTCTCCATCATCCTCAAAAACAAAATCAATCCTGGCCGTTGCTTCGGATGTCCAGAAGTACAGCTTCTTCACGTTTGCATTCAGCGTTAATTCCGCCAACACCAGCTGCTCTGACAGAATCCCATTCATTTCATCAAAAATATGCGCATTCCGCTCCGCTTCCTCTGCTGCAACCCCAGTGGTACTCCGCAGCAGACCATGGTCCAGATAATATAGCTCGAAGGACTTCTTGTCAATATAATCCTCTAGCGGCGACATTCCCTTGGAAACCTTTTGCACCTTCCGTACATATCCGGCATTCACCAGCCATGCAACGGCTCCCACGTACTCTCTGGCACGGGCTTTAGAATCAATCACCCCATACATGAACTTTTTATTATCCTTTGTCAGCTGCATGGGTACACTATCCCAGACCTGCAGCACCTTCTTTACAAACTGCTTTGGTGCATGCCGCAGAATATCCTCCCGATAGCCCTGTAGAATCCGATGCTGAATCTCATCTATACTACCCATATCCTTCCGCTTGATGAAATCCAGAACCACCTCCGGCATCCCGCCAGTAATGTAAAAGTATTTCAGATAATCTAAAATCAGCGGACGCACATCCTCCTTTAAGCCCTCCACCTTTTCCTGCTCTATCATCCGGCAAAGCTCCTGGGCCTTATTGGCAATTAAAAACTCTTCAAAGGTCATTGGGTACATCGTCTTTATCATAATCTCATCTACTACAAGATTCTCCGCTGGCAGCAGACCAACCCAGGAAGCAATCAAAATCACCGAAAGCTGTTTCCGCTGCCGGACATATTGCAATACACCTGCAAACAGGTCCTCTTCCACCTGTACCTCATCAAATACAAATAAAACATCCCCAATATTCCCCTCATGCAGATTAATATCCGATAATAATTCCAACTGCTCGTCAATAAAGTCCGCACTGTTCGGTGTCAGGAACAGCTCCCGCAAAATTGCATCCTTATCAAATTCAATATGTATGGTCCTGGTAAAAAACGCTTTGGCAAAATCCATGACACACCATGTTTTTCCCACTCCCTTTGCTCCCTTTAATAACAGGATTTTTTTCTCCTCCTGCTCCTGCCAGTCTGCCAGCTCATTAATCAGATTACGATACATTTCCATACCCTCCTTTGACACCGGATTTGCCATCACATTATTCTAAGCAAATCATACCATGACTTCCGTCTCTTTGTAAAGACAGATTCCAAGCTAAAATTCGTCTAAATCCTCCACACGCGTTTCAAAATCTGCAGTCCCATTTTTATTTCCTGCTCTGACAGGCTGGCATACCCCAGCAGAATCGTCGGAGCTTCCGTATTTCCTTCAATCAAATAAGAAGATAGCGGATAAACCCGAACACCTGCCTGACGAGCCAGGACTTCCAGTTCCTGCTCTGTATATGGGGCATTCGGAAATTCAATCAAAAGATGCAGACCAGCGCTATATCCTTTTCTTAGGATAGAATCCGGCCATTCTGACAGGCAATCCAGGATATAATCATGCTTTGCCCGGTAAACCCCCCGCATCCGATTCAAATGCCGTTCAAAGTGACCTTCTGTGATAAATCTTCTTACGATTTCCTGTTCTATCCGGGATACTGTTGTGGCATAAAAGGAAGCCCGGGTCTGATAACACTCATACAATGCTTTGGGCAAAACCATATAGCCAATCCGGATAGACGGTGCAATCGCTTTGGAAAGTGTTCCCATATAGATGACTTTTCCCCTGGTATCCAGTCCCTGCAATGCCGGAACCGGCCTTCCCTGATACCGGAATTCACTATCATAATCATCTTCAATGATATAACGGCTCTCCTGCTCATAGGCCCAATTCAGGAGCTGCAGCCTGCGGTTAATCGGCATCACAATTCCCAGTGGAAACTGATGAGAGGGGGTCACAAATGCCAATTCTGCATCCGTACTTCTCAAAGTCTGAATATCCATCCCTTCCTCATCCAGGGGGAGCGGATAAATCCGGTAATTAAAATTCCGAAAGACCTTATAAGCCTGTTGATAAACCGGATTTTCCACAGCAATCCCTATATGCTCCGGCAGAATTCGTGTCAACAGCATAAGCAGATAATCCGTTCCTGCTCCGATAATAATCTGCTCTTCGGTACACTTCACCCCTCTGGAGCGATGAAGATACTCCTTAATGGCACTTCGCAAGCCCAAATCCCCCTGGGAATCACCATTTTGAAACATTGCTTCACCATTATCCAGCATAACCTCCTTCATCAGCTTCTGCCAGCGCCGATAAGGTGCATGCTGTAAATCAATACCAAAGGGTGAAAAATCCACCTGGTAATTTCGGATAGCACTCCGTTCTTCTATGCCCGCCACCGGCACTTCCGTCCCATGCATATCCAGTAACCCATCAATTTCCCGGACAAAATATCCCCGTTTCGGCAGTGCTTCAATATATCCCTCTGACTCCAGCTGTGCATAAGCCATATTTACGGTATTACGGCTGATACTCAAATCCTGTGCCAATTCCCGTCCGGAGGGCAGCTTCCCATGGCAAGGCAGATTTCCCTGCCGTATCTCGGATACAATGTATTGATAAATCTGCAGATACATCGGTACCGTACTATTATGGTCGATGGAAATATGAAACATGCTCTTCACCTCATAAATCAAAACCTTCCCAGTTGCCCGGGAGTCAAATACTCCGCAGTAAGCTACAGGACATAAGCTAGCTTATTCTTTCCGCCCCAGGGGCCGGGGTATTTGACCCTCGCGGCATTCGTCAAATATCCATGGAAGCATGGCTATTTTCCTCATTGTTTGCGGGAATAAAAACAGACCGGCTCAAGCAGCTTCTCCTCTTAAACCGGTCTGCATTCTAATTCTCAGTTCTTATCAATCATCCAGCTTACCAATGGACAAAAGTCCATTCTCACCTGCGGATAACAGACGGGACAGGCCTACCGTCTGATTTGCCCGGTCACCGGTAGCAACATAGGTTTCACCGGTTTCTACCAGGGAATTGGCCAACTCAAATACTTTATCCCGGAATCCAAATAATTCAATCTTGCTTTCCGAACTCATCTTAAACAGGTATTGATTCTTGGCACTGACTAGCAAAATACTAAAGGTACAGATATCACCGTTGGTATTCGTCATGGCAGAACCAACCATTCTGGAATTCACTACCATAATATCTGCATTTTCCACCCGTAGATACTCGCTGATAATCAGCTTATATACCTTTAGGAATTCCTCCTCGGCTCCTGCCTGTACCGGCATCTCAGCAACTGCAAATTCCACAATGGAATCTGCTATCTTAATGGTTCCGCCCTCATCATCAATGACTGCCGTGTATTCCTTCGGAACAGCCATCTTAAAGAACTTATTATCAATAATCTTATAGCCTTCCCGCTCCTGTACCTGATGATACAACAGCTCCGGAAACGCCTGCTCCAGTCGGTTCATGGAAGTCAACGCGCCCTCATTGCCCTTGACCGCCATGTCACGAAGACTTTCATACAGACGAATGGTATCCTCCGTCATATCCGGTTCCAGTGTCGCAATCTTCTCAACGGATGGTGCGTATCCATTCATAGCCGCCTTATAATAAATCTTCAGCATTTCTTCCTTCGGAAGTCCCTGCTTTGCCTTCTCTTCCACTACTTCACACAAATACTCATTGTCAAAGCCTTCATAGCCTGCATCCAATGCCCGTTCCAGCAGCTTCTTTCCGATATTGCCATCCCGCAGGTCCCCTTCCTTTTCCCGCTCTCTTACAATAACTCCATAGCGGTAAAATGCTTCCGCACTTCCCAGGTTGCAGGCCTTCTTAAATGCTTCATCAATTTCCCGGTCGGTTGCCAGATAGAACACCTGATTCCGTTTTTTCAATGCTACCTGCAGCGCAGTATCTGCATTTCCGTCTTCGATTTCCTGTTCCCAGCGATTTACCGCTAATTGCAGCTCCTCGCCATCCAGTCCTTCAATATCTTCGATATAAGCACCTGCCTCTGCTATGCCATTGGCGGCTGCCTGCTTAAAATACTTCAGGGCTAATGCGCCATCCCGTTTCGAACGGAGCAAACCATAATAATACAACCGGCCAAGATAAAACGGAACCCGTTCATGCTCCAGCTCATCCGCCTTTTCATACCAGTTCAACGCCTGAATATAATCCTTTTTCTGCTGCTCGTAAATCGTACCAATCAGAAATGCAAGATCCGAATCATCATTCGCTTCAAACAACTGCTTTGCCAGAGACAATGCTTTTTCATAATTAATATACGGACTGTCCTCATCATAATATAATTCAATCAGCAGATAGCTTGCTTTCTTACTTCCAACATTCAATGCTTTCCGGGCAAATTCCATCGACTTATCGTACTGTCCCAGGAAATAGTAGAATACTGCCTCGCTATAATACTGCTGGTCCTTCCGGTTCGCACTTTCATCACTGATTACAGTCGGGTCAACGAAGGCGAAGGAATTCGCCACCTCAAAGATGATTTCCTCATATTGCTCAATGATTTCCATGGTCGCACATACAAACTTGATACATGCCATACGGTTTCTCTGCTGAAATGCAAAGGTAACGATTCCACGTTCCAATTCCTTATGATAATAGGTCGCACAGATACCATCTGCATACTCTGTTATGTATTCCTGAATATTCAAATCATAATCCAGTACATCATTGTCATACCGTAAAAACAATTCCACATCCCGGGTAGACTCCTTTGGTACACTATCATAGGTCACATAGATTGCAAAGTCCTTATAGCTCTCACTAGGGGCATAATATTCCTCTTCTGCCTCTTCATTCACTACCTTGACCCAATCCTTCGGCAGCTTATGAATATATCCTTCTACTTCATCATGGATATAGGTATACTGATATTGCAGCTTCGAGCCTTCAATGGTCTTAAAACGGTATTCTATATTATTCGCCTTACGCCGTTCTGAAATCTTGGCATATAGCTTTTCTTTTTCTTCAAATTCCAGACTGTCCGTATTATTTAATGCATAATCCACCCGGTCAAAGCCTGCCTGCCCCTGCTCATCTCCCATGTCTGCAAGAGTTTCATAATAGGTTCTGGCCTTTTCCAGATTAATTTCAATAATGGTATCTCCCCGGTTGCCAAAATTATCGTATTTATACAGACCTTCCTCATAAATACTGCCCAGTTTCAGCAAAGACCCCCGGTCCTTTAGCGCTGCGCCCTTTTCCAGATAAGACAATGCCTTACTGTAATTGTTTTTATTCAATAAGTCTCTGGCAACCTTAAAATATACCTCCCCATCCGGGTCCAGTACCAGCAGCTGCTCATAATAACCGATTGATTTTTCATTATTAATCTGAACCGTTGACTTGCCATAGCGTCCGGTTTCGTACATTTCCCCCAAAATGCGGAGTGCCTGGCAGCCATATGCAGCATAATGCTGTTCATCCTCTTCTGCCAGTTCAATAACTTCCTCTAATTTATTCACTGCATCCATTGCCTTGCCTTCGTTGAGGAATTCAATCGCCTGGTCCACTGCATCCTCCGCCAGATTCGCTGACTTCCGTCTTCCGGTTCCGCCGGATGCCTGCAGCAGATTCTCAATAAAACCAATCTTGCCAAGGGCAATCAAGACTGCAAAAAGCAATAAAATGATAGCAACCAGCCAGCCAATACCGCCTTTTAATACAATTCCTAATATAATACCAATGATTCCACATACACCGGCAGCAATATACCTTTTCATTGACGCTCCCCCTATTCTGTAAATATTTTGTGTTCCAAGCATGGCTATTTTCCACATTACTCGCGGGAATAAAGAATATTACTTTATTTTATCATATGCCATTCGGAACTGCAACACCATGACCGATGGTGTGCAAAAAAATTGGTGTGCAAAAAAATGTAACAGTTAAACCAACTGATAAATTACTATAAAAAAAGGTATCTTCAAATTACCTTGAAGATACCTATATGTTGTTATTCAAAAATCCTAAAAGCTGCCGTTATAAAATGTTCCGGCATAAGAAGCCACATAAGTAGCATTCTTCGTGTACGTGGAATCCGAAGAAGCAGCACTGGTAGATAAATTGTTAATCTCAGCCGCCTTCTGATAAACCTTAGCACCCAGAGAATGAGAGCCATTAAACAAGTCCTTCACATCCCGCATATCTGCTTCCTTGAACTTCTCTTCATCTACAGTCAGAGTACTGTCCGCATTAATCGTAATGCCGATATCCTCCAGCATATCCTTACGTGCAGTCATCTCACCCTTTAAAGTAATTCCCTTTCGGGCAATGGAAGTATTGGATGACTTTCCTACATCTGCAATCAATGCATTATAATCACTGGCAAACTGCTTTACCGCTTTATAAATCTTATCGGTATCATACTGCTGTGTAGTCTCACCAGTTTCTTCATCCTTTACATCAACCTTGGTAAATAAAGACTTCTTACCTACATCTACCAATGCGCCTGCAGATGTCTTTAAGGCATCTGACTTTGTCTTGGTCTCGGTCAGCGTCTTCTTTGCTGTATCGCTCTCTGCCTTTTCTTTTGTCTTTGTAGTCGTACTTGATGTCTTCTTCGTAGAAGTATCATCATCGGACATCTGTGCATAATATGCCTTTACCAATTTTCCATAGGAACCATTCTTGATGGATGCATAGTCTGCTAATGAACTATACAGCGAACCAAATCCGCTTCCAGTAGAACTGGTACCAAGCATGCTGCTGAAAAAGTTTGAATTTAAGTTAGAATTCAATCCAAAATACATTGCCATCACTCCTTTGTCTTACTCATCGGGAATCCGTTCCCTAACCTTTGGCTTTCTTATTATTAAAATCTAATAATATACTTTAAATATTATATCGAACCTATATATAAAAAACTTTATACCAATTTCTAAAAAATGTCAAGAACTATGCCTGCAAAAAATCAGCAATTCCTTCCAGCGCTGCTAATTCATCTGTCCCATCACAGGATACCAGCAGTTCATCCCCCTGAGACAATGCAAGGCTCATCATTCCCATAATGCTCTTTGCATTGATTCTTTTATCATCTACCTCCAGATAAATCTTGCTTTCATACTGGCTTGCAACCTGCACAAACATAGCAATTGGTGGTTTTGATTCCAAATCTGCCTTAATATTGACGACCATTTTCTTCGTTGTCATAAGCGTTTCTCCTTGTATCTTCCTGTATTATTTTCGTCTATTATCCCCAATGTCTGATATATATCCACCATTATGCCACCCTCTTTGCTTTCTGTCAAATCCACTTTTATTTTACCAGTGTTCCATGGAGCAACATTTCCCCTTCCGGCCCGAAATCCCGTTCGGTTTCTCTCAACCGGAGCAGTTGGTCATTCCTGCATGGAGCTTCGCAAGTCCTCTGCAATTTCACTTAATTTTCGCAGTCTGTGGTTAACCCCGGATTTACTGACCGGGGGCTGGAGCAATTCTCCCAATTCCTTCAATGACACCTCCGGCTCCTGCAGCCGAAGCTCCGCAATCTGACGCAGTCCTTCATTCAGGCTTCCAAATCCCTTTTTTTGCTCAATATAACGGATATCCTCTAATTGCCGCTGAGCCGCAGTCAGGGTCTTATTAATATTGGCCAGGTCACAGTTCACCTTCCGGTTCGTCTGATTTCTCACATCCTTTAATACCCGAACGTTTTCCATGTTCATCAACGCCCGGTGGGCTTCCATTACATTCAGCGCATCCACAATCATAGAGCCTTCCTTCAAATATACCACATGATATTTTTTCCGGCGTACAATCTTTCCATCCAGTTCAAAAAAGCCCATGATTTCCCGGATATCCTCCGCCATGTCCAGACCTTCGCATGCGATTTCAAAGTGATAGGATTTTTCCGGATTATTGACCGAACCGCTGGCTAAAAATGCACCGCGCAAAAATGCCCGTTTACAGCAATCCTTCTGTACTACCAGATGATTCAGCCTCCTGGCCTCCGTTAATTTACAGGTCTGTAGAATCTGGGCAGTCTGTCCGGCATCAGTTACGACAGCTTCAAACTGCGTTGCATTCTTATGCTCCATATAGGTCCGAACCCTTACCTGACAGGAAATCCCGAATATACGGTAAAGCAGCAGACAGACCTTTTTTGCCACCCGGAAATTCTCTGTTTTCAGATACAGACAGGGACGGAACCGGCTATTACCAGCCAGCAGTAATGCCGTCAGCTCTGCAATCTGACAGTGCCTTGCATTGGAACTCTGATGAACCAGTTCCTCCTTGACCTCCGAGGAAAATGACATCTGTATCACCCCTTCGTTATAGCATCCTTCCCAATATCCCTATGTTCGATTCTGACACTGCAATCCGAGGACAGCAGAATACGGTATAACCCGTTTGCCAGTGTAACGGACCGATGCTTGCCACCGGTACAGCCAACTGCCACTACCAATTGATTTTTTCCTTCCTTCACATAGTTCGGAATCAAAAACTGCATCATATCCTGTAGCTTCCCCAGAAATTCACCGGCCTCCGGTGCATTCATTACAAAGTCCTGTACCGGCTTATCATTTCCTGTTAATGCCTTCAAATCGGATACATAATAGGGATTCGGCAAAAACCGGACATCAAATACCAGGTCTGCATCTCTTGGTATCCCATATTTAAATCCAAAGGAAACAATCGTAATAATAAAATTATTATACTCCTGATTCTCAATAAATATTTTTTCCAATTCGCCGCGAAACTCCCGAGTCAGAAGATTGGAGGTATCAATGATATAACCGGCAATATCTCGAAGATATCCTATTTTCTGCCGTTCCTTCGCAATTCCGCTTTCTACCCGGCTGTCACGGGCCAGAGGATGGGTGCGCCTGGTTTCTTTATATCGTTTCACGATTACCTCGTCTGAGGCATCCAGAAACAGGATTTCAAAGGGATACCCCTGGGTTTTTAACTCCTCCAGATAACCGGACAGCCGCACGATGCCGCCACCGCTTCGAATGTCCACACCGATTGCAACATTATTGACCTCTGTTCCAGAGTCATATGCAATCTCCGCGAATTTAGGAATCAATTCCACTGGTAAATTATCCACGCAGAAATATCCAAAGTCCTCTAAATTTTTCAATGCCGTGCTTTTTCCGGCTCCCGACATTCCCGTTACGATTACAAATCTCATACTTCTGCCTCTTGCTTTTCTTCCATCCTTTG
Source organism: Clostridium sp. (assembly GCA_023667695.1). Taxonomy (GTDB): domain Bacteria; phylum Bacillota; class Clostridia; order Lachnospirales; family Lachnospiraceae; genus CAG-632. The sequence continues at coordinate 33,604 of JAMOZY010000001.1, read as the reverse complement.
TTTCCCGTCAAGCAGTCAAATATATGCCGTCCACCGGTCTGACCCATTCCTTCCAGCGCCTTACCGCCTTCTATGAAAAATCACCTATCTTCCGTATCTCCGGCTCCAAAATAACCTGATACTTCTCCTCCACCTGTTTCACAACTTCATTCATTAACGTTACAATATCCTTTGCCGTTGCATGTCCCCGGTTAATCACAAAGCCACAATGCTTTTCCGATACCTGGGCATCCCCTACACGGTAACCGGCCAGCCCTGCATCCATAATCAGCTTACCAGCAAAATATCCTTCCGGACGCTTAAAGGTACTTCCGGCGCTCGGAAACTCCAGCGGCTGTTTTTCCTTTCTTGCTTCATTCAGTTCCTTCATTTTACCGGCAATTTCCTTTGGATTGCCCTTCTGCAGCCGGAGCTTAACCTCCAGAACAATATAATTCTTCCTTGCGGCAATGCTGTCCCGATATCCAAATTCCATCTGGTCCTGGGGCAGAATCAATACTTCACCGGCAGGAGTCAGTAAGGTCACACACTCTATAATGTCCTTCATTTCCCCGCCATATGCACCGGCATTCATTAAAACCGCTCCTCCTATGGTGCCGGGAATACCGGACGCAAATTCCAGACCGGTCAAAGAATGCTCCAGCGCTGCATTTGCCACTTTGCCAAGCATGCATCCGGCTTGTACCCATATAGTGTCATCCTCTCCAACTTCAATCTCAGAAAAAGCATTTCCAATCTGAATCACAACACCCCGAATCCCTGCATCACCTACCAGAAGATTACTGCCGTTTCCTACGATATAATAGGGGATGGCATGTTCACTGCACCACTGCAGCACCTGTTCAATCTCCGATATGCTTCCCGGCTTCACAATAACATCCGCCGGTCCACCCACACGAAAGGTGGTATGACTGCTCATCGGTTCATCAAATAATAACTGCTCTTCCTTTATTATTTCTCGAATGTTTCCTAATATGTCACCTTCCATAGTAATCCTTTCCGCAACAAAATTCAGCATGCAGCTGCATCCTGTTTTAACCAATTTATGTTGCAGTATATGATTTCATTCCAAGTCCATTCTCTTCCTTCTGCTGCCTTGTCCTTCCGCCTATCCCAATATCAGCTTTGCACCGCCATAGATTCCGGCGTCATTGCCCAAGGTAGCCAGTTCAAACTTCGTCCCTCTACATGCATGGAATGCATATTTTTCAAAATATTTGGCTGTTGTATCAATCAATACCTTACCTGCCTTGGATACACCGCCGCCGATAACAAATACCTCCGGGTCTACGACACAGGCAATCTGTGCAAGGGCGCGCCCTAAGCACTCTCCATGCGCTTCTACCAGGTCATTTGCCAGCTCATCCCCTTCCTTTGCGGCATCGAAAATCTCTTTTGCAGAGATATATTGCACGCTTCGAAGCTTGGATGGGGCATCTGTATTATTCAATAAGATTTTTGCCTGTCTTACGATTCCCGTTGCCGAGGTATACTGCTCCAGACAGCCCTTTTTACCACAGCCACAGGTTTCCGTTTCATCATCATTGACCTGAATATGACCGATTTCCCCGCCGGCTCCATTTACTCCCGCCAGCATCTTACCGCCCAGGATGATTCCGCCGCCAACACCGGTGCCTAAGGTTACCATAACAATATCCTGATAACCCATGCCGCCGCCCTGCCACATTTCGCCCATGGCAGCCATATTGGCATCATTTCCAGCCCTTACCGGCAGACCGGTCAGCTTACTCAATTCTTCCTCTACATTAAAAATACCCCATCCCAGATTTACACATTTCAATACCGTACCATCCTGCTTTACCGGTCCCGGAACGCCCATGCCAATTCCGGCCACATCCGCCTTGTCGATAGAGCTTTCACACAGCTTGTCTGCAACCGACTCCGCCACATCACTTAAGATATACCGGCCGCCTTCATCCTTTCTGGTGGGTATTTCCCACTTCTTCAGCAATTCCCCTTCTACGGTAAAGATTCCGATTTTTACTGTGGTTCCTCCGATATCCACACCTACTGCATACTTTGCCATCTCTGTTCCTCCTTATTTTTTTGCCTCTAAGTTACCGGTTACCCGATCATATAATTCCTGTGCCGCATTATATCCCATCTTCTTCTGTCGATGATTGACTGCGGCTGACTCAACAATAATTGCAATATTCCGTCCCGGTCGAATCGGAATCGAATGGCTTACCACCCTGTTTCCTAAAATCTCCGTATATTGGTCGGTTAAACCCAGACGGTCATATTCTGTATCCTTATTCCATTCTTCTAATTTTATAATTAAATCGATGGTTTCTGACATCTTTACACACTCTACACCAAACAGAGTCTTTACATTAATAATTCCGATACCACGCAATTCAATAAAATGCCTGGTATTATCCGGCGCCATGCCTACCAAGGTCTCATCGCTTACCTTCTTAATCACAACTGCATCATCCGAAACCAGACGGTGGCCCCGCTTAATCAGCTCCAACGCCGCCTCACTTTTACCAATACCACTTTCTCCCATAATCAGGATTCCCTCACCGTATACATCCACCAATACGCCATGAATGGTGATTCTCGGTGCCAGTTCCACATGCAGCCACCGGACTGCTTCATGGACAAAGGAGGATGTAGTGGAATTGGAAGTCAGTACCGGAATTCCATATTCTTTTGCTACCTCCAGAATAAACTTATGGGGTTCCAGCCCCCGGCAGAAAATCAGACAAGGAATCTTATGAGAAAATAATTTCTTAAAAATCTCCCGGTTCTCTTCCTCCGTATGCATGTTCGCAATATAGGCATGCTCCACATTACCACAAATCTGAATACGATTGGAATCAAAATGCTCAAAAAATCCGGCAAGCTGAATTGCCGGGCGGTTAATATCCGGATCCGTTATCTTGATATCATCTGTGTTGATTTCCGGCAGATGATTGACCAAATTCATTTTTTCAATCAAGCTTGTCAATGAAACTTCGTACATAGCCTCCTCCTTTTACTGCTACAATTCAACTCGGTATACCTGCTTTCCCTTTGGCTTCCTGCAAGCCAACCCAAGGATTCCTCCCATCTTCGATGGGTCCCTCCTTAGGTTAATGTCTATGGTATACCTGCTTTTCCTTTCGGTTTCCTGCAATCCAACCCAAGGAATCCTCCTTTGTGTCTATGGTATACCTGCTTTTCCTTTCGGTTTCCTGCAATCCAACCCAAGGAATCCTCCCACCTGCGGCGGGTCCCTCCTTAGGTTAAGTGCTGGGTCCCTCCTTAGGTTAATGTCTATAGTATACCTGCTTTTCCTTTCGGTTTCCCACAATCCAACCCAAGGAATCCTCCCACCTGCGGCGGGTCCCTCCTTAGGTTAAAGCATACCATACTTTTGGTGTTCATGCATCAATTAAATTTCCTTCTGCCCTTCGGGTGCTTGTTCCTCCTTCGCTCCATGAAAGTAATTATAGACCGCATTGGCAGACAGGATATTCATACCCGGCGTCTGTCTTAATTCCTCCACAGATGCCTGTTTGACAGCATCTATGGTCTTAAAGTGCCGGATTAACGCCTTTCGTCTGGTTGGTCCGATACCTGCGATATCATCTAACACAGATTTTACCTGTCCCTTGCTGCGCAGCAGCTTATGATATTCAATGGCAAACCGGTGTGCCTCATCCTGTATTCTTGTAATCAGGTCAAATGCCTCATTCTTCGGCGGAAATGCAATTTCCTGATTGTTGTAATATAAGCCTCTGGTCCTATGGTTATCATCCTTTACCATGCCACAGACCGGAATATTCAAGTGTAATTCCTCCAATACCCGAAGGGCTACATTCACCTGTCCTTTTCCGCCATCCATCATGATTAGGTCCGGAAAACGGTTAAAGCTACCCAGCTCCTCCTCCAAGCCTTCTTCTGCAATTTTTCTCTGTTCTTCCTTTCCATGCAGAAACCGCCGGCTTAAGGTTTCTTCCATGCTCTTATAATCATCTGGACCGGTTACGGTTCGCAGACGGAACTTCCGGTAATCACTTCTTTTTGCTTTTCCCTGTTCAAATACCACCATGGAAGCAACTGCATTTACGCCACTGATATTCGAGATATCAAAGGCTTCTATCCGCTCTGCGCGTTCAATCCCAATCAAATCCGCTATTTCCTGTGCCGCTCCAATAGTTCGGGCTTCCTCCCGCTTCAGCTTCTCTAAGTCCTGGTGCAGTACCATGGAGGCGTTATCCTTTGCTAATTCAATCAGCTTATGCTTTTCCCCTTTCTGAGGTGTCAGGATATGCACCCGCTGCTCCCGCTTCTGGGATAACCAGTTCTCTAATAGCTCCCGTTCCTCTACCTCCGTTTCCAGCAGTAATTCTTTGGGTATATATGGGGTTCCGGCATAGTATTGCTTTACAAACGCGGTCATAGTTTCCTCGGGCTGGGATTCTTCCACCCCTGCCATATGAAAATGTTCCCTTCCTAACAGCTTTCCGTCCCGGATAAAAAAGATGGAAACGACCGCCTCCTTCTCCTCCACTGCCATCGCTACAACATCCCGGTCAATGGTATTGGAATTCGGATTGGTAATTCTCTGCTTTCCTGCAATATGATTTACACTGTCAATCAAATCCCGGTACTCCGCCGCCTTTTCAAATTCAAATTCAGCAGAGGCTTCCTGCATTTTCTCCTCTAGCTGTGAAATTACCTTCTTGGTATTTCCATTTAAAAATTCTAATACTTCCTCTACATGCTCCCGATATGCCTCTTCTGTAATGTATCCCTGACAGGGAGCCGGACATTGCTTCATCTGATAATAAAGACATGGCCGGTCCATTCCGATTTCCTTCGGCAGCCGTTTATTACAAAACCGAATATGATATAGCCGCTTTATCAGCTCAATGGTATCCCGGACTGCTCCGGAGCTGGTAAAGGGACCAAAATATTTTCCCTTGTCCCGCTTCATCTGCCGGGTCAGCAAAACCCTTGGAAATGGTTCTTCCAAGGTAACCTTAATAAAGGGATAGGTCTTATCATCCGTCAGCATGGTATTATACTTGGGTGCATATTCCTTAATCAGATTATTCTCTAAGACCAGTGCTTCTAATTCCGAATCCGTCACGATGTACTCAAAATAATGAATCAAGGTAATCATTTTCTCAATCTTAGGGGAACGGTTCCGCCCGGACTGAAAATATTGCCGCACCCGTTTTTTTAAGCTGATTGCCTTTCCCACATAGATAATCTCATCTGTCCTGCTATGCATCAGATATACACCAGACTGGTCCGGCAGCTTTTTCAATTCTTCTTCAATATCAAACTCTTTCATATCCTGTCTGCTTTCTCATATTCTACTTCTTTACTTTAGCATATCTTTTTCTTTCGCTCAATGAATTTTCATTTCATGAGGAAACATGGTATAATCATTCTGTTGTCCAACCGATACCCGGCAACGGGAGGAGGTGTTTATATTGGGATATGTTATAACTTTTTTCGTTGCTGTCATGGCTGGTGTAGCCTGCCACTACATCATCAAATGGTTAGACAGTGGCCGTAAGGACAACAAATAGCCTAGTGGGTGCTTTGCCACTATAAAAGAAAAGAAGAATCCCCTGCCTGTGGTGCAACACAAGCAGGGGATTCATTTTCGTTCATATTGGAACGTTATAACTTTTTTTGCCTAGTGGCATTATAGCATATGCGGAAATCCTTTTCAATATGCTTTCATTTAAAAATTTTCCAAAAGCCCTGGTACTTATGTCCAGGGCTTCTAATTTAATTAGATTATTTCTTTCCATTCCATAGCAGCTGTCTTACCGATACTATGATAATAAGCAAGAAGCAGGAAGATTGCCACGAAGGCAAACGGAATACGGAAGCTCCCTCCTTGATGCGCCCAACGAATAATTCTTCTCATCAAAGAATTTTTCTCCTCCTCCGTCATACCATTCTTATTTCCGGTAAGATATAAGAATAAATAGCTCAGTCCCGCAATCATTGCAATTGTTGCGTATATTTCTAAGGAAATGGTGTTGTCACCGGTTTTTGGTTCCTTATCTTTTTGACCGGAACTACCTTCATTGTTGTTATTTGTGCTATTACTATTTCCACCATCTCCACCGGATACTGCCTTGTCCTGATAGACAATGACATAAGTAGAAAACCGATCGGTATCTATGGTAATCGTATTCACATTTCCATCCATATCGTTCAGAATGGATGCTGCTCCATTATGTATCCGGATGATTGCAAATTCTCTTTTTTCGTTATCCTTCGTGTTCTTCAAGGAATCCGGAATCGTAATAACAAGTCGGAGCAAGCCCTGGGTTTTCACTATTCTATTCTGATTATTACCAATAATTTTAAATAAACTGATATCCAGATATTGTCCAAGTTGATAACCATTCAGTGCTGAAGCTACCAAAGCTTTATCTGCATCACTAACACTGCCACTTGCATCTTCCACAGTCAAAAGTATCTTAATATCTGTACCACTTTCTACCTGTGCCTTATCCGCTTCTGTCAAAACAGCCTCTATCAATTCCTTTTCCGTCATGGAAATATTCGTGACCGGAACATTCCCCTCTGTTTTCACTTCCTGACTGATTACACCGGACTGGTCACCTTCTCCCGGATTATCATCATCCGGATTGTTTTCCGTTTCCTTTTTTGGAAGTATCTCCTCCCGCATCTCATAGCCGCATGCACTACACGCATAAGTCTTGATTCCCGTTTCCGTCTCTGTCGGCTCCCTGGTAACTATGCCGGCATCCTCTGTATGAGCGGCTATATCCGCTTTCCTTCCACAAATCTCACATATATGCCAATGCTGTTCCGCGTCCGATTTCCACGCTTCACTATAGCTGCAGGTATGCTTTTCCCCAAGATAAAGATTCTGATTTGTATCTGGAATCGTACCAAATATCAAATCAAAATCTGAATTTAGCAAGGCAAATGGTTCCGAGCTTAATTCAATACCATTCCCTGGAACAACAATCAAAGTTCCTTTTTGGTTTATATTCTGGACATCAATAGGAATGCTGCCAGTAGCACTGGTTATCCTTCCAGTCTGAGTAATGAAATCACCATTCCGTAAAAGAATACCCGCGTTTTCTCCAAATACAGGTTTTCCCTCAATGCAGATTTCCGCTTCGTTCGGAGTTGCAATCGCATTATTATGACGAAGCAGAATTGAGTTATGAAAATTACCGCCGCGAATGATTATACTTCCCTTTTCCCAGCCATCATCTGTTTGCCCCGGCACTGCCCTTCCTATAACCGTATTACGAACAGTACCATCCGTTATTTCAATTGATACTTTTCCTGACTTTCCCGCATAGGAACCGACCACCTGCCCCTTAATCTCTCCGCCGTCTATATGAATGGAAACATTTTCCACATATGCCTGCCTTACTCCAAATACAGACCCCTCAACCGTACCACCACTCATCCTTATCTCAACTACATCTGCTTTTGATTGTCCGGTTACGATTCCTTGTACAAAGCCCGTAACAGTACCACCTTGAATATCCAGGGTAACCTTGTCCCGGAAATCAGCAGCCTGCAGGTCAGAATATATGTTTCCATTTATGGTACCGCCTTTTACTGTAATGGTACTGGTTCCCATTATCACATTATTCGGCTGTTGTCCGCCGGCAAAAATACCTGGGTAATTATAACCACTGCCAACCCGGGCATTTCCTTCTACTGTAATATTTACATTACCGCCAATGGTAATATTGTCATTTTCCCCGCCGCCATATATAGTCTCTGTCACAACTGCATCTCCACCGATTACAATATCAGAGGAGCCATTCAATGAAGCACCACCGGCAGAGAGAATCTGAGTAACACTTCCACCAGTCATGAAAAAGCAAAAATTGCCATTGACTGCTTTTCCCATAGTGCCTTCTACACGATACAGCGCACCGCCAAGCATGTGAATCATGATATCGCTGGTAATTTCCTCTGAGCTGCTTCCTCCATATATCGTAGTCTCACTCAAATCATAACCATCTTCTACCGTTCCTTCTTCCTCAGAAAGTTCTATCGGCAGTTCTCCTTCATCCAGGCTTCCATTTTCATTTGCATCATAATACAGCTTTGTCTTACTGCTGTCAGAACCTTCCGTTATGATAACAGCAGTTCCGTTCAGATAAATCCAGCCTGATATCGAATTATCAATACTTACTTCTGCCACTGATGCAACTCCTGCACTATTAGACGCAAGGTCATCATCTGTCCCCGGAACCTCCTGGGACAGAGATGCTGCATCACCTGTCGGAACCTCCGAAGGCAATGATATGGCATCCTCTTCTGCTGGAAGCTCCACTGGCGCCGCTCCAAGAAGCATTCCCATAACCAGTATCGCTGAAAGCAATACTGACATCGTTTTGAATAATGGACCCCTTCCTCTTTTCTTCATAAATAAACACCCTTTCTCCCTTTGGATTTTTCAAATCATCTTCCGAATACACATTCTAAAGCCAGTGCTTTCTAGAAATAGAAGTAAACTTAACACTTATTGTATCATAAGGATTCTTTATTCATCTTACCAATTTTACGTTTAAAAGTGACAATTTTGCATTTTTATGTATGATTTTACACACTATGAAAATGTATCAGGTAAATGCGGTTTTAAAAACTACATAATATAGAGTTATTTACAACTTTCTATTGCCTTTTTATATGGTTCAGTATAAAATAAAATTATTCACAAACACTATTATAAAATCGAGGGGGTATAGAAACATGAAACCTTATATTATTTCAACGGATTGTATGGCTGATTTACCAGCCGATTTCATAGAAGAGCATCATCTGTCGGTACATCCACTCTATTATCAGATTGGCGACCAGACCTATAATGCCCTGGAGGGAACCCTTTCCGAAGCAGATTTCTATGCGAAGATGCGAAATGGTGAAATGCCGACTACCATGGCGAGTAATCCGGAATATATTGAACAGAGCTTTGCCAAAAATATTGCGGATGGTTATGATATCCTGCACATCAGCTTTTCTTCTGCCTTAAGCTCCAGCTACAATAATACTGCGGTAACAGCGAAAGCCATGATGGAGCAGAATCCGGATACCAAAATCATTGTCATTGATTCCCTTGCCGCTTCTTTGGGGCAAGGATTATTAATTTATTATGCCTGCAGGAAAAAGGAGGAAGGCGCAACCATAGAGGAATTGGCAGAATATGTAGAGGAGATAAAGCTTCATGTCTGCCACCAGTTCACCGTAGATGATTTGTTTCATCTGCACCGGGGCGGGCGGGTCAGCAAAGCAACCGCCATTATCGGAACCATTGCGAATATCAAGCCGGTACTGCATGTAGATAACGAAGGGCGGTTGATTAACATCTCCAAAATCCGGGGAAGAAAACGCTCTCTGATTACCTTAGTGGATAATATGGAAAAAGTCATTGACGGCTATGAGAATCCGGTTGTATTTATCAGTCACGGTGACTGTCTGGAGGATGCCTTGTTTGTTAAACAGCAGATTGAAGAACGGCTGGGCATTCATGAGTTCCTGATTAATTATGTAGGTTCTACCATCGGCGCCCATTCCGGTCCCGGTACAGTTGCTTTATTCTTTATGGGAACGGAACGCTAAAAAAGAATAATAAAAAGTCCTGTCTGGCGCTGACCGCTGTCTTTCGGCAATGGTCTGCTCCACGGCAGGACTTTTACTTCTATATCAAACTTTTCTGTCAAACCTTTTCAAACACCACTGTTACCGTCATAAATGCCTCTTTTACTTCCGCATATATCTCACCCCCCATTTTGTGCATAATCTGACGGCAGATATAAAGCCCCAGACCGCTGCCCGGCTGGTTTTTTACATTCGACCCTCTCCAAAAGCTCTCAAACACATGGGGCAGCTCGGATTCCGAAAGCGAACATCCGCTATTCCCAACTGCTACTAATATACAGTCCTCTTCCTCGGAAACACAAATCCTGATTTGCTTTCCATCACCGTACTTAATGGCATTTTCCATTATGTTTTGAAAAACCTCTACGCTCCGGTCTATGTCTGCCTTTAGGAGACAATCCATATATTCTCCAAGGATAAACTCCGTCTTATGCATAGTAAGCTTTTCCTCATAATAATGATGGATTCTGTGCATGATTTCTGATAGATAGCACTCTCCCGGCTTCACCTCGATATTCAAAAAATCCTCTCGGGATGCCTGAACGATTTCTGACACAAAGCCTTCGATTTCATCTGCTTTTCCAGCAATGGCTTCCGCTATCGTAAGTTGGATTTCTTCCTGGGAATACAATCCTTTTTTCAGTGCTTTTGCGTATAATTTAATGGCAGACAAGGGGGTTTTTATATCATGGGACAAGGACAGCAGCAGGGTTTTCCTATCCCGTTGAAGTTGAAGCTCCCGCTGCTTCTGTTCCTCCATCCTTTCCCGAAGCAGATTGATTCCCCATACAAATTTTCCAAAAAACCGGCTCTTGTGTTCCTTCAGGGGTACTGTCAGATTTCCTTTTGCCAGCTCGTAAGGAACATGCGTCAACTCTGTAAAGGGCGCCAGTATCTGATAGCGGATGCGTAAGAGAATCAGCAGGAACAGAATTGCCATGGCGGTCAAAGCCAGATTTACTACAAGAAGCATTCGCTTCCGGTCAGGGAATATTTGCATGGTATAATCAAACCGATACAAGTCTCCGTTGACCTCCCGTATACAATAGTCACTGGCGGTATTATAAAAATCATCCTCACAGCGTTCAATCTTCGTTATATAATCATAGTCTGATAAATCAACTGCCTCGATACCCTCTGCTTCCATGATAAATACAATACGGTTCACTTCTACCAGCCAGGGTCTTCCCTGCCCGGAACCAGTAAGAACATGCAGAATACCATTCACGCTGATTACAATCAAAATAATTATCCCAATCCCACCAGCCATCATTTTATCATAACGTTTCATATATACTTATATCCCACTCCCCATACCGTCAAAAGCTTTTGGGGGTGCTTGGGGTCCTCCTCAATTTTCTGTCTCAGCCACTTTACATGTACGGTAAGCGTCTGGGGTTCGGAACAACTGTCACTTCCCCAGACCTGGCGAAACAGATATTCCTTATTCAGAACCTTTCCCCGATTCTCCATCAGAAGCAGCAGTAATTCGAATTCCTTCACCGTCATTTCCATGGGAATCGAATTCTTATACAGGGTACGGCTGACCTTATTCAGGCACAAAGCTCCATCTATGATTTCATCCTGTGCATACCGCCGTTTAAAAATTCCGTGGATTTTTGCCAGCATTAAATCAATATCATAGGGCTTTTCTATATAATCATCCGCTCCCAGAATCAAACCATTCAGCTTATCTTCCTTTTCCACTCTTGCACTGACAATCAAAATCGGTGTATTGCTTTGCTCCCGAATCTTCCTGCAAACTCCAAATCCGTCGATTCCCGGCAGCATGACATCCAATATCACCAATTTCGCTCCATATCGCTCATACAGCTTCAGTGCCTTTTCTCCATTTTCCGCAACCGTTACGATATAATTTTCAGTCCGCAGAAAACGGCTCAGCAATTCCGCCAGCTCTTTATTGTCTTCTACAATTAATATATCCGTCATTACCATCCCATCTCCACCAGCCAGTGGTTCAGCGCTATTTCCCGCTCCCGCAGTCCGGCAGCAGATGTATACCGTTCTAAATTGTACTCACCTTTTATCGTTCCGTCAACAATATATAATACTCTGGAGCATCTGGCTGCCACCTTTGCATCATGCGTCACCAGCAAAATCGTAGTCCCTTCTTCATTTATTTTCAACAGCTCTTCCATCACCTCGTCGGAGCTGCTGCGGTTCAAGGCGCCGGTAGGCTCGTCTGCAAAAATGATATCCGGCTGGTTAATCATGCTCCGGCAGATACATGCCCGCTGAAGCTGTCCGCCGGACACCTCACAAATATCATTATCTGCTATATCGATAATATCCATCTTCCGCATCAATTCCTGTCCATACGCTACCGTTTCCTTCCGGCTTCTTTTTTTCTTCTTAGACTGACAGGCCGGAAGGATAATGTTATCCAGCACCGTAAGATTCTTTAACAGATACATCTGCTGAAAGATAAAGCCCATTGTGTCCAACCGAAGCCCGGCAAGCTCTTTTCGATTCATCCCTGCAAGGTTTCTTCCGTTAAATGCTACCTCCCCTGCCGTAATACTGTCCATGCCGGACACTGTATATAACAGTGTGGATTTTCCGGAGCCAGAGGGACCCATCACCGCCACCATCTCCTTATCCTGGATTTGAAAATTCACATTCTTCAAAACATTATTCTGACGCTTGTTTACAATATAGGTCTTACATAAATCCTTTACATCCAACATTACATTCATAACCGCACTCTCCTTCTTATCCCATGATTTCTATCCGCATGTTTACTTTTCTATCCTGCTTATTCCGTACCCGAAGCCTCGGATGCGTTGATTTTCCTTGTATAAAGTGCTGTCAGACAGGCGCCTGCCATGGTAATGAGCAGCATGATACAAGGATAAATGACATAGACCTCCAGGGGCGGGATTTCATATTTCACTCCGAGTTCTGCACCCATCATCCGGAATACGGGTCCTACAGACAATTCCGTCAATGGCCTTATCAAAAGCAGAGAAAGAACCGTTGCAATGACACTGACAATTCCAAATCGAAGGCTGTGCCATGCTATTATCGTGCCGTTCCCAAATCCTACTGCCTTCAAAATGGCAATTTCTCCCCGTTCTCTTGCAATAAATGACCGCTCCATCAATACCGTCACCAATAATGTGATGATTAACACCACCAGCAGAACCAGAAATTTAACCTGATTGATACTATCCCTCACGCTAACCAGGCGTTCTACATATTCTCCGGCGGAATAAATGGCATCCGTTTCATAGATTTCCTTGATTTCTTCCATTCTGTCCTTCACCACTGAAGCATCCGGCTCATCCGTAAAGCGAATCTGAATGGGAAAGAATCCCAAAACCTGTTGAAAATCTGCCTCTGCTGATTCATGAACGCGCGCCGCCTCACCCATATTATTCATAGACTGAAAATATGCCGTAACCACATATTCCTTTTCTCCTTCCATCTGGCGAATCAGAATGGTATCTCCGATACCCGCCCCCAACTTCTCTGCTGTAATTGGTGTCAGGGCAATCTCTCTGCTGTTTTGTGGCGGGGTTCCTTCATAATAATCATACTCCTCCGCCTTCGTTCCAATCCCCTGCATCACTTGTGTTTTTTGAACGGCATCCCCATGAACAAGCGTCAGATTCAGGCTGGCCTCCACCATGCATTCCGCCGGCATCCCATGCTCCCGCAGGGTTGTTTCCATTTGTGCAAGCTCCTGTACCAATCCTTCTCTTCCATCCGCTGTCCCTGTATACTGCTGTAGTCCCCTGTCATCATAATACAAATCCGTTTCCAAAAGTCCAAAGCTGGTAATTAAAGCGTCACTTTGCAATGTACTTACCGATATGACAAGAATCAATACCAGCGATATGCTAAGTCCAAACACAAGGGTAAGAATGCCAAACTGTCTGGGACTGCTGGTTACATCATTGGCAGCAAGAAACAGGACCGGATGCAGACGGCTCCGGTTCAGTCGCAATAATCCTTTTTTCTGAAACCGCTCTCCCGTCGTGCCGCTGCGAATCGCATCCACCGGCGTGAATTGCTTTACCTTTCCCGTACAGCCATAACAAAAGCCTAATATGATGAAAACCAGAAAAATAGAGCAAAGCAGATTGATAATCCAATTACTGCCACGAACCATCATCATCGATGCGGAAATGGTCTGTATTATCATATCTCCAAAGGGAATACTGGCAAAAAATCCAATTCCCGCTCCGAAAACCGCAATCACAAGATATTTTATCATATAAAGACTGCGAATCCGAAAGTCACGAATTCCAATCGCCTTCATAACGCCAATCTCCCTGTACTCCTCAGATATGGTAAAGGAAATCACAAAATACAAGATAACAAATGCAATCAGAATCAGACATATACTCACTACCAGAAGAACACCTGCAACCATCATCTCCATCGCATAGGCCATTTTTATTTGTTCTATACCTAATATAACCTGAATACTATCATCATAGCTAAGCTCCTGCCTTACGCCTTCTTCTCCCATCGTATCCAGATAAACCATATCCCCGGTATACATAGCAGCAAGGGAATCCTCCATGAAGTATTGAAAGTCCTCTTCACTGACAATAAAACGAGTAAAACTTATCATTCTGGAGCCAAAGATTGCATCCTGAAAGCTCCCTGCAATCCGAAAGGTTTTGGAAGCATCGCCAAGACAGATTTCCAAGGTATCTCCGATTTCCATATGATTCATCTGGAAGCACTTTTCTACCACATAGATTTCTCCCGGCTCCACCCGCTCCAGCACCTGATTATCAGAAGTGTCAAAATAATTCATCTTTGCTTCCTCTGCTGACAGCAGCATAGGGCTACCAAGCGATTCCAGACCAGACTTATCTTCCCCATAAAATATGGCATTTCCATCTAAATAAAGAAATCCTTCGCATTGGTATTCCTCGATTCCCTCTATACCATCTAAAATCTCGGAAATGGGTCTGCCGCCCATCCGCTCCATAGTACACACCACAAAATCAGACGCCCCTGCCTGCTCCAAATAATCATCTACAGCTGTTCGGATTGCAATGATATTATTTACACTGCTTGCAATAAATGTGCCTGCCAGAATGACAAACATCAGCAGGATGATATTCATGGTTCGTTTTCGTTTTAAATCCTTTTTCAGTATCCTTGCATACATAGGGTTGATTCCTCCTCTTTCTTCTCTGTCTCTGCTGTGCATATCTTTCATAATCCATCCACTTACTACAGAGCCTTGACTGTAGGCACAAGATAACATTTTAATTATTAAATAATCCTTAAATGTGATACGACATAAAAAATCTCCAGCCGCTGATTACAGTAACTGGAGATTTTATTACATTCCCATATATAACTGCTCTTAAAATTCCCAAGGACCATGCTGTTCCGGTGCCTTTGACCCCTCCGCGCCTTCCACATCCGAATGCGCCTCTGCTCTGCCCTCTGCTTCCTTTCCATCTACAGAGTTCTCAGACTCCTGAGCCGTATCTGCTTCCGGAAGAATTCCCTTTTCCCGGTTAAAGATTTCCATAAACTCTTTTCCGGTAATGGTTTCCTTTTGAATCAGATACTCCGCCAGTTTATCCATCAACGCTTCATTTTCCTTCAAAAGCGCATAAGCCTGCTCATAGGCATCCTTCAGCATCCGGCTGATTTCTTCATCAATCTTGGTTGCCGTCTCCTCCGAACAGTTCAGAACCCGTCTGCCATCCAAATATCGATTCTGGGTGGATTCCAATGCAACCATTCCAAAGGTATCCGACATACCGTACAGCGTAATCATGGCTCTTGCCTTTGCCGTTGCCTGTTCAATATCATTGGAGGCTCCTGTGGTTACCGAGTCAAACTTAATCGCCTCTGCTGCCCGGCCCCCAAGGGCAGTTACCAAATCTGCCAGCATCTCTGCCTTCGTGCTGAGATACTTCTCCTCCTCCGGCACCTGCATGACATATCCCAAGGCTCCCATAGTTCTTGGGATGATAGTAATCTTCTGCACCGGCTCCGTATGCTTCTGCAATGCAATAATCAAGGCGTGGCCAATCTCATGATAGGATACAATCTTCTTTTCTTTCTCACTTAAGATGCGGTCCTTCTTTTCCTTACCGGCAAATACCACCTCTACGGATTCAAATAAATCCTTCTGGCTCACATACTGTCTGCCAGCCTTAACCGCCGCCAGCGCAGCTTCATTAATGATATTCGCAAGATCGGCTCCTACTGCACCGGAGGTTGCCAGTGCCAGTTCATCGAAGTCAACGGTCTCATCCATCTTAACATCCTTGGAATGCACCTTCAGGGTATCCACACGACCCTTCAAATCCGGCTTTTCCACAATCACACGACGGTCAAAACGCCCCGGTCGCAGCAATGCTTTATCCAATACCTCCGGCCGGTTGGTTGCCGCCAGAATCACGATACCCTTAGAGGTATCGAAGCCATCCATCTCGGCTAAGAGCTGATTCAGGGTCTGCTCCCGTTCCGAGTCTCCGCCATGTCCCGCCGTATCCCGGCTCCGGCCAATGGCGTCAATCTCATCAATAAATATGATACAAGGTGCCATAGCATTCGCATCCTTGAATAAATCCCGGACTCTGGATGCTCCCACACCTACATACATCTCAACAAAATCAGAACCGGATAACGAGAAGAATGGAACATTAGCTTCTCCGGCGACTGCCTTGGCAAGCAAGGTCTTACCGGTTCCCGGAGGTCCTACCAGCAGCGCTCCCTTTGGAAGCTTCGCGCCAATCTCCAGATACTTCTTCGGATTATGCAGGAAATCCACCATCTCTACCAGAGATTCCTTTGCCTCCTCCTGACCGGCTACATCCGCAAAAGTAACACCGGTTTTCTTTTCTACATAAACCTTAGCCTTAGAGCGTCCCACACCACCCATCATGCCATTCTTTGCTACCAGGCGCATGAATAAGGTCATAACCAGATAAATTACACCCAGCATAAGTAAAAACTGTAGAATATTGACCCACCAGGCATTGGAGTTGTCTCTGATTTCTCCATATTCCACACCTGCCTCCTCCAGCTTATCTACCAGATAGATGTCATATACCCGGACCGTTGTATATGTGACCTTTTGAAGTCCCAGTCCTTCCTTTTCTTCTATCGGATGAATGGTGATTAAAGAATCTGAGATTTCAATCGACTTAATCTCATCATTCTCCAGCATATCCATAAACTCACTGTATTTAATCTCTTCTACCGTTCCCTGCTTATATCGCTGCAATGTTCCCCAGAATAGCAAAGTAAGGGCAACGGATATAATCAGCATAACGACCAACGGCTTCCAGGAACCGTTCGGTTTTTTATTATTATCTGAATTGTTCTCGTTCATCGTTATCCTCCTTCGGCTTCAATTTATGATTGACACCGTATACTTCTTTGTCTAATATACTCGCTTCCATAATATAAATCAAATAAAAGTTCTGGAAACTTTGTAAAACTTATGTAAATATAGGACGGTTTTCATCTGCATCTGCCGTTTTCCCCTTGCTTCGTCAGCTACAGCAGCAAAAATTCACAATGGTTGAACTGTTACAATTTAACAATAACAAAATATAAGATTTCATTGACTATTAATTCCTCTTCCACTATAATAAAAACAATAATGTCGTGCATTCAGGGCGCTAATTAGCGGTATGGACTATCGCTAATTTCAGCCCGTTTTTACATATTGCATGATGCACATAGGAGGAGAAACATGGCAGTTAAGTACATTTTTGTAACAGGCGGCGTTGTTTCCGGGCTTGGTAAGGGGATTACGGCAGCTTCCCTGGGACGTCTGTTAAAAGCGCGTGGTTATAAGGTCCACAGCCAGAAATTTGACCCATATATCAACATGGACCCGGGTACCATGAATCCGGTTCAGCATGGTGAGGTATTCGTTACCGATGACGGCGTAGAGACAGACCTGGATTTGGGACACTACGAACGATTTATTGACGAAAGCCTGAACAAGAATTCGAATGTTACTACTGGTAAGATTTATTGGAGCATACTGACAAAGGAACGCAGAGGGGACTTTGGCGGACATACCGTACAGGTCATTCCCCATGTCACCAATGAAATCAAAAGCCGGTTCTACCGGAATCCGGAAACCACACAAACGGAAGTCGCTATTATTGAAGTCGGCGGTACGGTAGGTGATATTGAAAGTCAGCCCTTTTTAGAAGCCATCCGTCAGTTCCAGCATGATGTAGGACGTGAAAACTGTATTTTAATTCATGTTACGCTCATTCCTTATCTGAAGTCCTCCGGAGAATTAAAGACAAAACCAACTCAGGCAAGTGTAAAAGAGCTTCAGGGCCTTGGATTACATCCTGATATCTTAGTATGCCGCTCTGACTGGCCGTTAGACCAGGGAATCAAAAGCAAAATTGCCATGTTCTGCAATGTAGAACCCTCTCATGTCATTCAGAATCTGGATTGTGATGTATTATATGAAGTTCCGTTGGATATGGAGAAGGAACATCTGGCGAATATTGCCTGTAAATGCCTGAATATGCCTTGTCCGGAACCGGATTTAAAGGACTGGAGCGACATGGTAACCCGATGGAAGAATCCAACCAGAAAGGTTACGATTGCCCTGGTTGGAAAATATGTGGCCCTCCATGATGCCTATATCTCAGTTGTAGAAGCCTTAAAGCATGGCGCAGTTGCCCATGATGCCGAGGTCGATATCCGATGGATTGACTCTGAATTAATCAATAAAGATAACGTAGAAGAGCATTTAAAGGATGTCCATGGCATTCTGGTTCCCGGAGGCTTTGGTGACCGGGGTATCGAAGGAATGATTGATTCCATCCAGTATGCAAGAGAACATAAGATTCCATATCTTGGCTTATGTCTCGGCATGCAGCTTACCATTGTGGAATTTGCCCGAAATGTATTGGGATATACGGATGCCAACAGCAGCGAATTCAATCCAAGCTCTGTGCATCAGGTGATTCACATTATGCCGGACCAAAATGGCATTACAGATTTAGGCGGTACTCTCCGCTTAGGTTCCTATCCCTGTGTGCTGGATAAGAATTCCAAATCCTTTGAATTATATGGTTCTGAGGAAATTGCCGAGCGTCACCGCCACCGTTACGAGGTGAACAATGATTATCGGGATGCACTGGCATCTCATGGTATGAAGCAGGTGGGACACTCACCGGATGGACACATTGTAGAAATGGTAGAATTGGAGGACCATCCTTGGTTTATCGGAACCCAGGCACATCCGGAATTCAAATCCAGACCGAACAAACCACATCCGTTATTCAAAGGATTTTTAGGCGCTGCACTGGCACATCAGGAACAATAATATAGAAAATGCCGCTGGAACTTATCTCTTCCAGCGGCATTTTTTGTATCATAATTTCCGACTACACTTACACTTTGTTGCAGTCCGATGCCAGGGGTTCTCACACCTTGCGGCGGGTCCCTCCTCAATTCATATTTCTTCCATCCCTCACATGCTTATCCGAACCAAAACTTCAATTACAATCGAAAAAATCAAACAGATACCAATGGCAATTCCCAATGCCGGATTCATGATTCTTACCCTGTCCGCAGCCATAGCCTGCTTCTGTTCCGGACTTTTTTTCGTAAACATTCCTTTTAAAATCAGTTGTCGTTTATTCAGATATGCAATCAGATAAATCAACAACCCTGCCAGTACCAGTCCTATGATTGCCGGAATCAGCATGATAGCGCCTGTAAGAAGCATTTCCTGGGGTGTAGCAGTCGTCGTGTTCTGTCCAATATTCAACAAAGCATCCATATCCTGCTGGGTCAGCCCCGCCTGCTCTAAGGTCATTCCATTCTGTTCCAGAAAATCCATATACCATAATGCAAACTTTGGCATCAGATACATAAGGGAAATCGAAGTTCCGTTGAATATAAAATGCACTATCATGGTAGAAAGAATGCTTCCGCTGGCTTCTAAAATAATGCCCATCAAAATCCCCAGTACCAGAGCATAGGCCATCTGATTCAAATTCATATGCATACACCCAAAGCAGACAGCCGAAAACAAAATTGCCGGCCAGGGATTGCTGTCCCGGTGAAAGCTGTTCAGCATTACACCGCGAAAGGTTATCTCTTCCGTCAAAGCCGGCAGTAACGCCATCAGGGATAACCCTGCAATAAATGGAAGCTCATCCGCAATGGTTCCCATGGTGCTTGAAATCATATTCGTAGAAAAAGCCATGCTGAATGCATTAATACAGGTTAATAACGGATTCAGCAGATAGGTTACTGGAATCACCAATAGGATGGACCAGAAATTCATCTTGCGGAACCGAATCAATTCAAAAAAGTTCTGTTTCGTAATAATCACATAGAGGATTACCGGTATAATAATACATGCCTGAGGCAGTAAAATCAGAGCAAATGTAGGTAAACCACCAAAATCCAAAAACTGAAGTATAATATTAATCAATACCAGCACCAGAAATAAGATACCGGCTCCCAATACCATCTTTTTCTTTTCCATAATTGCTTCTCCCAACGTATTCTTCTTTCTTCTTAAGTATCCTTCTTTGTACCTTTCCTTCTGCATCAGATAAAGGAATTACGCTTCCTTTAGTGCAATCGCCTCGATTTCTATCAGGACATCCTTGGGCAGTCTTGCCACCTCTACACAGGAACGTGCTGGACATTCACCCTGAAAAAAGCCGGCATAGATTTCATTGATGGTAGCAAAATCCTCCATATTCTTAATAAACACTGTGGTTTTAACCACGCTTTCACAGCTGGAGCCTGCTGCCTTTAATAAAGCGGCAAGATTGCCGATTGCCTGCTTTGCCTGAACCGTAATATCACCTTCCACCAGTGTATTTGTTACCGGGTCAATCGGAATCACTCCTGATGTAAAAATCATTCCATTTACCTCAATTGCCTGTGAATATGGTCCGATTGCTGCCGGAGCCTGATTCGTAGAAATAACTGTTTTCATTTTCTTTTCCTCCATCCTTTTTATTTATAAGATACCTTCCTTCATACGTCAACTATTTTATCACAAATTCCAAAGCACTATTTCTTCCGGATTTCCTGTCCGGTAATCTCTGCCTTTCCTTCCTTTAACAGTCTGCCAACCGCACGCTTAAATTCATTTTTACTCATACCAAATTCCTGCTTGATACGTTCCGGAGCGGCTTTATCCGTAAATGGAAGTACACCGTTTAATTCTTCCAGCCGCTGCATAATAATATCGCAATCAACATCCATCTGAAGATGGGCGGGACGCCGGACACTCAAATCCATCTTTCCATCCTCCCGTACATTCAGAATCCTGCCTTCCACCTTATCGCCTGCCTCAATCCGGTGAAAGATTTCATTTTTCGGAATCAGACCGGAATACCGTCCGTCCACAACTACAAATGCACCCATATGCTCTTTATACTCATACACTACCCCCTGAAAAGAATCATCCTTCTGGTATGGGGGCTGCAAATCCAAATGGGAATACAACCGCATGGTAACGCAAAGCCGCTCGCTCTTGTCCACATACATATAGACCGGATACTCTTTTCCAACCACTACCTGGGTGGTCTGTTCCTTAAATGGAAGCAGTATATCCCGTTCCAGTCCACAGTCCATAAATGCGCCTATATTGCTTACGCTAACCACCTTCAAGCTTCCAATCTCTCCTGCGGTCAGCCTGGGTTGATTTATCGTTGCTATCTTCCGGTCCTGAGAATCCCGATAAATAAATACCTCTATCTCATCTCCGGTCTTTAAGGCTTCCGGCACCTGCTTTCTGGGAAGCAGCACCGTTTCTTCCGGTTCCTCCTGCGCGCCAAGGTAAACACCAAAATCCTTACTGCGAATCATTTTCAGTGTCTGCCATTTTCCTACTTCTATCATTTTTTATTCCTTCCTGTCATCTCCAGTACAAATTCTGTACTGACATGCATATCGCCCGCTTCATCATAAAAGGCAACAAAGCATTGATTTTCTTCCCATGCTCGTTTTACCACCATGGTTTCTCCTACCTGCATCTGTTTCCGATAATCCACACGTATTCGTTTCACATCCCGCTGTTCCGGAATATAATCATTTGCCAGGTCTACATACATCGCATTATTCATGTGCTGGTACATATCTGCATGGTGGCTGTATACCGGAATCCGGTCAACCTCCTCCATTTGTCCGGGAAGCGTTATCTTTCGCGGCAGATATTCCATATCCAGCTTTGGCTCAAAGCCGTATTTTCCGATTTCTTCCTCTGTGGTTTTTACCGGCTTCATTTCAGCAATATCCGTATGCAGCCAGATGGCATATGCCTTCACCAGAACTTCTCCATCCTCTGCTGTCATATCATAATTCCGATATCCAAATGCCCCTTTGAAATCAAAAGGCCAGGTACGAATCACCAGCTTTTCATTATACTCTGGCAGCCGTCCAATCTCAATCTGCCAGGAGGTCAGCAGCCATGCCAGCTTCCTGGGTGCCAGATAAGGAATACCTACCCCCAGGGATTCTGAATGTTCAATGCTGGAGTCCTGAAAATACTTTGGCAGTTCATATAACCGAAGCCTGTTATCCTTTCCAATATCACTGAACCGTACCCGTACCGATACTTCATACATGTTTCATCACTCCTATATTCCGTCTCTACCGATTCTTATCCGGAGACTGCTCATGCTCCGGAGGCACCTTATGCTTTTTTCTTCCCTCCGGCATTCTTTTTTCTGACTGCTCCGGTCTTTTTCATAGGCTTGTCCCAATTCAATACCCTCTGCCGGATAAAGCCCCGGTCCGCTTCATTTGCCGGTTCATACCCAAGCTCTTTTAAATGAGAAACCGAATTGGTTACATCTACAATGGAAACCTCCCGGTTCTGGCTTTTAAAATCATAGCCACGATACACATCCAGTATGATATACACATCCTTGCTCCGGCGGTCCGGGCTTGGCACTACTTTTTGCACCGTCCAGTCTTCAACAGTATCCTGAACCTTAGGCAATACCTCATCCTTTAACTCTATCTTTTTTAAATACAAATTCTCTGTATCGCAAATCGCCCAGGGCATAACATAAATCAACCGGCTCATGTGTACCACCTCCTTTATATCTGTACCATTATACAGGATAATACTGATTTTGTCATATGATTTTTTTAAAAACACTTGCATTTCTCAAATTCATCATGTATAATATCCATTGTTCGAGTAATGGGATATCGCCAAATGGTAAGGCACTGGATTCTGATTCCAGCATCTGTAGGTTCGAATCCTGCTATCCCAGTAAAAGACTTGTGAGATTCACAGGTCTTTTATTTTTGCCTTAAAATCCTTTTTCACTTCGAGGGTACTTCTTATCCTATAATCAACCGTTATCTTCCGAAGTATACTGCTTCCACATGGCTTCTGTTTCCTTCTTGAGCTGTTCTACAAAGCGTTCCGGCTGTAACACCCTTGCTCCTGCTCCAAATTTCAATATCCACCGAAGCACTTCCGTGGTAATTGCAGTACGCTTTTCAAATAACAGCCCCTCTTCATTTTCCATCAGCCGGTCCGCCCGGTGCGCCTCATATTCCTTTACATAACGTCCTGTTTCTTTATCAAACTGTATCTGAAGCGTCTCTATATGCTTTCCGCTGAGATAAATAAACTGATTTTCATGATGACTTTTATCATAATTCTCCGGCAATGAAAACGGCTCTTTTAAAACGGTGATGCTTTGAATCCTCGACAAACGGAAGGTACGGATTTCCTGTCGAAGCTCACAGTATCCTTCTACGCACAAGTAAGAATCAATCAGAGTAAGACTATAGGGATGTATGATTCTTTCCGTAATCTCATCGGAATTCCAGCTATGATAACAGATTTCAATTTTATTCTGCTTTTCAATCGCTGCCGTTATCATCTGCTCCACTTCCGGCTTTACATCCTGATTCTTCCATTCATTCCCATCCACAATACGAATCGAATTACTTAATGCTTCTATATGCTTACGGTTCAGATTGCCGGTATTGGCAACGATTTTTCGCAGCATCTCACGGGCGGCAACGCCCATGGCGGTATGCTCATACTGCTGTACCAGTTGCTGCATGAAGGATATCGCCATTAAATCCTGTATGGTCAAATCTACATTTTCCATACTGAATTTTCGGGCAAGAAAATAAGTTTTTCCATTTCGTTCTTCCTCTTCAATCGCATAACTCATAGACAATTCATCAATATCCCGGTTAATCGTCCGCTTGGTTAATACCACATCCCATTTTTTAAGTTTTTCTACGATTTCATCTGCCGTATAACCGATGGGATTCTGGGATAACAGGGATAAAATATATATCTGTCGCTCTGCAACGCTGATTTCCTTTTCATGGTTTGCCATTGGATTTCCTCCCAAATTCTAATGTTTTGTTCAAGGCTGCCTCGCCCGAGGAACAGCAAGCTGTTCCTCGGACAATCTACCTTGTGTTAGCGGAGTGCAGGCACTCCGCTGGACTCATTGTACGCGCAAAAAAGATGGAATGGTTTCATTCCATCTTATCATATATCATTTTCTGCTATTGTACAATCTGACTGAAGAAATACTTTTCATTTGCAGTAGAACCAGTCAGACCAAACCGTTTATTACTGATTCCTCCGGTTCGTTTGGTTATATCTCCTTCTACCTGCGGGTCAAAGACATATTCTGTTCCATTTGCATGAATCACAGGCCAGTAATGTTCCACATTACCATTTCGGGAGGTTGCCGTACTTCCATAATACAGGTCTGCTTCATATCCTAACGCCCTTGCAACATACATAAATGCAGAGGACCAGTGGTTACAGGTACCATAACCATCCCTTAAAAAGGCAGTTGCCCATGCAATCGACTTCTTTCCACTGCTATAATTGTAATTATAATTATCGTCATAATCATAATTCCATACCATATAATCATAGCATGCCTTTAACTGCTCGCTGCGGCTCATATCACTGGTCGTTGCCTTTTGAATAAATTCCTGCACTAATGTATCCAGATATTCATTTCCCGAACTCTGTACATTATAGGAAGCATACTCTAAAACACCATATATGTCATTGTTCGCCTGTGCTTCTGCCAGCAGTCCTTCCCGCTTGCTTTCTAATTCTGCATAAAGCTGCTCTGCCTCCAGTAATTGGGTTTCATCAATATAGACCCTGGCGCCTTTCGAAACACTTTCATATAATTCTCTGGCTTCCTGTAGTTCATAGTAGCTGGCTAAGGTAATCGTATCAAGCTTGTTGATAACGATTGCTACCTCCTGTGCTTCCATCCGGGCTTCCATATCTTCCCCCACTGCAAACAGCGAAGTACTCATTGTCACCGGGGCAGTACCTGCTGCCTCTAAAATCCTATGCGTATCCATATAGCTGGTGATTGCTACCAAAGCTCCGGTTGCTGCTACAACCACACCTGCCGAAATTCCTTTTTTTAACGAAATCTTCATATCAATTGCCACCTGTCTATTCTTTATCATCCATTCAAAAAATGAATGAGATGTATTACACTATCGTATATTATATACACAAACACACTTTCTTAACAACGTGTAACAGAATTGTAACATATTGACAATTTCTATGCAACAACTTTTTTACCTGATTTCACCAGAATCCAGATTTGGAATAATAATTCCCCTTTTACATTCATTTTAATCGATACAAAATCTCTTCAAAACAAACTCCGTCCTCAGCCGGAATCCCCCTTTCATCTGTAATTATCATACAATCTTTGATAAACCGTACTGCTTTTCGTACCGATTTTGTAAAGTCCACCTGATTAATGCAATCTGCTGCTATAATAGAAGAAAAAATATCTCCGGTTCCGGCACGCTCCTGTGCCACCCGTTTACTTCGAAGGATTTTTCTTGTTCCATCGGTTTCATATACTACATTTCCCAGATATTCTCCCATAACCACACCAGAAATAACGATTTTTTCTGCCCCCACATGACTGAGCTTTTCTGCCATGGCATATAACTCCCGAGCGGACCAGTCCGTTTCCCGATATGGAGTATCCGTCAGAAAACAGCACTCGGTCAGATTCGGCGTCAGTATATCCGCATAGGATACCAGCTTTTTCATTTCCTTTCGCATCTCCTCTGTATAGGTCGGATACAATACCCCATTATCTCCCATGACCGGGTCAACAATTACCTTTGTCTGCTCCGTACGGAATTCCTGAATAAATTCTTCCACAATCTGAATCTGTTCCTTTGACCCTAAGAATCCGGTCGCGATTCCCTCAAATTCCAACCCCAGCTGCTTCCAATTGCGAATATATTCCCGCATCTTATCGGTATAGTCATCAAAAAAATAATGTTCATAACCGGTATGATTGGAAAATATAGAGGTAGGCAGGGGACAGCATTGGAGCCGCATATGAGAAATAATTGGAAGTGATACCGTAATCGAACAGCGTCCAAATCCGGAAATATCATTGATAACTGCTATTTTCTTTTGATTATTATGAGATATCGTTTTCATGCTTCAACCTGTTCTTTGAATTCCTATACTTCCATAAACAATCCCATCCTAAGATTGTCCGCCAATAGGTTACACATAACAAAAGCCTAGTGATATCACTAGGCTTAGCTTCTGCGTGCTAGAGGATTCGAACCCCCGACCTTTTGGTCCGTAGCCAAACGCTCTATCCAGCTGAGCTAAGCACGCATACAACTTTAGTTGTAGTCAAATGCCGACACCGCCGACATTCAACGTGTTATATGATAGCAAATGAACCTTCATATGTCAAGAGATAAATCTATTTTTCTGAACGCTTCTGAGTTGTTCTATAAAGTCAAATATTCATGCAAGCATGGCTATTTTCCTCATTGCTCGCAGGAATAATCAAAATGATTTATGATTTTTCACTATATCAAAAAGAGAAACCACATTTCATGATTTCTCTTTTCCAATTCCGGTTTATTTCAAAATACTAGTCCGCTTTTTCTGCTTATACTGATAAAGCTGTGCATCAGCCTGCTCCAGCTCATAAGAGATATCCACCTCATTGGAGCAGACAAAGGATTTCATGCCTACACTCATGCTTACATAGTAAACCTTATCATTTTCCTGATTCATAGCCTCTGTTATTTCATCAATCTTCTTCCGCAGTACCATTTCATAATCCACCGCATCGGTAATGACATATGCACAGAATTCATCTCCGCCGATTCTTCCGACTTCCCCAACACCATTCAGACTGTGTATGGCATCCCGCAGAATCTGTCCAATCATCCGGAGTGCATAGTCCCCTTCTTCATGCCCGAACTGGTCATTTACCAGCTTCAGATTATTCATGTCCGCATAAACTGCGATTGCCGGCTTTCCGGCATTTGCTTTTAAAATCACACTCCGCTTCATGCTGTCTAAGAAGCCTCTCCGATTATAAATCTGCGTCAACTCATCTACCTTGGATATCTCTTCCAGAATGGAATTCTTATCCTGAACCTGCTGTAGACTTTCTTCCAATGCTGCCGCCATCTGATTCTTCTTATGCAATAATTTATTGGTTTTCAATGCATTGGATATCTGATAGGATAGCTGTCCGATATAACCAAAATATTCTTCCTTCACATCCCATACCAGGAATCCATACTGAATTTCACCTGCGTATAACAAAGTCACTACCCGGATGGCTGATTGTTCACTTCGAATATATTTATTTGAAAATATCGCATCAAAAGGAATCCGCTGTTCCTCCGGCTCGATTTCTTTAATATCCTCCATAGCAACCGGATAATAATAAATCGGCATAGGCTGATAGACAATATCTGGAATTCTGGCATGGGGTTCCCGATAGTAGGCCCGCAGCCGTACATATTCCGGCTTTATCCATTCCTGTCCCTTTTTATGCTCGATTTTGTCTGCAAAGGTATAAAAATATACGCTCTGAATATTCATCTTGCACAAACTGTTCAGAATCATAAAATATATCTTATTGTTTTCTTCCTCATAATTTAATATATTTCTGGAAATTGCCACCAGAGTATGATTCAGCGAATCCAGATTTGCCTGTATGCTCAATATATCCTGATGGGATTCTGTATGGGACTGTTCCACGCATCCACAGGATTCCCGTATTATAAAAGAAGTATCTACCATTAGATTATGCGTTTCGCCTGCCAGTACCTTTTCACACAGACCTACCGCCTTATACCCCAATAAAGCCGGGTCTGCCTTTACCGTTGTAAGTCCCGGTTTAATCTGGCTGGAATAGGGTGCATCATCAAATCCAAGCACAGCAATATCCTGGCCAACCCTCAGATTCCTGGCCGCCAATACCTGATACGCGCCATAGCACATCATGTCATTGGCACAAATCAGGGCATCCATTTCCGGATATTCGTCCAGCAGGTCCTCCACCACCTTCGTACTGCTATAAGTAAAATCCCCCTCCACAATCTTATACTGATCCGGAGCAATACCATTCTTTTCCATTGCCTGCTCAAAAATCCGCTGCCGTCTTACTGCGTCAATATTATTCCTTGGACCGCTAACATAGCCGAAATGCTGCTTATGATGCTCTTGTATCAAATGCTCGATGCCCAGGGAAATACCGGAGCTATTCTCAAAATTCACACAGGAATATCCCTCTATCATATCGGAAATCAATATGACCGGAACTGTAATCATCTCTAAAAACCGATGCTTATTCTCCATACTTAACTGGGAGCCTATATTCCCCAAATTAATGATTGCAATGTCAATACTATTTTCGGAAATAAACTGGAACAGACAATTATGCTGATAGGCATAATCATCCTCGAACACAGAGCTTACCCGGGAATCCAGAAATTTCCCCGGAAAAATATAGAGATTATATCCCTTTGCCCTCACTGCCCTTATGGCACCCTCACACAGAGTATTGGTATAAGGGTCCTCAAATTCACTAATCAATAATGCAATATTCAACTGCTTCATTTATAACACCCCGACTTTACGCATCTGCTTCCCACCAGTAACCACATCCTGTTAATATTTTACAATATAATTTTCAATTTGCCTACTAATATTTTCGAAATATCCTTCCTTTAATCAACCGACTTTAAGGATTCTGCCATGTTAATCCCCTCCAGCTTGATGGACATTACCCGATTTACCCCGAAATAAAATATAAAGGTCAATAGGATACTATAGATATAACTGACAAACCGGATGCGGATATCAAAGGAAACCATATCCACCTGAATCTGATTCATAACAAAGCGATGAAGGAAATTGCCAAGAACCAGACCTACGCCAATTCCAATTGAGGTCAGTATCATATTTTCCCGAAAGATATAGGCAGCCGTCTCATTCCGAAAGAAGCCCAACACCTTAATCGTGGCAATCTCCCGAATCCGTTCTGTAATATTAATGTTTGTCAGGTTATAAAGCACAATAAATGCAAGTGCAGCCGCACAGATAATTACCAGTACCACAACATAATTCAGACTGCTCATCATATTCGTCAGGCGCTCTCTGGTATCCTGATGAATGACCGTCGAAGTTACCAGATTCTCCTTCATCAACTCAGCCGCTGCCTGGTGTGCGTCCAGCCCTTCCCGGAAATTAATATATACTGTCTTATATTCCGGTGCTTCTCCAAGCTGTTCCGCATAGGTTTCCGGTGATATAAATACATAATTATAAACATGATTTTCAAATACTCCGGCAACCGTTACTTTCATTTCACGCATGGTTTCATCCCGAACTATAATCGTATCACCGATTGAAATCTGATACAGGTCCGCCAGATTATTATTGATTACAGCCTGCCCGGCGGAAGGATAATCCAATGGCTCATCCTGAACTGTATGAAGTCTGAAATAGGAATCCATCTCTTCCGGCTGTTCCAGAACCACCAGATTCACAGACTTCATATTACCCTGAAATACGAAATCCCAGGAAGCCTCACTGACATACACATATTTCTCTGCCACGGCATTTAGCTTATCCTCCAAGGAATCCCGGACTTCCTGATTCACGGCTTCTCTAAGTCCGATTGCTCCGTCTACTACCTGTATATCTTCGTATTGCTGATTTGCAAATTCTGCAATCGAATCCTTAATTCCAAAGCCGGTCAGCAAAAGCGCCGTACAGCCGCTGATTCCAAATACCATCATAAAGAAACGCCGTTTATATCGGAATACATTCCTTACGGATACTTTATAAAGGAATTTTAAACGCTTCCAAATAAAAGGCAGCCGTTCCAAAAGCACCCGCTTTCCGGCTCTTGGCGCCTTGGGCCGCATGAGATTTGCAGCAGTTTCCGCCATTTCATATCGACAGGACAACCAGGTGGTTCCAATCGAGCAAAGCATCGACACCAATAATGCTATCACCGCCAGCTTCCAATCAAAGATATACTTTAGCTCTATTTTCTGATACATCATTCTATAGGTAGTCCATATGACCACAGGAAAGACATAGGTCCCTCCTGCATATCCTGCCACGCAGCCAATCAAAGCCGCACTGCCGGAATAAAACATATATTTTCCCATAATAGAAGCTTCTTTATAGCCCAATGCTTTTAAAACACCGATTTGCGTTCTCTGCTCCTCTACCATCCGGTTCATCGTTGTCATACACACTAAAGCGGCTACCAGAAAAAAGAATACAGGAAATACCTTTGCGATTGCATTCACAATATCAGCATCATTTTCAAAACAAGCATATCCAATATTCGTATTGCGGTCCAGCACATAAGAATCCGGTTCTTCTATATCCGCAATTTCCTTCCGGGCATCTGCCAGTTCTGCTTCCGCCTCTACAATGGTTTCCTCAAATTCTTTTTTTCCATCCTCGTATTCCTGCTGTCCTGTTTGAAGCTCTGCCTCCGCCTCTGCTAATTCTGTTTCCCTTCTTCCCAATTCAGCCCAGGCTTCCTCCAATTGCTTTTTTCCTGCTTCTAACTGCTCTTTTCCACTCGTGATTTCAGCTTTCCCCTCTGCCAGCTGTAGCTGTGCCATAACCAGTGATAGCATTTGCCCTGTTTCCGGCGTTCCTGCCCACTGTTCCTGTAATGCAAGGCGTTGTACTTCATCTGCCTGTTGCATCATCTGCGTCATATTCTGCAGAATGGTCTGTTGCTCTGGTGCCAGCTGCTGTAAGGTCAGATTTAACTGCTCCTCCTGAAGCAATACTTCCCTTTCACCACCTTGCAGCTGTTCCTCCTGCTTTCCAAGCTCCGCCTCCTGTGTCTGTAAGGTTGTTCTTGCCTGATTCAGTGTTGCCCTTCCATCTGCAAGCTGTTGCTCCGCCTCCTGCAAGTCCTCATAAGCGTCCTCTAATTCTGCCTCGCTATCCTGCCTTTGGCTTCTCAACTCCTCCTCTGCTTCTTCCAAAGCCTCCTGGGCCTCTGTTAAAATATTCTCATAGCGTAAATCCGCCCGTTCCTCACAGATACGTTCCCAGTCATCTGTGAAACGGTCTATATAGTCCTTATATTCCTGGGAATAAATATCATAATCCTGTTCCAGTTTTATATATACCTCTGTATAATAATCAACATCAAATGCCTCCGGCTGCAAATACAAAAAGCCTGCCACCTTACCATTCCCTAAGGAAGTGGTTCCTCGTTCAAAATTCAAATAGTAAGAGGAATTCACCAGTCCGACTATTGTAAATTCCTCTTCCTTAAATGCCTTGCAGGTATCTTCTTCATTGGCTTGAGATAATTGTATTACCCTTCCCAGCGCTTCTTCGCTCATAAGCTTTGCATCTACGACACATTCTCCCGGCCCCTCCGGTAATCTTCCTGCGATTAGCTTTATGCCATTGATTCCTTCTGTGATAGAATGTGCCTTAAGTACCTCTTCATTTTCTCCAATTCCTGTACAAAGGATATCAAAGGTATACGCACCAGCCGCAGTCCTTACCTGCTCCTCCTCTGCAAATGCTTCAACATCATCCCCATCAAATCCCAAAGTCGAAAGCAGACGGAAATCATAAAAATTCATTTCCTTCCAATATTCATTCACGGTAGATACCATGGCTGTCTTTGTAATCTTTAAGCCCGTAAAAAATCCTACCCCTAACGCTACAATAGCCAAAATGGCACAGAATCTGCCAAAGCTGTTCTTTATCTCTCTTATGG
Organism: Clostridium sp.; assembly: GCA_023667695.1. Taxonomy (GTDB): domain Bacteria; phylum Bacillota; class Clostridia; order Lachnospirales; family Lachnospiraceae; genus CAG-632. Next base: position 1,910 of record JAMOZY010000001.1, on the reverse strand, counting down.
TTGTTCGTCTCATCATCGATTTCATATGATACCTACCATTCAATATCTGCTACATCCACAATCCTATCATTTATGACCATCTTTGCCACGGTTCCATTTTTCACCGTAATAATCCGATTCGCCATAGCTGTCAGCGCCTGGTTATGAGTAATAACCACTACCGTCATGCCAGTCTCATGACAAGTATCCTGAAGCAGCTTCAAAACTGCTTTTCCTGTGTTATAATCCAGCGCTCCTGTCGGTTCATCGCAAAGAAGCAGCTTCGGATTCTTTGCCAAGGCCCTAGCAATTGCCACCCTCTGCTGTTCCCCTCCGGAAAGCTGAGACGGAAAATTTCCCATGCGATGCTCCAAGCCTACCTGCTTCAAAACAGTTTCTGCATCCAAGGGTTCTTTACAAATCTGTGCCGCCAGCTCTACATTTTCTAATGCAGTCAGATTCTGTACCAAATTATAAAACTGAAATACAAATCCTACATCATGCCTTCGATAAGCTGTTAGCTGCTTTTTATTTAAGCCGGAAATCTCACGTCCGTCCAGAAAAACCTGTCCTCCAGTCAGAGTATCCATACCGCCCAGTATATTCAAAATCGTGGTTTTCCCTGCTCCAGAGGCCCCTACAATCACGCAGAATTCTCCTCGCTCAATTTCAAAATTCACATTTTGAAGGGCCTGTATTTCTACTTCTCCGGTTTTATATGTTTTTTTAACATTTTTAAATTCTACAAATGTACTCATTTTATCCCTCGTGCCTTTCCCTTTTCATCCTTTTCATTTCATGAATTTCAACCCCGGCATCCTTATTTCGATTTTACATCTATGTCAAGCTCTATTTCCTGTCTTACCTTCCTGCTACAATATAATTATAGTGAATACCCTTTAACAAGTAAGGCAATAAGTCTGGCTGATACCTCCCAGGAGTAATTGTATTTCATTGATTATCCGGTAATCCTATGAATGACAATTCTTCATTATGATATACGAAAATCGGTATTCCCACTTCATTAAGTGTTTCTATATCATATGGCAAAACCGTTTTTCGCCGATTTTGTTTATACCATCTAAAAATCATAAGAATCCGTTTTTATTTCCGCGAGCAATGAGGAACATAACCATGCTTGCATGGATATTTGACGAATGCCGCGAGGGTCAAATCCCCCGCCCCTTGGGGCGGAAAAAACAAAAGTGTTACTTTACTATCTTTTCATTATAATCCACTTTCCATGTAAAGACAATTCTGAAACAGATATAAAAATACACCTCTGAATGTCAGATTAAAATCTTATCTAACATTTGAGGTGCATTTCAAATCTGCATCTTTTTACAAAAAACCGCTATTTCATAAAGAAATGGGACCTACAGGGCTCGAACCTGTGACCCTCTGCTTGTAAGGCAGATGCTCTCCCAGCTGAGCTAAGATCCCATATTAACGACCCAGAAGGGACTCGAACCCTCGACCTTCGCCGTGACAGGGCGACGCTCTAACCAACTGAGCCACTGGGCCATATATCAATTATTAATTTTACCACAAAGAAAAGTGGACCCTCAGGGACTCGAACCCTGGACCGATCGGTTATGAGCCGATTGCTCTAACCAACTGAGCTAAAGGTCCATTAAACGAGTCTCAAAACCCGTAATATTCGCTTTTCAGCAAATAGAGCCGATAGGGGGACTCGAACCCTCAACCTGCTGATTACAAATCAGCTGCTCTGCCAATTGAGCCATATCGGCATATACTATCCAATACACACAAAATAGTGTCAGTAAAAACTCCCCGAGTAGGACTCGAACCTACAACAACTCGGTTAACAGCCGAGTGCTCTACCATTGAGCTATCGAGGATTATTCTAAAACCCCTGCACCTTCAGAACATCATACAGCTTCCATCTAACCTTCCCTGGTCAAGCCCTC
>JAMOZY010000019.1 GCA_023667695.1 Clostridium sp. | reverse complement strand
AAGAAATACTTTACAGGTCGCTTATGATATATTTTATTCTTGTCACCTGTATTACAGCGGGAATTACGATTCTTGGTTCCGCTTTGGACCCTGAAGCAAGATTCGAATATAGCGCATTTGCCTCGCCGTTTATTTTTGCGGCGCTGGGAGTGATTCCGAATCTGCTTATGTATTCTTCCAAAGAGTTATCAGACAAGCAGATTATTCTGCGTAAAATTATACAGTTTGTGGTTATAGAAGCAGAAGTAGTAGGTGTCTGCATCATAAGTCCCATCATCCACACGGAAAAAGCCGAGGTTGTGATAGGAGTCATGCTCAGTGTGCTGGTGATATTTCTGCTTATCCATGTTATCCTTATTGTGAATAACTATTTTTCTGCAAAACAGCTTACCAAAGAGCTTATGCAGTTTCAGGAAAATATGAAGTAGTACCACCTGTTTATCGGATAAGCATTCCGATTCCGGCACAGATTAGGCTAAGTATAGCACATAAAATGGGACCTTTTACCCAATGGTCAAAAATGCCGAATTTTTTCATCCAAGGTCCGGTTTTCCACATCTCGTTATTTTCCGTACCAGGAACCATAAGACGGTCGGTATATTTGGCACGCAGCAGCCAGTCTAACAGGAAGAAATCCCCAAAATTCCAACTAAGGTTTTCTATGTATGCGGTAAAAAACAGATTCCAGAATCCATTTATACCGGATTCATAGGCACTGAAAATGATGTATGCTAATAAAATCGGATATAAAATAAATTCCATGAGTCTGATGGGCTTTAGCTGTGCTTTCGTCAGTTTTTTTAGGGGGGTATTGATTCCCTTCGGAAGCATAACAGAAAAACCGATAGGCTCTAGCAGCCAGACAAAAGCGGCTACACCATTAAATGCGATACATATGATAATGCTGTCTAATATAATTCTTAACCAATTCATGATAATCCTCCTTTTTAACGGGTTTTCGTGGGCGGCAATCACTTCCTCCTGCAACCCAAATGACAGGATAGCCCTATTCTTTCTCTAAATTCAAAATATTTCATGTAGTTCTCCCTTTCCTGACAGGTAAATTTCCAACACCCGCAGCAGGATTTCAATGCTGTCCGCAAGAGAGGCTTCTACTAAAGTATCTCGATGTTCACGCATTGCATATATGGCTTTTATTAAATTTACCACTGTGCCGCAGTCAATGCCTTCTCTTGCATCTGATATTAACGAAAGCCAGGTTTGAACCAGCGCCATTTGATCGACAGGGTTAAATAAGTCAGCATCTGCCATATGTGTTTTCAGCCATAGAAAATCATCGACAGTCAGACCGTTCATAAGGTCATACTCTGAATACAGGTATTCCCTGAAAAATTCAAGGAATTCATGCGCGGATACCTGACTGCGGCCTGCAAGTTTCCTGTCAAGCATTTCTGTTGTCTTCTGTTCCGCCCATTTGGAGAGTGCCAAAATGAAGTCTTCTTTCGAGTTATAAAAGCTGTAAAAACTGCCTTTGGCAATTCCGCAGGCGGAAGTCAGCTTTGAAATTGTTGTACGCTGTACACCAAATATTCGGAAGAGCGCTATCCCTTCATGAAAAAGCTGTTCTCGTATTTCTTCCTGTTGTTGTTTAGTAAATGAAGCCGGCATATATCCTCCCATCAATGACCGTTCTTTACTAAAACGGTCATTGATATATTATTCCGTATTCTTTGAATTGTCAATAGAGGATTCTAAGATAGTGTAACTTTGCTTTTATGTGCTTTTCAGATTTTGGAATATTGGCATTCTTGGAAGCAAGATAAAAAAGTATGATTTATGAAAGAAAGCCTGAAAGCTGTTCCCAATAATTTAGGAGCAGCATGACGGCACCAAGAACTGTTAAAATGGCACCGGTCACTAAACCAACCGTACGGTTATTGACCTTATTGGCAAATTGGGCTGAAACAATAGAAGCTGCAGTCGCTGTCAGGATGCAGATGAACAGAACATCCCAGCGTTCGAAAGCGATGGAAGGGTCTATCATAATATGGCTGATGGATGCAATCAGTGCAGTAAAGGTCATAATAAATGTGCTGGTACCAACCGCAGGTTTCCGGTCCATTCCTAAAAATGCGGTAAATACCACAAGCATCATCATTCCTCCCCCTGAGCCCACAAAGCCTGTCCCAAAGCCGATTGTCAGTCCGAAGAACAAGGAAATAACGACACCTTTCCAGTCAAGTCCCGTACCTTTTGCAATCGTTTCTTTGCGTTCTGTATCAGGCTTTATCAAAAATCGGATACCGATAAAAAAGGTCAGAAATAACGAAAAGCTGCCAAGTACAACATTTCCGGCTGCCCATGCCGCAAAACTGCCTGCAATGCACATACCAATAATGCAGATAAGCATAATCCAGCCCCGTTTCAGGTCAATGTTTTTATGACGGATATATATGCCGGTTGTAACGGCGGAGCCAAGGACATCGGATGCTAAAGCAATTGCCGTAGCATGATATGCTCCAGCTTCCCCAGAAAAAGACGGACATAGTACAATCAGGATTGGCACCATAACGGTAGCGGCAGAAAGACCCGCAAGACCTGTGCCAATTCCGGCGCCTAAAGCTGCAATGATATACCAGATATACTCCATAGAAGTTCCTCCTTGAAATCCTGACATGAAAAACAAGGTCAGATACACTGTATTATAATCAACAGGTGTCTAATTTGCAAGCGACAGATGAAGGGAAAGATTTGAGAAGCTTTATGTATGACCTGGTAAGGGAGACGCGGTAAAACCAAGGGTGTTTTCTTGACATATTTTGCAGCGTGTGATAAACTAAAAGGTAGTTAGCTGTAACTAACCTGGATTCAAAGGAGGGGTCTAGGTAAAAATAGAATTTATGGAGGCATGAAATGGAAACAGAGAAACTCCAAATAATACAAAGAAGAATGATGCTTATTATCCCAGGCATGATTTGTTTTATGATAGGTGACTATTGCATGGGGATTGAGCCTGTTGACAGCTATGCCGTTTCCGGTATGGTTTCATCCGGCTGGCTTACGATTGCCGATTGGAGAATCGTACTCTCCAATATTGGCGGCATGATTGGTGCAATCTTCTATACGGTAGCAGCACTGTCCTTTGTGGACTTCTTAAAGAACCGTCTTTCAGGCTTGCAGAACAAATGGGACAGGCGGATTTTAAAGGTCTACATAGCAGGATTGATTTTAGGCTGTGTATCCTTTATGTACTTTCATCTTGCCTGTGGGACGCTGATTCATAATTACAATGTCATATCTGGCGCGGCTGGTGGAAATACGGAACTGGCATTGCAAATGTGGAACCGGTCATACATGGTACAGGCTGTGCCATACTGGACTACATTTATTGTTTTCGGACTTGCTGTTACAGGAGGCTGGATTGCCCTGATACTGAAGGGTATCCTTCCGCTGAAAAAGGCGTGGCTGCTTGCGGCACCGCTCATCATTGCGGGGATTGGTTTCCTCTTGGAAGCACTGATTCCATTTCCGTTCAACGGATTTGCTTCCGGGTTTGAGAGTTTTGGATGGATTGTCATGTTTCTCGGCGGTAAAACGTGTGTGAAACAAAGGGAGGGAGAAAATATATTATGACATGGACGGTTATGCAGCATGATGGATAAGTCGGAAGAAAAGGAGTGAGATTCGTATGAAGTACATCGGAATGCCTATGGGAATGTGGGTGCTGTTTCGCGGTTCTTTTCAAAAACAGTTATCTGTAGTCCTGGATTTTGACAGGGATGCCGCCGGGGAGATTACAAAACGGGCAAAATCAAAATACCATGAGATTATAAAAAGTCTGCCTGAATTTGAAAAAGGTGACTGCTTTCAGATGAATATCGTCAATGCAGCGATGTTAGCGGCATTTTATCTCAATATGCAGCAGAAACCTTCTGTGGAACAGATGACAGATTATTATGCCGCGGCGATGATGACAAAACCCATGAAATGGTTTTGCAGACAGACAGGGAAAAAGAAATTCACGGCGGACGATATCAGGGAAATGGAACAGACGGAACGCCTGCGTGCCGCGGACCGAAATCCGTATTCCTGGAACATGAAGTTTTTACCTTATCCGGATGACAGCGGTTATGAAGCAAGATTTGACCGCTGTGGTATCTGTGTTTTGATGCGGAAATTAGAAATTTTCGAGTTGACTCCGGCAATGTGTCATTTGGATTATACGATGGCTGATGCCGGAGGGGTGACGGAATTTGTGCGGGAATATACATTGGCGTCCGGAGGACCGTACTGCGACTGCGGATATAAAAAGAAACAGAGCCAATCCTGAACTCTGTTTTGTGAGATATTGGTAACAGGAGGGCAAATCGTGAAAAGAATAAAAGAAATTCTGCACGCAGAAAGGATTGTAGCAAAAGAAGATTTTGATTGGGCGCTTGAAGAAGCAACGATAATGAGCTTGCAGCAGTTAATCAAATGCACAAATTTGCAAATAAAAATGGGTATGAACCAGATATAACCAATACAAGGTTACATCACGAAATATATTTAAGCGACCCAAGAAAATGTAGTACGGATAAATGAAAGATAGTTATAAGACATCCAATTAAGAAGATACAATAAGGATGCTTTCTCGAAAAGGCATTTCAAATGCAGTTGCTCAAATTGAATGTGCATATCGGCGAGGGAATGATGCACTGCTGGGGAGCAATGGAAGTTGTGCCGGAGGCAAAAGCCGTGAGACAGGAATACTTTCAGATACTGAAATAAGCGGCAGCGTTTTCGAGAACAGGGTAAATTAAAAGGAATACTGAAACAACAGGGAAACGACCCTTGGAGCGAAACGGTGCTTCAAGGGCATTTTTTTGCCATAGCATACAGAGGAAGCTGTTGCATCGGAGAGGTATTTGTGCAGTGGCAGGAAATGGAATGTCAGATGGAGCAAAAAAAGCCGGACAGGAGTAGAAAGTAAAAGAGAAACTATGTATAATAGTTAGTGATAACTAATTAAAAATAGCTAAAACTAACAATGGCATTAAGATGAGAGGTGTATATAAAATGCTGGAAAGCAGAGCCAGACTGGAGGAAGCATTCAGTTCTGCCATGTATCAGATGTCCCCGCTCAGTGGCTGCGTGTCGCACATTAGGATAAAGGATACAAACAGCAGGATGTTCTTTTGCAGTCCATGGGAAAATATTTTATTGTGGGCGAACAGGGTGGAGGACCGGCATCTGCCCTATAGCGGTATAGAATTCGGGGGTCATTATGCATCCCTGAATTACTGTATCAGCGGACGATGCGAGGTCTGTCTGCCGGATAATACTTATATTTATATGGAACCGGGAATGTTGTGCATTGATGACCAGGAGCCAAAGGATGGCTATTGGTATCCGGGGCAGAGCTACATAGGACTTGAGGCTGTTTTTGACATGGACCGACTCTCGAAGCATCCAGTCCTGGAACTTTCTGCGTATTGTGATTATGACGGATGGGTCAGGGAGATGCTATCCGCACATGACGGCACCTATCTTGCGACAGTGGGGAATGAATGTAAAAGGCTGATGAACCTACTGTGTTCCCATCTGGAGGCGGCAGACTGGAATCTTCCAGATTATCGCTTACATCTGCTCCTGCTGCTTTATGCATTGGTAAATGGAGGAACGGCACCGATTCGGTCGCAGTTTTATGTCACGAAGGGGCAGAAGCATATTGCGGATGGAGTGGAGCAGATGATTACCAGAGACTTGAGCCGTCACTATACGATTACAGATATGGCCGCCATGTACGGGGTAAGCCCTTCTGCATTAAAAAAATATTTCGAGGTGGTGTATGGACTTCCTATTTCATTTTATCTCAGGGAAAAGCGGATTCTGCTTGCAAAAAAACGGCTGTCGGAAACAAAGGACAGCGTGGGGATGATTGCCGCTGCCTGCGGATATGCCAACCAGGGAAAATTTGGTTCTGTATTCCGGGAATGCACAGGGATGTCCCCGTTAGAGTACCATAGGCTGAACTACAAGGAACCAATTTGAAAAGATTTCACATAGTAGGAGGAAATACCCTGCGGGCATACTTTATGCCCCAAATGCAGGGCAAAAAGGAGGAAACAATGATAGCTTTAAGTGAAGTAAGGGCAGGAAAACAGGGAAGGGTTCTGTCGGTGGATGGCAGGGCGGATTTCCAGAGGCGGATTACTGCAGTGGGTGTGACGCCGGGCAGCAGTTTTTCTGTGGTTCAGAACGAAAAGAAATATCCGGTGCTTTTGGATGTCCGCAGCACGCTTCTCGCGGTGGACAGAGAGGACTGTGGAAATATCATGGTGGAGGTGACAGGCAATGAATGAGACAATGACAATTGCACTTTTAGGGCAGCCGAATTCAGGAAAATCAACTTTTTATAATGCCCTGACAGGCTCCCACCAGCATGTGGGCAACTGGCCAGGAAAGACAGTGGAACGGAATTCGGGAACCTTCCAGTATAAGGGGAATACCTATCAGGTGACAGACCTTCCCGGTACCTACAGCCTTGCGGCTAATTCGGAGGAAGAGGTTGTTACCAGGGACTATATCGCGGGAGGAGAGGCAGACCTTGTCTGCATCCTTGCAGATGCGTCACAGTTGGAACGGAGTTTATTTATGCTTGCGGACTATGCGGGCATCCGGGTTCCGGTCGTACTTCTGCTCAATATGATGGATGTTGCCGGGGCGCAGGGAAAGAAGATTGATGTTCCTGCCATTGAAAAAAGCCTCAGTATTCCGGTTCTGCCCTTTGTTGCTTCTGAGAAAAAAGATTATGCTGCATTCTACGAATTGTTGGAACGAAGCGGAAAAGAGAACTGGATTTTGGATACTGAGGGATTATCCGGATTGTACGAGGCAGAGTTTGGGGAAGTTTACCAAAATGTTATAGCACTGTTGCCGGAGGGTGGCATATCCGTGTATGAAAACAGTTGGATTTTTGCCAAGCTGGTGGAACACGATACCGTGGCGGAATCCATCGTAGAGAGTTCTGTTAGTGGAGAGACTTTCGTAAGCCTGAAGAAAGAGATTTCCGGGATACAAAATGGTGCCTCCCATACGGGAAACTGTAAATTCCAGTGGATTGACCATATCCTTTCCGGCCATGTGAGCAGCGGAAAGGACACACATAAGCTTGGGAAATTTGACCGTTTGGCAGTTTCTAAGAAAGGCGGAAAGTGGCTGGCTGCGGGCATCATTCTTCTGGGGCTTATGGTGTCCATGGTGTTGGCTGCCCCGATTATGTATCTGGGAAGCCTTCTGCCCCTGCTTGCTGCTCCGGTGTCGAAGTGGCTGCTCAGTATCGGTACAGCTCCCATACTGGTTTCACTTCTGTGTGACGGTATCTGGACCGCTTTCTCATTTACAGTCATGATGTGCGGGTTTGTGTTCGGGACGACTTTTGTATTTGGCTTTTTGGAAGAAATCGGCTACATGGCCCGTATTTCCTATGTGTTTGACGGAACCATGCGGCGGCTTGGACTTCATGGGAAAGCAGTTATGCCGTTCCTCGTAAGCTTTGGCTGCAATATTGCCGGGGCAACCGGTGTGCGTGTGCTGGATACATGGGGGCAGAGGATGGCGGCTATCTCTATGTCCTGGGTAGTACCTTGTGGCTCTACCTGGGCGGTGGTAGGGCTTGTGGCTTCCGTTTTTTTTGGACCAGGCGCAGCACTTATCGTATTCCTGCTTTTTGCTGTTTCGGTGCTTCATCTGCAGCTTACGGCGCGTGTCTTTGGAAAACGCTTCCTTACAGAGGCAGACAAGACGGGTTTGATTATGGAGCTGCCACCGTACCACAAGGTGCGATGGGGCAGTCTGTTCCGCAGTTCAATCGGAAAGATGGCAACGGCATTTAAGCGGGCAATTTATATCGTGACAGTTGTACTTGTGATTATGTGGGCCCTTTCCTATAATGCAGAGGGAAATCTGACCGGAAGCATTCTGTACCAGATTGGGAATGTGATTGAGCCGGTGACCATGTGGTTCGGATTACGCTGGCAGACATTTATTGCATGGCTTGCCTCCATGATGGGGAAGGAAGGCGCTCTCGGCGTTCTGGGTGCTGTGCTTAATGATGGTAATATCCTGCGTTCAGTCGCCATGCAGAAGGTGGAAACTGCAGATTCCATATCTGTAACGGCAGGTCTTATGGCAACGCTGACGAAGCCGGAGGCACTGGCATTTATCTTTGCATTTTACTTCAATATGCCATGCCTTATGACGATGAGCGCGACCGCACATGAAACCCATTCCCTGAAATGGACACTGCGGGTAGCAGGCTATTATATTGCTGTGTCGCTTCTTCTGGCTGCCATCGTTTACCATATAGGCTGCCTGATTTTCTAAGGTACATGGCAGGTTTTTCAGTATACTTAAGTATAGAAAACAGCGGATGTGTTTAGACCGCTGTTTTCTTGCATGGGAAATAGTTGTATTTGTCCAGCAAATCAGTCGATACACTATTGACAAAAATAAACTGTAAGAAGTATACTTGATAATAAGTTAGCGGTTACTAACAAAATGTAACCGCATTTATTTAACAACAGAGGTTAGTCTGCACTAACTCAATCTTGGACAGAGAAGTAAAAAGGGGACTCTTATCCGTATTTATTCGGTGATGTCATGATGGCACTGGGATGAGAGATATTCCAGTCAAGGAGATGATGCTATGAAATTTTATGAATTTGGAGATAAGGATAATCCAGTGCTTCTTTTGCTGCCGGGGACATGCTGTCATTGGGAGGCGAATTTTATAACAGTGATTCCACTTTTGGAAAAGGAGTTCCATGTAGTCTGTGTATCCTATGATGGTTTTGATGAAACAGAAGATACCGTATTTCCGGATATGCTGACGGAAACAGAAAAAATAGAAAGCTATGTCAGAAAAAATTACGATGGAAAAATACACGCAGCTTATGGCTGTTCGCTGGGCGGGAGCTTTGTGGGACTGCTGGTGCAGCGGGGAAACATACATATCAGCCATGCCATACTTGGCAGCTCCGATTTGGACCAGGAAACCGGGCTGGTTGTCAGATTTAAGAGCTGGCTGATTGCCAGAATCCTATCGGGAATCTTCCGGAAGGGGAGACTGCCTGGATTTATGCAGCGCAGGCTGGAGAAAAAAACGGTGGATGAAAGGCAGTATTATGAAAAAATGCTTGACATGTTCGGTATGGGAAATACCCGCATGTCTTTTGTAAAGCCGAAAAGCATCCAGAATCAGTTCTATTCTGATTTGGTCACGCCGGTTGAGGACGGAATCGACCTGCCCGGTACAGTAGTACATATTTTTTATGCTGTAAAAATGGGAGAGGAATATCTGGAACGGTATCAAAGGCACTTCAAAAATCCAGACATACGCCGCCATGAGATGCAGCATGAGGAATTGCTGATTTGTTATCCCCGGCAGTGGGTAGAGGAAGTCAGGGATTGTTGTGAATTGTAATCCGAAAGAAAGGGAAGATATCCGAATAATTTGGAAATAGCCGGCGGCTATGACATTGTTGTTGTAGCAGGGAGGAGGAAACAATGGAAAAAACAGGGAATCACTTTAATAATATTGGTATCAGCAGGGAGCTGGATATGCCGAGAATCCGGCATCTTATGAAAATCGGGCTTGTTGCCGCGGTCATGGTATTGATTGGGGATATGCTGCTGGGCTATGGGGCAGCGGAAACGAACGTATCCGGCATTCCGGTAATTTTTGCAAGGTATCTGACGGTATCAGATGGAAGGATATTCTGGTCGGCAATTTTAGGTCTGATAGGAATTCCGCTGGAGGGACTTTGCTATTTTGCGATTTACCGGCTGATAGTCCAGGGAAGTGAAAAATATGCGCATACATACCGTGCAGGGATTTTTGGATGCCTGATTTTTGGCGGCTGTGGGGTTCATGTCCCTTGCTGTGCAACGGTTTATTTTCTGAAGAAAATGTATGCATACAGTCCGGACGAGGCACTTGAAATGACAGCGAAGTTTCTGGCTTATTTCCTTGTTCCTGCAATGGTTCTTTTCCTGATTTTCTTCCTGCTATTAACCGTGACACAGATGAAAGCCTTTGCAAAAGGGCTGACGCCGCTTCCGAAATGGACATGGGTGTTTTCCGTTTTGCTCGGTCTGCCGATGGCGGTAATATTAAAGCTTCCAAACCTGCCACTGATGAATGCCCTTGCAACGGGCTGGATTAGCATTGGGAATATCTGGATGTTTGGCGGGCTGCTTCTGATGACCAAAAAGAAATAATAGGAGGCATGAAAGGATGAATGTGTTTTTTGGATTTTTAGGGCTTGCAGGGGGAATCCTCTGTGCGGTGGGAGACATACTGTTTGACTTGAAGGGAAAAGGAAATAAGAAGCTTGGCACGTCACGGAATATTGACAGCAACTGGCTTACTATGTCCTATTGGAGATTTGGCGCATCCATACTTGTGGCTTTTTTTGGCGATGCTCTGGCTGGGTGTGGCATCTATGCCTTGGCTGGGCAGTTATATGATAAGAGCGACATATTGGCAGAAATTATCACTGTATGCGGATACATGAGTGTCATTGGCGGATTTTTCGTGCATGCGGTTCTCTGTATACAGCCAATCATATACAAGAAAATCATGGAGACGGATAATTTCAAGCTGGCAGATGATACATTGGAGGCATATTATAAAGCGGTCATGCCACCATTTTTTATTGGATATGGATGTATATTTGCTGTAACAATATGTGTGATTGTGGCAATTTTAAGAGGTTTTCTGGATGTACCGAAATGGTTTGTGCTATTAAATCCGCTTGTATTTTTGATAATCGGCATGGGACTTAGAAAGCTGAAGCCGGATATCTTTTACGATTTGCCGGGAATTGTCATGCCGTCCCTTGGTTTTGGCATGTTTGGCTTAATAGCCATTGTCAGCCTGATGTGAAAATGGAATGCGGAAGTTGATTTTTGGAGGACAAATATGAAATTTTTTGAATTTGGAAAAGAAAACAAAGAACTTATGGTAATGCTGCATGGCGGCGGTGTGAGCTATCTTGGAGCGGTTCCCGTGGCAGAGTGTGTGGCGAAAAAATTCCATGTTGTGCTGGTGGCATACGATGGCTTTAATCCGTCGGAGCCGGAAACGGAATTTACCTCTGTCATGCACGAGGCGGAGCAGATTGCCAATTATATATTGAAAAATTACGATGGAAAAATTGATGTGCTATACGGGGTGTCCTATGGCTGCCGTGTACTCAACGAAGTGCTTCGGGATAAGCGGCTGACAATAACCACGACCATTGCAGATGGTTTTGGAACGCGTGAGTATCCGGATATAAAGAGTGAGTGGGGAAAGGATTTGTACTGCTTTTTCTTTACGGGATTTTTTTATGCCATCATGGGACGTGCAGGAAAACGCCGCAAAAAGTTTCTTGCCAAAATCACCGGAAGAACCTATGAGGAGGCCGAGCGGCTGGTCTATACCAAGGCCACATGGAAAAGCTGGCGCAATCAGGACCGCTGCCTGATTGGACACAAGACGGACTACGAAGCATTCAAAAATACGGATATGTATATATGGTACGGCATCAACAGCACGGTAGAGCGCAAGCTTGCAAAGAATATAAAACAGCTTCAGGACAAAGGGTACAAATTCACGCTCAAAATATTTAAGGATGTGGGGCATGGCGGGCTTGCAGGCGAGTATCCCGACCGTTTTTTGAAAGAGGTAATAAAGGCACACGCACATTCGTTGAAAAAGGAGGAGAAAGCAGTAGGGGCGTATGCCGATACCTTATGAAAGGAGAAGAATGGCTATGGTATGGGAAAGGACGATATTGGACGGTGTTGCGGTATGTGCAGTGTTTAATGTGACGGTAGCATTGTTATGGATGCTTGTACCGAACGCTTTTTCAAGAATGCTGCCACCGGAAATCCGGAAGGCAGCTCCGAAGAGGGAGAAGAAAGAAATTGCTATATTGGCTGGCGTGCTTTATCCGTTGTACATTTTAATATTTTTATATATGGCTGTCAGCGCAAGGCAGGCAGGCGTGGCAGGCTTCTGGAATCTGTTTTGGACAGGCTATGTGGAGATGTTCTTTGTCAATCTAGGGGATTTGTTTGGTCTGGACTGGTTTTTCAGGGGGATTGTGAAGAAGAAAGGGCTTATGCCTCCGGGGACGGAACATTGTGAAGCATGGAATCTGAAAAAGTGGATGCTTACGCTGGCAGTTCCCGAACACTGCATTATGTGGCCCTTGATTGTATGTCCCCTTGTGGGATTAATCTGTGCAGGCATTGGGGTGCTGATTTAACCTCATGCCGCAAAGCAGCAATGAGGTTATAAGAAAGATGTGAGGTAAAACGGATATGAAAGTGACATTGATTTTATCATTGGTACTTATGGTGCTATTCTTCCTTTTGTTATGGGCGGCGGTTGCACTGGTACAGTCAAAAAAACTGTTTGGGACAGCACCAAAGGATATACAGGCGGCTGTTCTGGAGCATGAAGAACGTTTTCCAGGAGCAAAGCTGCTGGGGTGGATGATTCTGATTATAGATGTACTTGCATTCCTGGCTACATTTGTTTATGCAGGATGGGATGGCATTCAAAACGGCTATGGTTTCTGGCAGTTTGCGGTAAGGTTTCTGATTATGTTGTATCTGCTGAAAGCATTTGATATCATTTTCTTTGACTGGTTTCTTCTCACAAAGTCCCATTTTTTCCAGCATTACTACCCTGAGACAAAAGGGTGTGCAGGATACCATCAGTTTGGATTTAACCGGAAAGAACAGATTACGAAGCTTATACTGTTTCCCTTTGCCGCCTTATTACTGGCATGGATTTGTACACTTTTTTAGGAACTATCCGCCCGAATTGCAGGAAGAATATTATAAGACGCATAAACAGGTACAGAAACGTTCACGAATATGAATGTTCGACTGGAAGGGACGGAACATATGGAAAAGGATTACTAAAAGGATTCCGCTGATTGGGATTTTTTACCGGAGATTCCGGGAAAACCACAGTGACTGCATGGACGCGCTGGAAAAGTCTGAGCAGGAAATTGTGGAATAGATTGAAAACAGCAGAACAGGAGAAGGAGGATAAGATGGATAAAATGGATAAAATGGATTTACAATTAGGTGATGTTCAGGAAACGGCGCTGATTCCCCTTGCGGTCAGGGCGAATGAAACCAGAAGGAAACATGCGCGCATTCATGATGAAAAAGCAGTGGAGATTATAGAAACACTGGCAGTTGACACGAAGGATATGGATAAATTCTTTTCCCATGAGGGAGTGGTGGCAAGGACAATTTTGTTTGACAGGACGCTGAAAAAGCTGCTGGCAAAATACCCGGATGCAGTTTGCGTCAATATCGGATGCGGCCTGGACGACCGTTTTTCACGGGTGGACAATGGAACGGTTCAGTGGTTCAATGTAGACCTTCCGGATTCCATAGAGGTGAGGAAGAAAATTTTTACGGAAACAGAGCGCGAGCATATGCTGGCCGGAGATATCCTTGAGACAGACTGGATAAATGCTATTCCCAAAGCAAATGTTGTGATTGTGATTGCAGAAGGGCTGCTCATGTATTTTTCAAAAGAACAGGTAAGAACGATTTTGAATAACATTACCGATTCATTTAGCAGAGGCTTTTTGCTTGCGGAGCTGATGCACCCTAAGATGATGAAAGAAAAAATGCATGATACGGTAAAGCATACCAATGCGAAGTTTGGGTGGGGAACCGAAACCGGAAAAGAATTTCTGGAGCTTAATCCAAAGCTAAAACTGATAAAGGAGAGCAGCTTTTGGGAGGAGATGAAAAAATATACGCTTGTGGGAAAGATAGGAAGCGTGATGGCAAAAAACTTCAATAACCGGCTTGCTGTTTATCGGTGGGAAACAAAAAAGGAGTAGAGCATGATTTTTCTTATACACCTGTTGTGTAGAAGGTTTTGGAGTAATAGAGAAATGGATTTGTTTAAGGCACGAAAGCCCTTACTGAGTGTTTCTTCATGTAAGGACCTTCGTGCCTTTTTGACTTAAGAGCTTATTTCCGGTTATTCATTCTTTGTCAGCATTTCATCTAAGGTTTCCATTAGCTTTTCAATATCAATTGGTTTTGCAATATGACCATCCATTCCGCATCGCAGTGCCTCCCGTTTATCTTCCTCGAAAGCATTTGCTGTCATTGCCAGGATTGGAATGGATGCCAGCGCTGGATTCTCTAACTTTCGAATCGCCTTGGCAGCTTCATAGCCATTCATCACCGGCATCTGAATATCCATTAATATCAACTGATAGTATTCCGCTTCGGAGGCCTTCAGCATATCAAGGGCAACCTGCCCATTTTCTGCTACTTCTATGGAAAAACCAGCCTCTTCCAAAATGGCGACTGCGATTTCCTGATTCAGTTCGTTGTCATCCACCAGTAAAATGCGGCCGGTGTGGAGTGCTTTCCATGTACGTTCCGGCTGCTCCGTTTCCTTATCCCGGTTAACAATGGAATGCAGACAATCTCTTAGCTCTGACAGGAACAATGGTTTGCTGCAAAATCCGGTAACGCCGGCTTCTCTTGCCTCATCCTCAATATCAGCCCAGTCATATGCAGTCAGTACGATGATTGGCACATCCGTTCCCATTTCCTGACGAACTCTGCGGGCAACTTCGATTCCGTTCATATCCGGCAGCAGCCAGTCAATCAGATAGACAAAGTAGCGGTCATCACGCATGACAGCCTGTCGTGTACGCAGGACAGCTTCCTTCCCGGACAGCGTCCACTCTGCACGCAGACCAATCTGCTGCAGCATCCAGGATACACTGTCACAGCTATTGAAATCATCATCTACCACCAAAGCCCGAAGTCCTTTTAATTCCGGAATTGTCTGAGGCTCCTTTGGACCGGAATTCAGACGGAAGGTAAAGGAAACGATACATTCCGTACCAACCCCCTGCTTGCTTTTTATTTCGATAGAACCATTCATCATGTCAACAATATTCTTGGTGATTGCCATACCAAGTCCGGTACCCTGAATGCCGCTGATTGTGGAATTTCGCTCCCGTTCAAATGGTTCAAAGATGTGGGCAAGAAATTCTTCATTCATTCCGATACCGGTATCCTTCACATGGAATTCATAATTGGCATAACCAGCCGGCGCACTGCCTCTTTCAATGACCTTCATGCTGACCATACCGCCGGCGCCGGTATATTTTACGGCATTGCTTAGCAGATTCAGCAGCACCTGGTTCAGACGCAGCCGGTCACAGCAGATTTCCTCATTTTGGATATCGATTACATCCATAAACAAATTCAACTGCTTTGCCTGGATATCAGCCTGAATGATATTGCGCAGGCCGTGAAGAATATCCGGAAGGCTGCATGGCTGTTCCTCCAGATGGATTTTGCCGCTTTCAATACGGCTCATATCCAGAATATCATTAATCAGACTGAGCAAATGATTGCCGGAGGTCATAATCTTTTTCAGATATTCCTCTACCTGTTCTTTGCGTTCGATGTGAGAAAGCGCCAGTGCCGTAAAGCCGATAATTGCGTTCATCGGGGTTCGGATATCATGGGACATATTGGAGAGAAACGTACTCTTGGCTTTGTTAGCCAGAGTCGCCTGGGAAAGCGCATTTTCCAGCAATGCATTTTTCTCTCGTTCCTCCCGGGTTTCATCATCTATGCTGCGAAAGCCGATGACAACCCCATGGCTTTTATCCCATACGCCGGCACGTACCGCCTTCATCTGGAAGTATCTTAGCTCGCCACAGCAGGTGGTACGGTAATTGATGTAATACAAGGACTTTCCCGAAAGCTCTTTTTCTAAGGCTTCCCGGGAGATGGCCTGTCGTAACAGCGCCTGGTCCTCTTCATAAACACAAGCCTCTATGTAATGCTCCATGCATTCCGACAGAATCAGCTCTTCATTAAAAACGGATTCCAGTATATGGTTCTTGCATTCTGTCAGCCGTAGTGTATTTCCGGTTTCCGTATCTAAGTCAAAGAAACAAACCAGGCTATAATCAATACTAAGTGCATGAATCAGCTCCATTTGACGCCGCTGGTTTTCCGACTGCTCCATTTCCTCCTGGAGCTTTTGCGCGGTACAGTCTAACAGATACCGCTGATAATACAGCTCGCCATTTTCCTCTATCAGCTTAATATTGCCCATGACATGAAGGATTTCTTCGTTTTCATGCTGTATACTGTATTCGACATTGATATTATCCCCCGGCTTTTTCAACGAGTTGATGCTTTTCTGAAGCATTTTCTTATCTGCATCAATCACAGAGGGAGAAATCATGTTAAAGCCATCCGCCATTAATTCCTCCTGGGTTTCATAGCCCAGAATCTTTAAGGCAGCCGGGTTGATACTGATGATTCTGGAACCGTCCAGGCTATGACATATGATTCCGCAGTCCATCGTTGTGAAAAGCTTCTCCAGCATCTGGTTTTTCTCCAGCAGCTCCTGGGCATAAGCCTGCTCCCGGGTAACATCAATGGCAACGCCTACCGTTCCCATGACACTGCCGTCCAAATCATACAGAGGCGACTTATAGGTGGTAAGAAGCTTGGTTCCCTCCCCGGTCTGAATGCTTTCTTCCGAAATGAGGGTTTCCTGCTGCTCCATAACGATACGCTCGGATTCAATACAGGCAGGGTCGTCATGCTCTACATTCCAGATATAAGCATGCCCCCGACCCTCTACCTGCTCCTTGCTCTTATTGACGGTATCACAGAAGCAGTCATTGACTTTTTCATGAATGCCATCCCGGTCCTTGTACCAGATGAGATTCGGAACATGGTTAATGGTGGCCTCCAGATATTGCGATGTCTGCCAGTAATCCTTGCTCAGCTTATAGGCTTCCTGCCACCGGATAAAATGAAATTTTAATTCTCTTTTCGTTAAGGGAAGGGTCCAGATATCCGTAATGTTGAACAGTTCGTCCTCCAGCTCCGGAATCTGGTCCTTTTCTGCCAGAAGAATCAGCTCTGCCTCCGGAGCCTTCCATGCAACCAGCGTCTGTACGACCGATTTAGCATCCAGGCCTCCTAAATCAGCCAGAATCATATCAGCCCTGGCTGCCATTGCCTGCTCCGGACATTCGCTTTCCAGATATTCGTGTGTAAAGGCAGGAAGGGGAGGCATTTCCTGGAGCGTATGAAATAAATCGTGTTGATAGCCAATGAAATATAATAGTGAATGACAATGGTACATAAATATCCTCCTGTGATGTAGTTTATGATGCGTTAGAGCAACATGTTCCCATGGACGAAAGGTTATAATGAACCTGGTATTTGTTGCGAAAATGAAAAAATCGGAATCCATCCGTTCGTTTAGAAATGGGGACTGCCGGAAAAAATGCAAACTCAAGCCTTGTGGATATACTTTTTGATTGCATCAAAGCTTTCTTTGCTGATTACATGCTCAATGCGGCAGGCATCCTCTGCGGCAATGTCCTTGGGAACGCCTAATTGTTCTAAGCAGGCGGAAAGCAACTCGTGACGCTCGTATATCATTTCAGCAATCTCCCTGCCTTCCTCCGTGAGATAAATATATCCCTCCGTTGTAACAGTGATATGATTCTTATTGCGCAGGTTCTTCATGGCTACGCTAATACTGGATTTCTTAAAGCCCAGTTCGTTTGCGATATCAACGGAACGTACGACCGGAAGTCGTTTGCTTAATATTAAAATAGTTTCTAAATAGTTTTCAGCGGATTCATTTGTAGCCATAATATTCACCTCATTACCTGTTATTCGAATTCCCAATTACAATAAAGTATAGCATGGTTTTTGATGGAAATCAAATAGCAGTTGCAGGTTCTGCCGACTGAAAAATAAGTGATAGAAATATCAGACAAAAGTTCTTGACAACTAATAAAGGTTAGCATATACTAACAATTGAAAGAATGAAAAACTTTATCAATACATAAGGAAAGAGGATGATTATATGCCGTTATCAATGGTAAAAGAGGGTGAACCCAATGTAATTAAAAAAGTCGGTGGCAAAGAGGAAACCAGAAGATTTTTGGAGAACCTTGGTTTTGTAGCCGGCGGTACGGTAACTGTCGTATCGGAAATCGGCGGTAACATGATTGTGAATGTAAAGGATTCACGGGTTGCCATCGGAAAAGATATGGCAAATAAAATTATGGTCTGATGGAACATTGATAAAGGAACAGTATAATAATAGGATAGATAGTAAGGAAGGAGAGGCGGAGATGACGCTAAGAGAAGTAAAGTGTGGAGAAACAGTAACCGTAAAAAAGCTGTCCGGCGATGGTCCTGTTAAGCGGCGGATTATGGACATGGGAATTACCAAAGGCGTTCCGGTTTATGTGAGAAAGGTAGCACCCTTAGGCGACCCGGTTGAAGTGACAGTGAGAGGATATGAATTATCCCTTCGAAAAGCAGATGCTGAAATGATTGAGGTAGAATAATTTTTTTTGATTCAAAAGTTAGACACAACTAATTCAGGTTGAAAATACATAACGATGAATAGACAAATGAAACTGAATGGTATTCATTTAGAAAAGGAGATTAGAAATGTCAATTAAAATTGCATTAGCAGGTAATCCAAACTGCGGTAAAACAACATTATTTAATGCACTGACCGGCTCCAATCAGTTCGTTGGTAACTGGCCTGGTGTAACAGTAGAGAAAAAAGAAGGCAAGTTGAAAAATCATAAGGATGTGACGATTATGGACTTGCCTGGTATTTATTCCCTGTCTCCATATACACTGGAGGAAGTGGTTGCAAGAAATTATCTAATCAATGAACGGCCGGATGCGATTATTAATATCATAGACGGTACGAACATCGAGCGGAATCTGTATCTTTCGACTCAGATTATGGAACTGGGCATTCCGGTTGTCATGGCGGTCAATATGATGGATATTCTGGAAAAGACCGGTGATAAGATACATACGGATAAGTTAAGTAAAAAGCTGGGCTGTGAGGTTGTTGAAATCTCAGCATTAAAGGGAACCGGAATTGAAAAAGCGGCAGAAGCAGCAATTGCTTTGGCAAAAAGCAAAAAAACCGTTGTTCCGGTGCATGAATTTTCGGATGGGGCAGAGTCGGTTATTGATGCAGTTGAGGCAAAGCTTGGCTCAGATGTTCCAGAGGAGCAGAAACGGTTCTTTGCCATTAAGCTGCTGGAGCAGGATGACAAAATCGGAGATTTGCTCAAGCAGGCTCCGGATGTGACAGAGGAAATCAAAAACCTGGAGAAGGAATTTGATGATGATACCGAAAGCATCATTACGAATGAACGATATGTATATATTTCTTCGATTATTCATGATTGTGTGACGAAGAAAAAAGGCGAAAAGCTGTCGGTTTCCGATAAGATTGATAAGATTGTGACAAACCGTTTCCTGGCGCTTCCAATCTTTGCAGTTGTGATGTTTATTGTGTATTTTGTTTCCGTAACTACGGTTGGTACATGGGCAACAGACTGGGCAAATGATGGCGTGTTTGGTGATGGCTGGCATCTGCTGGGAATCGGCTCCGGTGCATATGAAGACGCTGGCGCGGAATTCAGCCGTGCAGACCAGATTGTAGCTGCTTATGAAGAAGGAGAAACCGTCGTTGAAATCGTAGATGAAGAGGATGAGGTGCTGGAGACCGTTACGCTTTCGGATAGCGTAGCAGCAGAGGCACAGGGCGTTCTGGATGCTGGCGAGCCGGACCCGGCGGACTATGGTGTATGGGTTCCGGGCGTTCCGGTGCTGGTTAGTAATTTACTGGAATCGGTTAATTGTGTGGATTGGTTGCAGGGATTGATTGTAGATGGTATTATAGCTGGTGTAGGCGCAGTTCTGGGCTTTGTACCCCAGATGCTGGTATTATTTATTTTCCTTGCATTTCTGGAATCCTGCGGTTACATGGCGCGGGTGGCATTTATTATGGACCGTATTTTCCGGAAGTTTGGTCTTTCCGGTAAGTCCTTTATTCCGATGCTGATTGGCAGCGGCTGTGGCGTTCCCGGCATTATGGCATCCAGAACCATTGAAAATGACAGGGACCGGAAGATGACCATTATGACGACGACATTTATCCCTTGTGGAGCAAAGCTTCCGATTATTGCATTGATTGCAGGCGCGATTTTTGATAACG
This sequence comes from Clostridium sp., assembly GCA_023667695.1. Lineage (GTDB taxonomy): Bacteria > Bacillota > Clostridia > Lachnospirales > Lachnospiraceae > CAG-632. The sequence goes on along the minus strand of JAMOZY010000019.1, from coordinate 32,963 downwards.
CATGGTGGGTATCCTACAGCGCATGGCTGGTAGGTATCGCAGCAGTCATTTGTTCTGGTATCATCTTAAAGAAAACAAAGGTATTTGCTGGTGACCCGGCACCCTTTGTTATGGAATTGCCGGCCTATCACCTGCCGACGGTAGGGAATGTATTAAGAAGCATGTGGGAACGGGGCTGGTCCTTCATTAAAAAGGCAGGAACCATTATCCTGTTATCCACGATTATATTGTGGCTGTTAATGAGCTTTGGCGTAGTAAATGGTTCCTTCACTATGCTGGAGGCAGAACAGCTTGACAGCAGCTTCCTGGCGACGATTGGTAGTGTGCTTGCACCGCTCTTTACACCGCTTGGCTGGGGAGACTGGAAGATGGCAGTTGCAGCCGTGACCGGATTGATTGCAAAGGAAAATGTAGTTGGTACCTTTGGCGTTCTCTTTGGTTTTGCAGAGGTTGCAGAGGACGGCGCTGAAATCTGGGGACAATTAGCCGGCAGTATGTCAGCAGTGGCAGCGTATTCCTTCCTGGTGTTCAATCTTTTGTGCGCTCCTTGCTTCGCTGCTATGGGAGCGATTAAACGGGAAATGAATAATATTAAGTGGTTCTGGATTGCAATCGGTTATCAGACACTGCTTGCATATGCGGTTTCCCTTTGCGTATATCAGATTGGTACTTTAATTACCACAGGCGCATTTGGAGTTGGAACGGTAGTTGCCTTCCTGCTGGTGATTGGATTTATCTGGCTGCTGGTAAGACCGTATAAGGAGAGTAAGACCTTAAATGTAAAGATAAAGAAGGCTGCCGGAGTACGATAGGATTCCCGGCAGGAAGGAAAGGGCTGTTGTTTTTGGAACTACAGCCCTTTTGGAATCGAAGCGTAAATAGAAAATCAATGGAGGTTTATTATGGGGATGATTTTTACAAGTGGAATCCTTGGAAGCATAATCGTTGGTGCAGTGGTACTGGGACTTGTAGTCCTTGCTGTCTGCAGCATGATTTCGGATAAGAAAAAAGGGAAATCCCTCCAGTGCGGCGGCGATTGCAAGCACTGTGGCGGGCATTGTGGTTCTTAAAGGGAGAAAAACTGTAAAAAACGAGAGACATATGATTTTGCATAGGATTGGACTGTACAAAGCGGTAGAAAAGTGATATATTTTATATAGGTATTTGATTTCTACAAATTTCTACCAATGAAAAACGGGATAGGAAAATCTACATTCATCAATTAAGAAAAGGGGGAGACATATGTCGCTGGTATTTACAAATGATAATTGTGTCGGTTGTAATAAGTGTATTGGCGCCTGTAGCTGTCTTGGAGCAAATGTACAAAGTGAGAAGGATGGGCATAATCGGATTGAAGTAGATGGAGACCGGTGCATTGCCTGTGGCGCCTGCTTTGATGTATGCAAACACAATGCAAGAGAGTATAAGGACGATACAGAACGGTTTTTTGCGGACTTGGCAAAAGGAGAACGGATATCGCTGCTGGTTGCTCCGGCATTCAAAGCGAATTATCCGGAGGAGTATGAATCCGTGCTGGGCGGACTGAAGCAGGCCGGTGCAAACCGCATTATCAGCATTTCCTTTGGTGCGGATATAACTACCTGGGGATATTTGAATTATATTACAAAGCATGATTTTATGGGCGGTATTTCCCAGCCCTGCCCGGCTGTTGTAGGCTATATTGAACGGTATATACCGGAATTGATACCAAAGCTGTTTCCGGTGCAGAGTCCTATGATGTGCGGGGCGATATACGCAAAAAAATATATGGGTATTCAGGATAAGCTTGCGTTTATCAGCCCTTGTATTGCAAAAAAAATGGAGATTGATGATAAGAATAATAAGGGTTATGTATCCTATAATGTGACCTTTGACCATCTTATGAAATATGTACGGGAGCATCATATTTCCGGACCATCCTGTAGTGATGAGATTGAATATGGGCTGGGTTCCGTATATCCGATGCCGGGCGGCTTAAAAGAAAATGTCTACTGGTTCTGTGGAGAAAGTGCTTTGGTACGCCAGATGGAAGGGGAAAAGCATATGTACCACTATCTGGAAAACAATAAGGAGCGCCTTGTAAAGGGAACCACGCCGTATTTATTTGTAGATGCCTTGAATTGCGCCAGCGGATGCCTGTATGGAACCGGAACGGAGCCGGAAAAGAATCTGACGGAGGATGTATTCTATGAGGTGCTGCGTATCCGGGAGGAAAGTAAACGGGATACCAAGAAGGATGCGTGGGCAAAGGGGCTGAAGCCGGAAGAGCGGTTAAAATATCTGAATAAGCAGTTTGAAAAATTAAACTTAAATGATTTCCTGCGGCAGTATACCGACCGTTCCGCCCAGTGCAGACGGAAGGAACCGAAGGGCAGTGAATTAGAAGCCATTTTTAATGACATGAAAAAGTTCAGTGAGGCACAGCGCCATATTGACTGTTCCTGCTGCGGATATGAAAGCTGTCATGAGATGGCGGTTGCCATATGCAATGGCTTTAATAATAAGACGAACTGCATCCACTACATTAAGGACCTTTCGGAAGAGGAGAATGAAAGAATTTCTCAGTTGATGGAGGAAATTGAAAACCAGAAGCAGAATATCGTTTCTATGGTGGAAGCAATCAACGAAGAGTTCGAGCAGTTAAACAGCTCTGTGGTTCAACTGGAGCAGGGAAATCAGAATAATGCAACAGAGAGCAATGGAATTTCGGAAAAGGTGCAGGAGGTAACGGAATTCTGCCATAATCTGGAGGCATCTCTGGGAGAAATCGGCACTCTTTTGAATGAATTACAGGAGAATAACAATGAGGTGGTTTCCATTGCTGCCATGACGAATCTGCTGGCACTGAATGCTTCCATTGAAGCGGCAAGAGCCGGGGATGCAGGCAGAGGCTTTGCTGTAGTAGCCGGTGAGATTAATAATCTGGCAAGCAATTCCAAGCAGACCGCTGAGGACAGCAATAATGGCCAGAAGAAGATTGAACGGGCAATTGCGGATATTATGGCGGAAGCCAAGACTCTGTTAGAGGTAGTGGAAAACGTCTGTGAACGGACCGAGAGCCTTGCGGCGACCACACAGGAAATTGCAGCTTCTTCTGCGGATGTTTCCCAGATTAGTAATACAATCAAGTCAAAGATGGAGAATTTAATCGACGGAGTCAGTTAGACTCCGTCTCTTTCTTGTTTAGTACCGGTTTTTCCGGCAAATTGTTTCAATATCGGAATGATAACTGTTTCTAACTGGTCTTCGGGAATTTCCTGACAAAGCAGATTGATTTCACGATAGGAATCCTTTAGGGAATAATCCTTATCGAAAAAGGTAGAAAGCGAGATTTTGAAATAATCGCAGATGCGTGTCAGAACATCATAAGGAACACTTTGTTTTTCTCTGCGGACATCTGCAAAGTATCCCTTGTTCAGATGCAGCTCTTCGCTTAGCTTGGCAGCCGATATATCGGAATTTTCAATTAATTCAAATAAGCGTTCCCGAATGTAATTATCGTTCATCTCCACAACTCCTTCTTTTATAAGTATAAACCTTTGAAAAAGGAACGATACGGAAGTACTCCGAAAATAGAATGCAGAAGGATGTCGAAAGACGGAAAATATCCGAACAACAGAAGGGATTTGGGTTGAAACTGCATTTTTATCTCCCGGAAAAGATTAATTTAAGTTGAAAAAAACTGGTAAAACAGATACAATAAATACAAATGAGTGTATAGCACTTTATTACAGGGAGTATTTTGGTCAATGAGGTGGGCTTATATGAAACGAAACAAATTATTGCAAATCTGGGTTTCTCTGGCGGTTCTTACGGTCGTATTGGTTATCTCGCTTTTGATTTATATCCGGAGTTTAAATAAAGGCTTTGAAGTAGAAGTGATGCAGTCCTTAGAGGAGGTTTCCGAACAGGGGGCAGTTGCTGTCCAGACGGAAATTGACGGTAAAATGGATTTATTAAAAGGGATTGCCACCGTTTTTGAGGTTTCATCGGAGGAGACACCAGAGGAGCTGATAGAAAAATTGAAAAAGGAGCTGCTTCCCATTGTCGAAAGTAATGATTTTTTGGGGATGGGCGTAATTTTGTCGAATGGCATGGCTTATACCACGAAGGGAGCTTCCTATGATGCCAGCGGACAGGAATTCTTCGAGGCTGCAATGGCGGGAGAAACCAGGATTTCAGGACGGCTTCCTTTGAGTGGCGAGGATGATTTTGTCAATGTCTACAGTACTCCAATTCTGGACAAGACCACAGGAACCCCGAAGGCAGTATTGATTGCAACCTATCGTACAGAGAAGCTCCGTTCTACCCTGGAGGTAACCTCCTTTCATGGCGAGGGTTATTCCTATATGGTGGACAGCAATGGCGATGTAGTTGTGGATTCCGCCCATGCGACCTCCTTTCAGAATATGAGCAATGTATATCTTTCCATTCAGAATGCAGATAAGCGGAATGGAGAAAGCATTGAGCAGCTGCGGTATTACATGGAGCATGGACAGAGTGGCGTTCTGACCTTCCGGAATAAAATTGACAAGTATATGTATTGTACCCCTGCCGGGGTGAATGACTGGTATTTATTGACCGTTGTTCCGGTGCAGATTATTGACCGGCAGTTGAATCGGGTGATTCGCAATACCGTCCTGTTGTTTATCGTGTTGATTTCCGTATTTTTGGGCTTGGCATGGCTGATTTTGCAGCAGCAGAAGAAACGGCAGGAGGAGCTGATGACCCTTGCTTATGTGGACCCGATTACCGGTGGGTATACTTATGCGAAGTTTCAGGAGATTGTGGAAGAAACCCTGCGGAATAACAGTAATTTGAAGTTTGCATTGCTGTCGCTGGATTTGAATAAGTTCAAGCTGATTAATGACCTGTATGGGTATGACGAAGGGGACCGGATTATTCGGAATATGGATACAATATGGAAAAAGCTGTTCCGGATGTATGAATGCTGCGGACATCGGACTGCCGACCGGTTTGTTGTACTGTTGACCTATGACACACAGGAAGAATTGGAAGAGCGAATCCGGAACTACCGGAAGCAGCTGCAGGAGGCATCCAATGGAGGATATAAGCTGAGCCTTCGGGTAGGCATCTACCTGATTGAAGACCCGGCTGAGACATTTTCTACGGTATTTAACCGTTCCATGATGGCATTTGCAGCCGCAAAGGAAATGGGAAATCATTTCTTTGCCTTTTACAATTCCAATATGGAGGAACAGCTGGTATGGGAGCAGTATGTGGAGAATTATTTTTCCACTGCCTTGCGGAATCGGGAATTCGTTGTATATTATCAGGCGAAGATTAATGCAGAAACAGGGGAAGTATCCGGCGCAGAGGCGTTGGTCCGCTGGATTCGTCCGGATGGAACCATCATACCGCCCGGCCGTTTTATTTCGGTGTTGGAAAATAACGGTATGGTAGCAGAGCTGGACCGTTATATGTTCCGGGAGGTCTGTCTGCGTCAAAAGGCGTGGCTGGATGAAGGAAGACCGATTGTTCCGGTATCTGTTAATTTATCCAGAGTGCAGCTGGCAGAACGGAATTTTGTTGATACCTATGCAGAGATATTGGAGGCAACAAAGCTGCCTTCCAAGTATGTTGCTTTGGAGATTACGGAAAGCGCCATGTTTGACAATGAAGAAATCCTGCGGAAAACCGTTGACCAGCTTCATGGCCTGGGCATCAAGGTGCTGATTGATGATTTTGGGGTGGGTTATTCTTCCATGATGACCCTGAAGGTGATTCCGGTGGATATATTGAAAATGGACAAGAGCTTCATCGATACCATTGGGGATGAGCGGAGCGATAAGATTGTAGTTGGCATGATAGAATTTGCACTTTCGCTGGGGATGAGCGTAACTGCAGAAGGCGTGGAAAACGACCAGCAGTATAAGTTTTTACGTTCCCATCGCTGTGATGATATTCAGGGATATTATTTTTCTGTGCCGGTTCCGGCAAGAGAGTATTGTGAAAAGTTTCTGATTCCTGCCTAGCTGTGGAAAACAGTGGAAAAGCCATAAAAAACATGTTATAGTAGAGCAATGTGAGGCTGAAAGAAATAGGAGGCTGTTATGGCAGAGGAATATCAAAAAGAAATTGAAAGACGTAGAACATTCGCAATTATTTCACATCCGGATGCAGGGAAGACGACCTTGACGGAAAAGTTCTTATTATATGGAGGCGCCATTAATACGGCTGGTTCCGTAAAGGGAAAGGCAAATTCAAAATACGCAGTTTCCGATTGGATGGAAATTGAAAAGGAACGGGGGATTTCCGTCACCTCTTCCGTATTACAGTTTAATTATGACGGATATTGCATTAATATTCTGGATACTCCGGGACATCAGGATTTCTCAGAGGATACCTACCGTACCCTGATGGCAGCGGACTCAGCGGTTATGGTAATCGATGCATCCAAAGGCGTTGAGGCCCAGACAATCAAGCTGTTTAAGGTATGTGTGATGCGGCATATACCGATTTTTACCTTTATTAATAAAATGGACCTGGAGGCAAAGGATTCCTTTGAGCTTCTGGATGATATTGAGACGGTATTGGGAATCCGGACCTGTCCGGTTAACTGGCCTATTGGTGCAGGGAAGCGGTTTAAAGGGGTCTATGACCGGGAGACGAAGCAGGTTTCTATGTTTCAGGCAGTCTCAGTAGGCGGCGCTAAGTCTGCGGCTGAAACGGCCTATGACCTTCAGGACCCCCGTCTGCAGGAAGCAGTGGGAGAGGAATTATATCAGCAGCTGCTAGAGGAAGTAGAGCTGTTGGATGGCGCCAGTGATGCCATGGACCAGAAGCTGGTGAATCAGGGAGAATTATCACCGGTGTTCTTTGGTTCTGCGCTGACTACCTTTGGAATCGAAACCTTTTTGGAGCATTTTTTGAAAATGACCCTATCGCCGCTTCCAAGGCTGTCCAATGAAGGTCTGATTAATCCGGTTACGGCACCCTTTTCCGGATTTATTTTTAAGATACAGGCAAATATGAATAAAGCCCATCATGACCGGATTGCATTTATGCGGATTTGCTCCGGTAAGTTTGATGCAAATAAAGATGTCTGTCATGTACAGAGCGGAAGAAAGATGAAGCTTTCCCAGCCCCAGCAGATTATGGCACAGGACCGGAAGGTGATTGACGAGGCTTATGCAGGAGATGTCATTGGTATTTTTGACCCTGGTATTTTTTCCATTGGAGATACCCTGTGTGCGCCGGGGAAAAGGTTTGAATATGAAGGAATTCCTACCTTTGCTCCAGAACATTTCTGCCGTCTGGTATCCCTGGATTCCATGAAGCGGAAGCAGTTCATTAAAGGCGTGACCCAGCTTGCACAGGAGGGAGCCATTCAGATATTTAAGGATTATTCCCTTGATTTGTCTGAGATTATTGTAGGAGTTGTTGGCATTTTACAGTTTGATGTATTAAAATACCGGCTGGAAAGCGAGTATAACTGCGAGGTACGGCTGGAACCACTGCCGTATAATTATATCCGCTGGGTAAAGGACCCGGCCACTGATTTGAATAAATTAAAGCGGGTCAGCGATTGTAAGAAGGTAAAGGATATGAAGGATAATCCCTTGCTTTTGTTTGCAAACGAGTGGTCAATCCGGATTGTTTTGGAGAATAATGAAGGCCTGGAATTAGAAGAATTTCGGAAAAATTAGTGAAATTAATCTGGAAGAATTTCTAAAAATTATGGATTGTATCATGGAAGGCTTTGTTATAGAATAAGGATATAGGAAGGAAAGGAGTGTTGCATATGAATGGTATGTTATCTGTTTTGACCGGCGCAGGCTGGATACAGAGTCCGGGGATTCTGGTATTTATCTGGCTGGCTTTGGTTATCCTATTTATTATTCTGGAATTAATCAGCCTGGGACTGACTACCATATGGTTTGCTGCCGGAGCATTGGTTGCAGGAATTGTAGCAATCCTTGGCGGACCTGTCGTCCTTCAGATTATTGTATTTATTGTCGTTTCATCCCTGTTGTTGTTCTGCACCAAGGGCTTTGCCAAGCGGCATTTAAATAACCGTATTGAAAAAACCAATGCAGAGAGTCTGGTGGGAAAGACTTCGGTTGTCATGGAAACCATTGATAATGGGGCTTCCAGCGGTAAAATAAAAATTGGTGATATTGAATGGACGGCGCGGGCTGTCAATGAGGTCCAGATAATACCGGAGGGAACAAAGGTGATTATTCGTGAGATTAAAGGTGTGAAGTGTCTGGTAGAGGCTGTTTAGACTGTCTGTGGTACTGGCGCAGATGCTGATGCATCGATTTGGTTCATTGCTCTTGGAAGAAGGAGTTCCGGAGACAAAAAGAAAACGGAGGTATAGGATATGGAAGGAATTGGAACCGGTATCGTAGGAGCCGGATTGGCTGGCGGTCTTGTAGGGCTTTTTATATTGGCAGTGGTGCTTCTGGCGATTATAGCATTTACCTGCTTTAACATTGTTCCGCAGGCATATGCATATGTAGTAGAACGACTGGGAACCTATCGTGCGACCTGGTCCACTGGTTTTCATTTGAAGGTACCGTTTATTGATAAGGTTGCAAGGCGTGTGACCCTGAAGGAGCAGGTGCAGGATTTTGCTCCACAGCCAGTGATTACGAAGGATAATGTAACCATGCGGATTGATACGGTGGTATTCTTCCAGATAACGGACCCGAAGCTGTTCTGCTATGGTGTTGAGAATCCAATCATGGCGATTGAAAATCTGACGGCCACCACCCTTCGTAATATCATCGGTGACCTGGAGCTGGACCAGACCCTGACCTCCAGAGAAACCATTAATACCAAGATGCGCGCGACCTTGGATGAAGCAACCGACCCATGGGGAATTAAGATTAATCGTGTGGAATTAAAGAATATCATTCCGCCGGCAGCGATTCAGGATGCCATGGAGAAGCAGATGAAGGCGGAGCGGGAACGCCGGGAGCAGATTCTGATTGCAGAAGGAGAAAAGAAATCCGCGATTCTTCGGGCAGAAGGGCAGAAGGAATCTCTGATTCTTCAGGCGGAAGCAGATAAGCAGGCTGCGATTCTCCGGGCGGAGGCGAAGAAGGAAGCAACCATCCGGGAAGCAGAAGGCCAGGCAGAAGCAATTGAAGTGGTACAGAAGGCGAATGCAGCCGGTCTGGTCTACTTAAAGGAGGCAAATCCAAGTGAAGCAGTCATTCAGATTAAGAGCTTAGAGGCATTTGCAAAGGCAGCAGACGGGCAGGCAACCAAGATTATTATCCCATCGGAGATACAGGGGATTGCAGGTCTGGCAAAGTCTGTTGTAGAAGTAGCGGCAGAAAAATAATCAATCATAGAAAAAAACATGGAAGGTCCGTTCCTTTTGTTCTGGCCTTCCATGCTTTTTTTGAGCGCTTTTTTTGGATAATTCGGCAATTTTCTCATATATTTCTTGCATTGCTCCAGACCTGTATGATAAACTAATTCACTAGAGTGCGTAATGCTCCCATTCCGATGGGATGTTACAAAGTAAGGAGAGGAAAGAAAAGGATGATATCTACGATTAATTTTTGCATTATTGCAACGATTGTCATATATCTGTTAGGAATGCTGGCAATCGGATTTGTCTTTAGTAAGAAAAACAATAACAGTGAAGATTTTTATCTGGGAGGCCGGAGATTGGGTCCCCTTGTGACCGCCATGAGTGCGGAGGCCAGTGATATGTCAAGCTGGCTGCTGATGGGTCTGCCGGGACTGGCATATTTAACCGGTATTTGTGATCCGGGATGGACCGCCATCGGACTGGGAGTCGGAACCTGGCTGAACTGGTTTTTTGTGGCACGCAGGATTCGGAGATATTCCGCTAATATTAATGCGATTACCGTACCGGAGTTTTATTCCAAACGGTACCATGATAAGTCGAATGCCCTGAATGCCATGGCGGCTTTGGTAATTATTGTATTTTTTATTCCTTATACCGCTTCCGGGTTTGCTGCCTGCGGTAAACTGTTTAACAGTCTGTTTGGGGTGAATTATATGGTTGCCATGCTGGTGTCCGCAGCCATCATCGTCGGTTATACGATTATGGGCGGATTCCGGGCCGTTTCCACGACGGATTTGATTCAGAGTGTTGTTATGACCATTGCCTTGGTCGTGGTTGTATGCTTTGGTATCTCAAAGGCTGGAGGAATCGACGCCGTTATGGAGAATGCCAGGTCCTTATCTGGTTACCTGACCATGAATGCCACCTATGATGTTGAAAGCGGTACGGCAAAGCCTTATGGCGTGCTGACTTCCATATCCATGCTTGCCTGGGGCCTGGGATACTTTGGTATGCCTCATATCCTCTTACGGTTCATGGCAATCGAGGATGAGAAAAAGCTGGTTTTATCCCGGCGGATTGCAACGGTGTGGGTATTTATTGCAATGTCAGTGGCAATCTTCATCGGTGTGGTAGGTCTGGGTATGACCCATGCAGGAGCATTGGAATTCTTAGCAGGAACCAGCAGTGAGAATATAATTGCAAAAATTGCAGGACTGATTAGTCAGAATGGTATTTTCCCGGCGATTATTGCCGGTCTGATTCTGGCCGGTATTCTGGCGGCAACCATGTCAACGGCAGATAGTCAGATGCTGGCAGCGGCTTCCAGCGTATCTCAAAATATTGTACAGGATTTCTTCCACGCAAAGCTGTCTGAAAAGCAGAGCCTTTTGGTGGCAAGAATTACGATTATTGTAATCAGCGTGATTGGCGTATTTCTGGCAAGAGACCCGGATTCCAGTGTGTTTGGCATCGTATCCTTTGCCTGGGCAGGCTTTGGAGGCGCCTTTGGTGCGCTGACCCTGTGTGCTTTATTCTGGAAACGCAGCAACCGTTGGGGTGCATTAGCTGGTATGATAAGCGGTGGTGTCATGGTATTTGTCTGGAAGTATGCAATCCGACCTTTGGGCGGGTTATGGGATATTTATGAATTGCTGCCTGCCTTTTTAATATCCTTACTGTTCATTGTTGTAGTAAGTCTGCTGACAGAGGCGCCAGAGGAGAGCATTGTGAAGGAATTTGAAGGTGCAAAGCTGGTAAAGGAGCAATAAGCTGCGTATCGTTGAGCGGTATGGCTTTTCCTTGTCTGTGGCATGAGCCGGAGAACCGGAAGGCCATGGGCATTAAGGCGGTGTGATTAAAAAATTCAGGGAACCGGAAGGATTTTCGGTTCCCTTTTCTAATAAGGAGATTAAACCGAGAATCGTTTCCTCTATTTCCTCTGGGGTAGAAGGGATGAAGGAGTTATCGAACTTTACCGCTAGAACGATTAGTACGATTTCTGCCAAAGCGGCAGGGTGATCAAAATGAAGGTCACCGGTATGGATGCCCTGTTCAATGATTTGGGTCAATACCGGCTTTAATTCCGTAACCAGATAGTTCAGGTATTTTTGATGCAGCAGAGCCTGCTCCTGTGCATTTACCGACGGCATTCCGGTATCCGGTCTGAGAAATTCCGAGGAAGAATTCCGGCAGGCCTGAAAAATCATTGCCATGCGGGTAAAGGGAGAAACCTGGGTTTGGTCTGCCAGCTTCTTTGCCGTTTCTAAGGGCTTTTCATAATTCCGTTTGATTAGTGCTTCCAGAATTTCTTCTTTGGAAGAAAAATAGTAATAGATGCTTCCCTTTCCGATTCCGGCCGTCTGTGCGATTTCGCTGACAGAAATCGTCTGGATATCCTTTTGTTCTAATAAATATTGAAGTGCATCCAGAATTTGATTGTATTTTTCGTGTTTCGACATGGCTTCGCCTTCTTAATCTTTATTCCGGGAGCAATGGGTCAGGGTGCTGCATTTGTATCTCCTTGGCAAAGGTCCCGGTGACCGGACTTGTACTGCTGTAAGTCATAGAAAATCTATCATACCGATACGGTTGAGAGTAGTATAGCATATAAAAATGAAAGAGGGCAACAGGAGAAGGGATAGATTTTACAGCTTGAACCGAAAAAGAAAAACAAGTTGACCGATGGTCAAATAGATGATATTCTTAATTCAGACAATATCGACCATTGGTCGAAAAAAGGAAAGCGAGGGATAGCTATGACATATGAAGAGTTTTTTGCAATGGCAAAGGAAACCTTTATGAAAGCAGATATCAGTGATGTAAAGGAGCATCTGGCATATCAGTTCAATATTATCGGGGAAGCAGAGGGGATTTTTTATGTAGAAGCCCGGGATGGTAAGCTGTATGTGGAGCCTTATGAATACTATGACCGTGATGCCATATTTACCTGTAAGGCAGAGACATTGATTAAGATTGCCAAGGGGGAATTGGACCCGGTTGCTGCTTTTACCTTACAGAAGCTGAAGGTGGAAGGAAGCATTGACAAGGCGCTGAAGCTGAAATCCCTGTTAGAGGGCAAGAAAAAGTAGAGATATCGGTTCAAAAGAATAGGTATGGAGAAGGAAATGCCCGGGAATGCTGCCTGGGCATTTGTTGTGAAACCGTGTTGAAAAAAATGTTGTTATTAAGCGACATTTGTCTAACAGTTAGGGGTATACTTTTTTCCCGTTTTGAATAAATAATATAGTACACAATACGAATTGATTTACATGGCTTTGGGAGAAAGTGGTGTAAAGGAAGGAGAAAAAGTATGACAGAGAAATTATTAAGTAACAATCAGGCAGTAGTGGCAGGAGAGATTATTTCCGGATTCACCTTCAGCCACGAGGTGTTTGGAGAAGGATTCTATATGGTGGATGTTCTGGTAAGCCGGTTAAGTGATACCTATGATACCATTCCCCTTATGGTTTCAGACAGAATCATTGATGTGGACGAGGATTGTATTGGCCGTAAGGTAGAAGCAAAGGGACAGTTTCGGTCCTATAATAAGCATGAGGAAACAAAGAATCGGCTGATTTTATCTTTATTTGTGAGAGAGATTGAGTTTATTGATGATGAATACATAAGTAAGCCAAATCATATTTATCTGGACGGCTATATCTGTAAGTCTCCGGTCTACCGGATGACGCCCTTGGGCAGGGAAATCGCAGATGTTTTGCTGGCGGTAAACCGGGCCTATGGAAAATCTGATTATATTCCGTGTATCTGCTGGGGGAGAAATGCACGATTTGCCGGAAAGCTGGCAGTGGGAGAGCATGTAGCGGTCTGGGGCAGGATTCAGAGCCGGGAATACCAGAAAAAGGTGGGAAATGACAGGGTGGTCAGCAAAACCGCTTATGAGGTATCGGTCAGCAAAATGGAGTGTCTGGAATAATACAGGCCGGAACAGTAAGTTTTATATAGAATGTGGAGGCGTGCCGGAAGAAAAAAATAGAAAAAAGTGGATTTTTTAAAGGGTCTATGTTAAAATGTTGCCCATAGTATTTGAAATGAGCAGGTAATGAATTACTTTGTAATTGGTTACAAGTATCGGAGGAGAATATATGAGTAAGGTACAGGTAATCTGTGGTTCGGGAATTGGGAAAACCTCAGCGGCAGTCGGTTACGGTATTAAGCGGGCCGGCGGAGGGAAGGAAGTCATTATCGTACAGTTCTTAAAGGGAAGTGAAACCGAGGATTATAATTTATTATCCCGGCTGGAGCCGGAAATCAAGCTCCTGAGCTTTGAACGAGTGGGAAAGTGCTATGATGAATTGACGCCGGAGCAGCAGAAGGAACAGAAGGCCAATATTATGAACGGCTTTCATTATGCAAGAAAGGTGATTCAGACGAACGAATGTGATATTCTGATTCTGGATGAATCCCTGGGGCTGGTAGACAGTGGTATCATTGATGTAGCCCGGATTACGGAATTACTGGAGCTGGCAAAGGAAAGCGATATGGAAATCCTGTTGACCGGAAGAATTCTGCCGGAAGAGATTCAGGAGGCTTCTGATATTGTCACCCGAATCGAAGCCATCAAGTGATGACGGAAGAAAAGCACGGATAAAGTCATTTTAGGATTGACACAGTGTAGGCAGAGTGATACGATAAATATAGCAAAATAATGTGAAAAGTAGAGGCGCAGGACTTAAAAGTAGCTTTTGGACGCAGTAAGGTGCGGAGGAAGAAAGGGAAAGGAAGGCTTGCCGAAGGACTTATCCCCTTATGGATAAGCTTCTGGGCATACAGTGAATAACTGTATGACTGTCATCGTAAGATGGAGGGCTACTGGAATGACTACAGGCTATGTAGAATTTAGGTCGGCTTCCATGCCGGCCTTTTCGTATGGCATGGAAGGCAGAAGGGCTGGCGGTGGATTTACGGTATGATATGAGAGGTCCCACTACTGGATTATGTGAAGGAGGAAACGATAAGATGTCAATTTTTGAAGGAGCAGGCGTTGCGTTGGTGACACCATTTCAGAAGGATGGTGCCGTGGATTTTGGTAAGTTAAAGGAATTAGTGGATTTTCAGGTTGAGAATGGTACGGATGCAATCATTATCTGCGGTACCACCGGGGAGGCTTCCACCCTGACCCATGAGGAGCATTTGGAATGTATACAGAAGTGTGTGGAATATGTTGACGGCAGAATTCCGGTGGTGGCAGGAACCGGCTCCAACTGTACGGAAACGGCGGTTTATCTGTCAACAGAAGCAGAAAAATACGGCGCGGATGCCTTACTGGTGGTTACCCCATATTACAATAAGGCAACGCAAAAGGGTCTGATTGCCCATTATACGACGATTGCCAATTCGGTAAAGCTTCCAATCATTATGTACAATGTGCCAAGCCGTACCGGATGTAATATTCAGCCGGAAACTGCGGTGGAGCTGGCAAAAAATGTAGAAAATATCGTAGCAATTAAGGAAGCAAGCGGTAATATTTCACAGGTTGCCAAGCTGATGAGTCTGGCAGAGGGCTGTATTGATTTGTATTCCGGTAATGATGACCAGATTGTGCCAATTCTTTCCCTGGGCGGCAAGGGCGTGATTTCCGTTACCTCCAATGTGATTCCAAAGGATACCCATCTGCTGGTAAAGAAGTATTTGGAGGGTGACCGGCAAGGCTCCCTGGAATTACAGCTAAAGGCAATTAATCTGTGCAATGCCCTGTTCTGTGAAGTGAATCCGATTCCGGTGAAAAAGGCAGTAGAATTAATGGGCTTATGTGGCGGAACCCTGCGGATGCCGATGACGGAAATGGAGCCGCAGAATGTAGAACGCTTACGGAAGGCAATGACGGAGTACGGGATTATTTGACAGGAGGAAATAAGCATGATAAGGATAATAATGCATGGTTGTAACGGGAAAATGGGACAGGTGATTTCCGGTATTGTAGCAGAAGATGCTCAGACGGAGCTGGCAGCAGGCATTGACATACAGGACAATGGAACGAATCCTTACCCGGTGTTTTCTGATATTACAGCCTGTGATATACAAGCAGATGTTATCATTGATTTTTCCACTGCCGGAGCAGTGGATGGGCTGTTGGATTATGCTGTGGAAAAGCAGATTCCGGTCGTATTATGTACCACTGGTTTATCCGAAGGACAGCTGGCCCATGTAGAAGCTGCAGCGAAGCAGGTGGCAGTTCTGAAGTCTGCGAATATGTCTTTGGGAATCAATACCATTATGAAGCTGCTGCAGGATGCGGCAAAGGTCTTTGCACCGGCCGGCTATGATATTGAGATTGTGGAGAAGCATCATAATCAGAAGCTGGACGCGCCATCGGGAACTGCCATTGCACTGGCAGACTCCATCAACGAAGCCATGGAACACAGGTATGAGTACATCTATGACCGCAGCCAGCGCAGAGAAAAGCGGAATGGAAAGGAATTAGGTATTTCTGCTGTCCGTGGAGGTACAATCGTGGGAGAACATGAAGTGATTTTTGCCGGAACGGATGAGGTGATTGAAATTAAGCATACCGCATATAGCAAGGCTGTATTTGCCAAGGGAGCGGTAGAAGCAGGAAAGTTCCTGGCGGGTAAGGCACCGGGCCTTTATAATATGAGTGATGTGATTGCATGATTTCCTTATAGGGATTTTGTCGCTCGGACAGTTGGATTGTCCGTCAGCCATGCAGCAGGTTGTTGTCAAAAATCAGCCGTATCTGTCAGTTGCAGATACGGCTGATTTGTATTAAAATAGATAGAATCAAATGGTTGTAGAAAAGTGAGGAATAACAATGAAGGATGGATACATTAAGGTTGCAGCAGCGACCCCGTGCATCAGGGTGGCAGACTGTGAATATAACCGGCAGCAGATTCTGACCGAGATTCAAAAGGCTGCCAATCAGGGTGTGAAGCTGTTGGTATTGCCGGAGCTTTGTATGACCGGATATACCTGTGGGGATTTGTTTTTACAGAGTGTTCTGCTGGAGGGGGCATTACAGGGACTGCTCTGGGTGATGAAGGAAACCGAACAATTGCCAATCTATGTCATGCTTGGACTTCCGGTTTCGGTAGACTGTAAGCTTTATAATACGGCGGCATTTTTTGGAGGAGGAAAACTGTTGGGCATGATTCCAAAGACCTGTCTGCCCAATTATTCGGAATTTTACGAGGCACGGCATTTTGCAAAGGGAAATCCGGAGGTCAGAATGCTATCCATCGAGGGACAGACGGTGCCTTTTGGAATCCGGTTGTTATTCCGGTGCAGACAACTGCCGGAATTTATCCTTGGATGCGAAATATGTGAGGACCTTTGGGTGCCGAATCCGCCGTCTGTGGAGCATACCATGGCAGGTGCAACCGTTATCTGCAATCCCTCTGCCAGTGTGGAGGTGACGGCAAAGGAGGGATACCGGAGGCAGTTGGTCAGCGCCCAGGCAGCCCGGACGGTCAGCGCTTATATCTATGCAGATGCAGGCGAGGGGGAATCTACGACAGATGTGGTATTCAGCGCCCACAACATGATTAGTGAGAATGGAACCATGCTTGCAGAAAGCAGACGGTTTACCAATGAAATGATTGTTACGGAAATTGATATCCATAAGCTGTCGGCAGAACGCCGTCGGATGAATACCTATGAATTCAACAGGGCAGAAAACTACAAAATTGTGGATTTTGATATGGCATTGGAGGAGACGGAATTAACCCGAACCTTTGCCCGGACACCGTTTATTCCGGCGAATCCAGCAGAACGGACAGAGCGTTGTGAGGAGATATTTACCCTACAGGCCATGGGACTGAAGAAACGCCTTTTGCATACCAACAGCCAGGGAGCGGTCATAGGATTGTCCGGAGGACTGGATTCTACCCTTGCCCTTCTGGTAACGGCAAGAGCCTTTGCACTGGCAGGGCTGGAGCATAAAAATATTCTTGGAATCACCATGCCGGGCTATGGCACGACGGACCGGACCTACCGGAACGCACTGGCTATGGGGGAGGCTTTGGGGATTACCCTGAGGGAAATCAGCATTGTAAAGGCTGTGGACCAGCATTTTACGGATATCGGACATGATAAGCGCATTCATGATATTACCTATGAGAACAGCCAGGCAAGGGAACGGACGCAGATTCTGATGGATATGGCGAATCAGACCAATGGTCTTGTGATTGGAACCGGTGATTTATCCGAGCTGGCACTTGGCTGGGCAACCTATAATGGGGACCATATGTCTATGTATGCCGTGAATGCTTCCATTCCAAAAACACTGGTGCGCCATCTGGTACGATATGTTGCAGATACCTGTGGTTCGGATTCTCTCCGGCAGGTGCTGCTGGATGTACTGGATACTCCGGTTAGTCCGGAGCTGCTTCCGGCGGAGGATGGACAGATTGTACAAAAGACGGAGGATGTGGTGGGACCTTATGAGCTGCATGACTTCTTCCTGTACTATATGATGCGGTTTGGCTTTTCCCCAGCCAAGATATACCGGCTTGCCCGGCAGGCATTTCGGGAGACATATGAAACGGAGATGATTTTAAAATGGCTGAAGAAGTTCTATTGGCGGTTTTTCAGCCAGCAGTTCAAGCGTTCCTGCGTACCTGACGGCCCCAAAGTAGGTACGGTTGCCTTATCGCCCCGGGGCGACTGGCGGATGCCGAGTGATGCCAGTGTCAGCTTATGGATGCAGGAGCTGGAGTGCTTAAAGGAATAGAATTCCGGATAGAATAAAGAGAAGAATCGAGAACGGAACTGGAAGAAACAGATAGGAGAGCAAATGAGTTATACGATTATTACGGATTCGGCAACGGACATGCCGAAGGAAATCATAGAGAAATATAAGCTTCATGTCATTCCGACGCCCGTAGTCGTAGAAGGCGTGGACTATTATGATGGCGAAACTATATTTCCGGAAGAATTTTATCAGAAGCAGCGGGAAAACATGGAGATTTCTACCTATCACATCAATACCCACATGTTTCTGGAGCATTTCCGGCCTTATGCGGAGGAGGGAGAATCCGTCATTTATGTATGCTTTTCCACTGGTCTTGCCGGCACCTTCAATGCAGCCCGTATGGCGAAGGAGGAACTGGTGGAGGAATTCCCGGAGTGGGATATGACGATTGTGGATTCGAAATGCGCCTCCATGGGCTTTGGCCTTCTGGTGTATTATGCTTTGGTCATGCAGGAGCATGGAGCAGATAAGGACACTGTCATTGCGGCTCTGGAGTATCACCGGGAGCATATGAAGCATCTGATTACGGTACAGACTCTGGAATATCTGTATAAGGGCGGCCGGCTAAGCCGGACCAGCATGGTGGTAGGCGGTGTGCTGGATATTAAGCCGATTATTCATATGGATGAGAATGGTTCCCTAAAGGCAATCGAGAAGGTACGGGGACGGAGCAAGTCTCTGCGAAGGATTGTAGAAATGATTGGAGAGGTATGTGAAAATCCGGGGGAACAGTTATATGGAATCTGTCACGGAGATGATTATGGCACCATGAAGCAGGTGGAAGAAAGGATAAGGGAGGCTTACGGGGAGGTACGCTTTCTTGAGAATTTTGTAGGCTGTGCCATTGGCGCCCATACGGGTACCGGCATTATTGGCGTGGTATTTCTGGATGAGGAGTCAAAATATAAGCAATGGCTGTAAGAAAAAGTTAAGATTATTAAGCGTTTTCTACTATATCTTGTGTGGAGAAACTGTGCTATACTACCAGATGAAGGAAATTCCGGTGAGAAAGCAAGTGTGGAATCGCCAAACAAACCGGATGCAGCAGAAGCTAGGCGCTGTTTGGATGACAGGACAGAGAAGCAGGAGGAGGGAAGCGGTTGGACGAGCAGAACGTAGTTGTAGAGGTGGAGGACCTGTATAAAATCTATAAGATTGGGACCAATAAGGTCCGGGCATTGAATGGAGTATCCTTCAAGGTATATGAAGGAGAGTTTTGTGCCATTGTAGGTACATCCGGCTCCGGTAAGTCCACCCTGCTGAATATGCTGGCGGGACTGGAGCATCCTACGAAGGGACAGATTGCCATTCGGGGGAAGCATATTGAAAAGCTGAACGAGAATCAATTGGTTACCTTTCGCCGAGAGCATGTGGGGTTTATTTTTCAGTCCTTTAATCTGATGGGAACCATGAATGCTATTGAGAATGTGGCGCTGCCCCTTAGCTTTCGCGGCATACCGAAGAAGGAACGGATGAAGCGGGCGGAGCGGATGATTAAGCTGGTAGGACTGGAGAAGCACAAAAAGCATCGGCCGAATCAGATGTCCGGCGGTCAGCAGCAGCGGGTTGGCATGGCAAGGGCATTGGTCCTGAATCCGGATATCGTATTTGCAGATGAACCCACCGGTAATCTGGATTCCGTTACATCAGCGGAGATGATGAAGCTGATGCGGAATGTAGTGAATAAGCACCGAAAGACATTGGTCATGGTAACCCATGATAATCAGCTGGCCTCTTATGCAGACCGGATTATACATATTAAGGACGGCAGGATTACAGAGATTGAAGATAATACTTCCAAATGGAAAAACGGTGTCACAGTGGGTGAGGAGGAATAAAAGAATGAGAACGTATGGAGCATGGATAAGAAAAGTAATCGGGTGCATTGCCATGAGCGCATGGCTGGCGGTTCCGGTATGCGGCTTCTCTGCACCGGAGAATCAAAGCTATGTGTTGCAGGCACAGACCGGAGGGGATGCATCGGATGCGGACAAGAATGCAGCTATTGGCAGAGATTCCGATATTATGCTGACCGGACTGAATGCACCGGCTGCAAAGTATGGAGAAACGGCCACCGTTGGATTTGTTGCAAAGCTGAAAGGCGATGGCTATATCACCAGTATATCACCGATGATTTCCGAGAATTTTCCCTTTGAAACCAATGATGCGGCATATATGGTAGTGGAAGGCAATGAAACCACGAAGGAATTAACGGCAAATTATAACTTTACCGTTCGCAGCGATGTAGCCACCGGCTATCAGGCGGTGGAGTTTCATGTGGAATATGTGAAGGATGGAGTGGCTTATGCGGTCATTAAGACGGTAAATCTGAAGTTCGAGGGCGCCCCGGCACCGACGGAAGCTACGGAGGCGCCGGCTACAGAGACACCGGCAGTATCGACGCCCCGGGTGATTGTGACCGGATTTGAAACGAATCCGGAGAAGGTATTGGCCGGACAGGATTTCACATTAACCTTACATTTGCAGAATACATCCAGCCGGACGGCGGTATCCAATATGAAAATCAGTCTGGAGACAGCCAACGGGGAATTCCTTCCGGCTTCCGGCTCCAGTACCCAGTTTATTTCCAGCATAGGCTCTGGAAAGACGGCGGATATTACGATAGAAATGTCTGCGCTGGCAAGCTTAGAGCCAAAGCCCTATGTACTGACCCTGACCTGTAATTATGAGGATGGACAGGCAAATCCCTTTGAATCCATAGAGAATATTTCCATTCCGGTTTATCAGGAGGCCAGAATCAAGGTGACGGAGATTACGGTTTCACCGGATACGATTCATGTTTATGACCAGGGAAGCGTCAGCTTTAATATCAATAATCTGGGGAAGAGTACCCTGGTTAATGTACAGGCGCGTTTGGAAGGAGATTCCATCGAATGTGAGGAAACCTTTGTAGGGAATATTGCAGCAGGCGCTACCGGCTATGCAGATGTTATGGTGACCGGCGTAGCGCTGACTAAGGATGACGGTAACGTAAAGCTGATTCTGACTTACGAGGACTCGGCAGGAGAAGAGTGTACCTATGAGGGTGAAGTAACGGTATTTGTTGTGGAAGAAATGGGGGAGGAGTTCTTCGTGGACGAGCCGGAGGAGGAACCGGCTTCGGGACCGCTAACCGGTATTCTGATTGCAGCCGGTGTTCTGGTTGGGCTTGTTGTGACTGCGGTTGTGGTCATCCTGATTGTGGTAAAGCAAAAGAAACGGAAGGAAGCAGAGGAAGCAGAGGCCTTAGAGGATGAAATAGACGAGGATTTGTTATCGGATATGGATAAGGAGAATTGAACATGAGATTTTCTGACATTATTGCAATGAGTGCAGGGAATCTATGGAAACGGAAGGTTCGTACCGTATTAACGGTGCTGGGTGTTATGATTGGAACTGCATCCATTGTTGTCATGCTTTCGCTGGGAATCGGATTAAAAAGTGCAATGCTTGGGGAAATTACCTCTCAGGGCAGTATGACGGATATAACGGTATATAATTATAATTGGGGCGGAAGTGAAGATTCTCTTTTGATGACGGACCAGACCATGGAGGAATTCCTGCAGATGGAGCATGTAACGGCTGCCACACCGCAGCTGGAGTCTTATGTTATCATAAGCCAGGGAAAATATGAAACCGGGGTACAGCTTTATGGCGTTTCCCAGGAGTATCTGGCGAAGATTCCGGTGGCGGAGGGCGGTACCAGGCCGGCGCCGAACACAAAGAAGATGGAATTGCTGATTGGAAATGGTGTAATCTGTGACTTTTATGATACGAACAGTTATTATACGCCCTATTATGAAAGCAACGGAGAAGAGCTTGCAGATGTTGACTTGATGAATCGGACCTTGTTTACCGAGTTTGAATCCGGCTATGTGATGGATTCGGAGGGAAATTATGTAGAACAGCCCACAAGAAAAAATATCTTTCCGGTCGTCGGTCTGGTAGAGGGCGGTCCGGAGGATTATAACGAGTATTGCTGGCGGATTTATACCGATATCGATTCACTGAAAAAATATCTGGAAACCACTTACCGGGGACAGGCGATTCCCAACCAGCCTACGGATAAGAATGGAAATCCCTACCGGTTTTTCTGTTATGATACTGCCATTGTATCCGTAGATGACCTGGATTATGTGGAAGAGGTTCTGACCGGAATTACGGATATGGGATATGAGGCATATAGTGAATCCGAGTGGATTGAGTCGGCACAGCAGGAATTGTTAATCGTAGAGGCTGTTTTAGGTGGAATTGGAGCGATTTCTCTTTTTGTAGCCGCTATCGGCATTGCCAATACGATGATGATGTCGATTTATGAGCGTACCAAAGAGATTGGTGTTATGAAGGTGCTGGGCTGCAGCCTTGGCAATATCCGCACCATGTTCCTGACAGAAGCGGCATTTATTGGATTTATCGGCGGAATTGTGGGCTTAATCATCAGCTATGTGCTGTCCTTCCTCTGTAATCTGGTTCTGCCGGCTGCCATGGGCTATGAAGGTTCGAAGCTTTCCATTATCCCATTCTGGCTGGTGCTGGTTGCCATTATCTTCTCGACCCTGATTGGAATGCTGGCCGGCTTCTTTCCGGCACAGCGGGCAACGAAGCTCAGTCCGTTAGCTGCCATCCGGAATGAATAATAAAATGCGTCCTCCATATGGAAAAGATTTCATATGGAGGATTTTTGTGTTATACTATTCCTATTGAGCGATAATGAGGTGATTTTCGTGGAGCGCAGTATTTTATTTTTTGATATTGACGGTACCATATTGACGGAGGACGGCACCCGTACCATTCCGGACAGTACCCGCCGGGCGATTGCCGGAGCAAGGGCGAAGGGGCATCTGGCCTTTGTCAATACCGGACGGGTATATCTGAATATTGAACCTATGATTCGGGAGCTGGGCTTTGACGGGTATGTTTGTGGCTGTGGCACGAATATATACTACCAGGGCAGGGAATTGCTGCGGAACCGGATTCCGAAGGAAATCTGCCGGGAAACGGTAACGGTAACAAGAGCCTGCCGGATGGCGGTATTGTATGAGGCAGCAGATATGAATGGTTATGATTCCGCCATGATGGACAATGAAAAGCTGGCGGAATTAATGGCTTATTTTTCCCAGGACGGCAGACCGATGGTGGATGTAGGGGATGAGCGGTTTTATTTTGATAAATTCACGGCATGGTATCCCCTGGAGCAGGACATAAGCGTGTTTCGTGATTTTTTGCAGGGGAAATTCGAGTATATTGACCGGGGACAGGCGGATGGCTATGGTATGTGTGAAATCGTACCCCAGGGATTTAGTAAGGGAACGGGTATTCAGTATCTGCTGGAGTATTTCCGGATTCCCTATGAGAACAGCTATGCATTTGGCGACAGCACCAATGATTTGTCCATGCTGACCGGTGCGGCACACAGCGCAGCCATGGGAGGCAGTCCGGAGATTGTGCAGAACGCAGTGGAGTTTGTGACAAAATCCATCTATGAGGACGGACTTGCCTATGCCATGGAATATTTCCATTTATAAAGAAAACAATAAGAATCAATAAAGGATTTATAAAACGGTCATGAAAAACATAAGTTGGTCACAATTAAATATTATACTGGCGATTGTAATTGGGACGATTTTCCTGCTGGGGATTCTTGGCGGTGTGATATATCAGTCCCCGAGGGAGCGGGCTGCCTATGCAGATGTTGCCGATATGAATGATGCATGGATTGTTGAAACCAATCAAGACTATGACTGGGCGACGGACCTGCCCTGCAATCTGGAGACGCCGAAGGGAACGGCAGTAAGTATTTCACATTTTCTTCCGGAGGATATCGGAATGGATTATGGGATTGCCTTTCGCTCGGTGTATAATGAAGTGCAGGTGAAGGCGGGAGATACGATTTTGTATCAGTATGGTGTGAACGAAAGGAGGCCCTTTCTCAGCTCTCCGGTTCCAAACTGGAATTTTGTCCCCATTGACCAGCAGTATGCCGGACAATTAATTACGATTACGCAGATATCGGATTATGGTGCGTATTCCGGTTTGTTTACCAAGGTGGAAGCGGGAAGCCGTAGTGCATTATTGCATCAGCAGTGGAAAGAAAGTGGATGGAATATTCTGCTTTCGGTGCTGCTGCTCCTCTTATCCGGGGGACTTGTTTGGATTGCCCTGGGACTTCAGATACAGAAGAAGCTGGATTTTCAATTCCGGTATTATATGCTGCTGGCATGTGTGATAGCTATATGGAGCATCAGCGGGAGTCCATTGATTTCTGTATTTGTAAAGAATGGATATCTGTTCTGGCTGCTTCATATATTGACCCGGATGGCAATTCCGGTGGTCTATCTGATGTTTCTCCGGTGCTTTGCCCAGAAGCCGCAGCTGATTACCGCCATTGATTTCGGGGTGATTGCTTCTGCCGTTCTTTATGTAATTGTAGTGATTCTTCAGCTTCTTGGCTTGTTGGAATTTCCGGTTACCTATGATATCCTGGGCATTTTATACAGCGTAGGCTTTCTGGTGTGTACAACCGGGCTTTTGGTGGGATGGCTGCGTTATGGGCGGAAAGAGCTGCGGGCCATTGCCATATCCAATACCCTGTTAGCGGTGATAGGAATTGTGAATGTATTTATCCGGCCCAATCCCTTATATCAGCTGGAAAGCACCCTTTGGCAAATTGGAGTGATTCTGTATCTGTTCCTGCTGCTTGCCATTGTCGTTCAGGTGGTTTTGAAGCAGATGGACCAACGGGTGGAGCATGTTGAGGCGGAATACCAGAGCCAGCGGTCCATAGCAGTGACGATGATGAGTCCTAACTTTTTATTTGCTTCCCTGAACTCGCTTTTGGCTATGACAAAAGCCGGTTCCCGAAGCTCAGCGAAATTTGTATTTGCATTTTCCAAGTATCTTCGCTATAATCTTGATTCAGTCCGGGAGGAGCGGTTGATTCCTTTTCCGGAGGAGTTAGAGCATATTGCTGCTTATTTAGAGCTTCAGCAGATGCGGATACCGAATCTGACGGTAGTGATTGAAGATAAGATGCATGATTTTGCCGTTCCGGCAAGGAGCATTGAAGCCATTGTGGAGAATGCCGTGAAGCACGGCATGGAGAAGCAGGAGCGCTCCGGCCAGGTTACCGTCCGAAGCTATGAACGCCGGGATTCCTATGCGATTCAGATTGTGGATGAGGGCATGGGCTTTGATACGGATTTGTTATACCGCAAGACCACACCCACCAGCATGCAGGTGGTCCGGGAACGGCTGGAATACTATCTCGGCGCTTCCGTCGAGGTAAATAGCAGACCATACAAGGGTACGATTGTTACCGTGAAAATACCGAAAAATATGGCCCACAGGGAACCGGCTGGTTCCGTTACACAGAAAGGATTTCATTCATGAAGGAAAAAATCAGTTTTACCGAACAAATCAGAATTGCATTGAGTAAGCCCTTATGGTATAAATCATTATTTCAGCAGTCGCTGGGAAAGCATATTTGTTATTTTCTGGTATTAATCCTGTTGATTACTGTAATCCAATTCGGGATACCGGTGGCAGCCTATTTACAAAGCATGGGCGGCTTAAAGAATCTGCTGCTGGAAGGAATTCCGGATTTTCAATTGGAGCAGGGGGAATTACAGGTAGAGATTCCGGTAGAGCTGGAACGCTCCGGTGTCCGTCTGGTCATTGATACCTCTGTTGATGCATATACACAGGAGGATGCCATAGCCGAAGCTGAGGAAATGGATACTGCTGCATCGATACCGGTGGTTTATATGCTGAGCCGGACCAATATGGTCTGTAATATGACCGATATTCCTTTTGATTTTGCTGAGATGGATATGGTGACCCTGAACAATCAGGAATTATACAATATGGCACCGGCATTTCTGGTGTTCTATAGTATTATGGTATTTATCAGAAATGTTTTGATTTATATGCTGAGTGCCTTATTCTTTGCCTTGTTTGGCTGGGTGATGAATAAAACCTTAGGCCTGAATCTGAAATTCGGTCAGATTTATGTGATTGCCTTATACGCAAAGTCCATTCAGATTTTATTGGAATCCATCCTACAGGTAGCAGGCTTTGTGATTCTTTATTACATTGGAAGTATTGTGGGTATTTTTATTACCTGCAACTATATGACCCGGGGAATGAGTTCTCTGCTGCTTCCGACTGTACAGAAGCAGGATGATGAATCGGACCGTCCGAAATTCTTTCTTTAATGAATGCCGGCTGCCTTCAGAATCGCTTCCGGTTCGGAAACAGCCAGATTGCTGTTATGAAAGGTTAGTTCCTGGGTGACCTCCTGGAAGAACCATTCCGGCGGCTGAAAGGCATATGCCTGGGCTTCCGAGGGAAATTCCACCTCGGCCAGGACCAGACCTTCCAGGCAGCCGTGAAATACATCCAGCTCGATGGTATATCCCTGGGATTCCGGTATCTGGTAGCGGGTTTTGGAAATCAGATTTCCATCGCATTTGGGAAGAAGGTGCAGATAGGCTTCCTTATTCAATGGCACCTCCAGCTCCTCCCGGCTCATGAGTCCGGAGGATTTATAGGTAAAGATATAAGCGTCATTCCTTCTGCGGATACGCAGAACCGGTGAAGTGTTCAGGTAGCCCTGCTCGATTTCCAGAGCCGGATAGCAATCCAGGGGCATCGGTATTTCTTTGATTAAAAATTTACGTTCGATTTCCATTTTGATTCCTTTCTGCTGTAAAATAACATTGTAGTTGACAGAAAAAGTCTTTCCGGTGACTATAATCGGTTATGCCTTTCACAATCGGATACGATATTGTAAGGAAAAATATCTGATTTTGTAAAGTCTGGTATATTGACTTTTTTAGGTATTCTGATTATAACATAGTAGTAGGTGAATGCAAGCTATAATAAGGCTGGAATTTTGGCAGCAATATGACCTGAGATAGGTTGGACCAGTGCATAGCGGAGGCAGTAAGAAGTTCGGGAGAC
Source organism: Clostridium sp. (assembly GCA_023667695.1). Classification (GTDB taxonomy): domain Bacteria; phylum Bacillota; class Clostridia; order Lachnospirales; family Lachnospiraceae; genus CAG-632. Next base: position 5,982 of record JAMOZY010000019.1, on the reverse strand, counting down.
GGCTTGCGGAAAACAGGATATAGAAAAGAAAAGGAGAGAAATCGGTATGGTATATTTATTTATGGCAGATGGGTTTGAAGAAGTAGAAGGTCTGACGGTGGTTGACCTCCTTCGCCGGGCTGGTGTAGAGCTTCAGACGGTTTCCATTATGAAGCGTCGGAATGTAATCAGTTCCCACCAGGTAGAGCTGATGGCGGATATTTTGTTTGAAGAGATGCAGGAAGAAGCGGAAATGCTGATTCTGCCGGGAGGAATTCCGGGAACCCCCAATCTGAAAGCACACGAAGGCTTAGGTGCGCTGATTCGTCAGTGTGCGGAAAAGAACACATATCTGGCAGCCATTTGCGCAGCGCCTACGGTATATGGCAGCATGGGGCTGCTGGAGGGGAAACGTGCGACCTGCTATCCGGGGATGGAAGCAGAACTGCTGGGAGCAAAGGTATCCTATGATTCGGTGGTAATCGATGGGAATTTTATTACCAGCCGCGGACTGGGGACTGCCATTGATTTTGGTCTGGCGCTGACAGAAGTCCTTAAGGGAAAGGAAGCAGCAGAATCCATTGCTCAGAAGATTGTATATGAGAGATAGAAGGACGGGAACAGCAAGAGGTGGTAACGGAAGATGAAGCAATTATTTTTTTATGAATTTATGGGAATTAATTTTTATCAAACGGCCTATTCCTTTTTTATCTATGGCTGCGGCTGCTGGCTGATGGAATGTATCTTTGAATCCATTCGGAATAAAAAGCTCATTCTGAACCGGGGCTTTAATAAGGGTCCTATCTGCACCATGTATGGAGTTGCTTTTTTATTTCTTTATTTTGTGATGAAGCCCTTGGATGGAAAATGGGTCTGGCTGTATATTGCCGGCACCTTATTTGCAACGGTATTTGAATATATCGTCGGCTGTCTGCTGGAGAAGCTGTTCCATCAAAAGCTATGGGATTATTCGGATTTCCCATTGAATTTTCAAGGCCGGGTCTGCCTCTTTATTTCTTTGGCGTGGGGCGTTCTGGTGGTATTGCTGTTTGCCCTGTTCCAGCCGGCGGTTCTGGGACTGATTGACCGGATTCCGGTGCAGATTGGATATCCGGTCATCTGGGTATTGATTATAACGTATTTTACGGACCTTGCTTTTAGCTTCTGGACCAGAGGAAGGATGGCGGCAAGAGAGAAGGAGGAGCAGCAGAAAGAGGACTTGAACATGCTGCAGTCTTAATTGCGGGATGGTATAGTTGATGGGGATGGTTCCATGGATGCAGAAATCATTAAAATTTCAGTAAGGAATCTGGTAGAGTTCATTCTGCGGGAAGGAGATATAGACCAGCGGAGAGGACAGGTATCGGAAAAGGATGCCATGGAGGCGGGAAGCCGGATTCATCGTAAAATTCAAAAGAGTATGGGTTCCTTTTATCGGAGTGAGGTGCCGCTTGTCCTTGAGCTTCCCATGCCACGCTTTATCCTTCGGATAGAAGGACGGGCAGACGGGATTCTGGAAGAGGGAGGCAGGGTCACCATTGATGAAATCAAAGGAGTCTATAAAAAGGTAGAAGATATGGAAGGTCCGGTATCGGTGCATAAGGCACAGGCTATGGTCTATGCTTATATTTATGCAGCCGAGCATTCCTTATCTTCTATTTCTGTTCAAATGACCTACTGTAATCTGGAAACGGAATTCATCCGCCGGTTCCAGGAAGAGCTGTCATATCAGAAGCTGGAGGAATGGTTTCAGAAGCTTCTGGATGCTTATATGATTTGGGCGGATTATTCCTATGACCACCGGGAAGCAAGACAGGCGTCTATAGCCGGTGTGGAGTTTCCCTATGACTATCGGCCGGGACAGCGGGATATGGCGGTATCCGTCTATTCGGCAATCCGCAAGGGCAGTCCCTTGTTTGTTCAGGCGCCTACCGGAATCGGTAAGACCCTGGGAGCCATCTTTCCTGCCGTAAAGGCAGTAGGACAGGGGATGGGGGATAAGATTTTTTATCTGACGGCAAAGACGATTACCCGTACGGTAGCAGTAGATGGCTTTGAAGGGCTGCGGGAGCAGGGACTACAGTTTTCTACCGTTGTGATTACGGCAAAGGAAAAGGTGTGTATGCAGGAGGAATGTACCTGCAATCCGGATGCCTGTCCCTATGCAAAGGGGCATTATGACCGGATTAACGAGGCGGTATATGCTTGCATTACCCAGGAAGAGAATATAACCAGAGAGGTCATTTGGGACTATGCAAAGCGGCATCAGGTATGTCCCTTTGAATTTTCTCTGGATGTCAGTCTGTGGGTCGATGGGATTATCTGTGATTACAATTATGTCTTTGACCCTACAGTGAATCTGAAGCGGTATTTTGCCCAGGGCATCAAGGGGGATTATATTTTTTTAGTGGACGAAGCCCACAATCTGTATGAGCGGGCAAGCAGCATGTATAGCGCAGAGCTGTATAAGGAGGATTTTCTGGAATTAAAGAATATGATAAAGCCTTATAGTTCCAGGCTTGCAAGACGGCTGGAGGAATGCAATAAGGTGTTGCTGGGGATGAAAAAGGAGTGTGAAACCTATCAGGTTCTGGATTCCATTCAGCCGTTAATATTAAAGCTGTTATCAGCCGTCAGCGAATATGAGGATTTCCTGGAGCATCATCATGGACTGCCAGAGGAAGCCCGGATGTTAGAATTTTATTTTCAATTATATCAGTTTCTGAATATATATGAGCGGGTCGATGAAAACTATGTGATTTACTGCGAACAGACGACCCCGGCATCCTTCCGGATTAAGCTGTATTGTGTTGATACCTCCAGGAATCTGAAGGAATGTCTGGATAAGGGAAGAGCGACGATTTTCTTTTCCGCCACCTTGCTTCCAATCCGGTATTATAAGAAGCTGTTAAGTGAGGAAGAGGATTATGCTATTTATATTCCTTCTCCATTTCCACAAGAGAACCGGATGCTTATGATTGGCAGGGATGTGAGCAGCCGTTACAGCCGGAGAGGCAGGCAGGAGTATGAGAAAATCTATCGGTATATTGCAGAAATCATTGCTGCAAAAGCAGGAAATTACATGGTGTTCTTTCCATCCTACCGGATGCTGGAGGATGTATATTCCATTGCGGTAGAGCATGGATTGGAGCAGAAGGTAACGCTGTTGTGCCAGCAGCCGAATATGAAGGAAGAGGAACGGGAAGCATTTCTGGCTTGTTTTGAGGAAAGAAATGTAGTAGCCTTCTGTATTCTGGGAGGGATTTTTGCAGAGGGGATTGATTTGACCGGTGAACGGCTGATTGGTGCGGTGATTGTAGGTACCGGTCTGCCTATGGTGTGCAACGAACGGGAAATTCTGAAGAATTATTTTGATGAACGGGAGGGACAGGGCTTTGAATATGCCTATCTGTATCCTGGTATGAATAAGGTATTGCAGGCGGCGGGACGGGTCATTCGGACGGCAGCGGACCAGGGGATTCTTCTGCTTTTGGATGAACGGTTCTTATATTCCGGTAATCAGCAGTTATTCCCGAAGGAATGGGAGGACTACAGAATTGTTACGGCTGCTCAGGTACAGGAGGAGGGAAAAGCCTTCTGGGATAAGGCCGGAAAAAAAGTTGGCATTGCAAAATCCGTATAATCTTAGTAAAATGAAGAACAGGGTGAAATTTCCTGAAATGAAACAAAAAGCCGGATTGCCGGTATGGTGATTTTAACTGAGGGTTAAGAGATGAAAAAATTGTATGTAAGTGATTTAGACGGTACATTATTGAATCAGCGGGGAAATATATCAGCAAAGACAGCCGAGAAAATAAATATGTGTATCGATGAGGGAATGAGCTTCACGATTAATACGGCAAGGACGCCGTCTACGGTGTTTCCAATCATGGAAGCAGTAAACCTGAAGCTGCCCTTCGTTATGATGAATGGGGTATTGATTTACGACCCGGTTCAGAAGGCATATCATAAGATTCACTATATTTCCAGGGAGACCGCCATGGTGGTGCTGGGCATCATTAAGCTGCACAAGCTCCAATGCTTTATGTATACCATGGAACAGGGAACCATGTGTACCTATTATGACAGTGTGGAATCCCGTTCCCTAAATAAGTTCCGGAATGAACGGATTATGAAGTATGATAAGGTATTCACGGAGGTAGATGATTTGAGTATCTGTACAGACCGGGGTGTGATTTATTTCTGCCTTCGGGAGCGGAAGGAGCTGTTAGAGGAGCTGTACCGGGATTTGCAGGCAGTACGGGGTGCCGGTGCTGTATTTTATGAAGATGTGTATAATGAAGAATGGATGTATCTGGAAATCTATAGTGACCAGGCATCAAAGGCCCGGTCCCTGAATACCATTAAGGAATGGGGAGGCTTTGATTACCTGGTAGGCTTTGGTGACAGTGGGAATGATAAAGAAATGTTTCAAATCTGTGATGAAACCTATGCAGTGTCCAATGCGACACCGGAAATTCAGGATTTGGCAACGGGAATTATTCCAAGCAATGAAGAAGATGGTGTCGCTCGTTTTTTATACAAGGCGATGCGGGATTCCAGAACAGGAATATAAAGGAGAGACAGGATGGAAGATATAATAGTCCGGGACATTGTGGAAGCGACCAATGGAATTCTGCTATGTGGGGATGAAAATACGGCAATTACGGATTTGTGCATTGATTCGAAGGAAGTAAGGGAAGGCGATTTGTTTGTGCCGATTATCGGAGAACGGGTGGATGCCCATCACTTTATTGAACAGGCACTGGAAACCGGGGCTGCTACACTGACCTCTGAGCATGATACGGCCTCTGGTGAAAAGCCGTATATTAAGGTAAAGGATACGGTTCAGGCATTACAGGACATCGGCGCTTACATACGAAAACGGATTCAGATACCGATTATTGCAGTAACCGGAAGCGTGGGAAAGACCACGACCCGTAACATGATTACGACTGCCCTGCGGAGTGAGAAGCGGGTCTTTGAAACCCAGCGGAATTGTAACAGCCAGATTGGAGTGCCGATTATGCTGAGCCGGATTAGCAGTACGGATGAAATGGCAGTATTGGAGTGCGGCATGAGTGAGGTTGGGCAGATTGATACATTATCGAAGCTGGTCAAGCCAAGGCATGCGGTAGTCAGTACCATAGGAGTGGCCCATATTGAACAGTTAAAGACACAGGAAAATATAAGAAGGGAAAAGCTGTCTATTATAAATCATATGGAGGAAGACGGTACTTTATTTTTGAACGGCGACGATCCGATGCTGGCAGAGCTGCGGGGGAGCTTTGCCTGTAAGACCTGTTATTATGGCACCCAGGACTGGTGTGATTACCGGGCTGAGGATATCCAGTATGACAAGGGAAGAAGTTATTTTCTATGTGTCCACGGACAGGAGAAGGTTCCGGTAGAATTAAGTGTGCTAGGCAGGCATAATGTGTTGAATTGTATTGCTGCCATTGCCGTTAGTCATGCCTGTGGCATTCCCATGGAGCGTGCGGGGGCAGAATTCGCCCATTTTCATGGAATGCGCCAGAATATCATTCAGTTGGAAAATCGTTTTACCATAATAGATGATACCTATAATGCCAGTCCGGATTCCATGCGTGCCAGTCTGGATGTTTTATGCCATATGGAAACCCAGGGGAAGCGGGTGGCTGTATTGGGTGATATGTTTGATTTGGGTGAGAATTCCCAGAGCTATCATTATGAGATTGGTGAATTCCTGTCAAAGCTTCCGATTAATGAACTGGTGGCAGTAGGAGAACGGGCAAAATGGATTTCCCAGGCAGTAAAGGAAAGCAAGGCTGGCATTTCCATCTGTGAGTTTTCGGAAAATGAGGAGGCTGTCATGTATCTGCTGGCAACTCTGATGCCGGGAGATATTGTACTGATTAAGGGTTCCAACGGGATGCATATGAACGAAATCGTCCGGTTATTGGAGGCATAAAGTTAGGGTAAAGTTTTTGTAGGAAAAATAAATAGATAAAGGAAAGAGCACCT